>NZ_JBVJKV010000007.1:0-459646 GCF_055585065.1 Streptomyces sp. NPDC054047 | reverse complement strand
CTCGTCGCCGACGGCGTCACCGTCTTCCTCACCACCCAATACCTCGAGGAAGCCGACGAACTCGCCGACCGCATCGCCGTCCTCAACAACGGCAAAATCGCCGCCCAGGGAAGCGCCGAGGAGCTCAAGCGCCTGATCCCCGGCGGCCACGTCCGCCTCCGCTTCACCGACCCGACCGCATACCAAGCCGCCGCATCCACCCTCCACGAGGCCACCCGCGACGACGAAGCGATGTCACTCCAGATCCCCAGCGACGGCACCCAGCGCGAGCTCCGCTCCATCCTCGACTGGCTCGACTCGAAGGACATCGAGGCCGACGAACTGACCGTGCACACCCCCGACCTCGACGACGTCTTCTTCGCCCTGACCGCCGACTCCACCCCCCAGCCCGGACTGCCCGGCCTGCCCAGCCAGCCCAAGGAGACTGCCCGATGAGTGCCCTCTCTCTCGCCGTCCGCGATTCGTCCACGATGCTGCGCCGCAACCTCCTGCACGCCCGGCGCTACCCGTCCCTGACGCTGAACCTGCTGCTCACGCCGATCATGTTGTTGCTGCTCTTCGTCTACCTCTTCGGCGACGTGATGAGCGCCGGCATCGGTGGCGGCGGCGCCGATCGCGCCGAATACATCGCCTACATCATCCCGGGCATCCTGCTGATGACCATCGGCGGCACCGTCGTCGGAACCGCGGTCTCGGTCTCCACCGACATGACCGAAGGCATCATCGCCCGCTTCCGCACCATGGCCATCCACCGCGGCTCCGTGCTCATCGGACACGTCATCGGCAGCGTGCTGCAGTGCATCGCCAGCGTCGTCCTGGTCGGCGCCGTCGGCGTGGCCATCGGCTTCCGCTCCACCGACGCCACCGCCCTGGAATGGCTGGCCGCCTTCGGACTGCTCGTCCTCTTCGCCTCCGCCCTCACCTGGGTCGCGGTCGGCATGGGCCTGGTCAGCCCGAACGCCGAGGCCGCCAGCAACAACGCCATGCCGATGATCCTGCTGCCCCTCTTCTCCAGCGCCTTCGTCCCCGTCACCTCCATGCCCGGCTGGTTCCAGCCCGTCGCCGAATACCAGCCCTTCACCCCGACCATCGAAACCCTGCGCGGCCTGCTGCTCGGCACCGAGATCGGCCACAACGGCTGGCTCGCCGTCGCCTGGTGCATCGGCCTCGCGGTGCTCGGCTACTTCTGGTCGACCTCAAAGTTCAACAGCGACCCGAAGTAACCGCCATGACAGCGCGGGCCATGTCCCGCCACTCGTCCCGCCACTCGTCCCGCCCCAGGGCGGCGTACTCCGACACCGTCTCGGAGCCCGCCGCCCTCTCGGCGTGCTCGGCCACCGCCAGGACCGGGTCGCCATTCAGTCGCTGATCCGAGCCACCGGACGACCCGTCAGAAGCCCTCGCCGTACCCCGGGGCACCGCGTCACGCGCCGATGAAGCTCACCGTTTCCGCCAGATCCGCTCGCCCGGTACGTGGCCGTGGCACACCTTCCTTCTCGAATCCCACCGAGACGCCGCAGAACAGCACGAGCCCGTCATCGGCTCCGACCACCTGACTGACCGTCTTGCGATACGTCGTCCACATCACCTGGGGGCAGCTGTGCAGCCCTTCCGCCCTCAGCAGCAGCATGACCGTCTGCAAGTACATCCCCGCGTCGCCCCATTGCCCGGGGCCCATCGTCCGGTCCAGGTAGCAGAACAGGACGACCGGAGCCCCGAACGCGTCCGCGTTCAAGGCAGCGATCTTCGTGGGTCTGCCGGGGTCGTCGCGCTCGATTCCCAGCGCCTTGTAGCGCAGGGCGGCCGCGGCGGAGAAGCGGTTCAGATACGGGGAGGTCAGCTCGGCCGGGTACATCGGGTACTCCCGATCGTCGCCCGGGTCTGCCGCCAGAGCCCTGGCCGTCGCGCGCTTCTTCAGTTCGGCCAGGGGCTCGCCGGTCACGACGTACACATGCCAGGGCTGGAGGTTGCCGCTCGATGGAGCCCGTGTGGCCGCGGCCAGCACTCGTTGGAGTACGTCTTTGGGTATCGGCTCGTCGCTGAACGCCCGTACAGCCCTGCGACTGACCACGGCTTCATACACATCCACGTATTTCGCCCTCTCACTCCATGGCGGGCAGCGAAGACACCAGGATGATCGTCGCATCAGGCGAGCAGACCGGACGGAGCTTTGAGTTGCAGGTACGGGCCCCATTGCTCCGTCGACATTCCTCCGTCGACGTTCCTTCGTCGACCGATCACGAAGTACCGCTGAGACTCACCCGCGTGCGCTGTCGGCACCCAGCGGCAGAGCCACCCGTTGCTCGGACGTGGCCCCTGCCTGCTTCAACTGCGTGCACCACGTGCATTCATCGCCCATGTGCCGGGGAGAGTCCAACCAGTAAGCACCGGTGAGAAGTTGGCCTTGGGGCGGGGTGGCGAGCGGACCTCTCGTGTCATCCATGTTCCGCTCAACGAGCCCCGATGACAGGGGTTTTGCAGAGCGACAACCCCGCTGGCCTCCCGCCGTCCGTGCGCCTGAAGTTCCCTCTGCATCGTATTCATATGGAAAAGAACGGGTAGGAGGGGCCGCTTCACCGTCGCCTACGAGTACCAGGACCGGTTACCGGGCGAGCTGGCCCGGCGTGGGCCTCAGACGCTCGGTTACTGCTTGCCGGTGCCGACGGGGTCCACCGTGACGGTCGCCACGGCCTTGTCGGAGACGGGGAGGTTGAGCGAGACCGGCAGGGTCTTGGAGTGCGTCTCGTTGGGCGGGGTGACGACGATGGTGGTGATGTCCAGGCCGGAGCCGCCGGAGCCGCCGGTGTCGTTGCGCGGGGTGTGGAGGGTGAAGCGGGTCGTCTCACCGGACTTGAGGGCGACCGCCGGGGCGGCGAGCTTGCTGCGCTCGGCGCTGAGGCCGCCGGGGCCGCTGTCGGCCTTGAGGTCGACTCCCGGGAATCCCTTGAGGGAACAGGCGTCGCCGCCGGTGTTCTTCAGGGCGACCAGGAGGTCGCCCTCGCCCATGCCGTGGGAGGTGCTGAACTCGAGGTTGGCCGTCTTGCAGGTTCCGGTGGTGATCTGCCCGCCACCGCTGCCCTCGTCGGCCTCCCCAGCGGCCGAATCGTCGCTGCCGCCCGCGGTGTTCTCGTCGGTTGCGCCGCTGCCGCCGGAGGTCCCGGACGAGGACGGAGACGAGGACGACGAGGACGACGAACCGGAGGAGGAGCCGGAGCTCTTACCGCTCGCGGTGGCGTCCTCATCCCCCTGGCAGGCGGTGAGCGAGAGACCCGCGGCGAGGGCCAGAGCGGCGAGGGTGAGGTTCTTGGAGCGCATCGATTCTTCCTTGCGGTCGGTGCCGTCCGATCGGCACGAACGGGCGTGACTGATCATCAGGACCCACGCGGCCCGGGAAGCCGTTCCACCCGCCCGCCCCTAATACATGCCTGTTACATGCGACTGCGAGACCCGGTGACGCCCCCTCCGCCGTGCGCACACCTTCGAATCCCCCAACGCACCCCGACGCCTGGCCGTACGACAGCCGAGGGGAGGACGGTTCCGCGCCAGGGCGGCACGTAGGCTGACCACGGACTCGATGATCACGTGCCTGGGCGTGCTCCTGCGATCCGACGGCTGAGGCGCCTGGTGGCGGCCCGGGCTCGCCGGTGAAGGCGGCCAGGCGTACGACGGAGAAGGAGGCGGCCTCAGATGGGCGAGGACGTTCTGCGCTGGAGCGACTACCGCAGCATGCCGTGGAAGAACGGCGGCGGTACGACCCGCGAGGTCGCGTCGGGCGCCGTCCACGCGCCCCTCGCCTCGGCGAAGCCCGCGGACGGCTTCGATTGGCGGGTGAGTATCGCGGACGTGGACGCGGAAGGCGCCTTCTCCCCCTTTCCCGGGATCGACCGCGTGATCACCCTGGTCGAGGGCGAAGGCATGGTGCTGACCGTGGACGGAACCCCGCAACTGGTCGAGCCGTTGAGCCCCTTCGCGTTCTCCGGCGACGCGGCCACAGACTGTCGGCTGGAGGCGGGTGCGGTGCGCGACATGAATGTGATGACCCGCAGGGGCCGGGCAACGGCACACGTGCAGATCGTTACCGTCACCGCCGCGCAGGGGGCGGAAATGGCGTGCGCCGCGGGCGAAACGCTCCTCGTCATGGCCGCCACCGAGGGACTCGCCGTCGGCGGGCCGGAGGGAGGGGAGACCGCCCTGGGCCGTCTCGACTGCGTACGCCACCAAGGCCCGGGACCGCTGGCCCTGCGAGGCGACGGCACGGTGGCCGAGATCAGGATCACCGCGGCGCGCTGACGACATTCGGGCGGATTCCTCGGTCAGTCAACGGACCGCCCTGGGCGTGAGGTTGGGGGACGCCCGGTCTAACCGCTCCCCCACCGGGCCCGCAGAAAGCCGTCGGTCGGGCAGGACGGCAGTAAACAGCGGATCGCGTTCATCGACGTACAGGAACAAGGCTGCGGCGGCACGGGCGCCGGCCACGTGGGCGGTCAGTTCCTGATACTCGGACGCGTCGGCGATCGTGCTGGTGATCACCCCGTTCTCGCCCTCCCATACGAACTCCACCGCGCCCCCGTCGGGTTCGGCGGGCAGGTCCGGCCAGACGGTCAACTGGGCACGCGGGGTGAGCCGGGCGCGTACCGCGTCCAGGGTGTTCTGGGCGAGGCGGTGCCAGCGGGAAGCGTTGCTGAGGTATTCCTCCTCCAATATCGCTGCCTGCCCCATGTCGATGGACCGGCGAAGTCGGGACCAGAAGTCCTCGTCGGCGGGCCGCTGCACGCCGGGGTCATCGAGGTCCGCATCGTAGGGCGAACGCTCCAACCGCTCCGGAAAGAGGCCGAGCGCCCGGGTGCGGGCAACGGCTCCCTCGCAGGGCTTGTCACTGCTGACGTACACGTACTGGTCCCATCCGACGCGCACGGTGAACCTGCCCTCCACCTCCAGGCAGCACCAGGCGCCGTTGTCACGAAGCATGACCCGGACCAGCTCCAGACCGACGGCCAGGGGCACTTCCGCACCATCGTGGAATCCGCTGAGGTCGGGCGGGAAGAGTGCGGCAAGGCCGTGCCCCTCGACGGCCGGCTCCAGGCCGAAGTGAGCCAGGCCGGCGATCCCCGGCTCACGTATGACCAGGTGGTCGACGCCGGTGTCAGTGGCGAACGCGGCGATCGCCCGCAGGTAGGCCGCTTCGACCGACCCGTGGTCGCTGGTCGTGTCCTCGGTGCCGATGTAACTGCCGTGCCCGTCGCGGTCGGCAGGGTCGTACTTGGTGATCCGGTGCACGAAGGGCGGCGGCACATTGCTCCTGCGGTCATTGACGGTGCTGCTCAGCGGTCGATCTCGTTGACGTGAAGGGGAGCGTAATGCGGGAGGGCGCCCAGCACCTCAGCACCTCAGCACCTCAGCACCTCAGCACCTCAGCACCTGATGCTGCTATGCGGCGTGTGCAAGCATGCCGTGATGGTTGAGGGACGGCTGGACAAGCTGGCAGGGGCGACTAAGACCGCGATCATCGTTCCTGTGGCCGAAGCCGAGGGGGTCGTGGGGCCCTACCGGCGGTTCTTGGACCCCACTGCGTCCTGGCCGGTTGCGGCACATGTCACTGTGCTTTACCCCTTCGTCGCGCCTGAGGGAATCACGGAGAACGTGATCGACGATGTGCGGGCGTGCTTGGCGACGATTCCCGCCTTCACCTGCACGTTCCCGACTGTGGGGTGGTTCGGGCAGGAGGTCGTGTGGCTGGCCCCCGAGCCGGACACATCCTTCCGAGATCTCACCGATGCCGTGTGGCGTCGGTTCCCCGCTTGTCCGCCCTACCGAGGTGTGCATCCCAACCCGACTCCGCACCTGACCGTGGGGAGCGCGCGCCTGGCGGATCTCGTCGACATGCAGCAGGCAGCCATCGACCTGGCGCCGAAGCTGCCGGTCCATGCCCGAGTCGACCGTGCCCATTTGATCGCTGGCGCCGACGCGCCAGGTTCGTGGCGGACTGTGGCCGAGTTCGCGCTGTCGGCTGGTCACTGGCCCCCTCCTGGACCGGCAGGCTCGCCCGTCGGATGACGCTCCCGAAGCCTCCGAACATCCTGTGGCCGAATCGGATGTATCCCACGAAATACATCCTTGACGCGCGGTTGGCCCAGCAGGAACGTGTGCCCACTGTCACGTCACGCACGGACACTAGGGAGGGACACCATGCCCGCAGGTTCCGAGGGCCATGGAGAGGTCCAGTTCGAGGAAGCGAAGGTCGAGGAGTCGCAGATTCACTTCCTCGGAGGGCAGCGACCCGAAGGCGTGAGCCCGCAGGATCTGTCCGGCTTCGGGTGGACGTACCGGCACAACTGGGGTCCGCGCAACGGCTGGTGGATCCTCAACCTGACCTCCAACAGCTTCGGCCCCAACACCCGTGCCTTCGTCTCGATCAGCGAGGGACCGACAGGCAGCGGCGGCAAGTTCATCGGCGGCGCCCGCTACCAGGTGTACAACATCGCGCCGGACAGCGGCGTCGTGTCGATCCGCGTGTTCATCGACTGGTCCTCACCGATCGGCCTGGTCGCGGACTACCTGTTCGTCAACCCGTAGTCGCTCACCCATCACCGCACGGAAGCGGTCTCGTCCCCTTCCCCGCTGGGAGGGGACGAGCCATCTGCACCTCCGCGCGTCCGGCGGATTCCCGGCCGGGCACACGGATCAGCTGAAGACCACCGTCCGGTTGCCGTGGAGCAGGATGCGGCCCTGGCAGTGCCAGTTGACCGCACGGGACAGTGCCAGGCGTTCGGGGCAGCTGAGGGTGAGGACGACCTCGCTGTTCATGCGTGGCTCCTCAGCACTCGACGTCTCGGCGCCCGATGACGATGTACACGAAGGCGGCGTACACGCAGGAGCGCGCGGCCCGTTCGCAAGGGATCTATGCCGGCTGGAAACAGGTCGGCGACGCACGTGCTCATCGGCTGCCCCTGTACTCCGTGCACGCGTCGACGAGCCAGGTGGCCAAGTAGGGCGCGAACGAGGAGCGGACCAGCAGCCATACGCTGCGGGCGGCCTCTCCCCGCACCACCAGCGTGATCGGCGCCTGCGCCAGCAGCGTGGTCAGGCATGAGCCGACGGGTGTCACGCGCGGGTCGAGATCGATGGCACAGCCGTGGGCCAGCACCGTGCGCACCAGGTGTCCGGACAGGGCCAGGGTGGTGCGCTGCGCCGAGACGTCGGTGACCGTGGCGAACTCCTCGCCGATGGCCGATCGCAGTTGGGCGGTGAGGGCGTCCTGGCGGCCGTCGGGGGCCATCAGGAGCCATTCGTCCGGGCCCATCCACAGCGCCTTGATCTCGCCGGACATCTCCGCGCGCAGGGGGCCGGGCAGCGTGAGGCCCAGGGACGCCTCGACGGCACGGGCCGCGCGGCTGCCGGGTTGCAGCCGCAGGGTGAGCTGGGTCAGGAAGGGCAGTTCCCGCGTCTGTAGTCCGGTGGGCAGGTGCGCCAGGGTGTCCTGCCACGCACCGAGCGGGCTGAAGCGGGCGGATGTCTCAACCGTCACGGCGAGCTCCCTCCTTGTCGAAGAGCACGGGTTCGGTCACGGTCACCGGGACGGTCCGGCCGTCCAGTGGGACGTAGAGGGTCTCGCCGATGCGCTGGGTGCCGGCGCGCACCAGGGCCAGGGCGAACGTCCGCCGCAGGGCGTCGCTGCGGTAGCTGGAGGTGACATGGCCCAGCATGGGCACCGGGGGTGCCGGGATATTGCTGGTGGCGATGATCTGGGCGCCTTCGGGCAGGAGGATCGTCTCGTCGGCCGGTAGCAGGCCCACCAGTTGCTTGCGGTCGCCGCGTTGGTTCTCCGCGCGGGCGAAGGAGCGCTTGCCGATGAAGTCCGGCTTCTTCTTGGACACCACCCACGCCATGCCCAGGTCCTGCGGGGTGACGGTGCCGTCGGTGTCCTGGCCGACGATGGGGTAGGCCTTCTCGGCGCGCAGCACGTGCATCGTCTCGGTGCCGTACGCGGTGATGCCGAACGCGCCGCCGGCTTCGTACAGGGCCTTCCATACGGTGATTGCGTGCCAGGCGGGCACGTTGATCTCGTAGGCGAGTTCACCGGAGAAACTGATGCGGCACACCCGCGCGGGGATGCCGGCCACGGGGGTGTCGCGCCAGGACATGAACGGGAAGGCGTCGTTGTCGACGTCCAGTTCGGGGGCCACCTGGGCAAGGACGTCGCGGGAGCGCGGGCCGACCAGGGGGATGGTCGCCCAGTGCTCGGTGACCGAGGTGAGGTGCACGCGCAGGTCGGGCCACTCCGTCTGTAGCCACTCCTCCATCCATTCGAGGACCTTGGCCGCGTTGCCGGTGGTGGTGGTCAGCAGGAACTCCTGCTCGGCGACGCGGATCACGGTGCCGTCGTCGAGGACCATGCCGTCGACGCCGCACATCACGCCGTAGCGGACCCGGCCCACCTTGAGCGTGCTCATCAGGTTCGTGTAGAGCCGGTCCAGGAGCACGCCGGCGTCCGGCCCCTGCACGTTGATCTTGCCGAGGGTGGAGCCGTCCATGATGGCGACGCCGGTGCGGGCCGCCCGGCATTCGCGCAGCACCGCCTGGTCCATGCTCTCGCCGGGCCGCGGGTAGTAC
This sequence comes from Streptomyces sp. NPDC054047, assembly GCF_055585065.1. Lineage (NCBI taxonomy): Bacteria > Bacillati > Actinomycetota > Actinomycetes > Kitasatosporales > Streptomycetaceae > Streptomyces > Streptomyces sp. NPDC054047. The sequence goes on along the minus strand of NZ_JBVJKV010000007.1, from coordinate 451,036 downwards.
CAGGGGCGCTTCCACTGGCCGACGTCCTCGAACAGGGCGCCGTGCGCGACATGCCAGGGGTGCAGGGCGGTGACCCGGGTCGGGTCGAACAACTCTCCGCGGTTGCGGCCCGCGAAGGCGGCGAAGGACACCGGCACGCCGGGTGGGCGGAAGCGGGTGGTGCCCAGTTCGGCGACGTCGATCCCGAGCGCCTCGGCGACGATGCCCGAGGCCATCACGCCCGATGTGCGGCCCTGGTCGTGGGCGGTTCCGATGGTGGTGTAGCGCTTGACGTGCTCCACCGACCGCAGGCCTGCCCCGGTGGCCCGCAGCACGTCGGTGACCAGGGCATCGCGCTGCAGGTCGACGAACTGGTGCGAGCCGTCCGGGTCTTCTCGGGGGCTCGGGACGCGCCACAGCACCTGGCCGGGGGCAGTCTCCGTCTCCGTATCCTTTTCCGCAAGCGGGTAGGTGGCCGGTGCAGGGGTTGTCCTGCCGAGCGCGGACAGGGCTTGCGATGCGGCGTGCGCGCCCTCGCTCAGGCAGCCGTCCAGGGTGAAGGTGCCACTTGCCGCTCCCGCCGCGCGGACGGTGTCCGGCGCCTGCGCGGGTACGAAGGCTCCGATTCCGGCGTCGTAGCTCAGGGCGCCTCGGGCCTGGCTGAACAGGGCCACGGCCGGGTTCCAGCCGCCGGAGACGAGCAGCAGATCGCAGTCGATGCCCTGCCGGCCGCCGAGGCGTCCGTTGCTGAAGGGGGCGACGTGGGCGCGCGAGACGTGCTTGATGCCGCTGGTTCCGGTGATGACGTGGCCGGTGCGTACGTCGATGCCGCGCTCTGCGCATGCGCCGCGCCAGTGCGTCGGAACGTCCTCGCGGGCGTCGATCACCCCGGCGACGCGCAGGCCCGCGTCGGCCAGTTCGAGCGCGGCCGGGTAGGCGCTGTCGTTCGTGGTGAACACGACGGCCCGCTGCCCGGGCAGCACGCCGAAGCGGTTGAGGTAGGTGCGCGCGGCGCCGGCCAGCATGATGCCGGGGCGGTCGTTGTCGTCGAAGGCGACCGGCCGCTCGTAGGCGCCGGTGGCGTACACGACCTGCCGGGCGCGGATGCGCCAGATCCGCTGGCGCGAGAGGTGGGCGGGCGCCGCGGCACCGAGGTGGTCCGTGCGCTTCTCCAGGGCCAGGACGAGTCCGTCGTCGTAATGACCGAAGGCGGTGGTGCGCCGCAACACCCGTACGTCGGCACAGGCGTCGAGCTCCGCGGCCGCCCGGCGGACCCACGCGGTCGCCGGTGCGCCGTCGAGGAGTTCCTGGCTGCCCAGCAGCGACCCGCCGGGCTCGGGAAGTTCGTCGACGAGGATCACGCGGGCTCCGGCACGGGCCGCCGTCAGTGCGGCGGTCAGGCCTGCCGGTCCCGCGCCGACGACCAGGAGGTCGCAGTGGGCGTGCAGGGTGTCGTAGCGGGCCGTGTCCGGCTCGCTGCTCAGCCTGCCCTGGCCGGACAGCCCCCGGGCGACGAGGCCCTCGTACAGCTCCACGGTGGTGGCCGTGAGCATGGGTTCGGGGAAGGGCGCCTCGATCTGCACCAGCGCGTTGGGCTCTTCGGTTCCTGCGGCGAGGACGCCGCGCGGCCTTCGGTACTTGATGCCGTTGGCCACGTGGTGCACGCCGTTGGCCAGCAGGGCCGAGGCGAGGGTGCCGCCGGGGTGCCCGGTGTAGGTGGCGCCGTCGAAGGTGAAGGAGAGGGTGGTCTCGCGGTCGATGTGGCCGTGGCCGGGGGCACGGAATGGGGTGGTCATCGGGTGTCCTCCTGGCCTGTCCGCCGCGGTGCGGTCCTTGTGGTGAGGGGGCGCTCGGCACCGGGCGGGCAGACCGCGAGGAACTCGTGACTGACGGTGTCGCGCAGGGCGTTGAACCAGCGTCGGCAGCCGGCCGCGTGCACCCACCGCTCGGCGAACGGGCCTTGGGGGTTGTCGCGGAAGAAGACGTACTGGGCCCACTGCTCGTCGTCGAGCGCGTACGGATCGTCGGGATAGGCGATGTGCGCCTGTCCGCCGTAGTGGAACTCGGCTTCTTCCCGCTCACCGCACCAGGGGCAGGCTATGAGCTGCATGTCGATCTCCTTGGCCGGGCGGCGGTTCAGTGGGCGACGGCGGCCGCGCCGTGCTCGTCGACCAGGGCGCCGGTGGTGAAGCGCGCCAGGGTGAAGGGCGCGTTGTAGGGGTGCGGTTCCCCGGTGGCGATGGTGTGCGCGTAGCACCAGCCGACGCCCGGTGTGGCCTTGAAGCCGCCGGTGCCCCAGCCACAGTTGAGATAGAGGTCCTGGACGGGGGTCAGTCCGACGATGGGTGAGGCGTCGGGCGTGACGTCGACGATGCCGGCCCAGGTGCGGAGCATGTGGGCGCGGGCGAAGACGGGGAAGAGTTCGAGTGCGGCGGCCATCTGGCGTTCGATGATGTGGAACGCGCCGCGCTGTCCGTAGCCGTTGTAGCTGTCGATGCCGGCGCCCATGACGAGCTCGCCCTTGTGGGCCTGGGAGACGTACACATGCACGGCGTTCGACATCACCACGGTCGGATGCACCGGTTCCAGGAGTTCGGAGACCAGCGCCTGGAGCGGGTGGCTCTGCAGGGGCAGCCGCAGCCCGGCCATGGAGGCGAGGACGGAGGAGTGCCCTGCGGCCGCCAGTGCCACCTTTCCGGCGGCGATGGGGCCGCGCGTGGTCCGCACTCCCCTGACGCGGCCGTCGTGGATGTCGATGCCGGTGACTTCGCAGTTCTGGATCAGGTCGATGCCGTAGTCGTCGGCCTTGCGCGCGAAGCCCCAGGCGACGTAGTCGTGCTTGGCGATGCCCGCGCGCGGCTGGTACGTGGCGCCGTGGACCGGATAGCGCACGTCGGGTGAGGTGTTGACGATCGGGCAGACCTTGGCGACCTCGTCCGGCTCCAGCCACTCGGCGTCGATGCCGTTGAGTTGGTTGGCATGGACGCGGCGCTTGCTGTCGCGGACGTCCTGCAGGCTGTGGGCGAGGTTCAGGACGCCGCGCTGGCTGAAGAGGATGGGGTAGTCCAGGTCCTCCTCAAGGGTCTCCCACAGCTTGAGCGAGTGCTCGTAGATGCCGGAGCTCTCGTCCCACAGGTAGTTGGAACGGATGATGGTGGTGTTGCGGGCCATGTTGCCGCCCGCCAGCCAGCCCTTCTCCAGGACCGCGATGTTGGTGATGCCGTGGTTCTTGGCCAGGTAGTAGGCGGTGGCCAGGCCGTGCCCGCCGCCGCCGACGATGACCACGTCGTAGGACGGCTTGGGGTCGGGATTGCGCCACAGGAAGTCGGGGTGGTCGGGCAGGACGTCGCCGGGCGCGGCGGGAGGGGCCTCGTGCGGGTGCGTCACTGGCCGGCCTCCTGGGCTGCGGAGCGGCCTACGTGCTGGTCAAAGGTGTGCGCAGTCATGAGAACTCCCTCGGGAGCAACTAAAAGACGACTGATATATCAACTTCTTGTTGCGATACACTAGGAGCGCGGATTGAGCCGCGTCAAGGGAGGATCCGGAGTGACTGCGTCGACCGTCGCTGGTCAGGGCCATGGAACGCTGGCCGACCAGGCCTACCGCTCCCTCTCGGACCGTCTGGTGACCCTCCAGATCCGCCCCGGAGAGCCCCTCAACGACGAGCGGATCGCCGCCGAACTCGGCTTCGGGCGCACCCCGGTCCGCGAGGCCCTCAAGCGCCTCGAGCACGAACGCCTCATCGTCGCCTACCCCCGGCGCGGCACCTTCGCCACCGAGGTACAGATCGCCGACCTCGGCCACATCTCAGAGGTCCGCCAGCAACTCGAGCCCCTGGCAGCCTCGTTGGCCGCTCAACGCGCCGGCGAGGCCGACCGCGAGCAACTCAACCAACTGCTCGGCCAGTTGGCGGACACCTCCGGCGGCGACACGGACCTGATCCGGCTCGACATGGCCGTGCACCGCGCCATCTACGCCGCGACGCGCAACCCCTACCTCGAGGACACCCTGGTCAGGTACGACAACCTGGCCACCCGGATCTGGTGCCTGTTCCTCGACCGGCTGCCGGCCCTGGCCGGTCACGTGCACGAGCACGGGCCGCTGCTGCACGCCATCATCGACCGCGACGCGGAGAAGGCCGCGACCCTGGCCGCGGGCCACGTGGACGGGTTCGAGACGGCGATCCGCGGCGTCATCTGAACCGCGCAGCAGCAGCGGGTGGATCAGGGCGCGTTGAGGTCGACCGGCGGCAAAAAGGCACCTGACAGATCGACACAGTGGTGCTTATGATGCGCGGGATGAAGACCTTCTCCTCGTACGGAATGGGGGAATCGTCCGCGCAAGGTGAGTGCTGATGGCACTTCACCCCGCGAGCGAGATTCCGCCCCACCTGTTGATGTGGCAGCGCGTGCGTGAGTACGCCGTGCCACTGTCCATGATCGAGACCGCCACCGCCCGGCGTATGGCCGGTGACTGGGCCGGGGCATGCGCCGCCGCCCGGATCGACGTCGATCTCGATCTGCGCGCCGTGCGCGACCGCCACGGCTCCGAGCTCACCACCCGCCTCCGGGCAGATCTGCGCCGCCTCGCGCCGGATCTGCTGCGCTGGCACCTGCCCCGCATCGCCCCCGACGGACGGCTCCGGCCCGGCCTCACCATCTCCCTTGCCCGATACCGCAGTTCGGGCACCACGCCGCTACAGCTGGTGGTGCGGACGCCGCCGGCCCGGGCGGACGCCGGACAGCGGGCGTCCTTGGCACTGTGGGAGGAGTCCGGGAGCAGCGCCCCCGGACATCATCCGCACCCGCATCCAGACCGGCGCTTCCGGCTCGACCTGCACCGACACCTCTGGGACGCCGGACGCAGCGGCGAGCTGCCCCGGCGGTGTGGGGCGGGCGGGGTGCTCGTGCCTCGTCAGCCGGGTCAGCCGGGTCAGCCGAACCTGCAGGGTCTGCAGGGTTTTCAGGGGCTGCGGGGTCACCCCGCCGTCCCCGAAGCCTCGTTGGCGTCCGCTCGGTGGGCCGCCGAGGCTGACCTGTTGCTGCGGGCCGAAGGGCGTCCTCGCGGGGCCTTCACCGTGCGGCTCGGCGCGCGTACCCGTGCCGTGCTCGAACTCCTCGCTCCCGACGACAGCCATGCCCCCACGTTCCGGCCCCTGCGGGAGGCGCTGCCGCCCCAGGAGGTCGCGGCGCTTCCGGTGCTGCCCGAGGCGGCCGTACGGGTCCTGCCGGACCTGGAGCTCCTGCGGGCCGGGCTGATCCCGGCTGATCGGCTGCACCCGCTGGTCGCCGCGGCGTTTACGGCGTACGGCTCGGCATGGGGGGCGTACGACTCGGCACCGGCAGCCGGACGCGCCCCCGATCCCGGCGATCCGCACCGGGTGGAGTGCCGGGGCGAGGTGCACCGCATCGCATTGCGGGACGGTGTGCTGAAGGCGATCGATCACGACCCTGCCCAACTGCACCGCGAAGAGCTGCTGGTGGCGCTCGGCGGTCCCGCGCTGCCCTGCCTGCGCGCGATCGACGCGGTGCACCGCAGCCCGGAGGCACTGCCCGCGGTCCGCGAGCGGCTGCGCCACGGCGATGTCGCCGGAGCGCTCGCCGTGGTCGAAGGGCTGCTCGGCCCCGGTGCGGTCCTGCGCGACGGGCCGCTCAGGGAAGAGCTGCGGGCGGCCGCTGCCCGCCGCGTCGAGCACGGCCTCTTCCGCTCGGGGCTGGTCGCCGTGCATCCCGATGCCGGTGCGACAGGAGGCGCGTACGCCTCCGGGGGCGGGCGCACGGATGCCGGTCACCGTCCACGGCTCAACCGCCACACACCTCTGCCGACGCGTCAAAAGCTCAGCAGCCGGGCCCGGCCGCGCACCGGCCTGCACCGCTGACCGGGCGTACGTCTGACCGGGCGACCGCCCGACCGGCTTGCCCCGCCGCCCACGTCCCTTGCTCACACGTCTCACTTGGCGCACTCGGCGCCGACCGCCCATCCCAAGCGATCCGAAACGGGCCCTCCCGTTCCCTTCCCACCCCCAGGTGATGCCCATGACCTCCAGCACCCTCCTGCCCCTGCCCGCGCCCGCCCCCTCCCCCGCCGACGCAATCGCAACCGCAACCGCAACCGGCACCCAACTCGCCCTCTCCGACGACCTCCTGGCCCTCCTCCGCACGACCACCACTGAGCCCCGCCCCGACGAACAGCTCGAAGCGCTCACCCTGGCCGTCGCGGCCGACCTGCCCGTCCTGCTCTGGGGCGAGCCGGGCATCGGCAAGACCGCGGCCCTGACCCAGCTAGCCGCCTCCCTCGACCTGCCGCTGACGACCGTGATCGCCAGCGTCCACGAGCCGTCCGACTTCTCCGGGCTGCCCATCGTGGGCGACGACCCTCAGGTGCAGGGGGTGCCCATGGCACCACCGCAGTGGGCCGTGGAACTCGTGCGGGCCGGGCGGGGGCTGCTCTTCCTGGACGAACTGTCCACCGCCACCCCGGCCGTGCAGGCCGCACTGCTCCGGGTCGTCCTGGAGCGGAGGGTCGGTGCGCTGCAACTGCCGCCAGGAGTAAGGATCGTGGCCGCCGCCAACCCGCGCGCGTCCGCGGCCGACGGGTGGGAGCTGAGCCCGCCGCTGGCCAACCGGTTCGTACATCTGCACTGGGTGCACGAGCGGGAGGTGGTGGTGCGCGGCCTCGGCGGCGTCTGGCCCCGGGCACAGCTGCCCCAACTGCTGCCCGAACGGCTGCCGGAGGCCGTGGCTTACGCGCGGCGCGCGATCTGCGGCTTCCTCGAGGCGCGGCCTACGCTGATCCACCGGCTGCCGAGCACCGAGACGCGGCGCGGCGGCGCCTGGCCCTCGCCGCGCAGCTGGGAGGCCGCGCTGACCCTGCTGGCCTTCGGTACGGCGGCCGGCGTCTCCCGGGAGGTGCTCGCGCTGGTGGTGCGGGGCGCGGTGGGGGACGGTCCCGGGCTCGAACTCCTCGCCCATCTCGACCGGATGGACCTGCCGGACCCCGAGACCCTGCTCGCCGATCCGGCCTCCGCCGAACTGCCGGAACGCGGCGATCTGCGGCAGGCCGTACTGGAGGCGGTGGTGGCCGCCGTCGGGGCGCGGCCGCGACGGGAACGCTGGGAGGCTGGCTGGGCGGTGCTGGCCCGGGCCCTGGAGACCGGCACCCCGGACCTGCTGGTCGCCCCGGCGACCGCACTGGCCGGGCTGCGCCGCGACGACTGGGAGATACCGCGGACGGTGGAGCGGCTGACGGGGGTCATCGGCATCGCCCAGCGGGCGGAGCGCTCGGTGGCGCGGACCGTGGGCGGGCGTACGCGGGCGGCGCGCCGATGACGCGGCCCACGCAGCGGCCGTTGCCGCGCCCGATGCCCCGGCCCGCGCCGCCGCGCCCGGTGCGGGCCGCCCTCCCCAAGCCGACGGCCGGTGCGGGCGAAGCGGTCGGTGGGCCCGTACTTCCGCTGGATTGGGAGAAGTTGCTCACCGCGCGGCTGCACGCGGTGCGGGTGCGCCCCTATCTGGCCGCCGCGCTGTTCGCCCTGCACGTGGTGGAGGACCGGACGGTGCCCACGATGGCGGTGGACGCGCACTGGCGCTGCTACGTCTCACCGGCCTTCGTGGCGCGCATCCCCGTGGAAGAGCTCGCGGGGGTCTGGGTGCACGAGGTCTCCCATCTGCTGCGCGACCACCACGGGCGCGGCGAGCGGTACGCGCGCGAGCACGAGGAGCACGGCCCCGGTGAACGGCTGCGGCGCAACATCGCCGCCGACTTCGAGATCAACGACGACATCTACGACGACTGCCTTCCCCGCCCCGCAGGGGCGGTGCTGCCCTCGCTGCTGCGGCTGCCCGACGGCCTGCTGATGGAGGAGTACCTGCGGACGGCCTCGATGTCCGGGCTCACCGCCGATCTGGCCTGGCTCGACTGCGGCAGCGGGGCCGACGGGCACACCCGGCCCTGGGAGCTGGGCCCCGAGGGGGCGCACGGGCTGAGCAGGCAGCAGCGGGACGCGGTCCGCTTCCGGGTCGCCGAGGGCATCAAGGGGCGACCGGGCCAGGCTCCGGAGGGGTGGCGGCGGTGGGCGGAGGAGGCGTTCCATCCACCGCAGCCGTGGCGGCAGTTGCTGGGGGCGGCGGTCCGGTCGGCGGCGGGTGCGCCGGGGGCGGGCGAGGACCACAGCTACCGGCGCCCGTCCCGGCGTTCGGCCGCTGTCCCCGGGGTGGTGCTGCCGAGCCTGCGCCGGACACCGCCCCGGGTCTGCGTCGTGATCGACACCTCCGGTTCGGTGAGCGACGCCGAGCTGGGAGGCGCGCTGCTCGAGGTGGCGGCGATCTCGCGGGCGGTGGGCGGGCGGCGCGACCTGGTCTCGGTGATCTCCTGCGACGCGGCGGCCGGAGTCGCCGTACCGATCTGCCGCGCCGAGAACATCGAGCTGATCGGCGGCGGTGGCACGGATCTGCGCTCGGGCTTCGCCCGGGCTCTGCGCTCCCGGCCCCGCCCTGACGTGATCGTGGCCCTGACGGACGGTCAGACACCGTGGCCCTCCGCGCATCCGCCCTGCCGCACCGTCGTCGGCCTCTTCCCCCGCCCCGCCCGCGCCAAGGACGAGGAGAACCCCCACTACGTCCCGGACACCCCGCCGCCCTGGGCGCGGGTCGTGACCATCAACTGAGCCATCGCATGTTCATGTTCACGAATTGAGCCATTACATGACCACGGCCCGGCTCTCTTGCCGACCCGGTACGAGGGTCGTTCCGATCCCGGCCCGCTATTCGGTGCGCAGCGCCGTGGCCGTTCGGGTTCTGGCGGCCCAACCGGCGGGCAGGAACGCGCCCAGGGTGGCGATGAGCAGGCCACCGAGGGCGAGCGGGAGCAGTTGGGCCCCGTGGTAGACGGCGATGACGGAATCGGGCAAGCGCAGTCCCACGCTGTCGCCCATCGCGGGCAGAACCCAGCCGTGCAGGGCGACTCCGAGCGGCACGCCCAGGGCACCCGCCGCCAGTCCGGTCACGACGACCGAAGTGATGACCATCGCGATGGTCTGCCGGGGGGTCATGCCGAGCGCCTTGTGGACACCGATCTCCCGGACGCGCTCGCGGGTGTCGAGCAGTACGCCGTTGAGTACGCCCAGCGCGGCGACGGAGACGAGCATCAGCGTGAGGATTCCGGCCAGCGCGTTGAGCGTGACGACCATGTCGCCACCGGCGTCGAGCCCGCCGGCCCGAGCTGTGGCCCCCAGCGGCGCCAAGTCCTGGTTCAGCGCTTCGACGTAGCCGGGCACGTCGGTACCGGACGTGACCGCGATGTGATGGCTCGCCTCCGTCAGATCGGGGTGGGCGGCCGTGAGCGTAGAGGCGTCGGTGAAGACCTGCATGCCGTCGTTGCGGGGGTCGAGCACCTCGCCGACGATCCGGACCGTGACCGGCTCGGCCAGGCCGTTCACGGTGACGGTGTCGCCGACACGGGTGCCGGTGGCGGCCAGGAAGGGGGTCGGGACCACGGCTTCGCCGGGCTTGTCGATCCAGCGCCCCGAGACCATGGTGTATCCGCCCCAGGAGGCGTCGCCGGTGAAGGCGATCACGTCGACGGTGCCGGTCAGGCCGGAGACGGTCGTGCGTACCGTCGCGGCGCTGTAGTACTTCCCGGTGCCCGAGCTGCCCTTGACGGCCGCGGTGACCGCGGCGGGATCGGGTGACGGCCGCCGCTTCTCGGGACCGGTGCCTGGGGGGCCGAAGTCCGGCAGGGGCGCGGGCACGACGACATCGGCGACGTCGTGCGCCTTGGCCTTCATCACCTGGCCGAGCGAGGCGCTCATCCCCACGGTGAAGGTGACGGCGACGGCCCCGAACAGGACCGCTGTGCCCATCGCCAGCGCGCGGGCAGGACGGGCGAAGGGGCGGGCCAGACCCAGCGCGAGCGACTGCGGCAACGGCAGCCGGCCGGCCAGGCGGGCCGCCCACCGGCCGCGGCCCGCCGAAGCGGTGCGCCCGACGGCGAGCGCGTCGGCCGTACGCAGCCGCCCTGCCCGCCAGGCGCCGGCCCACGCGGTCACTGCCACCAGGCCGAGCACGCCGGCGACCACCGCCAGGTCGACCCAGGGGGCGATGGTCAACGACGAGGTGCCGTAGGCCTGCTCGGCCTCGGCCAGCACCGGAACGGCCAGCAGGTGGCCGGCGAAGACACCGAGGACCGTGCCGGCGGCGGCCGGGATCAGCGCCTGGCCGACGTAGGCCCGCACCACCTGGGCCGGGGTGAAGCCGACGGCCTTGAGGATGCCGATGCGGCGCGTTGCCGTACCGACGGCCGACGCGACGACGTTGCCGACGATGAGCACCGACATGACCAGGCCCAGGGCGCCGAACGCGATGAGGAACGGGACGTAGAGGGCGGTGTCCTGTTCGGCGGTCTTCTTGACCGTCAGCCAGGACTGTTGGCCCACCGCCGCTCCAGGCGGCAGGGACTGCGTCACGGCCTTGCCACCCGTGCTGATCCGCGCGGCGGTGCTCGCGTCGGTGAAGCGGTAGAGCATCTCGTAGCCGCCGCTGCCGCGCGCGGTGAGCGCCGGCATCTGGGACGGCACCACCCAGGCGTCAGCGGTCCGCGTGACCGAGCGGGCCACCCCGACCACCGTCAGCGTCGGATCCCCCGGCAGCTCGGGGTAGACGACCTTCATCCCCATGGTCGGGATGAGCGAGGAGTCGGCGGACAGCACGATCTCGCCGGACCGCGTGGGCCACCGTCCGTCGAGCAGGGCCACCTCGTCCACGTCCCGGCCGGGATCGCCCCGGCCGACCACGGTCATCGGCCACCCGGGGCTCGCCCCGTCCGACCGCGGGGTGACCGTCGCCGTACGGAACGGCCCGGCCACGGCGCTCACGCCCTCGGTTTCCTTGGACCTCGACAGCTGTCCGGCCTGCACCTTGCCCGCGTCGAACTGCACGGACAGATGCGCTCCGTGCTGCCGGGCGAAGGCGTCGTCGAAGGGCGCGCCGGACGCCACGAGCAGGGAGCCGCCCAGGACGGAGGCGGCCACCGCCATCATCGTGGCGAGCCCGATCACCAGCGTCTGTACCCGGCGTCGTCCCACCCCCGAGCGCACCACCTTGCCGAGCGCGCTCATCGAACAGCCCCCGGGGCGACAGCCGGCGACCGGACGTCCTGGGTGATGCGGCCGTCGGTGATGTGGACCGTACGGTTCGTGCACGAGTGGGCCAGAGCCAGGTCGTGGGTGACCACGACGAGGGTCTGCCCCTCGGCATTGAGGTCGGTGAGCAGCCGGCTGACGTCCTGGCCCGCGGCCGTGTCCAGCGCCCCGGTCGGCTCGTCGGCCAGCAGCAGCGCCGGCCGGTTCATCAACGCCCGTGCCACCGCGACGCGTTGCCGCTCGCCGCCGGAGAGGCGTCCCGGGTAGGCGCGGGCGTGCCGTTCCATGCCCAGCAGTTGCAGGAGTTCCGCCGCCCGGCGGTCCGCCTCGCCACGTGCCGTCCCCGTGAGGCGCGCGGGCAGGACGACATTGTCGGTGACGGTCAGGTCGTCGAGCAGGTTGAAGAACTGGAAGACCATGCCGATCTTCGACCGCCGATAGCGCGCCGACGCGGCCTCGCCCAGCCGGTCCACCCGTACCCCGTCCACGGTGACCGTCCCCGTGTCGGGCCGGTCCAGGCCCGCGATCAGATTGAGCAGCGTGGACTTGCCGCTGCCGGACGGGCCAAGGATCGCGACGGCCTCGCCGCGCCGCACGGTCAGCGATGCCTCGTGCAGGGCGGGCGGGCCGTCGTCGTATCGGCGGCCCACTCCACTCAGTTCGATCACCGGCAGGGTCATGGAAGGCTCCTTGGGTACGGGCAGTTGGCTGGACGAATGGCTGCACGAACGCTAGGAGCGGGCCCCTGCCGAGCGCGTCGCCCGCCCGAGCCCATTGCGGTACCGCGCTGGGATGAGCCCCGCAAAGGTCATCCCTGCGATGTAGGCGACCGATGTATCCGCAGGGCCGGGAATGGCCACCGGGACGGACTCGCCGGGCCCTGCGCGGCGACGACAATGAGCCGGTGATGAACGTACGTACGACGCTGGATCGGCTGCGGGAAGCCGCCGGCCGGACCGTCCGCGACGCCCGGCTTGCGAGCGGTGCGCCGCTGCGGCCCACGCGGCGCGCCTGGCAGTTCGACGTACTGGTGGCCCTGGTCCTCGGAATCGTCACCGTCTACTACGGCATCGACAACGCCGGCAACGTCGTCCTGCGGGAGATCGCACCCGGCGTGGAGCGCGCCGTCCCGCGCCCGTCCGGCCCCGGCGGCCTGGCCCTGATGGTGACCCTCGCGGCCGTCGCCTCGGGCGCCCTGGCGCTGCGCCGCCGCTACCCGCTGGCCGTGCTGTGCGTCGTGACGGCCGCGACGCTGGCGACACCGCACAGCGTCATGCGCCTGACCTTCTACGCGTTCGTCATCGCCGTCTACAGCGCCGCCGTCTACAGCCCGAACCGGTTGGCGACGCTGGCGGCGCTGCCGGTGTCGGTCGTCCTGGTCGGCACCTCGGGCAATTCGGTGACGCCGATCGTCCCCAACGAATACATCGCCCTGCTGATCCTGGTCCCGATGGCCGTGGCCGCCGTCGGCCTGCGGACCTGGAAACTCCGCACCGACGAGGGCCGCACCCGACTCTCGGCCCTGGAACGCGAACAGGCCCAGGCGCTGCGCCGGGCCGTCGAGCACGAGCGGGCCAGGATCGCCCGCGAACTGCACGACGTCGTCACCCACAACGTCAGCGTGATGATCATCCAGGCGGGCGCCGCCCGCAAGATCATGAAGACCGCCCCCGAGGAGGCCGGCCAGGCGCTGCTCGCCGTCGAGGCCGGCGGGCGGGCTGCCATGACCGAGCTGCGCCACGTGATGGGACTGCTCACCATGTCCGACGAGAGCGAGGGACCGGACGGAGACGGGGACCTGGCCGATACGGCGGCGGCGCTGGCCCCGCAGCCCGGCCTGGACCAGTTGGAAAGTCTCGTCGGACGGGTGCGGGAGACCGGACTGCCCGTCGCCCTGACCGTGACCGGCCCGCCCCGTCCGCTCCCGCCCGGCCTCGAACTGGCCGCGTACCGCGTGGTCCAGGAAGGCTTGACCAACACCGTGAAGCACGCGTCGGGCGCCACCGCCGCCGTGATCGTCGAGTACGGCCAGGACCGGCTGCGGGTGAAAGTCACCGACACCGGCGGGCACCCGGGCGCGGGCGCGCCCACCGGCAACGGTCGGGGCCTGATCGGCCTGCGCGAGCGTCTCGCCGTCTACGACGGAACCCTGGACACCGGCCGGAGCCTGACCGGCGGCTACCGTGTGGAGGCCCTGATCCCCTTGGAGACACCGTGACCGAACCACTGCGCGTGCTCCTGGTCGACGACCAGACACTGGTCCGCACCGGCTTCCGGCTGATCCTCGGGGCCGACGGCATCGACGTCGTCGCCGAGGCGTCCGACGGAGCCGAAGCCGTCGAAGCGGTGCGGCGCACCCGTCCCGACGTGGTCCTGATGGACGTCCGGATGCCGGAGATGGACGGTCTGGAGGCCACCCGCCGCATCCTCACCGGCGCCCACGACGCCCCTCGCGTCATCATCCTGACCACCTTCGACCTCGACCGCTACGTCTACGCGGCGCTGTCCGCCGGAGCCAGCGGCTTCCTCCTCAAGGACGTCACTCCCGAGCAACTGACCGCGGCCGTCCGCACGGTGCGCACCGGCGACGCCCTCCTGGCGCCCGCCATCACCCGGCGCCTGGTGCGGCGATTCACCCGGCAGGGCAGCGGCGCCGCAGCCCTCCACCGCGACCTCGCCGCGCTGACCCCGCGCGAGCTGGAGGTCCTCGGACTGCTGGCCCAAGGGCTGAGCAATGCCGAGCTCGCCACCCGCCTCCACCTGGCGGAGGCGACCGTCAAGACACACGTCGCCCGCATCCTCGCCAAGCTCCGACTCCGCGACCGGGTACAGGCGGTCATCGTCGCCTACGAGACGGGACTGGTCAGCGCGGGCGCCCGCGAGGCGGCTGAACAGCCCACCGAGCACGCGTGACCCGAAACGGGATGCGACGCCGTGGTCACCCCAACCATGCGGCAGATCATTTCAGTTGCCGACACGCTCCCCACGACCGATCCTGGGCACTGGTCGAGCGAGGAGGACAGGATGGGGCTCGTGCTCTTCCCCGGAGACGACGACGTGACCGGCCCGGACGTCTCCTGGTCCTACACCGGCTTCAGCATGTTCAGGACGTGGCTGGCCCGGACCGAGGGGTTCGGCCTCTCTGAGATGTGCGGCTTCGGCGGAGACCGCCCGTGGAGCAGCGTCTCGACCACTCTGGCACCCCTGCTCAACCATGCAGATGACGATGGTCCGGACCTCACGCCCGCTCAATGCGCCGCCATGCTGCCCCGGCTCGAAGCAATCATCGGTCAGCGGCAACACGATGACAGCGACCTCGTTCTCCGACGGCGCATCGATGACACCTGCCAGCTGGTCACCGTCCTCAAGATCTGCTCGAACAAGGACGTCGGGCTCGTCTTCGGCTGACCACCGGACCGCAAACGGCCAGGCGGACGCCCGCCGAGCGCCCCGGGCCAGTGGCCCCGCAGCAGCGGCTTAGGGTGGCGCGAATGCACCCGCCTGCCGATCGATCCGCCCTGGACCTGCTCGATGCCCACCTGGAGGCTCTCGGGGGTGGGGCGGACCTCCCGCTTCCGCGTCTTCTTCCTGCCCCCGACGGAGCGGACGAGCTCGTCCTCTGGGCGCTCGACCGGCTGCAAGCCATCCCGCATGAGCCGAAGGACGTCTTCCGGCGCCAGGTCGGCAGCCTGATCACGGAGTTCCGCAGTCGTCAATGTCCCTGGAACGCGGCGGCACTGCGGCTGTTCGACGACGTCTACACCTTCATCGCCACCGGTCCTCGCCGACACCAGGACTGGGCGCACGATGTCCTCGCCGTGCTGCACCGGAAGGTCCGCGACCCCCGGGGCTGGATCCGGCTGGACTGGGACCGGGACAACGACGCCCGCCACACCGTGCCCGCCTACCCCTTCGACCCGCCGGACGCCGGGCAGTTCCCCGACCGCCTCCACCCTCTGGAGGCGGATGCGGCAGCCGATGCGCTAGCCATCATGACCGAGGAGTGGCAGGGGGAGTTCGCACCCGTCCGTCACCGCCCGGACCGGGACGCCGTACTGGCAGATGCCCGAACCCTGCTCCAGCGGTACGGCCCCACCGCACGCTATTGGACGAACGCGACGGCAGCCGCCGGCGACCCGGCCCCGGACTTCATCACACCGGGTCTTCAGGACACCGGCTCCCACGGCTTCCTCACTTCCGAGTACATCAAGGGCCTCGATCTGTTCGATGACCTGGGCCTGATCGCGGTGGCCGACGACGAGGTGGGCGTGTTCTGGTCGATCGGGGCCTTTTGATGCCCCTGCTCATGCCCCGCGCGGATGTCCTGCCGCTGTCGGCGGCACCGCGGCGCCTCTCCGCACCGGTGGGCGGGGAGTCGGCGTAGGGCACGGTTCGCCGTGTCGTTAGCCCGGGCGCGCGCCGGTTCGGCGTCACGCTGGTGGGAAGCCGCAGAGTGACCATGAAGAGTTGGTCAGTACACGGAGAGCTCGTGCGATCGCGCGAGGACACAAAGAGGAAACAAAGGAGACGGCAGATGCTGTTCGGCAAAGAGCACGTCGAGCGTTACGTAGCGACCGATGGCGCAGAAGGCCACGACTGGCAGAACACCACGGTGCTGATCCTCACCACCATCGGACGCAAGAGCGGCGAGCAGCGCAGCACTCCGCTGATCTACCAGCCCTACGGTGACGCGGTGCTGGTGGTGGCTTCCAACGGCGGAGCCGACCAGCCGCCCCTGTGGTACCGCAACATCGAGGCGAACCCCGAGGTCCAGGTGCAGGTGAAGGGCGACCGCTACACCGCCCGCGCGCGGACCGCAGGACCGGACGAGAAGCCGGACATGTGGCGGACCATGGCCGCCACCTGGCCCGCCTACGACGACTACCAGCGCAAGACCGACCGGGAGATCCCGGTCGTGGTCCTCGAACGCGTCTGAGGCTCAGGCCACCGGCGCACCCCCGTGCCCGTGCCCGCGTCCGTCCATCCGAGTTGAGGGTGTCGTGTCCGGGCGCGGGCGCGCGGGATCAGGCTCAGGCAGGCGTCCGCATGTGGCGTTCGACGGCGATCTTTAATCCGTTGGTCGCGTGGCTGGGTGCGCCCTACAGTGACGCCCGATGACACTCCTACATGTTCATGACTACGGGGGCGAAGGCCCTCAACTGGTTCTCCTGCACGGTTTCTCACGGTCGCTCAGCGACTGGGACACCGCCGCCGCCCAGCTCACCTCCGGACACCGCGTCCTCGCCGTGGACCTTCCCGGACACGGCCACTCCCCCAGCATCTCCCCCTGGACCCTCCCCACCGTGCTGCGGCAGATCACGGACACGCTCGACGCGCACGGCGTGCCGGAGGCCGTGATGGTGGGCCATTCCCTCGGCGGACTGATCGCGGTCGAGTACGCCCGGGCCAACCCGGAACGCACCCGCGGGGAGGTGAATCTCGACGGCTTCTGGTGGGGACCCGAATACCCCGGTGCTGAACGGGTCAGTGAGTGGCTGCTGGCCTCGGCCGGTGCCATCGCCCCACCCGAGTACATCGAGCAACAGGTCACCAATGCCGCCCGGCTGGGGATTCCCGCCGACCGTGCGGAGACCGCTGCCCGCGCGGCCGCACGCCCGCTGCCCGACGGCACGTGGCAGACGCTGCCGGACTGGGCGCAGGCGATGGGGATCGTCGACGAACTCCACAAGCTCGGCGCGCTCGGCGTCACCGCATGGCTCGACCGTGTCGACCGCCCGCTGCTGGTGGTCCAGGCAGGCCGACGGCCTTCGCCGCCGCCGGGGCTGGAGTGGTTCGGCGAGTTCAGCGCCCGGTTCGCACAAGGCGTCTCCGACGAGCTGACCGCACTCGCGCGCACGCGGCCGACGGTCGGCGTCCACCGGATCGACGCCACCCACATCATGCACATGGAGACGCCGGACGCGGTGGCGACACTGATCGGCGCGTTCGCGCGGGGACTGCCGGACTGATCCATGACGGGGCGCCGGGCCTGCCCAGGTTCACGCCGCCCCCCGAGCAACCCGTCCGTGTACGCCGCCGGATGCCCTTCCGGAGCCGTCGGGGCCCACGCCGGGCCGTCATGAGCCTGCGTCGGCGCAGGTGACGAAGACGGTGATGCGGGCCCACATTGCTCCCACCGCAGTGGCGTACGGCGGGTGGTGATGTGGGCTCCGGCGGGTCCGGGGGTGCGCGGTGCGAGACCCACCGTGACGGTATTCCCACGATGGCCGCGGGGCCCCAGACCGGGCGGCTTCCGCCCGCTTCAGCGAAAGGGTTGCAGAGCCGCCGGCTTCAGCCCGTCCCGGCCCACCGCGCACGGTCGGTGGCCTCGCAGATCGCCATGGTCGAGTGCGGGCTCGGCGTTACCGTGGTGCCCGCCGCCGTGTCCGCGTCACACCCCGCCGTCCGGTTCCGACCGCTCCGCCACGCGACGGCGACCATCGAACTCACCGCCATGACCAGATCCGGCCCCGGCGCGCTCGCCGAGCGACTCACCGCCGTCGCGACGCGGCTGGCCACGGACCATCCTCCGCCGCCCGACGGCTGAGCCAGGGCCAGGGCCCCGGCCGGGCGGCAGGGGTCAAGAAAGGACCTTCCCGGGATTCAGCACCCCGTACGGGTCAAGGGCCTGCTTCACCGCGCGCTGCATGGCCATGACCTCCGGCGTGATCTCCGCGGCGAGGCCCGGGCGTTTGAGCAGGCCCACTCCGTGCTCGCCGGTGACCGTGCCGCCCAGTGCGATCGCGTCGGCGATGATCTCGGCGAAGGCCGCCTGGGCGCGGGTGCGTGCGGCGGCGTCGCCGGGCTCGGTGATCAGCAGCGGGTGCAGGTTGCCGTCGCCGGCGTGTGCGATGTTGGCGATGAGGATGTCGTGCCGGGCGGCGGTCTTCTCGATGCGGCCGAGCATCTCCGCGATGCGCTCCTTGGGTACGCAGACGTCCTCGGTCAGGACCGGGCCCAGGCGCTCCAGCGCGGGATAGGCGAGGCGGCGGGCGGCGAACAGGGCGTCGGCCTCCAACTCGTCGGTGGACCGATCCGCCCAGGAGGCGCCTGCCGCGCGGAAGCAGTCGACCATGCGCTCGGCCTGGGCGGCACCCGTCTCGCCCGGCTCGTCGATCCGGCCCAGGAGCACCGCGTCGGCGTCGAGCGACAGGCCCATGTTCTTCCACGCGTCGACGGCACGCAGGCAGTGCCGGTCGATCAGTTCGAGGGCCGAGGGGGTCAGGCCCGCCGCGGCGACGGCGCGTACGGCATCGCCGGCGTCGACCACGGAGCCGAAGTGCCCGGCGACCGTGATCGCGGCCGGCGGCAGGGGCCGCAGGCGCACGGTCACCTCCGTGACGATGCCCAGCGTTCCCTCCGAGCCGACGACAAGGCCCGTCAGGTCGTAACCGGCGACGCCCTTGGCGGTGCGCCGTCCCAGCCGCACGATCTCGCCGAGCCCGTTGACCATCTCCAGAGCCAGGACGTAGTCACCGGTGACGCCGTACTTGACGCAGCAGACCCCGCCGGCGTTGGTGGCCACGTTGCCGCCGATGGTCGACCACGGGGAGCTTGCGGGGTCGGGCGGATACCAGAGCCCGTGCTCGGCCACCGCGGCGCGCAAGTGGTCGTTGACCACGCCGGGTTGGACGACCGCGAGCCGCTCCAGGGGGCTCACCTCGACGATCCGGTCCATGGCATCGAGCGCCACGACCACGTGCCCGTCGCCCGAGTTGGCTCCCCCCGACAGTCCGGTGCCCGCTCCGCGGGCGACGACAGGGGTGCGGTGACGGATACAGGCGCGGACCGTGTCGGCGACGTCTTGGGTGGACCTCGCGCGGACGACGGCCGCGGGGCGACCGCTGGGCGCCCATGCCGCTTGGTCACGGCGGAAGGCCTCGACGCTGTCCGGATCGGTGAGCACCCGGTCGGCTGGGATGTGCTCGAGGATCGCTCGAACAACCGTGGCGCTCATCGTGTGTCCTCTCGGTGGGTTCGCCCCGAGGCGGGCCTTCCGGTGGCGTGCATACCTGTATCCGTCCCCTCGGCGCAGCACCCCAGGTGGGCGCGGTGCTGCTGTGTCGATCGAAACACGGGTGCGTGGTGATCCGTACGGAGACAATCTCCACGCTCGGGCCCCTGCCACGGAGAGACCCTCCACCGTGGGCTCTTGCGGGCCACTGCATCATGTGAGGGTGCACACGACCGAGAACCGCTGGCTGCGGCTGCTGTCCGAGGCCCCGTCACCCGACGAGATCGACGCGCTGCGCCTCGCGCTCCTGGGCGAGGGCCGAGCCGTCGAGGAGGTCGAGGACTGCGCCGCGCACGCCCGCGAGATCCTGCGCCGCATGACGCGCCAGCAGCGGGAGTCGGCCGAACTCTCGGCGCTCAACGACCTGGCCCGGCGTCTGGGGGCGTTGACCGCGTCCAGCGGGGTGCTGCGGGAAGTGGCGGCGCACGCGCGGCGGCTGCTCTCCGTCGATCTCGCCTACATCATGGTGCTCCACGACGACCAGCGGCTGCGGATCGAGACCGTCGACGGCTCGATGGGCTCGACACTGCGCGGCATCGAACTCGAATCGGGCGCGGGCCTGGGCGGACTGGTCCTGCGCAGCGGTGCGCCGCAGTCCACCGTCCGCTACCGCGAGGACCCGGCCATCGCCCGCACCCCCGCCGTCGACAGTGCCGCGGCGGCCGAGCAGCTCGGCGGAATCCTGGGCGTGCCGATGATCGTCGACGACGAGCCGGTCGGGGTCCTGCTCGCCGCCGACCGCAGCCCGCGCCGGTTCACCGACCGCGAGGTGGAGCTGCTCGCCGCCCTGGCGGCCCACGCGGCGGTGGCCCTGCGCAACGCCGCGCTCATCGCGGATCTGCGCGAGGCCAATCTGACGCTGCGGCGCGGCGATTCCCTGGCGCGGGCAGAGGCGCAACTGCGCGACCGGCTCACGGACGTGGTGGTCGGCGGGGGCGGCTATCGCGAGGTCGCGCGGGCCATCACCGGAGCGACGGGCCTTACGGTGTCGGTCCTCGACGCGCACGGCGATCTGGTCGCCGGACCGGAGTGTGTGCATCCGCTGCCCTGGACCAGTGAGACGAGTGGGGAGCCGCAGGCCCCGCGCCGGTTCCGTCACGACGATCGCCACGGTGTGGCGCTGCCCGTGGTGGTGCGCGGAGGTCACACCGGTTCGCTGGTCGCCACCGGAGAGCACGCCTTCCACGACGAGCACGTACGGCTGCTGTCGATCGGCGCGGTCACCGTGGCGCTGGTGGCCGCTCTCGAACGCTCGGTCCTGGAGACGCAGTTGCGCACCCGCGGCGAGGTGCTGACCTCGCTGCTCTCCGCCGAGGCCGACGAGGCGGGGGTGCGACGCCGTGCGCTGGGCGCGGGCATGGACGTCGACTCCGTCGCGGCCCTGGCCGTGGTGGACGCCCGCGACACCGACCACACGGCCGACCAGATCGCCCGCCTTGCCCAGGAGACCTCCGGCTGGAGCGCCCAGCTCGGCGACCAGATCACGTTCCTGATGCCCGGCATCGGCCTGGCCGAACTCCGAGCGCTGGTGGAAGCGCGCGGTCTTGCCGGTCCGGTGGGGCTGGCCGCGTGCGGGCGCGGCGTCGCGGAGATCCGCCGGGCGCACGGGGAGGCGCGGCAGACGGCGACGATGCTGCGGGCCCTTGGCCGGCCCGGCGTGGTGGCCGAGCCCGCCGAACTGGGCGCCTATCGTTCCCTGTTCACCCAGGCCGGCACCGACGAGGCCCAGGTGTTCGTCCGCACGACCGTCGGCCCGCTGCTCGACCACGACCGGGCCAGGGGACGGGGCGGCGACCTGGCGGCCACGGTCTCGGCCTATCTGGCCAACGCGCAGCACCACGCCCGCACCTGCTCGGACCTGCACATCCACGCCAACACGCTCTACCAGCGCCTCAACCGCGCCGACGAGCTGCTCGGCGCGGGCTGGCGCGGCGCGGACCGGGCCCTGGACATCCAACTCGCCCTGAGGCTGCATGAGTTGGCGAGTCGGCTGGCCTGAGAGGGCCGCAGAGCCTTCCCCGCGGACTCCCCCTGCAGCAGGGAGCCGCCTCGCAGAGCACCTAGACGAGAACGAGAGCACCTAGGCGAGAGCACCTAGGCTTCTTCGCATGCTGAAGCTCGGAGTTCCCGTCATCGGTGTGACCGACATTCCCCGCGCCGTGGCCTTCTGGACGCAGGCGCTGGAGCTGGTCGCCACCGAGGAGTGGAAGAGCGAGACATGGCGGACGCTCGACCACGCCGACGGCTCGGGCCGGGCGCTGGGCCTGCTCCACAGCGCCTCGCCGGCAGAGCCCCGCCCGCGTCTCCACCTGGACCTGTTCACCGACACCACAAGAGAGCAACAGGCAGAGGTACGACGGCTGGTCTCACTCGGTGCGCAAACCGTCGAGTGGGACCTGTATCCGCCCGACCCGGACTTCGTCGTGCTCGCCGACCCGGACGGCAACCTCTTCTGCGTGGTCGACCTGAGCCGTGCGCCCAGCGGCAGCAATCGGCCGCCGACCTGACCGCCGCCCGCTCCTGTCGTGCAGGTCATGCAGGCGTCCGGGTGGTCGACCCCGCAAGGGGCGCCGTCTCACCGCCCTTGGCCCGCGGCCCCTCGCGCAGTACGGCCGCTCCCACCCCGGCGGCGACCATCACGATGCCGACGATCCACAGCCCGGTGTCGATGTCCCCGGTCGCGTCGCGGGCCCACCCCGTCACGTACGGCGCGAGGAAGCCCGAGGCGTTGCCCAGGGTGTTGATCAGCGCGATGCCCGCCGCCGCTCCCGCGCTCGTCAGGACCGTGGGCGGGAAGTGCCAGAAGACCGGCAGCGCGCAGAAGATGCCGACGGCCGTGATGGTGACCATCAGCATGACCGCGTACGGAGAGTCCAGGTAGAGGGCGACAGGGATCGTCAGGCCCCCCACGACGGCCGGTGCCGCCAGGTGCCAGCGCCGTTCCCCGGTGCGGTCGGAGTGGCGGCTCCACAGGATCATCGCGATCGCTCCGGCCACGAAGGGCACGGCCACGATGGCACCGGTCTGCACGAGGCTGAACTCGGTGTCGAACCGCTCGGAGAAGCCGGCGACCATCGAAGGACCGAAGAACGACAGCGCGTACAGGCCGTACACGATCCCGAAGTAGATGCCGCCCAGGGCGAGCACCTTGCCGCTGAGCAGGGCACGCCAGGCGGAGCCCTCCGCGGCGGGCGCGAGCTCGGCGCGCTCGGCCTCCAGCTCGGAGGCCAGGGCCCGGCGCTCGCCGGGGGTGAGCCAGGCGGCGTCCGCGGGCCGGTCGGTGAGGTAGAACCAGCAGACCACGCCGAGCAGCACGGCCGGCACGCCCTCCAGCAGGAACATCACCCGCCAGCCCTCGAGTCCGAGGAACCCGTCGAGATACGTGATGATCGCTGTGGACAGCGGGGCTCCCAGGGCGCTGGACAGCGGGATGGCGACCAGGAACGCGCCGATCAGCCGCACTCGTTCGGCCTTCGGCAGCCACCACGTCAGATACAGCATGATCCCCGGGAAGAAGCCCGCTTCCGCGATGCCGAGCAGCACACGCACCGCGTACAGCTGCCCGGCCGACTGCACGAAGGCCAGCAGCATCGCGCACAGGCCCCAGGTCACCATGATGCGGGCGATCCAGCGCCGCGCGCCGAAGCGGTGCAGGGCGAGGTTGCTCGGCACCTCGAACAGCAGGTAGCCGATGAAGAACAGCCCCGAAGCGAGCCCGAACATGGTCTCGGTCAGACCGAGATCCGCGCTCATCGTCAGCTTGGCGAAGCCGATGTTCGTGCGGTCCAGATAGTTGACGAAGTACACGAGGCCCAGGAAGGGGATGAGCCTGCGAGCGATCTTGCGCAGTGCGCTGCGGCGCAGCGTCTCGGCTTCCGTCATCGACGACTCCTCATGTCCCTGTGCTGGTTGAACGACCGTTCTGCCAGGTGAGCCCGCTCACCGTAGGCAGGCCGCCACCGCAGGGACAGGGAGAAGTTCTCCTGCCTCGTACGGCATCGATGGAGAAACCGTCCATCCTGGGCACGCACATCCGCTGCCGCCGCACACACGACCGAACCCGTCCTTGACCCTCACGGCATGTGCAACCGGCGTACCCTAAGTGGTATGCAACACCCCGCCCTGCGTGGGGAGTTGATGGTGCGACGGGGGTGGGACATGTCGTCGGACGGTCGGCTGGTCGCAGTGGTGTTCGTCCACGGGCTTGCGTCGTCTCCTGAGGTGTGGAGGCCCTTCGAGCGGCTCATCGCCGGGGACCCGGAGCTGGGGTTCGTCGCGCCACTGCCGTTCCGGTACGCGTCCCCGCGCCTGTGGTTCAACCCCCTGCGCCGCATCCCGTCCTTCGACGACATCGCCGGAAGCCTCAAGGTCTTCCTTGAAGTGGAGGCAGGCGACTACGACGCTCTCGTCCTGGTGTCGCACAGCCAAGGCGGTCTCGTCGTACAGCGTTACCTCGCCCGGATGCTCAACGAGGGGCGAGGGCGGGAGCTGCGCCGGGTCCGGTTGGCCGTTCTCTTCGCCTGTCCCAACTCGGGGTCCGAGCTGCTGCTGACTCTGCGGCGCGGCCTGCTGCGCAGGCATCCACAGGAGCGCGAGCTGCGCCCGCTCAACATGGCCGTCGCCGAGGCGCAGCGAACCGTACTCAATCGCGTGGTGCACGCCCAGCAGGTCGCCGCCGACACCTGTCCGATCCCGGTGCGGGTCTACGCGGGGGAGGAAGACGGGGTGGTGACGTCGGTCTCGGCGCGGAGCGTGTTCCCGCAGGCGGATGTGTTGCCCGGGGACCACTTCACGATCGTGCGGCCGGATTCCACGGCCCATCGGTCGTTCAGCACGCTGAGGCGCGACTTACTGGACGCACGGCACGACGCGACACGCAGAGGATCACCGGCCCATGAGAACGGTCGGGGCGACGACCCGGGGCAAGAACGTCAGGCAAGGATCCAGCACAACACGGTGACGGGTGGCGGACTGCTCTACACGGTGCAGGACGGTGCCATGCACATCCATCCGGCGCCCAGCCCGGGGGCAGCGGAAGACGGCGGGGAAAGTGGGCGATTCCGGTGAGTGATCCCTCCGCGGGCGACCGGCCCTCCGGCGGCGCGGCCCGGCAGATCATCAACGCCGAGGCGGGCGCGAGCGTTTACGCCGTCCTACAGGGAGACCTGCACATCCGCAACGGGTACCCGGTGTACCAGATCGTGCCCGTACCCTCCGAACATCCCGGCGTCAGCGGCCCACAGGCTGCCATGCGCCCCAGTGTGCTGCTGGCCGCGGAGAACGCGGTCGTCGGCTTCCGTGGACGCGAGGATGAAACGGCGCTGCTCCGGTCCTGGCGGGACGCACCAGAAGCGGGAGTCACCGCACTCCTTGTCCATGGCCCTGGCGGACAGGGCAAGACGCGGCTGGCCGCGCACTTCACCCAAGGCTCATCGGGCGAGGGGTGGCGGGTGTGCGAGGCGCATCACCTGAGCGACCCGACGGCCTACCAAGTGGTGCAGCCCGGCGAGTTGGGTGATGCGCTGCTGCTGGTCGTGGACTACGCCGACCGCTGGCCGCTGGACGATCTCCTGCTCCTGCTCCTCAACCCCCTGCTGCGCGTCCCCGGGCGGCGGACGCGGGTGCTGCTGCTGGCTCGCGCCGCTCAGTCCTGGTGGCCTGCCCTTCGGCACCGGCTCACCAAAGCGGGTTACCTCGACGCACGCACGGTGCCCCTCTCCTCCCTGGCGCCGACCCTCCCCGAGCGGCAGCGGGTCTTCGACGAGGCGGGCGCGGCGTTCTCGGCATCCCTCGCGCTGCCGCAGCCGGACACGGCCACGCCTCCCGAATTGACAGGGCCTGGGTACGAGACCGTGCTCACCCTGCACATGGCGGCCCTGGTGGCCGTGGAGGCCCGGGCACGCGGGGAGGAGCCGCCTCTCGACCCGGCCGGACTCTCCTCCTATCTCCTGGATCGCGAGCACGACTTCTGGCAGAACGCCCACGATCACGGCGGAGTGCGCGTCTCCCCTGCCGTGATGGGGCGCATCGTCTACACGGCGACGCTCACCCAGGGGCTGGGCCGAGCCGAAGCGGTCGCCGCGCTGGAGCAGAGCGGCGCCCTACCCGATGGACAGGCCGACGCGGCTCTCGACGATCACGCCGCCTGCTATCCGGTGCCAGCGGGCCAGGTGGACCAGACGTGGCTGCACCCCTTGCGACCGGACCGGCTCGGCGAGGACTTCCTGGCCTTGACGACTCCTGGGCACTCGCACCCGGCCTACGTTCCGGACAGCTGGGCAGACGGCGCCGCGGCCCGGCTGCTGCACGCCCCCAAGGGTGTACCCGGCTATGCCCGGCCGGCCGTGGCCACGCTCATCGACACAGCGCGCCGCTGGCCCCACATGGGCCGCACCACCCTCTTTCCGCTGCTGGCTCGTGACCCCGGCCTGGCATTGGCGGCCGGCGGTGCCGCCCTGGCGGGACTCGCGGAACTCCAGGACACCGACCTCGATGTCCTCCAGGCCGTGAACGACCTGCTGCCGCACCAGCTGAATGTCGACCTGGACACTGGAATCGCGGTGCTGGTGAAGCGCCTGACGGAGCATGAACTCGCCACGGACACCGATGACCGGACGCGCGGTCGACTGCACCAGTATCTCGCCGAGCGTCTCACCAACGCGGGCCGTCGCGAAGAAGCGCTGCGCGAGACGGAAGCGGCAGTGGCGCTGCGCCGCACGGTCGCCCAGCGCGAGCCCTCCCTCAACCGTGAGCTCGCCCGGTCACTGACGGCCCTGGGGCGGTGCCTGGCCGAGTGCGGGCGCCGTGACGAGGCGGTGGAGGCGGCCCAGGAGTCAATCGGACTTCTGGGCAGGGAATCCGGCGCGTTGTCGCCCGCGGACAAGGCGTTCCTGGCCGCCGCCTACGGTGGCCTTGCCATGTGGCTCGCGGAGTCCGGCCAGGTCCGGCAAGCGGTGACGGCCGCGGAGGAAGGCGTCGCCCGCCTTCGTGAACTGGGGCTGTCCTCGGAAGGCCCGATGGCGGAGATGCTCGGTCTGCTGGGCGCACGGTTGAGTGCGGTCGGCAGCACCCGGGCGGTCGAGGTGACCCTGGAGTCCATCGAACTTCTGCGGCCCCATGCCGCCGCCCAACCTCAGCTCTACGAGCCTCAGTTGGCCAGCGGCCTCAGCAATGTGGGGTACATGCTGCAAGGCCAGGGCCGCCACGAGGAGTCGCTCGACGCGCTTCGCGAAGCCATTGAGCGCGCCCGTCGACTGGGAAAGGCCAACCCCGACCGATGGGACGCCCTGCTGTCCCAAGCCCTGTGCAATCTCTCCGCGGTGCTGTGGGCCCTGGGACGCAGCGCCGAAGGCCTGGACGCCGCCCAGGAGTCCGTACTGATCCGCCGCCGTCTCTCCGTCACGAACGACGCCGTGTTCTCCCCGTTGCTGGCCCAGTCGTTGAACAACTACGCGATCACCCTGCACCTTCAGGGCGAGCGTGTCGCGGCACTGGAGACCTCCGCGGAATCCCTCGCCATACGGGAGCGGTTCGCTGCGGCCCACCCACAGGCATACGAGATCGATCTGGCCAAGTCGCTCGACACCTTCGCCGAGATCAGGGCCGAGTGCCGCCACGACCTGCCGTCCGCGCTGGAGGCCGCTCGCCGAGCTGTGGAGATCTTCACCCGCTGGCACGCGCGGATGCCCGCCGCCTTCGCGTCCGCGTTGCGCTCCGTGGAGTCCACCCTCGCTCTGGTGACGGACGCCGTCGGCAGCCCGGACGACACGGCTGGGGCCCAAGGCTGAGGGCCGAGCTGACGCACCCCAGAAGATGCACAGGCCGTAGCCGCCCAGGACGGCCGAGCAGCAGCACCTCGATTCCTCAGGCTCTCTGGAGTGAGCCCTCCGTCCGTCAACCCGTGCGGGACAAGAAGTCCTCCAGCCAGGCGACCGACGTCGCCACCTCCCGGGCGGCAGCGGCCGACAGGAGCGGTGCGGCCAGCGGGAGCAGGATCGCCAGCCGGAGGGCGTCGACCGCGCCGCACCATTGCCGGACAGTCAACTCCCGCAGTGCGTCACGGGCCCCGCAGGACGTCAGTGCTTCTCCGACGGCCCGAGCGCAGTACCTGGTGGTCCGCGGGCTCTCCCGCACCTCGCCGAACAGCGCCGCCGCCCGGGTCGCCGCGTCGCGCGCTTGGGCGCCCGTGCCGATCGCCGTGGCCAGCGCGGCGAGTGCCAGCAGCCGATCGGTCTCGCGCACGATCCGTTCCACCTGCGCTTGGGCGTCCGCGTACCGTCCCTGTGCCGTGCAGGCCGCAGCGATGGCCATGAGCACATCGTCGTCGGGCCGCTCGCTCCTCCCGTACAGGGCGAGGGCCGCCGCCGGATGTCCTGCTTGGGCGAGTGCCGTGGCGTTTCCCGCGCGCCATCGCTCGCGGTAGTGGGCCGGCAGGTCGCCGTCGGGCGGGGGCGTTGGCTGCGCTCCCAGTGCGCTCTGCAGACCCGCCGCCGTGCCGAGCGTCTTGAGCCGGTCCGGGTAGTCCCAGGACTCGGTGAACTCGCCCGGACGGACGGCGTGGACGGCCCGGCCGAGCCGCTCCAGCGCCTCCGCCCGATGCCCCCGGTCCTCCAGCGCCCTGGCGATGTCGATCCAGGCGCGCGCTCGGTCCACGCGCAGCCAGGCGTCGGGGAACCGGTCGGCGAGCGCGTCGGCCTCGGCCAGGAGGCCCACGCGTGCCAACGCTCCTGCCAGTCGGCTGCCCAGGGAGGGCACGATGCCGGTCGCGGGGGCTTCCCACCATGCCGTCACCGCTGCGCGCAGCGCCGCTCGCGCTGCCGGGAGCTCACCGAGGTCCGCCAAAGCGGTGCCCGCGCGGTAGAGGACACCTCCCTGATCGGCTGCTGGAAGGCCGCGCACGAGGTTCTGACCGTCCAACAGCGCTTGTACGGCATCTTGCGGGACGGTGCCACCCGCCTTGGCAGCCCAGTGCACCAGGGCGTCGGCCCGGGTCAGGGGATCCTCGATGGTGGCGATCGTCGAGGAGGCCTCGGTGAACTCGCCCGCGTCGACGAGAAGGCGCACGAGCCGGTCGGTGGCGTCGTGTGCTCCCTGGCGGTCCGCGTCGGCAGCCGTGCGCTTCGCCGTGGCCCAGTCCCCGTGCCGGGCCAGCAGGTCGAGCACGTCGTCGGTGAAGTAGTGCCGGATCGGCGCGGTGCCCATCAGGCGGATGTGCTGCTCGTCCTCGTCCAGGAGGGCTCTGGCGGCCTCACGGTGGCCCGTGGCGATCTCGTGCAGGGCGAGCGCTCCGGTGATCCGGGACCGTGCGTCGATGGCTTCGGCCCGCTGCGCCGCCTCGTGTGCGCTCTGCGCGGCACCGGAGCGCAGCAGACCGGACACGATGGTGAACAGGGCGTCGTCGGCTCTTCCGGTCGCGTCGGCGCGGCGCCCCGGAGGCAGGACCGAAACCCGGACGGGGGCGTTCTCCGCGTCCCGCATCAGGTCTACGACTGCCAAGGCCTCCTCCACGCGGCCCTGTCGCACGAAGGCGGCGGCGACGGCCTGGCCCGGAGCGGCCCGTTGCGCAGGAGCCATCTCGCGCATCACGGCGAGGGCCGGCTCCGGCCGGTCCGCGTCCGCCAGAGCCAGGGCCGCCCACAGGGGGTAGACGGGGAACGTGCCTTTGGCGCGGAGCCCGCGTTCGTTGTCCACGGCCGCGTCGTGGAGCCGGACTGCGAGCCGCTGGGCCTCGTCCGGTGCGCCGAGGTGGTCCAAGAGCGCGATCAGTTCTCCGGTGGCCGTCTCGGAGGGCAATTCTTCGCCCTCCACGTCGCGAACGGCCGCCTGGCACAGTGCCGTGGCCCGGGCGGTGTCGCCGACGAGCAGCAGGCCCCGGGCCAGGGCCGCGCGGGCCGACGCGCTTGTCCCGGCGTCCAGTGGAGCGCGGGCCAGGGATTCCTCGGCGGCGTCGAGACGGCTTCGTGCCGTGTCGGCATCTCCGCGCCGCAGTTCTGCGTCCACCAGACGGACCGTCATCACCGTACGGAGAGCGGGGTCCT
Organism: Streptomyces sp. NPDC054047; assembly: GCF_055585065.1. NCBI lineage: Bacteria > Bacillati > Actinomycetota > Actinomycetes > Kitasatosporales > Streptomycetaceae > Streptomyces > Streptomyces sp. NPDC054047. Next base: position 421,869 of record NZ_JBVJKV010000007.1, on the reverse strand, counting down.
GGATGTTCCGGATCGTCGCCTCCGCGTCGGCCGACTGCCCCACGGCGGCGTACGACTGGGTCAACGACACCCACATTCCGTCGAGTTGTTCTGGGGGTGCAGAGCGCGCGGCACGGCTTGCGTTCTGTCCGGCCCGGCCCAGCAGCTGCCGTGCGGCCTGCTGGTCGACGTCCCAGAGGAGGGTCGCGGCCTCGGCCGGCACACGCACGTGCTCCGCCGAAGGGACGGGTGCGTCGGCCAGGCTCAGGCACAGGGCCGTCAGATCCTCGCCGGTCTCGGCTCCCAGCTCCGACAGCCGCCGCCACACCGGAAGCAGGTCGTCGAGCGCGCCCAGCGCCGTGTCCTCGTCGGCGATCGCGGTGAGCGCCGCGACCGCGGCCCGGGTCGCGGTCAGCGCCGCCTCGATCCGGTCGTCGCCGGGTCGCGTACCGGCCTCACCCAGCAAGGCCATGGCGACATCGGCCAACACCGTCGCCCGCAGACGCGGATCCGGGACCGTTTCGATGAGCTTGAGGACGCGTCTGCCGTCGTCCAGCAGCATCCACGCGGCGTGCACGGCGGGGGCCCGGGTGGTCTCGGCGCCGGACAGCAGATGGGACAGCAACGCGTAGCGGAACAGCCGCGGCAGTGCCGCCGACGCGTCCGCCGACACCTCGTGGCGCGCGGCGCCGATGCCGAGCGCCAGATCGGCCAGGTAGGACGATGGCGTGACGTCGGCACGCGACTTGGCCACTCCGTAGTCCCCCGCGTCGAGGAGCTCGAACAGTTCGTGCCGCAGGCGGCCGTCGTAAAGATGTCGTGCGCAGTGGGTCAGGCCGTACCGGTGCACGGAGGGCGCCACCCGCTCGCCCGGTTCGGCCCATGCGCCGGCGAACAGGTGCCGAAGACGCCGCGCCACCAGGGCGTGAGTGCTGATCCTCTCGACATGCAGCTCCGGTTGCGCGCGCAGCCCTGGCGAGGTCACGAACTCGGCCAGGGTGGCGTGGTAGAAGCGGTGGCGGCCCTCTTCCTCCGCGAGGAACTGACCCAGCCGTCGCAGGGCCGTCGCCACGTCCGAGGGCTCGGCGTCGATGCCGCCGAGGGCGCGCAGCTCATCGAGGCCGACCGGCTCCGGCGCGATGCTGAGCACTTCGAGGAGCGGGCGGTAGACCGCGGCCCAGGCGTCGAGCATCGCGATCCGCCCCGTCAGGGTGTCGACGAGGCGTACGTCGCGTGCGCCCGCGGTAGCGCGGATCTGCCGCAGGAAGAATCCGTACAGACCGGTGATGTGCTGGGGCAGTTCACGCAGCGCGAGCAGGTCGCCCAGGGCGGCCGCGGCCTCGGCCGAGACGGCCGCTTCGTCGACGGCCCGTGCGAGAGCGTCCAGGTAGCCGATGTTGCCGTTCGCCTTGAGGGTCGCCTCCCGTACGAAGTCGTGTGGGTCGCGGCCGGCTTCGGCCAGGGTCCGCGCGGCCGGCGGCCGGGCGGCCACCTGCCGGGTGTACCGGCGCAGGTCCCGGGCGACGCGGTCGTCGTACGCCGCTATGCCCACGTGCGCGAGCACACCTGCCTGCCCCTCCAAGAGAGTCGTCACATCGAGGCTGGGCCGTGACGCGACGACCAGACGCAGGTTGGGCGGCAACTCCGGCAGACGCGCCAGCCACTGCGGGAGGCTGTGCTCCCCGTCGTCGGCCGCCGCCTCGTCGAGTGCGTCGACCAGGACGACGAGCCGGGCGCCGGGCCGCAGCCGCCGCAGCGCACGGGCCGGGTCGAACAGCGCCATGTGCTGGAGGTCGGACGTTTCGACGAGCCGCGGATCGCCGACCCATTCGCCGATCCGCAGGCCGGTGGCCTTGCCCCCGGCGCGCTCGACGTCCTGCTTGATGTGCAGGACCGTCTGGTGGAAGGGCGAGGTGAGCAGCCGTCGTACCTCTGCGCCCACCACCTCGCCTCCGTCGGCGAGTTCGCCGATCCGCTGCGTCACCTCGATGCGTACCTGCTCGGTCGTGAAGAGCTCTGGACAGGCGGAGGCCAGCTGGAAGCCCACCCGCAGCAGGAACGCGCGTGCGGTCGGGTCGGCCAGCGGGGTGCGCTGATCACGCCGGATGAAGTAGCGCGGCCACGTCGGGTGGTCGTGGGCGAGCTGAGCCAGGCACGCGCTCTTGCCCGCTCCGGGTGCCGCGGTGAGCAGCACCACGCGGATGTCGTCGCGGTCCAGTTGCCGCTGGATGTCCTGGGCCAGCCAGTCGCGGCGCAGGAAGTGCGCGGAGCCCACATGGGAGGTGACGACGGAGTCGAAGAAGAGATCGCTCGTGCGCATGGGGTAGGTCCGCCCCCGCCCGGACCGGCCCTAGCCGATCTCGTCGATGTCCACGGCGGCCCCCGAGACGGCGTGGTCGGACTCCTGGGTCACCGACACATCGCCCCTGGTCATCTTCTTGGACCGGACGCCGACCTGTGACTCCATCCGCTTCATCCTCTGGACGACCACGATGTGCGGCGCTGCTCGCTTCACCTCGTTCAGCAGGCGCTCGATCTCCTCGCGCAGGGCGGCGTCGCGTTCGCACTCCGCCTCCAGGAGGTCCGTCATCTCCTGCGTGTGGGCCTGCGGGCCGTCGGCGAACTCCTCGACCGTGCCCTCGTGTTCGGTTCCCGCGAAGCGGGCCCGCAGCCGGGAGAGGAGTTCCTCCGCCTTGAGCCACGCGCTCTGGCCCGCGGCGCCGGCGAAGTCCTGCGCCGCTCTGGACAGGAAGGGGGTCAGCAGGGCGACGGCGCCGGTGGCCAGCGTGAGCGGATCCATGCGGATGCCCCCTTCCGTCCGAGTGGAGGCGAGTACTTGCCCTCATACGGGCGCTTTCCGGGAAATTAAGGCGGTTGCGGACGGGCGTCAACCCGGTCCGCCGCCTTCCGGTCGCGACCCCTGGACGATGAGCGCCCTGGCGATCAGGCTCCTGCCGGGAGTCCCGTCCGCTGCCGCGAGGTCAGGAGTGCCTCCGCGCCCGCGTACTGGGCACCGTCTCCCAACTCCTCCTCGATGCGCATGAGTTGGTTGTACTTCGCGGTGCGGTCGGAGCGGGACAGCGATCCGGTCTTGATCTGGCCGCAGCCCGTGGCCACCGCCAGGTCCGCGATCGTCGTGTCCTCCGTCTCGCCCGAGCGGTGCGACATGACGACCGTGTAGCCCGCCCGGTGGGCGGTGTCGACGGTGGCCAGGGCCTCCGTGAGGGTGCCGATCTGGTTGACCTTCACCAGGACCGAGTTGGCGACGCCGGAGGCGATGCCCTCGCGCAGGATGGTCTCATTCGTGCAGAACACGTCGTCCCCGGTGAGCTGGCAGCGCGCGCCGACCCGTGCGGTCAGGTCCCGCCATCCCGTCAGGTCATCCTCGGCCATCGGGTCCTCGATCGACACGATGGGGTACGAGTCGATCAACTTGACCAGGTAGTCGGCGTTCTCGGCCGGCGTGCGCCGCACGCCTTCCCCGGTGTAGTCGTAGACGCCTTCGCGGAAGAACTCGGACGACGCCGGGTCCATGACCAGGCCGATGTCGATGCCCGGCCGGTACCCCGTGCGTTCGACGGCGGCCATCACGAAGTCGAGGGCCTCCTCGGCGGTGCGCAGGGCGGGCGCGAAGCCGCCCTCGTCACCCACGCCCGTGGAGTGCCCGGCGGCGAGGAGGTCGCGGCGCAGGGTGTGGAAGATCTCGGACCCCATCCGCACGGCCTCGGCGAAGGTCTCCGCGCCGATCGGGGCGATCATGAACTCCTGGAAGTCCAGCGGATTGTCGGCGTGCGCGCCCCCGTTGACGATGTTCATCATCGGTACGGGCAGCAGCCGGGCCCCGGAGCCGCCGAGGTAGCGGTAGAGCGGCAGGCGATGGGCGGCGGCCGCGGCCTTGGCGGTGGCCAGGGAGACCCCGAGGATCGCGTTGGCGCCGAGCCTGGACTTGGCGGGAGTGCCGTCCGTGGCCACGAGCACGGCGTCGAGGCCGGTCTGGTCCTCGGCCTCGCGACCGGTGACGGCGGCCGCGAGTTCCGTATTGACGTGGCGGACCGCGCGGTCGACGCCCTTGCCGTGCCAGCGCGCCGGGTCGCCGTCACGGAGTTCGACGGCCTCGCGGGCGCCGGTCGAAGCGCCGGATGGGACCGCGGCCCGGCCGATGGATCCGTCCGCCAGTTCCACGTCCACCTCGACGGTGGGGTTGCCCCTGCTGTCGAGGACGCGGCGGCCGATGACGGAGGTGATGGCGGTCATGGGAGTCCTTCCCGTTGTCGCATACGTGCCGGGTTCGGCTGCGGCGACGGTGGCGCTGAACCCGACACGCAAAACTCTACAGCAGAGCTGTGCAGTTGTGCTGTGTAGTTTGGCTGTTCAGTCCCGCTGTGCAGTTCTGCCCGCGCAGCTACGCTGCGTTAAAATTCGGTATGCCCCTTCCGGAATCCGCCGCCGTCGCCGCCGAACTGCGCACCGCGATGGGAAAGCTCTCGCGGCGCGTGAAGCTCGAGGACCAGATGCCGCTCGGTCAGGTGGCCGTCCTCGGCGCCCTGGACCGCAACGGCGCGATGACGACCAGTGAACTGGCGGCCGATCAGCGGGTGCGCCCGCAGTCCATGGCCCGAGCCGTCGGGCTCCTCATGAAGCAGGAGCTGATCACGCGCCGGGCGCATCCGACCGACGGCCGCAAGAGCCTGGTCGAGCTCTCCCCTGCCGGGCAGGCACTGCTGGAGGAGGAGCGAGGCCGCCGGGCGGACTGGCTCGCGCGGGCCATCGAGGCGGAACTGACGGCGGAGGAGCGGGAGTTGCTGGCGCGGGGAATCGGTTTGGTGGAAAGGGTCGCGGCGCACTAGCTGTGCCCGGCGGACCACGGGCGGAGCCGGGGACGGACTCCCTGACCGCAAGAAGCGCACAGCCCGCGCATGGAACCAGGCCCGCTGTCGGAGCGCGGTGCGACAATGCGGCATGAGCGATGCCATCGGGCCCGGCGGTGCCGACGGTGCCCACGAGGAGATCGACGCCGACTGGGTCCGGCTGCGGCATGAGTTGCGCTTCGGGCAGCTCCTCACCGGTACCGTCGTGCGCGTCCCCAAACCCGGAGCCATCGGCGTCTTCGTGGACCTCGGGGAGGCGGGCTCCGGGTACGGCGGGTTCGTCGACGTGCTGCTTCTCCCCCTGGACGCGGAACGCTGGCCCGCGGAAGGAACAGTGGGCGAGTTCGAGGTGTGGTGGGCCGGCGCGGAAAGTCGGCAGATCCGCCTGAAGCCGGTGGATCCCGCCTTCCTGCGCGAGGGCTTCGCCGAATACGTCGCTCGCTGGCGGCCCGCGTGGCCCACGCTGATCGGGCACCCCATCGACCATGTGGAAAAGGCCCTCGCCATTCTGGAGCAGGAGTTCGCGGCGGCGGAGGGCAGCTTCCTGTTCCGGCTGCGGGGCGATCTGACGTGGGACCGGGTCGCCTTCACCCGCCTGGAGCGGGCGATGCGGATCGCCTGCGCGGCCCACCAATCGAGCGATCAGATCAACCGCTGGCTGGCCGACGGGTTCTACGAACTGGCGACGGCCGTCCCCTCCTGGACCTCGCACCCCGACTTCCCGCGGCCGACGCCCGTTTCCTACTACGAGGACTGCCTGGAACGCATCGGCGACCTGGCGGACTGGTTCTTCCGGGGCGAGTCCAACTACTCCGATGGCCATGTCTGGGCGGACCTTTAGACGGTGAGGCCCCTCTGCCGTACTAGGAGTTCTCGTCCGGCCACTGCCAGCTCATGCCGTAGATGCCTTGCCGGCATTGGGCGGCGTACAAATGGGCCGTGCCGGAGGAGTCCACCGTCAGGGGGCGCACCTTGCGCTGCTGGGCGGAGGCGTTCTCCCGGTAGAACGAGTGGCAGATCGCCGGGCGCCGGTCGTGGGGGAAGTACACCTGGAGCAGATAGGCGTCCTGGCTGCCTCGTATCCCCCGCTCGTGCAGCGTCGTCGGGTGGTCCTGCCGGACGGTGCGGATCTCGTAGTCGACGGTCGTGGTCTCGCCGAACGACAGCGGACGGCCGAAGCCGATCTGGAGCATCACCCCGCCCGATACCGCGTCCTGCCGCATCGATTCCAGCTGTCCGCAGTGCACGGTCGCTTCGGGCAGCCCGGCGTCGGGATCGTCCAGGAAGTGCAGATTGACCAGCCGGTCGGGACCGTCGGCGACGGCGCGGACCAGGTGATTGATGGTCAGCCGGCTGACGCAGCCGCGCCGGTCCAGGTGCAGGACCTCGCGGGTCAGGAGGATGGCGATGCCCTGGTTGAAGCGGGGGAAGGCCTCGCCCAGTGCCTGTTCCTGCCGGGAGGCGTGTCCGTAGAGACGGCGGGTCGCGTGCTCGTCGACGCGCACGGCCGGGCGGCGCCCGCGCGGGCGTTGGGGCTGCAGCAGACCGGACAGCTCGCCGGGCGCCAGCGCGAGGATGCTCTCCAGTTCGACCACCGCGCGCAGCGAGTCCGAGCGTTCGGGACGGGTGCGGTCGCGCTGCCAGTAGCTGAGGGTCGCGGGCGTGAGGCGGATGCCGCGGGCGGTGAGCCGCTCGCAGATCCGGTCCAGGGGAAGCCCGCGGCGGCGCACCGCTTCGCGCAGAGCCACGGCGAACGGAGCGGGGCGATCGGTCGAAAAGGCCGCTCCGGTACCGGATTCCGCGCCGTCCGACGTCAGTCCGGATGAGACCGTCACGAATTTCGCCTCCCGACATGACAAATGACGAGCCACACACCCGGATCATGCGCAACTGCCCGATTGACGCCGTTGCGTGTCATGGCCGGACATAGACGGCGGGCAAAGGAATTCCCGCCCGCACGCCTCGCCTACCAAACCCTGCCGGGACGGCGTACGTCAATATCCGTAACGCCGCTTCCGCATCACGTATCGGGCGCGCACATTCGGAGTCGGCGCCCATTAAGTGTTTACGTCTTTCGCCTTAAGGGCCGGTGCCTCGCCATGCCTTGTGCGACCCCCCGCACCAGCGGGAGTGTTTCGCCCACGGCACGGTCCGGGAAATCCCGCGTACCGCGCCGATGGATGTTCGGTGCACCAATTCGACCCCACCCGGTGCACCGAACATCTATATGCCACCCCCCACTTACCCTCGGAAGGCATTCACATGGCGCATGTTCGGCATTACCTCTTCGCTGCCGCTGCGGCGGGAGCCCTGGTGGCCACGACCGGTGTCACAGGTGCACACGCCGACTCAACCCCGGCGCCGCGCTACGAGCCGCAGATGATCGAGGCGTTGGCTGACACCCTCGGCGTGAGCGACACCGCCGCCGTGCGTCGCCTCGACGAACAGGCCGACCAGCAGCGGCGGCTGGCCCGGCTCCAGCGGGACGGTGTCCGCACGGACGGCGCGTTCTTCGACGCGAAGGGCACGCTGACCGTGAACGTCGGCGCCGCCCCTGCGGCGGCGCGGGTGAAGGCCACCGGCCTGACCGCCCGCATACCCGGCCGGGGCGAGGCGGAGCTGACACGCATCACCTCCGCACTCGACGCGGCGGCGGCCAAGCGTGTCCCGAGCGGCATAACCTCCTGGGAGGCCGACCTGGCCTCCGACACGGTCAAGGTCACCGTGGCCGACGCCGGCACCCCGCAGGCCCGCGCCTTCCTGAAGGAGGCCCGCAGACACGGGAAGGCCGTCCGCATCGTCAAGAGCGGGCAGGAGCTCCAGGCGAAGGCGGCCGTCGCGCCGGGCAGCCGGATGAACATCAACAACCAGCCCGGCTCGTGGTGTTCGGTGGGCTTCGGCGCACGCAGCGCCGCGGGCCGGCAGTATCTCGTCACCGCGGGCCACTGCGTGACGGGCAACCCGGGCCTCTACTTCAACGGTTCGAAGTTCGCCACCGGCTCCACGACCCGCTTCGCGGTCGGCCAGAACAGCGTGGACATGGGCCTGGCGACGATCGAGCCGGGATCCTCGATCACCACGGCGGTCGGCACCTGGGGCAACGGCGCCTCGGTACCGGTGCGCGGCAGCCAGCGCGCGGCGGTCGGCGCGACCCTGTGCAAGTCCGGCTCGACGACGGGCTGGACCTGCGGCCGGGTCGGCGCGTACAACGTCACCGTCACCTACACCGACCGCAACGGCGGCCCGGACACCGTGGTCAGCGGCCTGGGCCGGTCCACGGTGTGCGTGGAGGGCGGCGACAGCGGCGGCGCCTACATCGCGGGCAACCAGGCCCAGGGCATGACCTCGGGCGGCCCGACGAACCAGTCGTGCGGCGGGGTGAACCTCCAGGGCTCGTCGTACTTCCAGCCGCTGGACGACACGCTGCGGCACTACGGCCTGACGCTCAACACGAACTGACGGTCTGAGGTCGAAGGGGCCGCTGCCGGAACCCCGGCAGCGGCCCCGGCGCTGTCACGTGGGCCCTTCGAACGCCGCACGACGGATGTGGAACTGTCGTGTGGAGTTTTCGAATGCCGAAACCGTACGCCGTCGGGCCCGTTGGGTCTGTTGAGCCCAGGGAAGGTCCTCCCGGGCTCAAGCCCTCGTACCGACGGAGTGAGGCCATGGCTACGCCCAACGACGCCCTGCTCAGCCTGATCCGTGAGGCCGGCTGGACGTACGAAGCCCTGGCACGCCGCGTCAACGCCGACGCCCGTCGGCACCAGCTGGGGACCACCTACGACCGGACGACGGTCGCGCACTGGATCCGCGGCTCCCGCCCTCGCCGCCCGGTTCCGGAGCTGCTGTGCGGGCTGTTCACGCAGCGGCTCGGGCGGCTGATCACGCCGGCGGAGCTGGGGCTCGCCGATGGCCGGCCGGCGGGGCTCAAGGACGCGGCCTCGCTCATCGCCGCCATCCCCGGCCTCGAAGCAAGCGGCGTACGAAGCGGCAGTCACGGCGAAGAGGCGCCCACCCGTGTACCCGAACAGCGCGCCCATCCGGACAGCGAGGACCGGGCCGTTCCGGCCGCGCACGAGCAGGTGTGGCGCGGGGCCGAGCGGTTCTTCGTGCAGCAGACGGGCGCCTTGGGCGGGAGGCACACCGAGCCGGTGCTGCTGGCCTACTTGCAGTCCACCTTCGGCCCCGCGGGCGGCGCCCCGGTCGTGGGTACGGAGTCCAGGGCGGGTTTGGTGCATGCCGCGCGCACCGCTGTTCTCCTGGCGGGCAGTTACGCCGACGCCTGCCGCACCCAGGAGGCGGAGGGGGCGCTGAGCGCCGCCGAGGCGCTCGCCGATCACGCACAGGACAGGCCCGTCCAAGCCATCGCCTTGCGGCAGTTGAGCGAGAGCGCCCTGCTGCAGGGCATGGTCCCCCTCGCGTCGGGGTATCTCGACCGCGCTCTGGAGGTCTCCCGTCACGCGCCGAACCCGGTGCGTGCGTACGTCGCCGCGCAGGCGGCCCGGGTGTGCGCGGCGCGCCGGGAGCGCCCGGCGGCCCTGGAGTGGCTGGAGACCGCGTCGCGATTACTGCCGCACTACACCGGCGGCGAGGATCCCTTCGCGGTCTATTCCGCGGCGTCCCTGCACTATCAGCGGGCCGCCGTGCTGCTCCGGCTCGGTGAGACGGGTGAGGCCCATGAGGCGCTCACCGCATCGCTCGAGGAGCGGCCCGCGCAGGAATCGCGCGCGGTCCTGTTCAGCCTGCTCCTCAAGGGCAGGCTGTGCCACGTGGAGGGCCGCCGTGAGGAGCTGTCCGTGGCCGTGGACGCCGCCGAGCGCATGAACGTCGCCATCGCGTCGGTCAGCGCCGCCCGGGAGATCGCACGCATCCGCTCCGCACAGCAGGTCTGAGCGGGGCGCCGTGGCCGCGCGGACATGCGCGCCGCGAACGGGTCGCCGAGCATGGAGACATGAACGATCCCTGGCTTGTCGCGCAGCTTCTTGCCGTCCCCGGCCCCTCCCGGTCGGGCACGGCCGATGCTCTGCACCCCCTCGGGCCCCGCACCGCGCACAGCGGCTTGCGGCGCAAGGACTGCGAAGCCCCGTGCGCGGGATTCAACACGTTCAACAACGACCTGGGGCGTGGTGCCGACCCTGCCGAGGGGGCCGGTCGTTGACTGATCGGAGCGAGGCCAGCGTCGGCGTCTTCGGCCCCTGTCTCCCGCGTCAGGCCGCACCGTAATGGCGGCATTTCTTCATCCCTTGGCGTGACTCCCGTTCGGCGCAGCGGCCGTAACGTTCCTGCACGCCCCCTTTTGAGCTGCGCGATCGCCACCGATTGGCGCCCCTAGGTCTTTCGTTCGAAGAACTGCATGTTCTTCCCAAGATCCTTTGCCCCCATAAGGTCATGCCGTTTCCAGCGGAACGCGATCCCGGGTGAGGTGTGGGTGTCGGGCGAACTCTTTTGCCGTGCACTTGAATTGAGGCTCCGTCAGATGACAGGGCCAAGGCTGCGAGCGGCGTACCGCCGTCAGACCGGCCGCGCGGAGAGGGCTCCTTGGTGATGCCCTCCCCCACTCACGGGACGGCCGCGGAGCGAACCGCCGTGCTCGAAGGCCTCGCCGGCGTCGTGCCGCCCCGCGCGGTGAGCAACGACGACCTGCCGGCCGCCTGGGACACCGACGACGCATGGGTGCGCCGGCGCACCGGCATCCGCGTACGCCACTGGGTCGCGCCCGGGGTGTCGACCGGCGACCTGGCCTTGGAGGCCGCACGGCGCGCGCTAGCCGTGGCGGCCGCCGCACCGGTCCGCCCGCTCGGCGCGGCCACCACCGCCCCCGTCGACGCGGTCGTGGTGGCCACATCCACCCCCGACCGGCCGATGCCCGCCATGGCACCGCAGCTCGCCCACCGCCTCGGCCTCGGCCCGGTCGCGGCCTGGGACGTCGCCGCGGCGTGCAGCGGATTCGTGTACGCGCTCGCCGGCGCCGCCGGAGCGATCGGGGCGGGCATCGCGAACCGGGTCCTGGTCGTCGCCGCCGAGGTGTACTCCACGCTGATCGCCCCGGACGACCGCGGCGCGGGCGTCGTCTTCGCGGACGGCGCGGGCGCGGTGGTGCTGCGCCGGGGCGAGCAGGGCGAACCCGGCAGCGTCCTGGGCTTCGACCTGGGCAGCGACGGCGCCGGCCACGAACTGATCGAAGTGCCGGGCGGTGGCGCGCTGGCACGTTCCGCGCCCGATCGCTACACCCCGGCGGACCTGCACTTCAAGATGCGGGGACGCGACGTGTTCCAGGAGGCCGTCACCCATATGACGCTCTCCGCACAACTGCTGCTCAAGAACGTCGGCTGGTCGGTGCACGACATCGACCGGTTCGTGGCGCACCAGGCCAACGCGCGGATCCTGAACGCCGTGGCCGAGCGCATCCCCGTACCCTCCGACCGGCAGGTCGCCAACATCGACCGGGTCGGCAACACCGGGGCCGCCTCCATCCCGCTGGCGCTGGCCGACGCGGCCGAACACGGCCGGCTCCACGCCGGGCAGCGCGTCCTGCTCACCTCCTTCGGGGCCGGGCTCACCTGGGGCTCCGCGGCCCTGCTGTGGCCCGACCTCGCCCCGGTTCCCTCCGTCCACAGCACCGACGGCCCGCCGCGCTCCCGCTGAGCAGCAGCTCTCCCGCGGTTCCCGTTCCTCCACTTCCTCCGCTTCCTGCACTTCCTCCATGTTCACCGCTTTCACCATTTGCACCAGCAGAAAGGGCACAGCCATGTCTTCAGTCGACACCGCGGTCCACTCCGTCCTGACCGCGAAGTTCGAGGTTCCCCAGGACCTCATCCGCCCCGAGGCCACCCTGGAGAGCCTCGACCTGGACTCCCTCGCCTTGGCCGAACTCGCGCTGGCACTGCAGGAGGAGCTTGCCGTCGAGGTGCAGGAGCACGAGGCGACCAAGTCCACCACCATCGCCGGGCTCACGGCGGCCCTGGCCGCCAAGCGCACCGCGGCAGGGGTGCTGTGAGGGCTGACACCCGCGCGGTCGCCGTCACCGGCCTGGGGCTCATCACCCCGGCCGGGGTCGGTCGCGAAGCGACCTGGGCGGGCGTCCTGCGCGGCGAGTCCACGGCGGCCCAGGACCACCAACTCAAGGAACTGCCCGTCGACTTCTCCTGCCGCGTTCCGCCGATGACGCCCGAGCAGGGCAGGATCGGAGGCGGCAAGGCCTGGCGGATGGGACGGTTCACCCAGCTCGCCGTGCTCGCGGCGCGCGAGGCCGTCGCCGACGCGGGCCTCGATCCCACCAGCTGGGACGGCGCCCGGGTGGCCGTCGTCATCGGCTCGGGGCTGGCCGGCGCGGCTCACCTGGAGGAACAGACCCTGCGCCTACAGGCGGGCCCCGACCTGGTGTCCCCCGTCCTGATCCCGATGCTGATCTCCAACATGGCCGCCGGTGAGGTCCTCCTCGACCTGGGCGCACGCGGCCCCTCCCTGGCGACGGAGACGGCCTGCGCCTCGGGGGCCAGCGCCCTGGCCGTCGCCCGTGACCTGCTGCTCTCCGGCGCCTGCGACATCGCGGTGGCCGGCGGCACCGAGGCCGCGATCAGCCCCGTGGTCACCGCGGGCTTCCAGCGGATAGGCGCCCTCTCGACCCGAACCGACGCTCCCGCGCAGGCCTCCAGGCCCTTCGCAGCGGACCGTGACGGCTTCGTCATCGCCGAGGGCGCGGCCATCCTCGTACTCGAACGCACCCAGGACGCCCGAGCGCGCGGCAAGCGGCACTACGCCCAGCTCGCCGGCGTCGGCCTGAGCTCGGACGCCCACCACCCCACGGCACCCGCCCCCGGCGGCACGGTGGCCGAAGTGGCGCTGCGCGACGCGATCGGTCAGGCCGGGCTCGTGCCGACGGACATCGACCACGTCAACGCCCATGGCACATCGACCCCGTTGAACGATCGGACCGAGGCCGAGCTGATCGCCCGGGTCCTGCCCCACGGGCCCACCGTCACCTCCGCCAAAGGCGTCCTGGGCCACAGCCTCGGCGCGGCCGGCGCCATCGAGGCGGCCCTGACGGCATTGACGATCCACCACTCCACCGTTCCGCCCGTCGCCAACCTCACGACGGACAACCTCGGCTTCCCGCTCGACTGCGTGGTGGACCGGCCCCGGCCGCAGACCGTACGGGCCGCGGCCAGCCATTCGTTCGGCTTCGGCGGACACAACGTGGTCCTCGTCCTGCGCGCGCCCTGACCGGCGCCGCCACCGTCGTACCCTCCCCCCTGCGCCTCATCACCCTCAGAAAGTCACCTGCCCTGTGACCGTCTACAGCGCGCTCGCCCACGCGAGCGTCCACGTCCCCCTCGGCCGGCAGACCGTGGCCCAGGCCGAGGACCGCTTCCGGGCCCACAACCCCGGCATCACCCTGACGCCCGGTGTCCTGCGGCACATGTACGGGCTGCTCGAACGCACCGTGGCCCCCGCCGACGAACAACCCTCCGATCTCGCCGCCCAGGCCGCCCGCAACCTGTTCGACGAACACGGCACGGCACCGGGGGACATCGATCTGCTGCTGTTCGCCGGCATCCTCGCCGACATGGAAGAGCCGGCCACCGCCCATGTCGTGGCCGCCAAACTGGGCCTGGGCTGTCCCGTCTTCGACCTGAAGAACGCCTGCAACGGCGTGCTCAACGCCCTGGAGGTCGCGGACGCGTTCATCAGGTCGGGCCAGTACCGCCGCATCCTCGTCACCACCGCCGAGGTGAGCACCCGCGAAAGCCGCTGGTCCCTGGACGACGCCGCCGACGTGCTGCACGCGCTGCCCAGCCTGAGCACCGGCGACATGGGCTCCGCCGTCCTGGTCGAGGCCGCCGAGAAACCCGGCATCCTCGGCAGCCGCTTCTTCGCCAACTCCTGGGGCTGGCAGGCCGCGACCCTGCCCAACCCCTACGCCCAGCACCGCACCCTGGGCCATCTGCGCATCGACTCCGCCGAGCTGGTGGCCTCCTTCGACGGCATGCCCGAGAAGGTGCGCGGTGCCCTGCATGACTTCGGGGTGAAGCCCGGTGACCTGGACCTCGTCTGCATCCACCAGCCGTCGGTGGCCTTCACGAAGGTCGCCTGCGACTGGGTCGGGGTGGACCCCGCGCAGATCGTGTCCACCTTCCCCACCCACGGCAACGTCGCCACCAACACCCTTCCCCTGCAGCTGACCACCGCCCTGAAGACCGGCCGGCTGCGACGCGGGGACCTGGTGGGCCTGTTCGGATTCGCCAGCGGCGCCAGCAGCGGCCTGCTCCTGTGCGCATGGTGACGGCCGCCGACCTGGCACCGCGCTGCTGCCCTGCCTCCCCGCCCTCTGTACGGAGTCGCACGATGATCCTCCCCTCCCCCGTCCAGTCCTCCGCCCCCGCTCGGGCCCGCGCCGCCGAGGCGCCCGATCGCCCCTTCGACACCCGGCCCCGCATCGCCCCCGTCCCTCTGGAGCAGTGGCCGAGCACCCTGCGCGCGGTCCTCGACGCCTCCCGCAACGACGGGCCGGGCCGCGTGAACCTCTTCGGCACCCTCGCCCACCATCTGCCGCTGGCCGAGGCATGGCTGGCGCTCGCCCGGATGCTCACCCACGACGGCACCCTCTCGGCGCGCGACCGAGAGCTGGTCATCCTGCGCACCGCCCACCGGCTGGACTGCGCCTTCGTCCACGACCGCCACGCCGCCCGGGCCCGCCCCGCCGGGCTGCGCCCCGACGAGACGGCCGCCACCGCGGCGCCCCTGGACGCACACGGCTGGGGCTCCGACGACCTGGTGCTGCTGCGGGCCGTCGACGCGCTGGCCGACCGCGCCGATGTGCCGGACGCCCTGTGGCAGGCGCTGGCCCGCCGCCTGCGCTCCGATCAGCTGGTCGAACTCCTGGTCCTTGCCGGCCAGTCGGCCACGATGTGCATGACGCTGCGCACGCTTCGTACGCCCCCGGACAGTGCCGGGGCCGCCGCCGAAAGCCCGCGGGCCGCCGAGCAGCCGCCTGCGCCCGGCACCCATGCCGCGCCGGACCAGGCCGTCGACGTACGCATCGACCGTGAGCGGTGCTGCAGTTCGGGCCAGTGCGTCACCACCGCCCCCGATGTCTTCGAGCAGAGCGACGACGACGGTCTCGTCCTGCTCCGTCCCGGGCACCGGGCGTCCGCGGCACAGCCCGGTGTGCGCCTGGCCGCCGCGCTCTGCCCCGGCGGGGCGATCAGCGTCACCCCGCAGCCGTAGCCCCCACCCCCTTCCCCCGCCACTTCCCCGCTATCGGAAAGCTCCTCCCCCATGTCGCTCACCTCCACGGCACCCGCCCTCACGCTCCCGGCCGCGTACGGCAGGTGCCCCTACGACCCGCCGCCCGCCTACCTGGATGCGGCAGCCCAGGGGCCCCTGACCCGCACCGTGCTGCCCGACGGCTCCCCGTGCTGGCTGATCACCGGATACCAGGAGGTCCGGGCCGTCCTGGCCGACCCCCGCTTCAGCGCCGACGCCCGCACCCCGGGATTTCCCTTCCTCTCCCCCGGGCAGCGCGAACTGGCCACCGCCAAACCGAGCTTCATCCGCATGGACGACCCCGAGCACGCCCGGCTGCGGCGCATGGTCACCAAAGACTTCCTGGTGAAGCGCATCGAGGCGCTGCGACCCGACATCCGGCGCATCGTCGACACCGCCGTCGACCGCATGGTCGCGAAGGGCGCGCCGGCCGACCTGGTCGGCGACTTCGCCCTTCCGGTCCCCTCCCTGGTCATCTGCCTGATGCTCGGCGTCCCGTACGAGGACCACGACCTCTTCCAGTCACTGAGCCGCACCCTGCTCGACAACGACACCACCCACGAACAGGCCGCACACGCCCACCACGAGCTCATGTCGTACCTGGCCCGCCTGGCCGCCCACAAACGGCGCCGGCCCGGCGACGACATCCTCAGCCGGCTCGTGGCACGCGAGGACCTCACCGCGCAGGAGACCGCGTCCTTGGGCTTCCTGCTCCTGGTCACCGGCCACGAGAGCACGGCCAACATGAGCGCCCTGTGCACCCTGGCGCTGCTGCGCGACCGGCGGCAGGCCACGCTGCTGCGCGAACGCCCGGAGCTGATCCCCGCGGCCGTCGAGGAGTTGCTGCGCCACCTGACCATCATCCATCTGGGACTGGCCCGCGTGGCCAGGGAACCCGTGGAGGTCGCGGGAACGTCCATCGCCGCCGGCGACGGCGTGATCTGCATGCTGTCCACCGCCAACCGGGACGTGGAGCTGTTCGCGCAGGAGGGCTGCCCCCACCCCGGACAGCTCGACCTCACCCGCGACGCGCGGCGCCATCTCGCCTTCGGTTTCGGGGTCCATCAGTGCCTCGGACAGCCGCTGGCACGCGCCGAGTTGCAGATCATCCTGGAGACGCTGTTGCGCCGGCTGCCCCAGCTGCGCCTGGCGGTGCCGGAGGAAGAGCTCGAGTTCAGCACCAAGAGCATCGTGTACGGGGTGAAGGCCCTGCCGGTCTCCTGGTGAGCCCGCGCCGCAAGGCCCCGTTCCCCAAAGCCCCACCCTCCAGGGACGTTTGTGCGTACCGCCGAAGGGGACCCGGACACAGGGAGAGAGTGCAGCATCCCCGGCCGAGGGTTCGCTCCAGCGGCTGAAGCTGCTGTCACCCGATCACGACTCTTCACGTCGCTCCCCGTGACCGCCGCGCGTGCGTTCAGACCGCATGCGGCGGCCCTTTCACAGGAGCCCGTGACCCCGGCCGCTCCCGTCGCCACGATCCCGAGGAGCCCCGGGTGCCCAGCAGCACGCACACAGCAGCACGGTCGGCCGAAGGCCGACCGGCCCCCTCGTACAACGGGACAGAACCCTTCCATGATGTCGCGGCGGGAACGCCGCCCCCTACGGAGCGCCTCTACCTGGCGGTGACCGCGCTGGTCGTCGCCTTCCCGTTGGTGGCTCTGGCGCTGGGGGGCTGGGTGCTGTGGGGCAGGGTCATCGGCCTGACCGACGTACTGATCGCCGGGTTCTTCTACGTCGTGACCCTCCTGGGTGTCACCGCGGGCTTCCACCGGCTGCTGACCCATCGCAGCTTCACGGCACGCCGTGGACTGGGCCTCGCGCTGGCCGTGGCCGGTTCGATGAGCTTCCAGGGCGACGTGATCAACTGGGTCGCCGTACACCGACGCCACCACGCCTTCACCGACCGCCCCGGTGACCCCCACTCGCCCTTCCGCTACGGCACCACCCTGACCGGGCAGTTGAAGGGCCTGGTCCATGCGCATGTGGGCTGGCTGTTCATCGGTGAGGAGCCGGAGGCCGAGCGCTACGCCCCGGATCTGCTGGCCGACCGGGGAATGCGCCGGGTGGCCCGGGCCTTCCCGCTGTTGTGCCTGGTCAGTCTGGCACTGCCGTTCGCGGCGGGCTGGGCCGTCGGAGGCACCCTGCACGCCGCCCTGACCGCCCTGTTGTGGGGCGGCCTGGTCCGGGTGGCTCTGCTCCACCACGTCACGTGGAGCGTCAACTCGCTCTGCCACATGATCGGAAACCGCCCGTTCCGCACCCGTCGCCACGACCGGGCGACCAACCTGTGGCCGCTCGCGCTGTTGTCCTTCGGCGAGAGCTGGCACAACTTGCACCACGCCGACCCCACGTGTGCTCGTCACGGAGTCGACCGCGGCCAGATCGACCTCACCGCCGAAGCGATCCGCCTCTTCGAACGCCTCGGCTGGGCAACGGATGTCCGCTGGCCCACACGTGAGCGCCTCGACAACCGGCGACACTGACAACCCCCTTGGGAGAAAGCCGTGATTCCCGTTCTGCTCGTTCTGTTCGTCGTCCTGGTCGCCTTCGGCTTCCTGGAACCCATCCTGTGGCTGGCCGCCGCCGGACTCCTCTACGGCATCACCCACTACCACCGGCGCAGCCGCCTGGTGCCCCGGGACGATCCCGAGTACGTCGAGTTCCGGCGCGGCCGGATCCTGCGCGACCGCTTCGAGCGCCGCTACGAATCCGACCGGCGACGCAGCCCGTGGAGCCGGCGCTACCTCTGATCCGGGGACGGGCGGCCGTGGCCGAGTACCTCTGAGCGCTCACCAGGCTCTGCTCCGTCTGACCGGTGAGCTGAAGCCTCGCCCTCACGCGTCGCCGCCGTGCCGGCGCCTACTGCAGGGCGCGGACCGCGGCCGAGAACATCGGGGGCATCCACGAGGCCGCGGGGACGACGAGCCGGGCGGTGCCCGGGCGGCGGCTCGCGGCCAGCAGGGCGCCGGTCAGCAGCCGGTGACGACGGGTCAACAGGGTCCAGGCACGCTCGTACTCCTCCGGTCGTCCCGTCGCCAGGGCGTGGACGGCGGCTCCGGCCGTCGCCAGACCAAGGGCGATGCCCTCACCGGTGACGGCATCCAGATAGCCCGCGGCATCGCCGACGAGCAGGACACGGCCGGCGACCCGGCACCGTACGCGCTGCCGCAGCGGCCCGGCGCCGCGCACACCGGTGGCGGCCGGGCCGCGCAGGGCTGCCGCGAGGGCCGGGAAGTCCGCCAGGTGCTCGTCGAACCCGCGGCGGGTGCGGCTGAGGACGGCGACGCCCACCAGGTCCTCGCCGACCGGTGTCACATAGGCCTCGCCGTGCCGGGACCAGTGGACCTCCACGAAGTCCGTCCACGGCTCGACGCGGTAGTGCCGCCGCAGTCCGTAGCGGCGGTGCGGGCGGCCACGGCCCGGCAGTTCAAGCCCCAGGCTCCGGCGCACCGGCGAGTGCAGGCCGTCGGCGGCGATCAGCCAACGGGCCGTGGTCCCGGCGGCGGTGACCGTCTCGGCGCTCTGGCGCACCTCGCCGACCTTGCCCCGAAGCATCCGCACGCCGAGGCCCAGCGCACGCTGGTGCAGGGCGGAGTGCAGTGTCGTACGGCGGATGCCCAGCCCGCCGCGGTCGCGGAAGGACGCCTCGGCGGCCCTGGAGCCGTCCACGTAGCGGATGCCCCGCAGTTCACGGCCGGTGACCTCGACGCCCAGTGCCTCAAGTGCGGCGACGCCGCCGGGCATGACCCCTTCGCCACAGGCCTTGTCCACCGGCCCTGTGCGGGGTTCCACGACCACGGTCTTGAGGCCGGCCAGCGCGGCGTGGATGGCGGCGGCCAGACCGGCCGGACCACCGCCGGCCACCAGTACGTCGATCACGCCGGAAGGGTCGTGGACGGCGTGGCCGGGGTGGCCGGGGTGGCCGGGGTGGTCGAAGCTGTCAGGGCCCGGTTCTCACAGCGGACGCGCACGGTGAGCAGGCCGGCGTTGAGGACCGTGAACACGGCCGCGGTGACCCACGCGGTGTGCACCAGGGGCAGGGCCACGCCCTCGGCCACGACGGCCACATAGTTGGGATGCCGCAGCCACCGCCACCGGTAGGGGCCGCCCGTCACCAAGGGCAGCCCGGGGACGACGATCACCCGGGTGTTCCAACGGGGTCCCAGGGTGCGGATGCACCACCACCGCAGCGCCTGGGATGCCGCGAGCACGACCAGCATCGGCCAGGCCAGGGCGGGCACGAAGGGCCGGTCGGCCAGCCACACCTCAACCGGGCAGGCGATCAGCAGGCCGGTATGGAGGGCGACCATCGCCGGGTAGTGACCCTGCCCGGCCACGGTCGCGCCGCGGGCGGCGCTCCACCGCTCGTTGCGGCGGGCTACGCCGAGTTCGGCGACGCGCTCGGCCGCGACGGCGGCCACCAGCAGTCCGTACCAGATCATGTGTCCTTTGCCCTTCGCCCGTCCGGCCCTTTGACTGTTCGCCCCACTGATTGCCGGACCCGTTGAGTGCGCAACCCGACCACGACCGCTGAACTACCAGCGCAGCAGGACCAGTTCGCAGGCGAAGCCGGGTCCCATCGCCAGGAGCACCCCCGGTGTGCCGGGCGGCGGGTGGCGTTCGGCCAGGGTGTCGCGCAGTACGTGGAGCACCGACGAGGAGGACAGGTTGCCCACGTCGGCCAGGTGACGCCAGGTCACGTCGAGCGCCTCGTCGGGCAGATCGAGTGCCTCGGTGACGGCATGCAGGACCTTGGGGCCACCCGGATGGCACACCCAGGCGGTCACGTCCTTCGGCTTCAGGCCGTGCTCCGCGAGGAACCCCTCGACGTCGTCGGCGAGGTGACGGCGCACCACATCGGGAACCGTCGGGTCGAGGACGACCTGGAAGCCGGAGTCCTTGATGTCCCAGCCCATGACGCGCCCGGTGTCCGGATACAGGCGGCTGCGGGTGTCCACGATCGCCGGACCCGCGCTCGCGTCGCGGCGGTCCGCGCCGCACGCGACGACCGCCGCGGCGCCGTCGCCGAACAGTCCGGTGGCGATCAGGTTGGCCATGGAGGCGTCGTTGCGCTGGAAGGTGAGCGAGCACAGTTCGACCGACACCAGGACCGCCACGTCGTCGGGCCGGCCCAGCAGGTAGTCGTGCATGCGGGCCAGTCCCGCGGCGCCGCCGGCACAGCCCAGGCCGAACAGGGGCAGTCTTCTGACGTCCTGCCGCAGCCCCAGGCGGCCGGCCAGCCGTGCGTCGATCGAGGGGGTCGCGATGCCGGTGATGGAGGTGAAGATCAGCAGATCCACGTCGGCGGCGGTCAGACCGGCCGCGTGCAGTGCGGCGCGAACGGCTTTGGCGCCCAGGTCGGGGGCGGTGGCGATGAAGACGTCGTTGGCGGCGCCGAATCCGTCCAGCTCCCCATACCGTTCGAGCGGCAGCGTCATGTGCCGCGAGCGGACCTTCGTGCTGCGGTGCAGCCGGTCAAGAACCCGACGGTCGGTGCCCTCGGGCAGGCAGGTGCGAGCCACTATGTCGGTGACCTCGGACTGGGTGTGACGGTGCGGTGCGAGCGCACCGCGAACGGCGGCGATCCGCGTCATATCTTTCCCGTCCGGTGTACCGACTGGAGTGAGTTGCTCTGCAGCTGTTCCCCGGTCCGGTGCTTCCGCACCAGGGATCGCCCGTCCGGCCGCTTGTCCAGGGCGCGTGCTCCGGCCGGGCGGGGCCGGGCCGCCTACGATCGGCCGGGTGGGCACCCCCGAGCAGTCGACGGCCGACGGAATGGCCGTGAGGTGGGCCGGCCGGCTGGGCGGCCTGGCCGGGTCGTGCCACCCCGGGCCCGTCGTGGCCGTCACCGTTTTGATCACCGCCCTGGCCGTGACCGCCGGCCAGGGCGCCGCGCGGTGCGCTCTGATCGCCGCCGCCGTGCTGACCGGCCAGCTGTCCGTCGGCTGGTGCAACGACGCGTTCGACGCGCGCCGGGACATCGCCGCGGGCCGCCGTGGCAAACCCGTCGTCGACGGCACGGTCGCCGTGCGGGAGGTGTGGGTGGCCGCGTGTGCCGCGCTGGCACTGTGCGTGCCGCTCTCGCTCGCCTGCGGCCTGTGGGCCGGGGTGGTTCACCTGGCGGGAGTGGCCGCGGCATGGGCGTACGACCTGCGTCTCAAGGCGACAGCATGGTCCTGGGCGCCCTACGCGATCGGGTTCGCCGCGCTCCCGGCGTTCGTGGCGCTGGGACTTCCGGGACGGCCTTGGCCGGCCTGGTGGGTGGTCACCGCAGGGGCGCTACTGGGCATCGGAGCCCACCTGGGCGACGTACTGCCGGACATCCGCGGCGATCTGGCGACGGGCGTACGGGGATGGCCGCACCGCCTGGGCCCGGACGGCGCGCGGCTGCTGCTGCCCGTTCCGCTGGTGATGGCGTCGGCGGTCCTTGCACTGGGGCCTGCCGGTCCCCCCGGCGGCTGGGGAGTGACGGCGCTCGCGCTGGCCTGCGTGATCGCGGTGACGGGGACGGTCCTGGGCCGCCGCCGGGAGAAGGCCGCGTTCACGGCGGCCGTGGCGGTGGCGGTGGTGGACGTGACGTTGCTGCTGCTGCGCGGCAGCGGGATCGCCTGACGCCTGCTGCTCGGCGCCGTCGTCGCTCCCACGCTCCCGCGCTGCCACGCTTCCACGACAAGGCGGGAGCAAGACGCATCGCCCGGAAATGTGCGGCACCCGACGCCGGACTGCGCGTCCGGCTCGGAAAGGTCAGCAGCCGCCGCAGTTGTAGTAGAGGACGTCCCAGTGATTGCCCTCGTCGGCGTAGATGTTGCCGGAACCGGACTTGTACATCGGGGCGCCGTCGCCGCGTACGCCGATGTAGGTGAAGGTGTTCTTGACGTAGCTCGTGACGCAGGTGTTCTTGCCGAAGTCGAGCTTGTATCCGTTCCAGTGCGAGTACGTACCGCTCGCGTGGCCGGTCTCCGTGCCACCCGTGATGTTGAGGGCGCACCCACTGGCGCGCTTGAGGGTCTGAGCCCCTTGCGCACTGGCGAGGTTGAGCTGCTCGAAGGAGGTGCACGTCGGGTTGTTGCGGTTCGAGCAGCCACCGGAGGACGACCAGGTGATGCCGACCTCACGGAACATCGACGTCGCGGTGGCATGGCTGATCTTGGTGGCGGCGAAGGCGTCGGTGGCCGAGGTGAGGACGCCGAAACCGGGTGCGATCAGGGCGCCTGCGGTGAGCGCCAGAGCGGTGAGCGCGGAGCGGATGCGCATGGGGGTGCCTTCCTGCTGGTGACCGTGCTGACGATGAGACGGCTGTGGTGCAGGTGGAGCAAGGAGATGATGCCCGCATCCATGCGTCAGAACCAGAGGGCGGCAGGGCCTGCCGGGCGGCTGCGACTCGTCCTGGGCGAGCCTGAGCGGGCGTACCCGTCTGGCAGTGTGTGGTGAACGGTGAACGGACTGGCCGGAGACCGCCGGCTGACGGAGCGTCGCGCCGACCGCGGGCGGGTGCTGCCGGATGCGTGGAGGGAGTGCGCTGTGGTGTCTGTGGAGGGCTTCACCGACCGGCTGGACTATCCGATGTACGTGGTGACTACTGCGGCAGCGGACGGTGTGCCGTCGGGCTGCCTGGTCGGTTTCGCGTCGCAGTGTTCGTTGAATCCACCGCGCTTCGTGGTGTGGCTGTCTCAGATGAACCACACGTACCAGGTGGCCAACCGCGCCTCATTCCTCGGAGTGC
Source organism: Streptomyces sp. NPDC054047 (assembly GCF_055585065.1). Taxonomy (NCBI): domain Bacteria; kingdom Bacillati; phylum Actinomycetota; class Actinomycetes; order Kitasatosporales; family Streptomycetaceae; genus Streptomyces; species Streptomyces sp. NPDC054047. The sequence continues at coordinate 399,033 of NZ_JBVJKV010000007.1, read as the reverse complement.
ATCTGCTCAGGCGGGACCAACACCAGCTGGCGCGGCTGTTCGGCGGTGAGTGCGGCGACCGCGTCGACAAGTTCGCCCGTGTCCAGTGGCAGCCGAGCAAGGATGGCGTGCCGATCCTCACGGAGGCGTGTGCCTGGTGGGTGGGCAGGATCGAGCGGAAGGCCGACTGGGGAGACCATATGGGCTTTCATCTCACACCAGTTGAGTCAGGCGCCGACTCGACACCGCACGCCCCACTGCTCCGGCTGAGCGATGTCACCGACCTCACCCCCGGCCACCCGGGGTGAGGTGGGAGGACCTGGCCGACGGACCGTCGTAGGAGATCGACGGCTGGTCAGTCGTTCCCGAACCCGAACTCGCGGTTCAGCCGTTCCATGTCCCACTCCACTGTGCCGCCGCCGGGTAGTTCCTCTGTCCATTGAAGGGTTCCTGGGAAGTCGGGGTCCACATCTGTCGCCTCCCATTCCTCGTCCCCCGGCAATATCGCGATCCAAGGCGGTGGGGAGGCCAGCACGTTCCCGACGAACTCGAGAACGGCGGACAGCGAGGCGTCAAGAGGGCCATCGGGCGGCATGTAGCCCTGCTCGATGTCCCACCAGCCGAGTTGCCCCGTCCTGATGTCGACAAGCCCCTTGGTGACACTCAGCTCCGTCACGGGAACGAGGAAGGCCTTGTCCCCCGCGCGGAGATTGCGGTCGTCTTCGCGTGCGTAATCGTGCCGCAACAGCGACTCCTCCACGTCCTTCGGGAGCCTCCCTCCGATCCGGTCGTACAGCCGGTCGAGGTCACGCCTGGTGCACGGCCCCGGCAGAGGGTCTTCCTCCGGGGCCTGCTGGGCGATCCATCGCTCGATCTTCTCCCATGCTTCGGCAACCGCCATGTGCCCACTCCTCATCGCGCGCGAATCAGCAGGAGAACACTCTCGCTCGTGGGCCGTGGAAGGTGGAGGCCGTAGCTGGTGAAGGTTTTTGAGGGTGGGGGTTGTAGGTGGTGGGGGTTGTAGGTGGTGGGGGGCGATCTCTCGCCCTCCCCGTCGAATGACAGGCTGGCCACCCGTATCCATGACGGAAGGTCGGCCCGCACCATCATGAACAGCCTTGCTCGCAGCGCCCTGGAGCGTGCCGCCGGTCACCAGCAGCGGTTCGACGCGTCCTTCGAGAAGTACTTCGCCGAGCTCGCCGGTGACCTCAACGGTGCCCAGCTGGGCCGCTTCGCGCCGCGATGCCTTGAACTCCTTGCGCAGTTGTCGCTGCGCGGCGGGAAGCGGGTGCGGGTCGCCCTGCTCTACGAGGCGGCGGGGCTCGTCACCCGGGAGGAGATACCGGGGCTGGCGGAAGCCGCGCTGAGCCTTGAGCTGCTCCACAGCCACGCGCTCATCCTCGACGACATCATGGACGACTCGCCGATGCGCCGCGGGGGCCCTTCGACGTACTACGCATGCCGTGAGGATCTCCCGCACCATCCGCAGGCCGCGCTGGGGATGGCCATGATGGCGGGTGATCTCGCCGGGTTCCTCGCCCTGCGGGTGCTGTTCCAGGCCGACCTGCCCGCCGACCGCAAGCAGGCCATGCTCGACGTTCAGCTCGGGGTGACGACGGACACCGTCATCGGCCAGGTCCTCGACCTCGAACGCGACGTGCACCCCTCAGGCGATGACGAGCTGCTGGAGACGGTGTGCGAGTACAAGACCTCGCGCTACACCATCCTGGCCCCCTTGCGCCTCGGTCTGCTGGCCGCGGGGCAGGACCTGGCGGAGCACGAGGAGAGCCTGCGCCGCTATGCCCGACTGGCGGGTCTCAGCGGCCAGATACGCGACGACTACCTCGACCTCTTCGGCGACCCCGCCATCACCGGCAAGCCCGAGGGCGCCGACCTGCGGGCCGGCCGCCACACCTACCTGACCCGAGACCTCCTTGCGGCCACCAGCGGCGACGAGCACGACACCGTCAAGGCCGCTCTCGGCGATCCGCACTGCACGCCGGAGACCCTCGACCGCATCCGCGACATCGCCCACCGCCGCGACGTCCACACCCGCCTGCAGACGACCATCGACCGCTACGCCCACGCCGCAGCAGCCGAAGCCACGTCCTGGCACCGGCACTGGAACGAGGACGCCGTCACCCTCTTCGAGCAACTCCCCCTCTGGAACACCCGCCGAACCCGCTGACCGACCCGGGCGAATCGTCACTCCTCACGCACCCGGGACTGCTCTGACCGGCCTGTAGCCGTACCCGTCCGGCGCAACCCGTCGCGCCGAACGGCGTCACGGCAGGTCCCCTTGCAGTCAGGGCAGTGACACCGACGAGGAGGCCAGCCGTGGCGGACGCCGAGGAGCCCACCGGTCCGGACGAACGGGCCGAGCTGAAGGCGCTGCGCAACCGGGTGGCGGCTCTGGAGTCCGAGCGGGTCCAGGGCGTCCGCCGGCACCGCGGCCGGTCCTTCCTGGCCGCCGTGCTCATCGTGCTCGGATGTGTGCTCGCACCGCTGGCCGTCGTCGCCTCCTGGGCGGCCGACACAGTCGGCGATACGGACCGCTATGTCGACACGGTCGGCCCGCTCGCCTCCGACCCCGCTGTCCAGGACGCCGTCGCCGACCGGGCCACGGACGCGCTGATGACCCGTATCGACCTGGCCACCCTGCTGTCCGACGCCCCCGCCGCCGACCGGCCGCGCCTGGAGAAGGCCCTGGGGAAGCTCGGCGACTCCCTGGAGAGCGCCGTCCGCAGCTTCGTGCACGACAAGGCACGTGCCGTGGCCGGGTCGGAGGCGTTCGAGACCATCTGGAAGCAGGTCAACCGGCAGGCCCACAGCTCGCTCGACAAGGCGCTGACCGGAAGCGGCGGCGGCGCGGTGAAGCTGGAGGACGACACGGTCACCCTCGATCTGGCGCCGCTCGTCGACCGCGTCAAGGAGCGCCTCGTCGACGAGGGGATGACCGTCGCGGGCAAGATCCCCGAGGTGCACACCGACTTCACCCTGGTCAGGTCGGACGACATCGGCAAGGCCAAGACGTATGTGCGGCTGCTGCAACTGGCCGGCAACTGGCTCCCCGTCATCGCCCTGGTCCTCGTCGCCGTCGGCGTGCTGCTCTCCGTACGCAAGAGACGAACCCTGGTCACCGCGGCGCTGACCGTGGCCGTGGCCACCGGGCTGCTGGGGATCGGGCTGCGCGTCTTTCGGGTGCTCTACCTCGACCGGCTGCCCGCGAACGTCTCGCCGGACGCGGCCAGGGCGGTGTACGACACCATGACCCACTTCCTGTTCACCACGGTCCGCATGGTCGTGGCGCTCGGCGTCGTGATCGCCCTGGCGGCCTGGCTCACCGGACGCGGCCGCCGCGCCGGGCTGGTGCGCGGCCTGTGGACCTCCGGCATCGGAGCCGTGCGGGCCACCGCGGACCACGCCGGGATGCGCCTTGGGCCCGTCGGTCCTTTCGTCCGCCGCTACCGCACCTGGATCACCTGGGTGCTGGTGGCCGCCGCGCTCCTGGTCTACCTGCTGTGGTCCTACCCGACGGGCTGGGTCGTCGTCGGGATCGCCCTGTGCCTGCTGCTCCTGCTGGCGGTCGTGGAGTTCCTGGGCGGCGCGTCCGCGGCCGGGTCAGGGGACGAGGGCCCGGGCACTGGTGCTGGGGCTGGGGCTGGGGCTGGGGCCCATCCCTCCAAGGGGTAAACGAGACAAATGTGAGCATAAGGTTTGATCCGGAGGTGCACCCATGGATGCGCGGAGGGAACGCCCCAGCGTCAGTTTCGAACCCACCCGCCCCGCCTCTCCGGCGAAGAAGGTGGTCGCCTTCCTCCTCGGAGCCCTCGTCTGGATCGTCGCGGGGGCGATCGCGGTCGCGCTCCTCGGCCACACCTACATCCTGCGCCGTCTTCTGCTCGTCACCGCGATCTCCTGGGTCGTCTTCGGGATCGCCCTGGCCGGAGGCATCGCCTTGAGGCACCGGAAGGAGCGACGTGCACCTCATTGACCTGCTCCTCGTCTTCCTCGCGTTCTATCCCGTGGTGACCGGCGCCGCCTGGATGGTGGGCGGAGTCCTCTTCCGGATCCTGGAAGAGGGACGGGGTCCGGTCCGCCCGCCCGACGGCTGGCCGGGGGTGACCGTCCTCGTCCCGGCCTACAACGAGGAGCAGGTGATCGCCCGATGCGTCGAGGCACTGCGCCGGGTGGACTACCCCGAACTTCAGGTGCTGATCCTCAACGACGGCTCCAAGGACGCGACCGTCGCCGCCGCGCGGGCAGCCGCGGGTGACGACGCCCGCATCACCGTCCTCGACGACGGCGTCAACCTGGGCAAGGCGGACCGGCTCAACGAGGGCATGCGCCGCGCCCGCCACGACCTGGTCCTGGTCACCGACGCGGACACCCATCTGCATCCCGAGGCCGTGCGCCACCTCGCTGCCCGGATGATGCGCTCCCCGCGCTACGCGGCCATCGCCGGCAGCCCGCGCGTGACCAACCGGGGCGGCGTGATCACCGCCATGCAGATGCTGGAGACGGCATCGCTGATCGGGCTGATGCGGCGCACCCACGCCCTGGCCGGCCGGGTGGGCACCGTGGCAGGGGTCCTCGGCCTCTTCCGCCGGGACGCCGTCCTGGCCGTCGGCGGCTACGACGCGCAGATGGCCACCGAGGACATCGAACTCACCTGGCGGCTCCTGGAGGCCGGGCATCTCACCGGCTTCGAGCCCAACGCGCTCGTCGGGATGGAGGTCCCACAGACCGTGCGCGGCATCTGGGCGCAGCGCACCCGCTGGGCCCGCGGTCAGGGCGAGGTCCTGCGCACCCACGGCCGCCGGATCTGCCACCCGCGGCACATGGCCCTGTGGCCGATCGCCCTGGAAGCCCTGCTGTCCTACGTCTGGGTGCTCACCATGCTGGTCGCCACCGTGTACGGCGTCGTCCACTGGATCCGCTTCCCCGAGGACACCAAGTTCCAGTGGATGCTGGCGTGGGGCGTGGGCATCGCGGTCATCGCCATGCTCCAGATCGCCGTCGCCACAGCGGTCGAACTCCGCCTCGACCCGAAACTCCCGTACGCGTGCCTGCTGCTGCCGCTCTATCCCCTGGCCTACTGGACCATCAACGCCCTCGCCGCGATCTTCGCCCAGACCAAGGGGCTCGTACGCGGCCCCCGCGAGAAACGAGTCGTCTGGGATCTGCCCCGCAGTCCGTCCTGACGAATCCGGACGGTCCGACCTGGCCACTGCGCGCAGTCCGACCTGGCCCTGCGCCGGTCAGCACGGGTAGCACAACACCCCTGGCGCGGCCAGCCACACGGCGCTCCGCCGCCACGGATCGCCCGCACGGTCCGCCCCCACATGCGGTACGTCCCCGCCACCCCGACGCTCGGACCATGCGCACCCGTACACGACTCCTCGCCGCCCTTTCCGCCACCTTGCTTCTCGCCACCGCGTGCGGCGAGGACAGCGAGCCCGATCCGATGCGGGATCAGCAGTGGGCACTCGACGCGCTGAAGCTGCCCGACGCGTGGGGCGAGACCAAGGGGGACGACACGGTCATCGCCGTCGTCGACACCGGCGCCGACCTCGACCACCCCGACCTCAAGGGCCGCCTGGTCGACGGCCACGACTTCGTGGACGGCGACGACGAGCCCAAGGACATGAACGGCCACGGCACACACGTCTCGGGTATCGCGGCCGCCCACACCGACAACGGAGTCGGCATCGCGGGCGGCGCCCCCGGCGCCAAGATCATGCCGGTGCGGGTGCTCGGAGCGGGCGGTACCGGCGACAACGCGGACATCACCAAGGGCATCGTCTGGGCCGCCGACCACGGCGCCGACGTCATCAACCTCTCCCTGGGGGAAAGCGGCCTGATGGCACGCCTCCTCAAGGGCGGCGTCCTCAACCAGGCCATTACGCACGCCCACGACAAGGGCGCGGTCGTGGTAGCCGCTGCGGGCAACGAGGGCACAGCGCTCCAGCCCTACAAGGTCGACACACCCGTCCTGGTCGTCGGCGCGAGCGACCAGGACGGCAAGCCCGCCGACTTCTCCAACTTCGGTGCGCAGCAGGCAGTTTCGGCGCCCGGCGTCGGCATCCTCTCCACCCTCCCGACGTACAGGACGAAGGAGACCCTGAAGGACGACAGCGGCTACGGCGAGCTCGACGGCACCTCCATGGCCGCCCCCTACGTCTCCGCCGTCGCGGCCCTCCTGCACCAGCAGGACCGCACCCCGGACCAGATCATGGCGGCCATCCGCGGCACGGCGAAGAACCCGGACGGCCTCGCCAAACTGGGCCTGGGCATCGTCGACGCCAAGGCCGCGGCCGCCAAGGACTGACCGGCCATGCGTGAAGGGACATCGCGGAACCGCACGCGGAAGCGGGGGGCGGCATGACACATCCGGGAACGCTCATCCTGATCATGGCCGTCGCCGTGCTCGCGCCCCTGCTGGCGCACGGAGCCCGCCGCTGGGCCCGCATCCCCCTGGTCATCTTCGAGATCGTGCTCGGGATCCTCATCGGCCCCGACGTGCTGGGCTGGGCACAGCACGACGAGGTCATCGACACGCTCTCGGAGCTGGGCCTGTCCATGCTCATCTTTCTCGCCGGGTACGAGATCGAGTTCGCGGCCATCCGCGGCGACACCCTGCGCCGCTCCGTCTGGGCCTGGCTGGTCTCCCTCGCCCTGGGACTGACCGTCGCCCTGGCCCTGACCGGCATGGACCTCGCCAAGAGCGTGGTCATCGGCACCGCACTCACCAGCACCGCCCTCGGCACGGTCCTGCCGATCCTGCGCGACAGCGGCGATCTGCGCGGCCGCTTCGGCACCGTGATGATGGCCTTCGGCGCGGTCGGCGAGTTCGGGCCCATCATCGCCATGGCGGTACTGCTCAGCGGCCGCGATCCGGGGGTGTCCACCGTGGTGCTGGCCGCCTTCGCGCTCATCACGGCGGCGGCGATCTACTGGGCGCTGCGCCCCCACCCACCCTGGTTCGCCCAGATCATCCGTACGACCCTGCACACCAGCGGTCAGTTCGCCGTCCGCTTCGTGATGCTGCTCCTCGTCGCGATGCTCGCCCTGTCGCACGTATTCGGCCTCGACGTTCTCCTCGGCGCCTTCGCGGCAGGGCTGCTGACCCGGCTCGTGTTCCAGGGGGCGGCCCCCGACAGCGCCGAGCAGGTCCTGGGCAAGGTGGAGGCCATGGGCTTCGGGTTCCTCGTCCCGCTGTTCTTCATCGTCACCGGCATCAACTTCGACCTCGCCTCACTCCTCGACGGCGGCCGGGCCCTCCTGCTGCTCCCGGTCTTCCTGCTCCTGTTCCTGGTCGTACGAGGGCTCCCTGCCTACGCACTGGCACCACGCGACCTGAACCCCTCCGACCGCAGGGCCCTGACCCTGTACTCCTCGACCTGCCTGCCGCTCGTCGTCGCCATCACCACGATCGGCCTGGACGAGGGGGTCCTGCAGAAGGGCGAGGCCGCCGCTCTGGTGGGCGCCGCCATGGTCTCCGTCCTCGTCTTCCCGCTCCTGGCCCTGCGGGTACGGGCCAAGGCGGGCGAGACCACGATCTCCGACAGAACCGCTCCGGAATCGGAGGCGTGGTGACACGCATCGCCAGGTCTTGGGGACGACTCACACCCGAAACTGGTGTCCATGCACTCCTGAAGCGTCAGGAGCTCTGCGGACTGGTGCACCTTCGCGACGAGGCTTCCGTACCCGACCGTCCGTGAACCCCCTCCCGAAGGGATCACCGTGTCAGCAGGCACCACCGCGTCATACTGGGAGCCGCTCTGGCAGCAGGGCCGGCGCTATCGGCCGGGCGCGGACGCCGCTGGCCTTGTGGCGCCACCGGACGGTGCCGGCCGGAAGTGAGTCGAGCAGCATCCGGCGCAGTTCGCCGCGCAGTACCTCGGGGCGGCCGCCCGTGCCGTCGTCGGCGATCTCGTGCAGGACGGTGGCGTCCGGGTCAGGACCCGCATGGCCTGGCGGCCCTCCAGGACGAGGCCACGGAATGCGTCCATCACGTCGGCCGCTTCGAGGGCGAGTTGGCCGTTGTAGTCGTGGATGTCGAGCATCCCGCCCTGCGAACGCGCCGCCGGGGAGGTCTCGGCCTCGTACACCGTCGCCGGTATGCCGTGGACATGCAGGACGCGGGCCAGCGTGAGGCCGCCGAGCCCGGCGCCGATGATCGTGACGGGGGTGTCCATGGGAGAGCTCCTCGGGGGTCGGGACCGCCTGGTGATCTGCGGGGGTCGTTGACGGCAAGGTGCCAGGACCCGCCGACAGGCCACCGACGACGGCTCTACAGCCCTCCGACAGACGGCCGACACCGTCTCCGCCGTCTCCGCCATCTCCACCGTCTCCGGGGAACCTCACCCGCCTCTCACCACGTCTTGCCTGTCGTCACGACGGCTGGTCAGGCCTGCGAGGAGACGGGAGGGGTGCCGGGGCAGTGGGGTCCTCAGCCCCGATGGCATGATCAGCCTCGCAACCAGGGCCCCATCACCCTTCCTTCACCGGGGAACCACGCCGTACGGCACGAAGGGGCATCTGAACAAACATCTCCTAGTAAATCGGTCAGACAATTGATACCTACGGCTCCGCGGGCCCTTTCACGAACAGGCCGCACGATCAGGTCCACCGCGTGGCGCCGACCACGGACGATCCTGTGGGCCACGGCGTGTGTGGTCGCCCTCGGATTCCTGATCGCACTGGAGATCGCCGCGCGTCACTACGGCGGCGTTCCGGGGCCGATCACCAACCAGGCGCGCGAGGTGCTGTTCCCGCCCAAGCCCGGCCCGCTGTACGGCGGCCTGGCGCTGATGATGGTGGTGCTCACCTGGCGGCAACGGTTCATCGCGGCCGGTGCCGCGATCGGCATCGACATCGTCTTCGTGCTGGTGCGGTGGGCTCTCGACGTCCACGTGCCCGAGGGCCAGTTCTTCGGCAACGGCGCGTTGTGGGCGATGCTGGGCTGTGCGGTCTTCGCGATCACGCGCCGCACCGGCCAGGAACGTGTCCTGCTCCTGAAGGGCGTCGGCCTGGGCCTGCTCCTGGTGGCCGGCCGCAAGACCGGTGACACCTGGCTGCTCATCACGGCGAAGACCCGCCCGACCGTTCTCGACCCGTATGTGGCGACCGCCGATCACGCGCTGGGCAACCCGTCATGGCTGGCGGGCCGGATGCTCGACGCCATCGGCCCGGGCGCCCATGTCCTCGACCTGGTCTACGCCCAGCTCGCGGTGGCCGCGGTCGCCGTCGCCCTGTACCAGCTGCGCAACGTGGCAGCCGAGCAGCGCTTTCCGCGCCACCACCTGGTGCGCACCTTCCTGGTGATCGGTCTGCTCGGACCGGCCGTCTACATGATCTTCCCGGTGGTCGGGCCGATCTTCGCCTACGGTCCCGGCACCTCCGGCACCGGCGGCGTGCAGTGGGCGGTGGCCAACCTGTGGCCGCACACACCGCCCCCGCTCACCCTTCCGCACCCGGTGCCCTACGACGGCATCACCCCGCGCAACTGCGTGCCCAGCCTGCACACCGCGTGGGCCGTCGCGATCTTCATCCACTCCCGCAAGGGCCCACTCCTTCTGCGTTTCGCAGGGGCGTTCTGGATGATCGCCACGCTCGGCGCGACACTGGGCTTCGGCTACCACTACGGCGTGGACCTCATCGCCGGTGTGGTGTTCGCGCTCACGGTCGAGGCCGCCCTGCGCTCCTTCGACCGCGGCTGGGACCGGCAAGGCGTCCAGCTGGTCGCCTACGGCACCGCGGTCTTCGCCGCGCTCCTGGTGTCCTACCGCTATCTACCGATGGACATGGCCAGACACCCCGAGGTGTTCGGCCCCCTCCTCGTCCTGGCGATGGTCTCGGTGATCTACGGCTACGTACGGACCACCAGGCGGTGGGAACCCGAGGCCGCACCGGCGCTCCGACCCGAACCCCAGCCCGAACCGGTCTGACGGCGGGGCTGCCGGGCCGCCCTCAGCCTTGCTGGGCCCGGTCGTACACCTTCTTGGCCGTGGCTCCCCACACCTCTCCGTACATCTTGGTCGGGGTCAGGGAGTCCAGCGAGCTGTTGACCGAGACCAGGACGCCCTTGCCGGTGGTGACGAGGAGACGGTGCCGCCGACGGGACGGTTGAAGGCGATGTCCTGGACACCCACGACGTCGGTGAGCTTCTTGCCGTTCCTGTCGGCGTCGACGGTCAGCGCGGACATGTCGTTGGTGGAGTCCGCCTCCCAGCTGCGCGGGGTCGCGGCGGAACGGACCGCGAACGCCCCGTTCGGTTCGCCCCGTCAAGGACAGGCGATCACCTGGGCCGCGTAGCTGAGGCCCGCGCCGAAGCCCATCAGGAGGATCGGGTCGCCGGGGCGGACCTGGCCGAGGTCGATCAGGCGGGTCAGGGCCAGGGGGACGGAGGCCGCCGAGGTGTTGCCGGTCTCCACGATGTCGCGGGCCACGGCGGCGTTCGTGGCGCCGAGGCTCGTCGCCAGGCGTTCGATCATCCGCAGGTTCGCCTGGTGCGTCACGAAGCCCTTGAGGTCGGCCGGGGCGATGCCGGCGCGTGCGCAGGCCGCAGCCGCCACCGCGGCGAGCTCCGAGGTCACCCAGCGGTAGACGGCCCGGCCCTGCATGGTCACGCTGCCGTGCCGGTCGGGGATGGCGATCAGTCCGGCCTTGTCGCCGTCCCCGCCCCACTCCACCGGGTGGATACCCGCCTGCTCCGCGGCGACGACGACCGCGGCACCGGCCCCGTCGGCGAAGACGGTGGCGGTGTCCACGTCGTGCGGGTCCACCCAGTCGGTCATCCGCTCGGCCCCGATGACCAGGGCGCGGCGGCTGGTGCGGGAGCGGATGAGGCCGTCTGCGACGCCGAGGGCGTAACAGAAGCCCGCGCAGGCCGCGTTGACGTCGAAGGCCGCGATGTGCGGGACGCCGAGGAGTGCCGCGACGGACGCCGCGCCGCTCGGCATGGGCGAAGGCATGGAGCAGGTGGCCAGGACCAGCAGATCGATGTCGCCGGGGGTGAGGCCCGCCGCCGAGAGCGCCTTGGCCGCCGCGCCGGCCGCCAACGCCGTGACGGTCTCCCCCGCTCCGGCGAACCGCCGCTCGCGGACGCCCACCCGCCGCTCGATCCACTCGGCCGTGACGCCGAGGCCGTTGCCCAGCTCGTCGTTGCCGACGACCCGTTCCGGGCGGACGCCGGCGACGGCTGCGATCCGGGAGCCGGCCATGGCGTCGAACCCGGCCAGATCAGATGAATTGGACAACATGCGGTCACCTCGAGCTGTCTGCGGCGGCGGACGGTCCGGAGGGCACCGAGAATTCGATCCTCCGGGAACCCTGAATGCCGTGCGGCGTTCTGCACGGAGCCGTCAATTCCACTTGACGAAGAATTTCCCCTACCCGTATCCGTCTCCGTACGCGGCCGCGAAGCGGAGAGGAATGCATGGCGTGCCGGATTGCGGCGCGGATTGCACGACGCCACCCCTGCAAAGAATTCCGCACGAGCCTCAAAAGGTGCACGATCGCCCCTCGGCACCCATCGCCGCGGGGCCGGACCGGGCCACCCCACCGCGGTGAACACTCCTGCCACCATGCTGTGTTGAGCGCTGAACTAGTTACGATCGCGATCATCGGGCCCGCCGGTCAATAGCGTGAACGGGTCACCGCCGCGCCACCCTCTCCCGGGGTGGCCCCAGGTGGATGTGCATGGATTCCACTTTCGGCTGACGGCCCTCGCCATGGGGGTACAGTGCGAGTCACGCAAGTCCAGACGGCGACCGGCCAGTTCGGGCGCCGCCTTATTTACTGTCGAGTCAACGGGGGAATGGCGGTTGTGTTTAATAAATCGATACGGCTCCTCCCTCGGTGACGAGTTCCTGGAGGAGTGGGAGAACGCATGAACGGGGAGATTCAGGTCGGTGGGGGCGTCGAGACACGCATAGGGGCCGGCGGCGGCCGTCTGGCAAGGGTGGAGCGTTCCGCCCTGCGGGTGCTGACGCCACGGGAACTCGAGGTGTTCAGCGTGCTGCCGGACGGCGAGGGCAATCGGGAGCTCGCCCGCCGGCTCGGCATCGCGGAGCGGACGGTCAAGGCCCATCTGACCAGCATCACGAGGAAACTGGGGCTGCGGTCCCGGGTGGAGGCCGCACTCCTGGCGGCGGAGTGGTCCGAAGAATTGCGGTCCGATTCCCAGGGCCTCGACAGGGCGTAATGGCACTTTCATGACTCAGTCCCTTCCTGTGGGAGCGGCGGACGATCCGCTCGACGGGGCGAACAGGGGCGATGCCGTCGACGTGTGGACGCTGTGGGTTCCGGATCACGCCGCGGCAGCCGCCGCGCGCACCGGGGTCCTCGACGCCCAAGAGGTCAGGCGTGCCGCCGGGTTCCAGGACCCGGCGGCACGCACGCGCTTCGTCACGTCCCACGTGGGGCTGCGCGTGCTGCTCGGCGCCCGGCTGGGGACCGCTCCCCAGGACGTCGTCCTCGTCCGCGAGCGGTGCGGGATGCCCGGCTGCGAGAAGCCGCACGGCCGTCCCGCCGTCGCCGGTCACCCCGGGGTGCACTTCTCGCTCTCGCACGCCGGTGACGCCGTCCTCTACGCGCTGGCCGCCTCGCCGGTCGGGGCCGACATCGAGTCCCTGGAGCTGGCCGGCGCCGGCCTCGAACGCCTGGCCAGGCGTCTGCACCCCGCCGAGCGGCGCGCCCTGGACACCCTGCCCGCGACGGTGCGCCAAGAGGCGCTGCTCGGTTGCTGGGTACGCAAGGAAGCCTTCCTCAAAGGGATCGGCACCGGACTGCCCGGCGGAGTCGGCGCCCATCACGTCGGGCTCGCCGCGGCGCTGGCCCCGCCCTGGACACCGCCGGTGCCCGAAGGCTGGGCCGTACTCGACGTGCCCGCGCCCGAGGGCCACCACGCGGCCCTCGCCCTGCGTCTGCGGGATCCCTCGGGTCACGACCGGCTCCCCACCATGCGTACCTCCCGACTGCTTCTCGAGTGATTCGAACGACCGCGGCGAGACGACGTACATGGCCTGGCCGGACGCCGTCGGACCGGCCCGCCCTACTGCTCCGCCGCCGACTTGACCACCTTGTTCAGCCGGTGCATCCGGGTCGCCAGGCTCATCCGGCCCTCCAGGCGGAACGCCGGCGGCCTGCGGCCGTCCACGTCGGCGAAGCCGTACTCGACGGCCAGGTCGCCGGTGCTGAGCACCGTGCCCGTGCGCTCCATCACCTCGGGGTCCGCGAGCAGGGCCGCGATCGCCCGCCCCACGTACTCCGGGGAGTGCACCACCGACGCGGGGCCGTCGCCCATCGCCTCCCAGGCCGCCTCCACCCGCTCCGTGCGCACGAAGCCCGGGTGCAGGGAGAGCGCCGCGACGCCCTTCTTGCGCAGGTCGGCGGCGAAGCCCCGGCACATGCGGTCGGAGCCCGACTTGAACACGTCGTAGCCGACCTGGCCGAGATAGATGTCGCCGTCGGAGAAGCTGATGCCCACGACCAGGCCGCTCCGCTGGGGCAGCATCAGCGGGACGAGTCGGCGGGTGACGTCGTACTGCGCGCGCAGCGACGTCTCGAACAGGTCGTAGCGCCACATCGGCTGGTCCCAGAAGGGCGCGTCGAAGCGGACCTCGGAGGAGCGTTCGTAGCCTCCCCAGGCGTTGTTGACCAGCAGGTCCAGCTTGCCGTGGTCGGCCTGGACGCGGGCGGCGAGCGCCTCGTTGTCCGCGGCCGCCCCGTGGTCGCAGCGCACGGCGATGCCCTTGCCGCCGCGCGCGGTGACCTCGTCGGCGGTGTCGTCCACCGTGCCGGGCAGACCCTCGGTGCGCGCGCCGTCGCGCGTGCTGCGGCCCGTGACGTACACGGTGGCGCCCGCGGCGCCGAGTGCCAGCGCGATGCCGCGGCCCACACCCCGGCTGGCGCCGGTGACCACGGCCACCTTGCCGCCCAGGTCCGGCGCGTTCCATTCCTCGTTCACAGCACTGTCCTTCCGTTCGTCGGGCCGTCCGGCCGTCGGGTCTAGCCGAGGTGCTCCGCCGCGTACTCCAGGCTCGCCAGGTACGCCGTCGTGTCGTCGACTTGAGGGATGCCGTAGCGCTCGCGCAGCTGGGGCATGGAGGTGGGCAGCACACCGCCGCTGCACCGGGTGACCTCGCTGACGTCACGCAGGACCGACAGGAAGGAGCGGGTGCGCGGGGCGGTGTTCTCGATGGCACCCGGGGCGAGTTCGTCGGCGTTCACCACCGGCGGCGGCGTCAGCGAACGTCCGCGCCCGGCGGCGTGCTTGACCAGCACCCCTAGGCAGTCCTCGATGTCCATGGCCTCGGGCCCGTACGTCACCCAGAACTCGCCCGCGTCGTCGCCCAGTTCGATGGCGCGCAGCACCGCCTTGGACAGCAGGTCCTGCGGGACGAAGTCCATCCGGATGCCCGGGTGGGCGGGGATGAAGGGCGCCTTGCCGCGGCTCAGCCAGTCCGACATCAGCTGCACGATCTGGCCCTGCGAGGTCCAGCCCGTGATGGAGTCGCCGATGAGGTTGGTGGGACGGAAGACGGTGTGCCGCGCCCCGCTGTCGCGCAGGACCTGCTCCGCCTGCCGCTTGGAGGCGATGTAGTTGCGGCAGACGTTGTCCGCGCCCAGCGGCACGGGTGCGCTGTCCGCGAGCGCGGCGACGAACGCCGTGCTCATGAAGTGGACGGGTGCGTCGGCCCGTTCGGCGAACTGGGCGACCCGCCGGGTGCCCTCGATGTTGATCGGGCGGTAGTCCTCGACGGGGCGGCCCCACTCGGTGAGGCCCGCGGAGTGGATGACGACGTCGACCTCGGCGGCCAGGGCGGCGTAGCTGTCCTCGTCGAGACCGAAGCGCTCCGCGGTCATGTCCAAGGACACCGAGCGCGCGTCGCCCGCATCGGGCACCGGTGTGCTGTGGGTGGCCACGACGAACCGCGGGCCGCGCGGCTCCCGCAGCAGGGAGCGTCCGACGACCCCGGACGCGCCGGTCAGCAGGACGGTGGGGCGGGCCGCGCCGCTCCCGTTGCTCAGGGTGGGGCTCATGCGCGCGCGTCCTTCCAGTCCATCAGCCGTGCCACGGCACGCGCTCCGGCGTACAGGAGCGGGTCGGGCGGGAAGGAGGCGGGCGGCTTGCGCCGCTCGTCGTCCACGAACAGCAGCCGCGTGTGGTCGGTGTCCTTGCCGAGCGTGAGGTCGCGCAGGACCTTGCCGCCGGTGTGGGTGGCCGCGATGCCGTTGCCGCAATAGCCGTATCCGTACAGGATGTTGCCGTTGCCGAGCCGGCCGAAGTGCGGGGCGAAGTCGCGCACGACATCGGCGGTCCCGCCGTAGGCGTAGGTGAACTCGACGTCTCCCCACATCGGGAAGAACCGCATGAACTCCTGGTGGATCTCGCGATAGACCTCGGGCCGGTTCATGTTCCGCTGCCGCTTGTCCCTGCCGTAGTAGTAGGGGGCCGGGCCGCCGGCGAACATGATGCGGTTGTCGTGCGTGAATCGGGCGCAGGTCAGCAGCGACTTGGCCTCGACCAGGCCCTCGCGGCCCTCCCAGTTCACCCGCCCGAGCTGCGCGTCGGTGAGCGGCTCGCTCACCATCGCGTACGTCCAGATGGGGATGACCTTCCTGCGGAACGGCGGGAAGGCGTCCATGTGCACATTGGTGGCCAGCACGACCTTGTCGGCCGTGACCTGCCCGCCGGCGGTCACGACGGTCGGCCGTGTGCCCGGTTCCACCCGCAGGCAGGGCGAGTTGTCGTAGATGGTCACGCCCTTCTCGCGCACCACGCGGGCGATGCCGCGGGAGAGCTTGAAGGGGTTGACCAGCGCGCCGCCGGTGCGCATGCTGCCGAGCACCGCGGGTGAGCCGATGACGGCCTGGGACTCCTCGCGCGGCAGGATCTCCGCCTGCGCGGCGCCCATCCGCTCGGCGAGTGCGCGGTCCTGCTCGAGCCGCTTGAGCTGGGCGGCGTCGGTGGCCACCATCAGGTAGTCGTTGGCCTCGTACTGCGCGTCGACGCGGTTCTTGCGGGCGAACCTGCCGATCTCCAGGATCGACCGGCCGACCGCCTGCGACGCCTCGAGCGCGCGCTGGAGACCGAATTCCTCTACCAAGGCTTGAATGTCTTTGCCGATGGTTGGTGTGACGAAACCGTCGGCGCGGCCCGAGGCACCGTAGCCGGAGTAATTGGCCTCGACGATGCGGATGTCGAGCGCGGGCTCGGCCTCTTTGAGGAAATAGGCGGTCCACAGCCCGGTGAATCCGCCGCCGACGATGCAGACATCGCAGTCGGCGCGCTCGCGCAAAGGAGCCTCGACGGTGACCTTTTCGGTGTCGTGCCAATAGACGACGTGCTTGTACGCGTTCAAATGAGTGCTCCTCGAGAGGACCCGCCGGTGCAGCTGACGGTCACACGGCTTCGAGGATGATCCTCGACAGGCCCAGATGACGGTTCCTGAAGTGGCCGACCGTGGAGCTCAGATACCGCTCGTAGTTGGCGACGTTTTCCTCACCGGCCACCTGCACGGCCTGATCGCGGTTGGCCCGCAACCGGTCGTACCATTCTTGGCAGGTGCGGCTGTAGTGATCCGGGTCGTTGCGCAGACGGACGACGTCAAAGCGCTTCTCGCTCGATTCGAGAACCTCGGAGAGCGCCGGAATCTCCGACTCCGGGAAAATGATGTCCATGATGAAAAGCAGGTCCCGTACGGTCCGCTTGTCCATCTGGACGTTGTTTCCCTTGATGTTCGTCTGCAGTGCGATCCTGCCGCCCTTGGGCAGCCAGGAGCGGCAGCGCTCGAAGAACTCGCGGTAGGCGGCCACTCGCTCGGCACGCGAGAGGCCGGTGCGCGCGAAGTGCTCGAAGGCCCCGATGGAGATGATCGCGTCGTACTGCTCGGCCGGCTCGTGGTCGAGCCAGTTCT
Source organism: Streptomyces sp. NPDC054047 (assembly GCF_055585065.1). Classification (NCBI taxonomy): domain Bacteria; kingdom Bacillati; phylum Actinomycetota; class Actinomycetes; order Kitasatosporales; family Streptomycetaceae; genus Streptomyces; species Streptomyces sp. NPDC054047. Next base: position 382,126 of record NZ_JBVJKV010000007.1, on the reverse strand, counting down.
CCACCCGCACCTCGGTGCGCTCCAGCGCCAGCTCACGCAGGCGTTCGGCCTGGCTGTCGCTGAGCGTGAGGCCGACGGCCTGCTGCACTCCGTGCGTGCGCACCAGCCGATCCAGGAGGCTTCCCCAGCCGCAGCCGACATCGAGGACGCGGCGCGCGCCGGTCGCCCGCGCCCCCTCGATGAGGTGGTCGAGCTTGCGCTTCTGGGCGCTTTCGAGCGTGTCGCCCTCCTCCCACAGCGCGCAGGTGTACGTGAGGTCCTTGTCCAGCCACAGCGCGAAGAAGTCGTTGGAGACGTCGTAGTGATGCTTGATCGACTCTGCGGTGGCGCCCTGGTAGTCGAGGATCGTCACGCGGCGGCGCTGCCCTGCTTGGTCTCCTCGGCGAGCTTCACCAGATCCGCGACCGTCTTCACGCTCGCGGCCCTGCTCTCGTCGAATTCGATCTCGAGGTCGTCCTCGATGGTGTAGACGATGTCGGCGATCTGCAGGCTCGACAGGCCCACGGAGTCAAAGGAGGTGTCCTCGTTCAAGGTGTACGAATTCGCCTTGCTGCCGAGCTTCTTGGCAATGCGGACACATACTTCTTCAGCAGTTATCACGGGACAGCCTTTCCGATGCACGGTGATGGGATGACCGATGTTCTGTGCGCCCGCTATCCGGCTGCTGCGCCGAGGGATCGCGGGTGGGATTCCGGATGAAGGACCTCTGGGATGCGGACTGAAGCCGCACGGATTTCCTCGTCCGTGCACTCGTCCTGAACCTTGCGGCGGACGGCTCCGGCACGGGAGTTGTCACGATACCCAGACGGCCGTCGACCGGCCATTGCCCTTTAGGGCAATGATCGTTCGTGGTCGTTTTGTTGCTGGCGAAAAAGAGCCTGAGGTGTTTTGCTTAACCCGGCTCGCCCATCCGAGCGGCTGCCATGCCGCCCAACTGGGCATCCAGTGTTGCGTCCGGTGCGAACGTCCCTGCGCGACCCCCCGAACGCGTACAGCTCCGAGGAGATGTGAAATGGCTGAGGTAGATCTTTCGGCTGGCACGGTGGAGTACCAGGACACCGGCGGCGAGGGGCCGGTCGTGGTCCTGCTGCACGGTGTCGCGATGGACGGCTCCCTGTGGCGGAACGTGGTGGCACCTCTGAGATCCGAATTCCGCTGCGTGGTACCGACGTTGCCGCTGGGCGGTCACCGCCGACCGATGAAGCCGGACGCGGACCTGTCGATCGCGGGCGTGGCCCGGCTGGTCGCGGAGTTCCTCGACCGGCTCGACCTGCGCGACGTCACGCTGGTGATGAGCGACTGGGGCGGCGCGCAGGCCCTGGTCGCCGAGGGCAGGGACGAGCGGATCGGACGCCTGGTCATCACCTCGTGCGAGGCGTTCGACAACTTCCCCCCGGGCGTACCCGGAAGCAACCTCTTCACCTCGGCGAAACTGCCGGGCGGCATCAACTTCGCCTTCAAGCTGCTGAAGTGGAAGCCGATGCGCCGACTGCCCATGACCTGGGGCTGGATGAGCAAGCGGCCGGTGCCGCCCGAGGTGATGAACGCCTGGTTCGAACCGCTGTGGACCTCCAAGGAGATCCGCCGCGACCTGCGCAAGTACGTGCTCGGAGTGCCGCCCAGGAGTGAACTGCTCGGCTGGGCCGACAAGTTGCGCGACTTCGACCGGCCCGCGCTCGTGGTGTGGGCCGCCGAGGACAAGGTGATGCCGCCCGAGCACGGGCGCAAGCTCGCCGAGCTGCTGCCCAAGGGCCAGCTCGTCGAGATCGAAGACAGCTACACCCTCATTCCCGAGGACCAGCCCGAACAGCTCAGCGAGCACATCCGCTCCTTCCTGCGGACGGGCACGGCCGCCTCCTCGTAGGAGGCATGCCTCCCGGCAGGGAGACGGCCCGACAGCAGGGCGGACGACGGAACTCTGTGGCCGCACCCCCTACCTGGGGAGCGGCGGCGGGACGCGGGGGCGCAGGGAGACGACGTGGAGGACCGCATGGCTGACCCGATGGACGAGCGGACCCGGCGGACGGGGCCGGACAAGGACGTACGGGCCGAGGAGCCCGGACCGGGCGAGGACTTGGCGGGGCGCCTGGCCGGACTGCCGGCCGACCACCGCGCGGCGGCCCTGCTCGACCTGGTCCGCGAGGAGACCGCGGGCCTGGCGGGCACCGACCCGCTCGACATCGACCCGCAGCTGGCCTACCGCGACTACGGCTACAACTCCCTCGCGGCCGTGGAGCTGACCGGCCGGCTGAGCCGGGCCACCGGCCTGGAACTGCCGCTCACCCTGCTCTTCGACCACCCCACGGCCGCCGCCGTGGCCCAGCACCTGCTCGGCCTGCTGGGCTTCGCACAGCCCCAGGACGACGCCCCGCAGACGCCGACGGCCGACGCCGGCCCCGGCCACGGCGACGACCTCATCGCCGTCGTGGGCATGGCCTGCCGCTACCCGGGCGGCGTGACCTCACCCGACGGTCTGTGGGAGGTGGTGGCCTCCGAGCGCGACGCCGTCACGGACTTCCCCCGCGACCGGGGCTGGGACCTCGATGGCCTCTTCTCCGCCGACCCCGAGGCGCCCGGCACCAGTTACGCCCGCACCGGCGGATTCCTCGACCCGGTCGCCGACTTCGACGCGGAGTTCTTCGGCATCGCGCGCCGCGAGGCCCTGGCGATGGACCCCCAGCAGCGGCTCCTCCTGCAGACCGTCTGGGAGTCCCTGGAGAACGCGGGCATCGACCCCGGCCGGCTGAAGAAGTCGCCCACCGGCGTGTACGTGGGCAGCAGCGGCCAGGACTACGAGAACGTCGCGCGCTCGGGCCCTGGCGAACTGGAGGGCTACTGGGGCATCGGGTCAGCGGGCAGCGTCCTGTCGGGCCGCGTCGCCTATGCCTTCGGCTTCGAGGGCCCGGCCCTGACCGTCGACACGGCCTGTTCCTCGTCCCTGGTGGGCGTGCACCTGGCGGTGCAGGCCCTGCGCCGGGGCGAGTGCACGCTGGCCGTGGCGGGCGGCGCCACCGTGATGGCCACGCCGAAGGTCTTCACCGAGTTCAGCAGGCAGCGCGCACTCTCGCCGGACGGCCGGTGCCGTTCCTACGCCCAGGCGGCCGACGGCACCGGATGGGCGGAGGGCATCGGCGTGCTGCTCCTGGAGCGCCTCAGCGAGGCCCGCCGCAACCACCACCGCGTGCTGGCCCTCATCCCGGGCACGGCGGTCAACCAGGACGGCGCCAGCAACGGCCTTACCGCCCCCAACGGCGGCTCCCAGCAACGTGTGATCACCCAGGCGCTCGCCGACGCCGGTCTGCGCCCCGGCGACATCGACGCGGTCGAGGGGCACGGCACCGGCACCACCCTCGGCGACCCCATCGAGATCGACGCCCTCGCGGCCGTCTTCGGCCAGGACCGCCCCGCCGGACAGCCCCTGCGCCTCGGCTCGCTGAAGTCCAACATCGGGCACAGCCAGGCCGCGGCAGGCGTCGGCGGACTGATCAAGACGATCCAGGCGCTGCGCCACGAGGTGCTCCCCCGCACGCTGCACGTGGACCGGCCCACACCCAAGGCCGACTGGTCCGGCCATGTGGTCTCCCTGCTGACCGAGGCCACCCCCTGGCCACGCGGCGAGCGGGTGCGCCGGGCGGGGGTGTCGGCCTTCGGAGTGGGCGGCACCAACGCGCATGTCCTGCTGGAGGAGGCGCCGCTCGATGCCGGGACGGCGCCGAACGCGGAGCCGGGGCCGGCAGCTCCGCCGGTGGTGCCGTGGCTGCTGTCCGCCAAGACCCCGGCCGCCCTGCGCGCCCAGGCCCGCCGCCTGCACACCCACCTCACCACCGCCCAGCCGCACGCCACGGCCACCCAGATCGGCGCCGCACTCGCCCACACCCGCGCCCACTTCGACCACCGGGCCGCGCTCACCGCCACCACCCGCGCCGAACTCCTCGACGCGCTGGACGCACTCGCCCGGGGGGAGGAGGCGGATCAGGTGACCCGGTCCCGCGCCCGCACCGGCAAGACCGTCTTCGTCTTCCCCGGCCAGGGCTCCCAGTGGATCGGCATGAGCCGCGAACTCGCCGCCGCCCACCCGGTGTTCGCCCAGGAGTTCCGCGCGTGCGCCGATGCGCTGGCGCCCTACACCGACTACTCGCTCGACGACGTTCTGAGCGGGGCGCCCGGCGCCGCCCCGCTGGAGCGAGTGGATGTCGTGCAGCCCGCGCTGTTCGCGGTGATGGCCGCGCTGGCCGCGCTCTGGCGCCACCACGGCGTGCACCCGGACGCCGTGGTGGGGCACTCGCAGGGCGAGATAGCCGCCGCGTACGTCGCCGGGGGCCTCTCCCTCCAGGACGCCGCCCGCGTCGTGGCGCTGCGCAGCCAGGCCATCGCGCGGATGGCGGGCGACGGCGGCATGGCATCGGTGACGGCTTCGCCCGAGCGGCTGCGGCCGCTCCTGGAAGACTTCGACGGACTCATATCCGTCGCCGCCGTCAACGGCCCCTCCTCCATGACGGTTTCGGGGGACTCCGACGCCTTGGAGGAGCTGCTCGCCCGCTGCGCCGCCCAGGACATCTGGGCCCGGCGGGTGCCGGTCGACTACGCCTCGCACTCCCCCCAGGTCGAGTCGCTCAAGGAGCGTCTGGGGCAGGTCCTCGCGCCGATCGCGCCGCGCTCGGGACAGGTGCGCTTCCACTCCACGGTCACCGCGGGCGAGTTCGACACCAGCGGCCTCGACGCCGACTACTGGTATCGGAACCTGCGCCGGACGGTGCGGTTCGAGGAGGTCGTCCGCGCGCTGCTCGACCAGGGACACACCACGTTCATCGAGGTCAGCCCGCACCCGATCCTCACCTTCGCGGTGGAGCAGACCGCCGAACAGACCGCCGAGCAGGCCGCCGAGCACTCCCGGGGACGGGACGGCGCCACCAGCCGCACCGCCGCGGCCGTACTCGGCTCCGCACGGCGCGAGCAGGAACAGGCCCAGTTCGCCGCCTCGCTGGCCGCCGCGCACACCCACGGGGTGCCCGTCGAGTGGGACGCGGTGTTCGACCCGGCCCAAGCGCGTGACGTCGACCTGCCCACGTACGCCTTCGAGTCGACGCGCTACTGGGCGACGGCCCGGACCGCCGCGGGGCACGCCGGGGCAGCGGGACTGCACTCCACCGGGCACCGGCTCCTGACCGCCGGAGCCGAACTCGCCGACGGCAGTGGGTGGCTGTTCACCGGGCGCGTCTCACGGGACACCCACGGCTGGCTGGAGGACCACGCGGTCTACGGCACCGTCCTGTTGCCGGGCACCGCCTTCGTGGACCTGGCCGTCCTGGCCGCCTCGTACGTCGACTGCGACGTGGTCGAGGAGTTGACGCTGGAGGAGCCGCTCGTGCTGGCCGAGGAGGGTGCCGCCGACCTGCAGGCGACGGTCGGCGCCCCCGACGCCCAAGGGCGGCGGCCGATCACCCTCCACTCCCGGCCCGCCGACGCGGCCGGCGTCGAGGCCTGGACGCGGCACGCGGCCGGCTTCCTCGCGCCCGACCCGGCGCACGCCGACGCCTCCCCCGCTCCCGCCGCCTGGCCCCCGCCGGGCGCCGACCCGCTGGACGTCGAGGGCCTCTACGACCGGCTCGCCGACCGGGGCTTCGGCTACGGCCCCCTCTTCCGCGGGCTGCGCGCGGCCTGGCGGCACGAGGGCGGGCTGCTCGCCGAGGTGGACACCGCGACGGCCGACGGCGGCGCCGAGGGGTACGGGGTGCACCCGGCCCTGCTCGACGCCGCGTTCCACGCCCAGCTGACCGACCTGGCCGGTCCCGACGGAGCGTCCGGGCAGGCCTGGCTGCCGTTCACCTGGTCCGGTGTACGCCTGGTGCAACCGGGCGCCACGCACCTGCGGGTGTCCCTCACCCCGCTCGGCGAAGGCACCGTAGGGATGTCCGCGCTCGACGCCGCGGGCAACCCGGTGGTCACCGTCGACGCGGTCGTGGCCCGCCCGGTGGCCCCATCCCGCCTGGCCGGCGCACGCGGGCCGGCCGACTCCCTCTTCCGCCTGGAGTGGCAGCCGGCTCGGACCCCGCAGCCCGGCCCGGCCGCCGTCTGCGGACGCTGGGCGGTCCTGTCCGAGGACGGGTCGACCCTGGCGCACCCCACTGCCGTGAGCGGCTCGTCGGACAGCAAGGCCGGGGACGCCCCCGACGGCTCCACCGCCCCGCGCCTTGCCACCTACCCCGCCCTGACCGGCCTTTCCGCCGCGCTCGACGCGGGCGGCCCCGTGCCGGACACCGTCGTCGCGCTCATCCCCGCGGCGCACGGCACCCCCACCGCGGCGGCAGCACGCTCCCGCGCTCAGCACACCCTCGCGCTGCTGCGGGGCTGGCTGGCCGACCAGCGGTTGGCCGAGGCGCGCCTGGTGCTGGTCACCCGCGACGCCGTGGCCACCGCTCCCGGCGCGGACCTCGACCCGGTCCTCGCGCCCTTGTGGGGTCTGGTGCGGACCGCGCAGTCCGAACACCCCGGCCGCTTCACGCTCGTCGATCTGGCCGACGACGCCCGCGACGATCTCGCGCGCGTCCTGCCCGTCGCGCTCGCCGCCGACGAGCCGCAGATCGCCGTGCGCAACGGCGTGCTCCACGTACCCCGTGCCGTCCGTGTCCGCGGTGCCGTTGGCGGGCCGCTCCCCTTCGACCCGGACGGCACGGTCCTGATCACCGGTGGCACCAGCGGAATCGGCGCCCGGCTGGCCCGGCATCTCGCCGCCGAACGAGGCGCCCGCCACCTGCTGCTCGCCAGCCGGCGCGGCCGGGACGCGGCGGGCGTGGCCGAGCTGACGGCCGAACTGGCCGCTCTCGGCGCCCAGGTCACCGTCGCGGCCTGCGACGTCACGGACCGCTCGGCGACAGCCGCGCTGCTCTCCTCCGTCGACGCCGCGCATCCGCTGACCGCCGTCGTGCACTCCGCGGGGGCGCTGGACGACGGCCTCCTGGAGGCGCTGACGCCCGAGCGGCTGGAGCGTGTGCTGCGGCCCAAGGTGGACGCGGCCCTGCACCTGCACGAGCTGACCGCGTCCACGCCGCTGGCCGCGTTCGTCCTGTTCTCCTCGGTCGCGGGCACCATCGGCGGCCCCGGACAGGGCAACTACGCGGCGGCCAACACCTTCCTGGACGCCTTCGCGCAGTGGCGGCGCGCCCAGGGGCTGCCCGCGCTCTCGCTGGCCTGGGGCCTGTGGGAAGAGGCGAGCGACATGACCCGGCACCTGGGGGACGCCGAGGTGGCCCAGCTGGGCCGGTCGGGTCTCGCACCGCTGGCCGGCGCCGAGGGGCTGCGCCTGTTCGACGCGGTGCACGGCACCGAGGACGCGCTGCTGCTGCCCGCCCGGCTCGACCTGGGTGCCCTGCGGGCCCAGTCCCGCGAGGGCCTGCTGCCCAGCGTGCTACGGGCCCTGGTGCCGGCCGCGCAGGGGCCGGCCGGGCCCTCGGGGGCGACGCTGCCCGCACGCCTCGCGGCCGCCGCGCCCGAGGAGCGCGACGCGCTGGTGCTGGCGGCGGTGGCCGCGGAGGTCGCCGTGGTCCTGGGGTACGAGGACACCGGCGCGCTCGACCCCGAGCGTCCCTTCAAGGAGCTGGGCCTGGACTCGCTGGGCGCGGTGCGGCTGCGCAACCGGCTGAGCCAGGTGACGGGCCTGACCCTGCCGTCCACCCTGGTCTTCGGCCACCCGACGGTTCCCGCGCTGGCCGCGCACCTGCGCACGCTGCTCGACGAGCGTGCCTCCGGCGGCCGGGAGGCGGCGCCCGACGTGCACGCGGATCTGGACCGCCTCGCCGGGCTGCTCCCGTCGGTCGCCCGGTCCGACGCGGCGGCCGTCCGCACGCGGCTGCGGTCCCTGCTCGCGGCCCTCGACGACGGCCAGGACGGCAAGGACGGCGGCGGACCGCACGCCAAGCGCATCGACGAAGCCTCCGCCGACGACCTGTTCGACCTGATCGACAACGACTTGGGGGTGGGCTGAACCATGCCCGACGACGACAAGACACTGCGCTACCTCAAGCGGGTCACCGCCGAACTTCAGGCCACCCGGGAGCAGTTGCGCCAGGTGGAGCAGCGTGCGTACGAACCGGTCGCGGTGGTGGGCATGGCCTGCCGCTACCCGGGCGGCGTGACGTCGCCCGACGAACTGTGGGACCTGGTGGCCGCCGGACGCGACGTGGTCGCCGACTTCCCCGCCGACCGCGGCTGGGACCTGGAGCGGCTCTTCGACGACGACCCGGATCACCCCGGCACGACGTACGCCCGGGCCGGCGGTTTCCTGGAGGGAGCCACGGAGTTCGACGCGGAGTTCTTCGGCATCGGCCGCACCGAGGCCCTGGCGATGGACCCCCAGCAGCGGCTGCTCCTGCAGAGCGTCTGGGAGTGTTTGGAGGACGCGCGCATCGACCCCGGCGGCCTGCGCGGCTCGCGCACCGGTGTGTTCGTGGGGACGACGGGCCAGGACTACGCGCAGGTGGCGCGGTCGGGTCCCGACGACCTCGAGGGCTACTGGGGCATCGGCTCGGCGGGCAGCGTGCTCTCCGGCCGCGTCTCCTACGTGCTGGGGTTCGAGGGCCCGGCCCTGACCGTCGACACGGCCTGCTCCTCGTCCCTGGTGGGCGTGCACCTGGCGGTCCAGGCGCTGCGCCAGGGCGAGTGCGAACTGGCCCTGGCGGGCGGCGTGACGGTGATGTCCACGCCGGGTGTCTTCACCGAGTTCAGCAGGCAGCGCGCGCTCTCGCCGGACGGCCGGTGCCGTTCGTACGCGCAGGCCGCCGACGGCACCGGCTGGGGGGAGGGGGTCGGGGTCGTCCTGCTGGAGCGCCTGAGCGAGGCCCGCCGCAACCATCACCGTGTCCTGGCGGTCATCGCGGGCTCCGCGGTCAACCAGGACGGCGCCAGCAACGGCCTTACCGCCCCCAACGGCGGCTCCCAGCAGCGCGTGATCGCGCAGGCGCTGGCCGCGGCGCGGCTGGGTCCCGACGACATCGACGCGGTCGAGGGGCACGGCACCGGCACCACCCTCGGCGACCCCATCGAGATCGACGCCCTCGCGGCGGTCTACGGCCGCGAGCGGACCGCCGCCCGCCCGCTGCGCCTCGGCTCGCTGAAGTCCAACATCGGGCACAGCCAGGCCGCGGCGGGTGTCGGCGGACTGATCAAGATGGTGCAGGCGCTCCGTCACGACGTCCTGCCCCGGACCCTGCACGTGGACCGGCCCACGCCCAAGGCCGACTGGTCCGGCGGCGGCATCTCCCTGCTGACCGAGGCCACCCCCTGGCCGCGCGGCGAGCGGGTGCGCCGGGCCGCGGTGTCCTCGTTCGGCATCAGCGGCAGCAACGCGCACGTGGTGGTGGAGGAGGCGCCGCTCGCCGCCGGAGCAGCGCAGTCCGAGCCGGAGCCGGCAGCTCTGCCGGTGGTGCCGTGGCTGCTGTCCGCCAAGACCCCGGCCGCCCTGCGCGCCCAGGCCCGCCGCCTGCACACCCACCTCACCACCGCCCAGCCGCACGCCACGGCCACCCAGATCGGCGCCGCACTCGCCCACACTCGCGCCCGCTTCGACCACCGGGCCGCGCTCACCGCCACCACCCGCGCCGAACTCCTGGCGGGATTGGCGGCGTTCGGTGCCGGGGAGCTGCCGGGCAACGCCGTCCTGGGCATGGCAGGGCGGGCCCGCAAGACCGCCTTCCTCTTCTCCGGGCAGGGCTCGCAGCAGGCCGGCATGGGCAGCGCCCTGGCCGCCGCCCACCCGGTGTTCGCCGACGCCCTGGACGCGGTCCGCGCCGAGCTCGACCGGCATCTGGAACTGCCCCTGCGCCAGGTGATGGACGCCCCCGACGCCACCCCCGACGGGGAGCTGCTGCACCGCACGGGCTGGACGCAGCCGGCGCTGTTCGCGCTGGAGGTGGCCCTCTACCGCCTGGTCGAGTCCTGGGGGTTCACGCCGGACTTCCTGCTGGGCCACTCGATCGGCGAGCTGTCCGCCGCGCATGTGGCCGGGGTGCTGTCCCTGGCCGACGCGAGCGCGCTGGTCGCCGCGCGCGGCCGGCTCATGCAGGCCCTGCCCGACGGCGGCGCGATGGTCGCCGTGGAGGCGACGGAGGACGAGGTCCTGGAGAGCCTGCGCGGCCAGGGGCAGCTGGCCGTGGCCGCCGTGAACGGGCCCCGCTCGGTGGTCGTCTCCGGCGCCGCCGACTCCCTCTCGGCCTGGCTTCGGCCGTGGCAGGAGCAGGGCCGCCGCACGCGCCGGCTCCAGGTGAGCCACGCCTTCCACTCGCCGCTGATGCGGCCCATGCTCGATGAACTGGCCGCCGTGGCGGGCTCCTTGAGCTACCACGCGCCGAGGGTGCCGATCGTCTCAAACGTGACGGGGGCCTTCGCCGACACCGCCACCCTGGCCAGCCCCGACTACTGGGTGCGCCACGCCGAGCGGCCCGTCCGCTTCCACGACGGGGTACGTCTCCTGGAGGGCGCCGGGGCGACGGCGTTCCTGGAGATCGGGCCCAGCGGGGTGCTGACCTCGATGACCCGGCACTGCCTGCGCGACCCGGGGTCCGCGGTGCTCGCCCCCGCCCTCGACGGGCGCGCGCCCGAGCCCGTCGCGCTGATGAGCGCGCTCGCCGAACTGCACACGCACGGCGCGTGCGGCGACCTCGCGGCGCTCCTCCCCCACGACGCGGCCCGCCACGTCTCCCTGCCCACCTACGCCTTCCAGCCGCGCCGCCACTGGATCGACGCACCGCAGACCGTCCGGGACCCGGCTGCCGGCCCCTCCCCGGATCACGCCCCGTCCACCGGCCGGGCCCCGGCCGCGCAGGACCGGCCGAGCACGGACGGGCCGAGCACGGACGGGCCGCAGCGGACAGACCAGGAGCACGACGTCCTCGGCCTGGTCCGCACCCAGGCGGCCCTCGTGCTCGGTTACGAGGACGGCGCGCACATCGACCCCGCCCTGACCCTGCTGGAGCTCGGCATCGACTCGCTCGGCGCCGTCCGCTTCCAGCGGCGCCTGGCCGCCGTCACCGGCCTCGACCTGCCCGCCACCCTCCTGGTCGACCACCCCACCCCGGCGGCCCTCGCCGACCACCTGCGCCCGCTGCTCGCCCCCAGCGCCGCCGACACCCCGCACGGCCCCGCCGACCTGCTCAAGGACCTGCACCGGCAAGGGCAACTCGCCCACGCCGTCACGCAGTTGCAGGCCGCCGCCGCGGGGCGGCCCACCTTCGCCACGGGCGAACGGCCCGCGGGGCCGCCGGAGTCCGTGCTGGTCTCCGACGGCCCGGCCACGCCCGCCGTGGTCTGCGTGCCGTCCTTTCTGGCCGGGTCGGGCCCGCACCAGTTCGCGCGGTTCGCCGCCGGATTCGCCCACCGGCCGCGGATGTCCGCGCTCACCCTGCCCGGCCTCGGCACCTCGCCGCTGCTGCCCGGCTCGTGGCGCGCCGCGGTCGAGGCCCTGGCCGCCGCCGCGCTGCACACCGCGGGGGGAGCCCCGCTCGTCCTGGTGGGGCACTCCATCGGCGGGGTTTTGGCGCACGCGGCCGCCGCGTCCCTTGAGCGCGCCGGGCACCGCGTCGAAGGGGTCGTACTGATCGACACGTACGAGCCCGAACCCGCCCAGCAGCAGGCGGTCTTCGCCTGGGCGATGGGCCGCATCCTCGCCCGGGACGGCGCGCTCGGCGACCTCGACGACGACGGCGTGCTGGCCATGGGCGGTTATCTGCGGCTCTTCGACACCTGGGCGCCCGACCCGCTGACGGCGCCCGCGCTGCTGCTGACCGCGGAACAGGGGCCCGACGCGCCGGACGGCGCCGCCTGGCGACTGTGGCAGGCAGCGGACACCGTCACGCCCGTCACCGGCGACCACTTCTCGCTCCTCGAGGAACACGCCGCTCACACGGCACGCACCGTCGAGGACTGGCTTCGAAAGGAACTGTCATGCAGCCCGTCGGCATAGTCGACTTCGGGAGCTATCTGCCCGAGAACGTGGTGGGGCCCGAGTTCTTCCTGGACGAGAACGCCCCGGTGGACCCGCTGGCCAACACCCCGCTGTTCCGCGTGCCCCCGACCCGGCACCACGTCGCCCCCGGCGAGCGGGCCGCCGACATGATCGCCAAGGCGGCCCGGCCGCTCTTCGAACGCCTGGGCAAGGCGCCCGCGGGCCAGGTCGACGTGCTGCTGACGAACGTGCTGCTGCCCGACGAGCCGTTCATGGGCGTCGGCGCCCAGGCCGCGCACGCCCTCGGCATCGATCCCGAGTGGATCGTGGATTTGCACAACAGCGGCTGCGCCTCGTTCCCCTACATGCTCTCCCTGGCCCAGAAGATCATGGCCGACGGAGCGGCCCGCACCGCGCTGATCGCCAACGTGCAGAACACCGCGGGCCAGATGTTCGCCCAGACCCAGGTACGCAAGCTGTCGCACGCGCCGATCCCCGGGGACGGCTGCGGCGTGGCCTACCTGGAGGCAGGCGCGGGCTCGCCGATCCTGGGCGTACGCACCCGCAGCATCCCCGCGTACTCCGTGGACCTGGGCATCAAGACCTCCGACGGGCGCAAGTACTGGGAGCCGGGCGAGGGCCAGATGGACATCGGCTTCGACGCCGAGAAGTCCGCGGAGATCCTCCAACGCGGCAACACCCTGGTGCCCGAGCTCGTCGGCAAGCTCTGCTCCGACCTGGGCGAGCAGCCATCGGACATCGACGTGCTCGTCACCAACCAGCCCAACCGGATCTTCCTGAAGAACTGGCACCAGGCCCTGAAGCTGGACCCGGCACGGCACCTGGACACCTTCGACCGGTGTGGGAACCTGTACGGCGCCGCCGTGCCCGTCACCCTCGACAGCGCGGCCCGCGCCGGAGTCCTGCGCGACGGCGACCTCGTGGTGATGTCGGGCTTCGCGCACGCCGGTGACTTCGCGGCCGCCGCGGCGGTGCGCTGGAACGGCGCCTCATGAGCCAGCCGTCCCCGCAGGCCGGGGAGTTCGACGTGATCATCGTGGGTGCGCGCTGCGCGGGGGCCACCCTCGGCGCGCTCCTGGCGCGCCGCGGGCTGCGGGTCGCCGTGCTCGACCAGGCCACCGAGATCCGCTCGACGCTCTCCTCGAACATCCTGCAGGCCGACTCCCTGGCGTTCCTGGACCGCCTGGGCGTGATGGAGCAGCTGCGGGCGGCCGGTGTCACCACCATGAGCCACGTCGACATGCGCCTGGAGGAGTTCCGCTGCCGCACCGCGTTCCCGCAGGAGCCCGGTGACGTGGGCGGCGCGGCCTGCATCCGCCGCGAGGTCCTCGACCCGGTCCTGGTGGACGCCGCCCGCACGTCCGGCGCCGACGTACGCCTGGGCACCCGGGTCGTCGGCGTGACCCGTGCCGGCCATCGCGTCACCGGGGTCCGTGCGGTGTCCGGCGGCGTCGAGACACGGCTGCGGGCCCGCCTGGTGGTCGGCGCCGACGGACGCACCTCGAAGGTCGCCGAGGTGTGCGGGGCGCGCATGTACCACGTCAGTCCGGGCGAACGCAGCTACTACTGGACGTACTTCAAGGGCGCGGACACCGGGCCGCGGCCCACGTTCGTCTTCCACCGCTGGGGCGACCGGCACATGCTGGGCGGCCCCGCCGACAACGGCCTCTACATCGTGGGCGTCTCCCCGCAGCGCCACGAGCGCGAGAGTTTCCGCGCCGACCTCGACGGCTCCGTGCGCGCCCACGCCATGCGCTGCGCTCCGATCGCCGAGGCGCTGACCGGCGCCACCCGGGCGAGCAAGATCTACGGCATCCGGCGCTTCTTCGGCTACTTCCGCGAGGCGGCGGGGGCCGGCTGGGTGCTGCTCGGCGACGCCGGGCACTTCAAGGACCCGGCGGGCGGACGCGGCATCGGCGACGCCTTCCACCAGGCGCAGCGGCTCGCCGATGCGGTCGGCGACGCCATCGGGTCGGACGTCCGGCTCGACCGCGCCGTCACGGAGTTCGGCCGCTGGCGCGACCGCACCTACGCCGAGTACTACGGCCTGGCCGCGGACCTCGGCGTGGCCGGACCCATCGCGGGCCTGGTCCCGCGGGTCGTGCGGGGGCTGCACGCGCACGGCAAGGTCGACGGCGTCCTGAACCTGCTGAGCCACCGGGCCTCCGTCCTGGAGGTCCTCACCCCGGCTCGGGTGCTCGGCGCCACCGGCGGACATCTGCTGCGCGCCCCCGGCCAGCGCCGCGCCACGCTCGGCGAACTGGGTCAGCTCGCGACCACCGAGATCCGGCGCAGAAACGCGATGCGCAAGCCCGTCTTCCAGAGCGGCCCGGCGCCGCGCCCCGTCCAGCAGGACACGCCCGAACCGGAGCTGAGCCGATGACCAGCACGATCCCGCCCACCGCCGCGCGCGGCCACCTGCCGCCCCCGGCCGTCGAGTTGACCTTCGAGCAGACGGTGCCCCGCTCCATCGCCCACCGCCGGCAGGTCGGCGAGGTGTTCGTCACCGACTCCGCGCAGGGGTCCGACGACGCCTTCCACCTCGCCTTCCAGATTCCCCGCGCGCACAGCCTCTGGTCGGACCAACGGGTCGGTTTCCACGACCCGTTCGCGTCCGCGGAGGCCGCGCGGCAGTCCATCTTCGTGCTGCTGCACCGCCACGTCGGGGTGCCCGTGGGGCTGCCCTTCAGCCTCCAGCGGATCACGCTGCGGGTGACCGACCCGCAGGCGTACGCCCACGACGGGACCTCCGCGCTGCAGGGGTATGTGCACTACCGGGTCGCCGAACGTCAGGGCAAGGGCTCCGACGTGGTGAGCATGGTCCTCGAAGGCGTCATGGAGATCGGCGGGCGCCCGGCCATGACCCTCAGCGCGGTGCTCGCCTTCATGTCGCGGGAGGACTACGACATCTTCCGGGCCTTCCAACGGGCACAGAAGCCGGTGGCCGACGCCCGCCCGACCCCCGTGCGGCGCCTGGAGGCCCCCCTGCTGGGACGTCAGATCCCGCGCAACGTCGTCATCGGCCTGCCCGCACACGAGACGCACACCGACGGTGGCCCCGACGGCGGACCCGAGGACGGCACCTTCCGCTACCTGCTGGCGGCCGACCCGCACCACCCCGCCTTCTTCGACCACGAGTACGACCACGTGCCCGGCCCCCTGATGGTCGAGGGCATGCGACAGGCCGCCGTCGCCGCGGCCTGCCGAGCCGGGGCCCTTGCCACCCCGCACGCCCTCGCCGTCGGCTGCGAGGCGGCCTTCCTGGACTTCGCCGAGTTCGAGGCCGACCTGGTCCACGAGGCGACCGTCGGTCCGAGGGGCGCGGACGGCCGCGTCCCGGTGGCCGTGGTCCTGCGCCAGTTCGGCAAACCGATCGTCGAGGGCCGCATCGACCTGCTTCCCGACGCGACCCCGCAAGCCCCAACGACCGCGCAAGCGCACGGAGTCTGATCCATGACAGTGGCACACATAGGTGACAGCGCACGGAACCGGCGTCGCGTGGCCGTGGTGGGGGCGGGCATCTCCGGCCTCACCGCGGCGCTGCGCCTGGACCTCCTGGGCTACGACGTCGAACTCGTCGAGGCGGCCGACGTCCTCGGCGGCCGCTTCGGCCTCGACAAGCTCGGCGACCGGCAGGTCATGACGGGCGGGAAGAACATCGGGCGGCGCTACCACACGTTCCGCTGGTTCACCTCGGAGCTCGGCGCGGACGCATACGAGTCCTTCGGCTACAACGCCTCCCGCATCAAGGACGGCGAGATCCTCACCCTCGACAGCGAGCGGCGCGGCCAGACCCTGAAGAACATCCGGCGGATGGGCTCGGCCCGCGACTTCGCCCGGATGGCGGCGATGGCGGCACGGATCCGCGCCGACGAGCGCAACCGCTTCCTGGGCTCGCGCCACTTCAGCGGCATCTCACGGCGCCACGACCATGCCCCGCTCAGCTCGTTCTTCGGGCGCGAGATGACGGACATGCTGGTGCGCCCCATGGTCATCCGCAACAACGGGGCCGAGCCCGACGAGGTCTACCCCGGCACGTTCGGCACCAACCTGGCGATGCTGATGGACCATTACGACCAGCTGGCCGGCGGCATCCAGCCCGTCCTGGAGGCCTTCGCCAAGCGGGTCCCGGTGCGCCTTGGCGCCACCGTGGAGGGCCTGGAGATCCGCGACGGCAAGGTCAGCGGACTGCGCATCTCCCAGGGCGGGGCGCCCGCGAGCACCAGCGACTACGACGGCGTGGTGCTGGCCACCCCGGCCTACGCCACCGCCGAGATCGTGCGCTCCGCACGGCCCGCGCTCGCCCGGCGCCTGTCGGACGTGAACTACTTCCCCTCCACCGTGGTCCTCGTCGAGTACGACCGGCCCATCTTCGGCCACGACGTGCGCGCGCTGGCCATGGACGACGGGCCGTGCAGCAACGCCGGCTCTTACGGCATGGAGGAGCGCCACATCGTCCGCTACACCTACAGCGGACGCGAGGGACGCCTGACCGACCTCAGCCCGCAGAACATCGACCGGCTGACCACAGAGACCGAACAGCGCCTGGTGACCTACCTGGGCGCCCCCCGCGCCGAGCGCGTCAACCTCCTGGTCAAGCACTGGAAGGCGGCCTACAGCGGCTACCTTCCGCACCACGCCGACTTCCTGGCCGAGGTGCGGGAGAACGTCGCGGGCGTCGCGGGCCTGGAGCTCGCAGGCGACTACATCCAGGGCGTGTCCATCGAGGCGTGCGCCCGCACGGGCCGCGCCGCGGCAGGCCGCCTCGCCACGCACCTCACCTCCCCGTCGGCGGTGGCGGCGTGAGCGGCCCGGCCGACTGGGCGGTGGTCACCGGCGCCTCCTCCGGCATCGGCGAGCAACTCGCCCGGGGCCTGGCCGCGCGGGGCCACGGTCTGTGGCTCGTCGCCCGCTCCACGGACGCCCTGGAGCTGCTCGCCAAGGAGCTGCGCGACCGCCACCGCGTGCCGGTGCACGTGCGCCCCTGCGACCTGGCGGACCCGGCCGCCCGGCGGTCCCTCGAAGCGGAGTTGGCCGACCAACCGGTCTCGGTGCTCTGCGCCAACGCCGGCTTTCCCACCTGCGGGCCCTTCAGCGAGAACGACCCCGCCCAGGAGAGCGCCGAGGTCCAGGTCAACGTCGTCGCGCTGCACGCGCTGACGCAGGCGCTGCTGCCGGGCATGCTCGCCCGGCGGCGCGGCGGAATCCTGGTCACCGGCTCGACCGCGGGCTGTCAGCCCGTGCCGACCGCGGCCACCTACTCGGCCAGCAAGGCGTTCGCCAACACCTTCGCCCAGGCGCTGCACGTCGAACTGCGCGGCACCGGCGTCAGCTGCACCCTGCTCGCACCGGGCCCGGTGCGCACCAACTTCTACGCGGTGGGCGGCATGGCACGCCTCCAGGAGCAGAAGTTCCTGGCCTGGCTGACGCCCGAGCGGGTCGCCGAGGCGGGCCTGCGCGGCCTGGCCCAGGGGCGCCGCCTGGTGGTCCCCGGGCCGGTCGCCAAGGCCCAGTACCTCGCGGGCCGGCACACGCCGCGCCCACTGCTCTTTCCCGTGCTGCGCGCGGCGGTGCTGCCCGTCTTCCGCGGCGCGCGCAACGACACCCCCGCCCATCCGTCAGGCGCTACTCCCAACTTCCGCAACTTCCGTAAGTGAGAGGTACAGGAACATGGACGGCAAGAAGCACCGCTGGTTCATCCTCGGGGCGTCGCTGATACCGCTGGTCGCGGTGTTCGGCGCCATGGCCCTGCTGTGGAACGAGATCTTCGGCTGGTCGGACGTGGTGGTCCTGGTCATCATGTACGCGATCTCCGGCTTCGGTATCTCCACCGGATACCACCGGATGCTCACCCACCGCTCGTTCGAGACGTACAAGCCCATCCGCGTCGCCCTGGCCACCGCCGGGGTGATGGCAGGACAGGGCCCGCCGCTGATCTGGGCGGCCCACCACCGCAAGCACCACCGCGTCGCCGACAAGCCCGGCGACCCGCACAGCCCCCACCTGGACTTCGAACCGGGCTTCAAGGGCACCATGGCCGGTCTCTGGCACGCCCACCTGGGCTGGCTCTTCGACGTCAACCTCACCTCCGACCCGATGCGCTACTGCCCCGACCTGGTGCGCGAGAAGCCGCTGCGCTGGCTCAGCGAGAACCTCCTGCTGGTCACCGCCTCCAGCGTCGTGCTGCCCGGCCTGATCGCCTACGCCATCACCGGCGGCGACTGGAAGGCCGGCCTGACCGGCATGCTCTGGGGCGGCCTGGTCCGCATCTTCCTGATCAACCACATGACCTACGCGGTCAACTCCGTCGGCCACGTCTTCGGCCGCCGCCGCTTCGAGACCACCGACCAGTCGCGCAACGTCGCCTGGCTCTCCATCCCCTCCTTCGGCGAGGCCTGGCACAACAACCATCACGCCTTCCCGCGCTCCGCCCGCCACGGCATGCGGTGGTACGAGGTCGACCTCTCCGCGATCCTCATCTGGAGCCTGGAGAAGACCCACCTGGCCTGGAAGGTCGTACGCATCGACCCCGAGCGCATGGAGATGCGTGAGGCCGGTGTCAGCCGCGTCAACGCCGCCACCCTGGACAAGAAGGAACTCCTGGAGACCCAGCAGAACATCGCGCCCATGGCAGAACGCCGCCGCGAGACCCGCGAGAGCGACACCTCGCTGGTGGACGTGGAATAGCGCGGCCACCGCACGAGCCGACAACCAGACGGGGATCACGTACATGGACTTCTTCCACGCCCTGACCAACGGGGCCTCGCACGGCGTGCTGCACGAGTGGACGGGCGAGGAGTTCGAGCACACCCCCTGGCGCGATGTCGTCAGGGACGCCCACGGCATGGCCGCCGAGCTGCGCACCCTGGGCGTCGGGCCGGGCACCCGGGTCGCCGCCATCCTCACCAACACCCCCGACACGGTCCGCGGCCTGCTGGCGATCTGGCTGGCCGGCGGCGCGGCGGCCTCGCTGCCGCTGCCCACCCGCGGCCAGAGCCAGGAGGCCTACGGCGAGCAGCTGGTGGCGCTCTCCGCGCGCCTCGACCCGACGCTGCTGCTGGTCGACGACTGGCTCACCGCCATGGTCCCCGCGCGGCTCGCCAAGGATCTGCCGGTCCACGGCTGGTCGGCGCTGCGCGGCGGGGGACGCATCGAGCCGAGCCCGCCGGGCCGGGACGACGTGGCCTTCATCCAGTACTCGTCCGGCTCCACCAGCACCCCCAAGGGCTGCGCGCTGACCACCCGGGCCATCGAGCAGCAGCTGCAGATCATCCTGCACCTGACCGGCGGCCGCCCCGGCGCCGACACCGTCGCCTCCTGGCTGCCGCTCTCGCACGACATGGGCATGTTCGGCTGCCTGCTGTACTCCTGGGCCTACGACTTCGACTTCGTGCTGTCCACCCCCGACCGGTTCGGGATGGCGCCGCGTACGTGGTTCCGGGACATGGCGGAGTACGAGGCGACGATGACGGCGGGCACCAGCACCGCCGTCTACCTGGCGGCGCGGGCACAGGGCCGGGGGGCGCTGCCCAAGGAGCTGAAGCTGCGCGCGGCCGTGATCGGGGCCGAGCGCGTCGACTGGGACACGCTGGCGGCGGCGACGGAGAAGTTCCGGCCCTACGGCCTGTCCGAGACCGCGTTCCAGCCCGCCTACGGCATGGCCGAGGCGACGCTCGCGGTCAGCGGAAAACCCTGGGACCAGGCACCCAAGGCGCTCGCCTTCGACGGCCCCGCCCTGGTGGAGGGCTCGGTGATCGAGGTGGCACCCGACCATCCCAAGGCGGCCCGGCTGGTCTCCAACGGCCGTACCCTGCCCGGGGTTTCGGTCCGGGCCGGAAGCGGCGGCGGCATCTCGGAGATCCTGGTGTCGTCACCGAGCCTGGCCACCGGCTACTACGCCGACCCCGAGCGCACCGCCGCGCGCTTCAAGGACGGCCTGCTGCACACCGGCGACCTCGGCTTCGTGCGCGACGACGAGCTGTACGTCCTGGGCCGGGCCGACGACATGCTCTCGGTGGGCGGCCGGAAGGTCTACGCCTCCGAGATCGAGTCGGCGGTCGACTCCCTGAGGAACGTCCGCAAGGGCTGCGCCGCCGTCGTCGACGCGGGCGACTCGGGCATGTCCCGGCTCGTGCTGATGGTGGAACCCCAGGGCAACCCCAAGGACTTCCGTCCCATCGCCGAGGAGGCCGCCTCGCTGGCCCTGGAGAAGGCCGGGGTCGCGCTCGCGGAGTGCCTGTTCCTGGCGCGCGGAGTGCTCCCCAAGACGCCCAGCGGAAAGATCCAGCGGTTCCGCTGCCGCGCGCTGCTCGACGAGGGGCAACTCGTGCCCGTGGCACGGGTGACGTTCGCCTGACCGAAGCGAGCAGCCGGCGAGGGCTCGGTCAGGTCTGCGGACCGGCCGGGCCCTCCGCGTTCCCGGGTCCGCCACGCCTGCCCTGATCCACCCGTTCCGCCTGTCCCCCTGCCCCCCCCTGTCCCGCCTGTTCCACCCGAGTCCGGAAGACCGCACAAGGAGAAGCCCGGCGATGAGCCACTACAAGTCGCATCTCAGGGACGTGGAGTTCAACCTCTTCGAGGTCCTCGGCCGCGCGCAGGCCTACGGGCACGGCGCCTTTTCGGGCACCACGCCCGAGACCGCCCGCGACCTCCTGGTCGAGGTGGAGCGCCTGGCCGTCCACGAACTCGCCGACTCCGCCGTCGAGGCCGACCGCACCCCGCCGACGTACGACCCCGAGAACCGCACGGTGACACTGCCGGAGTCCTTCAAGAAGGCCTGCGCCCGCTGGGCCGATTCCGGCATGCACCTGATCGACCTGCCCGAGTCCCTCGGCGGGGCGGGGGTGCCGCCGTCGCTGCGCTGGGCCGTCGCCGAGCTGGTGCTGGGGGCCAATCCGGCCCTGTACATGTACCAGTCGACCGTCGGCTTCGCGAAGATGCTCGACCGCCTCGGCACACCGGAGCAGCGCAGGCTGGCGCGGGTGCTCGTCGAGCGCGCCTGGGGCGCGACGATGGTGCTCACCGAGCCGGAGGCGGGCAGCGACGTGGGGGCCTGCCGGACCAGGGCGATCCCCCAGGCGGACGGCAGCTGGCACATCGAGGGCGTCAAACGGTTCATCACCTCGGGCGAGCACGACCTGTCCGAGAACATCCTGCACTTCGTCCTGGCCCGGCCCGAGGGCCACGGCCCCGGCACCAAGGGGCTCTCCCTCTTCCTGGTCCCGAAGTACCACGTGATCGACCAGGGGACCGGTGAACTGGGGGCCCGCAACGGCGTGTTCGCCACCGCGCTGGAAGACAAGATGGGCCTGAAGGCGTCCGCCACCTGCGAGCTCACCTTCGGCGCCGAGAGCCCCGCGGTCGGCGAGCTGCTGGGCGAGCAGCACGACGGCATCCGGCAGATGTTCCTCATCATCGAACAGGCCCGGATGATCATCGGAACCAAGTCGATGGCGACGCTCTCCACCGGCTTCCTCAACGCCCTGGAGTACGCCAAGATCCGCACTCAGGGCGCTGATCTGACCGCTCTCGCCGACAAGTCCGCTCTCCGGGTGCCCATCCTGCGCCACCCCGACGTGCGCCGCTCACTGCTTCTGCAGAAGGCGTACGCGGAAGGGCTGCGCGCCCTTGTCCTGCACACGGCCACCGTGCAGGACCGGATCGCCGAGGCCGAGGCGGCGGGCACCCGCGACGACGCGGCACACGCCCTCAACGACCTGCTGCTGCCCATCGTCAAGGGCTACGGCTCCGAGAAGGCCTGCGAGCAGCTGGGGCACGCCCTGCAAACGCTCGGCGGCGCGGGGTACACGCAGGACTTCCCGCTGGAGCAGTACATCCGCGACACCCGGATAGACACCCTGTACGAGGGCACCACCGCGATCCAGGGCATGGACTTCTTCTTCCGCAAGATCGCCAGGGATCAGGGCACAGCGCTCGCCGCGCTGATCGCCGAGGTGGACAAGACCGCGGCGGACGCGCCGGAGAGCGGCGAACTCGCCGACGCGCACGGGCTGCTTGGCCGGTCCGCGGCCCACCTCCAGGCGATGGCTACCGGCCTGGGCGGGCACCTGCTCACCTCGCTCGAGGACCCCGCGGCCATCTACCAGGTGGGGCGCGGGACGACCCGCCTGCTGTTGGCGGCCGGCGACGTCCTGGTGGCCTGGCTGCTGCTGCGGCAGGCGGGCGTGGCGGCCCGGCGCCTCGCGGACCCCGCGGCCGGGACACGCCGGGCCCAACGCTCCTTCTACCAGGGGAAGGTGGCCACAGCGGTGTTCTTCGCCCAGGAGGTGCTCCCGCTGGTCGCGGCCCAGCGGGAGATCGCCGACCGCGAGGACCGTGTCCTCATGACCCTGGACGAGGACGCCTGGTAGGCCGGTGCGGACGCCCGGGAGGCGGCAGACCGGCTCGGCGGGTCCGTCAGGTGCTCGCGCGCCGCCGCCCCACGCCGGCTTCCCCGGCCACCTCGCGGATGACGTCGAGGAGGGGCGCGCGGTTCTCGCGGAAGTAGAAGTGCCCGCCGGGCAGGACGCGTTGACGGATGATGCGGTTCAGGTGCCGGGCCCAGCCCGCGCTCTCACCGACGAGCCGCTCCTGCTCCCCCGTGCCGCACAGCAGGGTCGCCGGAACCTCCAGCGGGGGCTCGGGCTGGTGGACGTACGTCTCGAAGACGCTGATGTCGGCGCGGAGCGGGCCAAGGACCAGCCGGCGCAGCCGCGCGTGCGCGTGCACCTGCTCGGGCAGCGGGCCCCAGCGCCCCTCGGCCGCCGTGATCAGGTCCTCGTCGGAGAGGGTGTGCAGCGAGCCGGCCGGTCCTCCGGTGCCGAACGTGTGCGGGGCGGGGCAGGAGGACAGGATCAGATGCTCGGGCAGTTCGCGTCCCGCGCGGCGCAGCGCCCGTGTCGTCTCGTACGCCAGCAGGCCGCCGAAGCTGTGACCGAGCAGCATGTAGGGCGCGGTGAACACGGACTGGGCGATCAGGTCGGCGACGAGGGGGCCGATCGCGGTGTGCGCGGGCTCGGCGCGGCGCGCCGAGCGGCCGGGCAGCTGCACGCCCCACAGTTGAACCTCCGTCAGTTCCTCGCTCCACAGCAGATATTCGGCGCTGGAGCCGCCCGCGTGCGCGAAGACGTAGACATTCAGCGGCGCTTCGGGGCGCTCACGGCGGCGGACCAGCCAACGCGACGGCCGTGTACGGGGATCCATGAGTGCCTCGGGGCGGTGAGGGGCGACGACGGCCACTGACCGGGCCGTCTCGAAATCATAGGCAGGCTGCCGCGAAGGCGACTTCTACGTCATGGGGCCAAGGTCGCCTTCGACGACCGCCTGGATGATCTGGGGCCGCCCCCACAGGGCCAGGAGTTCATTGGCCATGCCCACGGTGGACGGCGGGTCCGGACAGCCGTGCACCTTCACGAGGGCGGCGGACAAGCTGCGCGGGACGGCTCCCGCGTCCAGGAGGACGCGCCAATCCTCCGGGCCGAGCGCCAGGAACTCCAGCGTGCCCAGTTCGGCGATCTCCAGAGGATCGGCGAGCGTGCCGGGGTAGGCGGCAAGGGTCCGCAGACGGGGCAGCTCGGTGACGGGGGCGAGACTGAGCGGCTCGGCCTCCCATACGCCGATGGACAAGACCTCCAGGGCGGGGTGTGCGGCGGCCTCGATGCTCGGCAGGCGGCGGCTGTTGACGTGGGCCACGGCCGGAGGCCGGTCCGCGCCCGATCCCTGACGCCGCCCGCCGGGCCGGTCCAGCACCAGGTCGGTGAGCGAGGCGGCGACCAGAGCGGCGCCGACGTTCTCCTCGTGGCTGAGCATGATGATCTGCCCGACGTGTCCGCACGGGCCGGGGGTCAGATCGACCGCGAGCCGGTCGCCACCGCCGTTGTCCCCGAAGGCGATCCAGCCGGGCGAGCCGACCAGGCCCTGCACCGCGGCGTCGGGCGGGGTGACGACCGCTTCCATCGCCGCGAACTCCCAACGGCTGGGCCGGGAGGACGCGTTGGCGACGTACAGGTCCTCCAGGGCGAAGAGCTCGCCGCCGACGGCCATGCAGGCACGTTCCGCGGCATCGTCGTCATCATCCCGGTCCTCCGCCCGCAGCCGGGTCACCCGGTAGAGCGCCTTGAGCTCCTCCGGCAAGGGGACACCCAGGCGCGCTTCCGCGGCGGCGATCTCCGCCTCCGTCGCACCGATGGCGTCGGGCAGCCGCTCACGCAGCGTGCGCTCCAGCAACGCCGGATCCGCCGAAGGCGCCCGCACCGCGCCGGGCACCGGATCGGGAAGACGGCGCCAGGGCTGGGGAACGGCCCCCTCGACCAGGAGCAGCGCGCCCGGGTGCGGGGTGTCGGTGCCCGACTCCACGGCAGGGCTCGCCCCGCACAGACGGAGCCGACTCGCCCCGTCCGGCGACATCTTCGCCGTGAACCGGACCTCGTCGACACCGGCGTGCGCGAGCGCTCGACGCACCCGCTCCACCGCCGCCTTCTCGTCCCGCGTGTCCTCGACCTGGCCGTCCTGACCGGGCGCCGGCACCCTGCGCTTCAGGGGCAGATTCCAGCTCTCCCGGCCGATCCGCCCTCCCACGCGGACGGCCTTGTCAGCCTGCTCGGTGGCGCGGCTGTCCCGCAGCAGTCGCAGCACGGGCTCCCAGGTCGCGAAGTCGTGCACCGAGGGCGAGGAAGAGTCTCGATCAACCATGCGCAGACCGTACGCGGAGCCACTGACACCGCAGCCGGCCGAGCCTCGCCGACCACGGGCCGGCGAGGCTGCGCGGTGCGGTCGACTACCGCTGGCGAACGGGCCGTACGACGATCTCGTTGACGTCGACGTCGGCCGGCTGCGCCAGGGCGTAGGACACCGCGCCCGCGATGGCGTCGGCCCCGATCACGTGGGCCCGATAGGTGCGCATCGCCTCGGCGGCACCGGCCTCGGTGATGGTGCCGGCGAGTTCGGACTCGACCACGCCGGGCGAGACCGTCGTGACCCGGATCGACGGGTCGGACTCCTGGCGCAGGCCCTCGGTGATCGCCCAGGCCGCGTGCTTCGTGCCGCTGTAGACGGCACTGGTGGGAACGACCTCGTGGGCGCCGACGCTGGCGACCGTGACGAAGTGCCCCGCGCCCTGCGCGGCGAACACGGGCAGGGCCGCGGCGATCGTGTGCAGCAGGCCGCGGACGTTCACGTCGATCATCCGGTCCCACTCGTCGACGAGCAGGGAGTCCAGCCGCGACAGGGGCATGACGCCCGCGTTTCCGACAACGACGTCGACGCGGCCGTGGCGCTCGCGAGCGGCTTGGACGAAGGCCGCGACGTCCGCCCGTTCCGTCACGTCCAGCTGTACGGGATGCAGGCTGCCGCCCGAGTGGGCGGCGGCCTCGGCCGTGTCGTCCGCCAGTGCCTTCAGGCGGTCGGTGCGGCGCGCACCGGCCACCACGTGGTGTCCCGCTGCCACGAGTCGTGCGGCGATCGCCGCGCCGATGCCGCTGCTGGCGCCGGTGACGAGGACGACCTTGCGGTCGACCTGCACGGCGTTTTCCGGGTGTTGTTGTGTCGGGTGCTGCTGTGCCGGGTGCTGTTGTGTGGTCATGCCTTTGAGGCTGGCCCGCCGTGAGCGCCCGTGGGAGAGGCGGCGTTCTCCTGGGTGCGGCGCACCCAGGAACCGCGGCGGCCCTCGATCTAGCATGACGGCATGGCCCGCACAGAGCTCGGCACCTACCTCAGCGCCCGGCGCGCCCACGTCACCCCGGCCGAGGTGAACCTCCCCTCCACGGGGCACCGCCGGGTGGAGGGACTGCGGCGCGAGGAGGTGGCCCTGCTCGCCGGGGTCAGCGCCGACTACTACGTACGCCTGGAGCAGGGCCGGGAGCGCTCGCCCTCCGCGCAGGTGCTCGACGCCCTGGCCGCCGCCCTGCGCCTGGACGAGGACGGCCGCCTGCACCTGTTCCGGCTCGCCGGCGTCGGTCCGCGCACCAGGGCCTCTGCCGTGCCCGACCGGGTCGAGCCGAGCCTGCTTGCGCTCATGGACGCCTGGCCGCACAACCCGGCCGTCGTCTACAACCGCGCGTACGACGTCCTGGCCTCCAACACGATCGCCGACGCGCTCTTCCACGGCTGGGCGCACTCGCGCAACCTCCTGCACGTCCTGTTCACCGACCCCGCGGCCCGCGCCTTCTACCGCGACTGGCACGATGTCGCGCGCAACTCCGTGGCCGGCTTCCGGCTGGGGCACGGCGCGGCGCCCGACGACCCACGGGTGCGGCAGGTGCTCGGCGAACTCCTCGAGCAGAGCGCAGAGTTCGCCGACCTGTGGGCCCGCCACGACGCCCGCGGCAAGGCCCTGGAACGCAAGCGCTTCGAGCACCGCGAGGTCGGCCCGCTGACGCTGACCATGCAGACCTTCGACGTCCGCGCGGCCCCGGGCCAGGAACTCGTCGTCTACCACGCCGAGCCGGCCTCACCCAGCAGCGAGGCACTCGCGCTCCTCGGCTCACTGGCCGCGACGGCGCGACGGGAGCCCTGAGCCGACTCCGTGGCGGTGCGGGCCGGTCAGCGGGGTCGGGCCGGGCGTCAGCGGCGATCGGCCGGGCGGGAAGAGAGCGCGGCATCAGTGCCGTCCTGCTTGGCATTCGGATGGGCCGCATCCACAAGGTGCGGCACGGCGGGTTCGGGCAGCGTGCGGAACAGCAGCCAGCTCAGTGCGGGCATCAGGGCCAAGGGCGCCAGGGCGGTCCGCAGGGAGGTCGCGTCGGCCAAGCCGCCGATGAGGGGGCTCACCAGACCGCCGATGCTGACGGTCAGACCCAGCGTGATCCCGCTGGCGGTGCCCATGCGGGAGGGCAGATAGTCCTGCCCGAGCGTGACCTGAAGCGAGAACGGGACGTACAGACCGGCCGAGGTCAGCGCCACGAACAGATACATCGCCGGGCCGGGTACGAACACCACACCCGCCACCCACCCGACCGAGAGCAGGTACGACCAGCGCGCGACGGTGACCCGGTCCCAGCGGTTCGCCAACGCGCCCCCCAGCACGGAGCCGACCGCGCCGCCGAGGTAGAGCACGAACAGCGCGGCGGTACCCGCCGCCGTACTGCCGCCCATGCGCTCCGTGACGTACAGCGAGATGAACGTGCTCAAGCCGATGAAGACGATCGACCGGCACACCACGGCCAGCGAGAGGCGCACGAACGACGCCCTGTCGTCGCCGCCTCCGACCGGCACCGCCGCACGGGCCCCGGCAGCCCGCTGCCGCTCCAGGGCCCGCAGCACGGGCAGGCACAACACGGCACCGACGAGCGCCGGCAGTACCAGCAGTGGCGTCAGGCGCAGGCCCCCCGTGGCGACCACGGCGGTGACCACGAGCGGGGCCACCGCGAAGCCGAGGTTGCCGCCGAGCGAGAACCAGGCCATCCCGCTGTGGCTGCCCCGGCCGGCAAGGCGGGCCACCCGTGCGGACTCGGGGTGATAGGCGGCCACGCCCACCCCGGACACCGCCACGAACACGAGGGTCAGCGCATAGGAGCCGCTCACCCCGCTGAGCGCGATGCCCACGCCGCCCAGCACTGTGCTGACCGGCAACAGCCACGGCATCGCCCAGCGGTCGGTGAGGACGCCGAACACCGGTTGCGCCACCGACGACAACAGGGAGGCGGCGAGCACGATGCCCGACACGGCGGCGTAGCTGTAGGCGCGCTCGGCGACGAAGAACGGCACCAGGGACGCCACGGCGCCCTGGTACAGGTCGACGCAGGCGTGCCCGGCGGACAACAGGGTGATGGATCGATTCCTTCGCACCCCGTCATGGTCGACGCCGGGGACCATGACGCACTTCCGATAATCTGCCAGACAATGACGAACATCCGCCATCAGCCGGTCGCCCCGACCCGCACCCAGTCACTGGCACCCGGCGCCGCGATCGACACCCACCGCCACGACGACCACCAGATCGTCTACGCGGGCCGCGGCGTGCTGGCCGTCACCACCGACGCCGGTTCCTGGGTCGCTCCCGGCACCCGCGCCATCTGGATCCCTGCCGGTACGGTGCACGCCCATCAGGCCCACGGCGAACTGGAACTGCACCTGGTGGGCCTGCCGACGGCAGACAACCCGCTCGCCCTGGAGACACCGACGGTGCTCTCGGTGGGCCCGTTGCTGCGCGAACTGATCGTCGCCTACACACGCTCCCCGGAGGACGACAGCCCCGAACGGGCCCGCCTGCGCGCGGTGTTGCTCGACCAACTGCGGGCCTCGCCCCAGGAGCCCTTGCACCTGCCCACACCGACCGCACCCCTGCTGCGGACGCTGTGCGCCATCCTGAGCGCCGACCCGTCGGACAACCGCACCCTGAGCGAACTGGGCCGCGAGGCAGGGGCGAGCGCCCGCACCCTGTCCCGCCTGTTCCACACCAACCTAGGCATGACGTTCCCGCAGTGGCGCACCCAACTACGCCTCCACCACGCACTGGTCCTGCTGGCCCAGAACACCCCCGTCACGGCGGTGGCACACCAATGCGGCTGGTCCTCGGCCAGCGCCTTCATCGACACGTTCCGCCGCACCTTCGGCCACACCCCGGGCACGTGGACACACACGTCCCGGTGATCCTCGGCCCCCGAAGCCATCCCTCCGCCGCGTGTAAAGCCATCCCAGTTCACCTGAAGCAGTCAGGCGGCTACGTCAGGACCAACCACCGTCGGCCGTCGATGAGTTCTCGGGCCGCGTCGAGATGGCCGGCGTGGCACGCGGTTTCGGTGATGACGTGCAGCAGGACGTCCCGGAAGGTGTGCAGGTGTGGTTCGCCGAAGAGGTGCTGGGGCCACCAGGCCAGCGGCGTGTCCGCGGCCGTAGCGGCGATGACGGCGTCCGCGAGGCGCGTCTCCGTGCGATACCGGTCCAGGACATCGGCCACGGGAACGTCCTGCCCCACCTGCCACGCGTCGTCGACCTCGTCCAGAGCCTTGATGACTTCCTCGTCGCCGACCGTCACCGCACGGAACCAGAACCGCTCGACGTCGAGGGCGAGGTGCTGGACCAGCCCCAGGCAGCACCACCCGGAGGGCAGTACGGGCCGCCGCAAGGCTTCCGCGTCCAGCCCGTCGAGTATGCCGAGGACGTGGCGGCGCTGCCCGTCCAGGAACGACAGGAGAGCCCGGACCTCAGGGTCCGAAGTCCCACTCACTTGGCGATCTCCCAGATGTGGCCGCCGGGATCGCGGAAGCTGGCGGTCCTGATCCCCCAGGGCCGGTCCAACGGTCCGTTCAGCAACTTCACGCCACGGGCGCCGAGTTCCTCGCACATCGCGTCCACGTCGTCGACGGGGAGGGTGAGCTGGAGGCGTGAGCCGTCGTCGGGCGCGGCGACCCGCGCCGGATCGATCAGTTCTTGTGCGGCTGTGGTCTTCAGCAGATTGATGAGGGTGCCCCCGAAGCCGAACACGGCGGAGTTGCCGTCCTCGAACATCACCGGCAGCCCGAAGACCTCGCGATAGAACTGCTTCGTGGCCTCCAGATCCTCGACGAACAAGGTGATGGCACTGATGCCGGTGGGCCACGCGGGATCGCTCGTCGTATCGGTCACACGACAGAGGATCTACGGGTGGGCAGCCCTTGCATAGGGGTTGCTGATCAGGCTTCTCGCAAAAGGACTTGGCCGAACCGGCAGGAACCCGGCCTAAGGGGCCGGTCCCGGGACCCGGTCAAAGAATCCGTACCTCGGCCTCGGCCTCGGCCTCGGGGGGCTTTGCCCACCAGTGGTGGTAGCGGCTGTAGACCGACGCTTCGCGCTCGTCGAGGAGCGCTGTCAGGGACTTGGCCTCCTCGGCAAGTCCGTCCCAGGTGGCGGGTGCCAGAGGGTGGAAAGCCGTGGCCTCGATGCCGTCCTCCATCTGACGCCACACGCCGGCGACATGACCGTCCACCAGCAAGGTGGGCAGTACGTCGCCGTTGCGCCGGATCACCCGTGGTCGGTAGGCCGGAGGTATCACCCGGCTGCGGTCGGCGTAGGCCAGCAGAGTGCTGTCCCACATGGCCATGAGCCGCGGCGGGGCGGGGGTTTCCGCGAGCGGCCGGGACGAGCCAGGGAGGTCGAACAGCACCACCCCGTCCGGGCCCTGTAGCTGCTCAACGGTGTCCCCCAGAGCAAGGAGCGCCGCACGGACGGGAGTCCTCTGCACCATGGCGAACTGCGCCACGTCCGCGACCGACGCAGGCCCGAACCCCGCCAGATAGCGCAGGATCAGGGTCCTCAGCGCCTGGGGGTCCGCCGCTCGCCCTCCTGGCACAGGTTGCAC
This sequence comes from Streptomyces sp. NPDC054047, assembly GCF_055585065.1. NCBI lineage: Bacteria > Bacillati > Actinomycetota > Actinomycetes > Kitasatosporales > Streptomycetaceae > Streptomyces > Streptomyces sp. NPDC054047. The sequence goes on along the minus strand of NZ_JBVJKV010000007.1, from coordinate 351,896 downwards.
AGGCAGCCCAGGGCCGCTTGGGGCGGCGACGAAGGACGGCCGCAGGCCGAAGGACCAGGGCGCGTCCGTCGGGGCGTGGTGCAACGGCGCGTACCCCTTCAGCCCCCACCACGCCCCGTCCTTCTTCTCGGCGCCGAGCCGCTCTTCCACCCATGCCTGCATCTGTGCCGAAGTCCGCGGCTCGCGCGCGAAGTCCAGGAGCTCCGGCACCAGTTCCTCGGCATCCGAAGGACTCAGTCCCGCGGCGGCGAAGCGGAAACCGAGCCGGGAGGCATGAAGAGTGGGCTGCATCGCCGCGCGAAAGACGGGATAGTCCTCGGCGTGCACGGCATGCAGCGTGATCCGCATCAGTGTCGCCTTGACCACCGAGCGGTCGGCAAAAGCGGCATCAAGCCCGGCCGGAGTGAACCCGGCGAGCCGGTTCCACAGAGCGAGGTACGGCGAGGCCGGGTGCTGCGCCTGGAGCGCGACCACGCGCCGCACTCCGTCCTGGACGGTCAATGACTGACGCTCCAGCAGTAGTTGGCGACTGAGGGTCGCCCGGTTGAGTTCACGCGCGCTGATCATCACAGTCCAGGATTCTGCCCTCCCCCGCGCTCCTTGGACCTCGTATTGGACCCTGTCCGCAACTGACCGAGCCCTGGACGAGTCCAGGAGGCAGCTCGTATGGACGTGGTCGGGGACAACTCGCTTGTCCAGCAACGGCTGTCAGTGCCGTGGGCTACCTTGCGGTCCAACCAGGATCAGGTGCCGTACAGGCCATGCGTGGAGAACGAGGTACGCCCCGTGAGGAGATGCGCTGTATGTAGGGCGGACATCAGTCACCGACACGGACTTGCGAAGTACTGCTCCGACACATGTGCCCTGGAAGCGCGCCGCCCCGCCATGCTCATCTGCGAGGAGTGCGCGGCCTCGTTCGTTCGGCCGAACCGCCCTGGTGCCCCTCCCCGCTACTGCTCCGAGGAACACAGGGCCACCGCGGCAGCCCGCAGGGCCAGGTCCCATCACGAGGCCCGTATGGAAGAGATTCGCTTGCTGCGGGGGGACAGGAGGTGCGAGGTCTGTGGGGCTGACATCAACCACCGCCGTCCCCGCGCGAGGTACTGCGGCGGGCAGTGCCGCTATGACGCCCAGGGGCATGTTCCGCAGCAGCCGCCCGTGTCACGCGAGGAGCGACTGCTCAGGCGGCGTGAGAGGAGGGCCGCCGCGCGGCCGGTGTCGATCACTCTCCAGTGCGAGCGCTGCGGGGCCCCCTTCGATGTGCCCGGCGACAAGCCTGGGCGCAAGCCGCAGCGCTGCCCGTCATGCCGGGATCTCGACAAGGCGCAGGTGCGCTCGGGGCCTCATGCCTGCAAGGGCTGTGGCCTGACCGTTCCGGCCGAGCGAGGCGCTCTCGCTCTCTACTGCTCCGTCGACTGCCAGGTCGCCAGGAACAACCGGGCACAGGCCGAGCGGCGCAAGATCGAGCGTGCGGAGGCAAAACGAGAACGGGAGTGCGCGGTCTGCGGTCAGCCGATCGAGATGCGGGAGCACGGTCTCCGCAAGTACTGCGGTCATGGCTGCTGGTATCGCGCCAACTACGTGCCCAGACCGAAGGCTGACGGCTGCGCGTGGTGCGGTGGCTCGATGGCCCACCGCCGGGGTGACGCCAAGTTCTGCGGGCAGTCCTGCCATTTGAAGGCCCAGTACAAGCGCAAGGTCGGTACCGCTCTTCGTTCACGTCCGTGCGGTTACTGCGGACACAGAATGCCGCTCAGCTCGGCCCTTCGCGTCTACTGCTCGGGCCGCTGCTCCCGCCGCGCCTACTTCGAGGCGAACCCGGAAAGGGTGCGGGCCGCCAAGCGTCGCGGGAACCACCAGCGCCGGGCGATGCTCGCCCGTGCCAAGCGGTACAGCGTGAGCGACCGAGATCTCGCACGGCTGTGGGGCCGGTACGAGGGCAGTTGTGCCTACTGCGGCGAGAGGTCCCCGTCCCTGCATCAGGAGCACGTCGTCCCGATCTCCCGGGGCGGAGTCGACGGCATCGGAAACCTGGTCCCGGCCTGCCCCGACTGCAACCTGTCGAAAGGCGACCGGACCGTCATGGAATGGCGCCTCGGAAAGAAGTCCCCCCGCTACGGCACCCGGCCCGACCGCCGAGGCCCGGCTCGCCTTGCGACCAGCACGCACCACTAAGCCGAAGCCGACCTCTACGGCACCAACCCAGCCAGGTCCCAGACGCGTATCACGCCGTCCTCACCCGCGCTCACAGCCACTTCGCGGCCACGCAGCACGGCGGTCCGTACCACCGCGACGTTGCCCCGGTGGCCGAGGAGAGGAGCGCCGACTACCGCGCCCTTGCCCAGGTCCCAGACGCGTACGGTCGCGTCCGTGCCCCCGGTCACCGCGAAGGGGCGATCATCGACCATGGTCGTGTCCAGGGCGGAAATGCCGCCCTCGTGACCGGTGATCGGACCGTACAGCGGCTCACCGACCTCACCGACCTCACCGTCCTCGTCACCATCGTCGCCCGGCAGCCCCCATACGTACAGCTCTCCCGGGTCCACGTCCGCCGCCGCGACCACCACCGGACGATCGGCGATCCGCGACAGGCCGATCGCTGAGATCCCGCCGTGGTCCGGGTAGAACGACGCCAGCATCTCGTTCCGCGTCAGGTCCCACACCCCCACATCGCTGCCGCCCGCCGCGACCAGCGTGCGGCCACTGACCAGTGCGGCGGCGATCGTGCAGATGCCGTGTATGTCACTGTCCGGCAGCTGCACCGGGGGCGCGTCCGGGGACGCTCCCCACACCAGGACTCCGGCGTCGAACGAACCGGTCACGAACCGCGGCCGCTCCTCCCCCCTCACGGTGGTCATGGCCCCGACGTAGGGGTCCTCGTACATGGCCCCCCGCAGCAGCTCGCCGCTGTCCAAGTCCCACAGGGCGCAGCCCTGTTCATGACCGCCGGCCGCCAGCAGCACGCGCCCGCCGGAGACGGCCGCGGTCACCGATTCCAGCTCGTTGTCAGCATCGGGATACTTGGCGGCGAGCGGATCTTCGGCGAAGCCATACGCCAAGGGCCGCTTCTGCCACACGTCCCGCAGCGGATCCCAGGTCCACACGACATCGTTGCGATCGGCGCAGACCACCAGCGGCCCGCCGCCCACCTGAACCACCGAGACATCGATGATCAGGGACGAGGACGGTATGTCGCTGCTCACCAGCAGCGGTGCGTCAGACATGCGGTGAGGGTAGTCCCCAGCACTGACATCGCTGTCGCACCGGGAGCGTCCACCTGTTCAGATCCGCGGGTGGAGCGCCCGAGCGCCCCCGCGGACCCTTACCGCAGGGCAGCGGAGACGACGGGGTCAAAGCGCCGCGATCTCCCTGAAGAGACGCATCCACTGTGCCGTACTGCCATCGCCCACCGACCTGCCCAAACTGAGGGCCAACGTGTCACGCAGGCGCGGCCAGCCGCCACGAGGCGCGCTCGGTCGGATCGGCGACGTAGAAGGAGTCAGCCGCCATGCGCACCCTCGATCTTCTCGAAGACCAGGTGGCTCCAGCTCACTCCGTCGCGGCCCAGCCGGTCCTCTCCGCCTCCGCGCAGCAGCAGCCGCAGGCCCTGCTCCTCGGCCTGCCGCACCGTCTCCGCCGCGGGTACGTCGAACATCCGCCTGTCCTGGGGCGGCGAGCCGTGCCGAAGCGTCACCGCCAGTCGGCCGCCGTCCGCCAGCAGGCCGCTCAGGCGTGACATGGCCTCGGTCCGCTCCCCGGCGTCCAGATGCATCCACACGGCGGAGAGCAGGATCAGGTCGAACTCCCCCGTCAGCCCGGCCAGCGCCGGCAGCGCGTCCGCCACCCACGTGATCGGCTCGGGGTGCAGCCGCGCCGCCGCCTGCCGCATCTCCCGCACCGGCTCGACAGCCACCACCTGATGTCCGAGCCGGGCCAGGGCCGCGGCGTCCCGCCCCGTCCCCGCCCCGATGTCCACAGCCCTCGCAGGCGGTATCGGCAGCAGATGCAGAATCTCCGCGTGCACGCTTTCGAAGGTCAACTCCTCGTACCGCTCGGCCAAGGCGTCGGCCCACTCCGCGTAATACCGCTGCACCCCTGGCGCGAGCACCGCGGAGCGGTCGGTGCCTGAGCCGCCGTCAACTACCTCTTCCATGCTCCGCACGATACGACGCCCCACTGACATCACCGGGCCCCGGAGACGCGCGCGGTGATCAGCTGAGTACGCGTACCCACCCGGTGCCGGGTATCCGCGCCCATCCGCCGTGCTCCCCCACCGGCATACCGTCCTCACATGCCCCAGGAGAACGTCCCGACCAGTACCGCCACCGCCCAGGGCGCGCCCACGACCGCGTCCACCGGCTCCGCCCCTTCCCTCCTCGGGCGCCTCGGATTCAGCGGCTGCGCCGCGCTCGTCGTCCTCGTTCTGGTCGCCCTGGTCGTCCCGCTCGCTCTGCGCTCCGAGGGGTCGACGGACTTTCCCCGTGTCGCGCCCGAGGACATGGCCGACCGTGCCTTCCAGCGTTCGGAAGATGCCTATGACGTCCTGGGGTTCACCCGCAGCGTCAAGCCGGGATTCGAGGAGATCGGCGTCAGCACCGAGAACACGTTCGGCTCCGGACTCTGCTACGACGGAGGCCCGCTGGGGATGGAGGACGAGACCGTCGACGGCGCCTACTCGGCGAACCACAGTTGGGCGCTGGACCACGTGCCCGCGGATCGGGCCCAATCCGGTCTGCGCCGGCTGCACCAGCACCTGAAGGACGACGGCTGGACGGTGTCGTCCTACCGCGAGGGCGCCAAGGGCAAGGACTGGGACCTGTTCGTCCAGCGGGACGACGGCGACGAGCGGATGTCCTTCACCTGGTACGCGGACCGGGAGTACTTCACCGGCGGCGCCAGCGTCCCCTGCGCCTACGACCCCGCCTGGAAGACGGGCGACGCCGCCCCTTCCGCGGACGCTCAGTGGCCACCCACCCTCAGCCCGTCGCGCTGACGGCTCCCTGGGTCAAGGCCGGTTGTCCCGTTTCGCTGCGGTCGTCGCCTGTGTCCCGGCGAGCTCGTCGAAGAGCAGGGCACAGTCGCCGATCTGCCCCGTGCGGTAGGCCACGCGTGCCACCAGGTGCGCGGCGACGGGGCTGGTCAGGAGTTGGAAGAAGACGACCAGGGCGAGCGTGCCCAGGTCGGCCCACGAGCGCAGCCGCAGCGCGACGCCCGCGGTGAGCAGGAGGATGCCGAGCGTCTGCGGGTTGGTGGCGGCGCTGCTGCGGGCAAGGACGTCGGGCAGGCGCAGCAGGCCGATGACGCCGGTCAGACAGACCAGGGCGCCGACGAGCAGCAGGGCCGCGCCGCCGATGTCGGCCACGTGGTTCCAGGTGGTCACGGGCCCTCCTTGGTCGGGGCGGTCGGGGCGGTCGGGACGGGCGGGACGGGCGGCGCGGGCGGGGCGGTCGGCAGGGCGGGGCGGTCGCGTACGGCGATGAAGCGGGCGATGCCCACCGAGCTGGTGAAGCCGAGGAAGGCGATCACCAACATGATCGACAGGTAGTAGCGCGTCCGGGTGGAGGCCGCCTGCACCCCGATCCCCGCCACGATCAGCGCGGCCGCGACATCGACGCCCACCGCGCGGTCGAGCATGGACGGGCCGCGCCAGATACGGATCAGCAGGAGTGCGCCCGCGAGCAGGATCACCGCCAGGGCGGCGTCGAGCAGGAGGTCGTCCACATCGGTCACGGCCGGGGATCCTTTCGTGCGGGAGGAGCAGGAGGTGCGGGAGGCGTGGGAGGAGCGGGAGGTTCGGGTCCGGGGTCCACCGCTACGCGCGTGATCTCGTCACGGGTGCCGAAGGCCCGCACGACCAAGGCCTCCAGACGCCACACGTCCCGGCGGGTACGGCGCACCATGTCGCGGTCGTCGGCGTCGGACATGTGCAGGTACAAGGTGGCGGTGGCGCCGTTGACCTCGACCAGCGCGCCGCCCGGCACGCAGGAGGTGGCGACGGCGGTCGCCGCGATCATCAGGTCGGTGCGGCAGCGAAGTTGGACGGCGATCACCGCGGCGGGGCGTCTGCGGCCGGTCAGGGCCTGGCGGGTCACCGTGGCGCTGGAGACCACCATGTCGTACGCCATGTAGCCGGCAAGGCGCACGATGCCCAGCGGACGCAGGCGCAGGGCGAGGTCGACGGCGGGCAGCGGGAAGACGAGGCACAGCGCGACGGCGACGACGATGCCGCTGATCAGGTTGCCCCAGGTCGGGCCCGACCACAGCAGCATCCAGATCACCGTGAGCCAGGCGATCAGAGACAGGTCAAGGCGGCGGCGCGGGCGGTGCGCGGCGTCGGGGGAACTCACGGGCCGAGCACCGCCGTGATGTAGGGGGCCCGCGCCAGGAGTTCGGCGGCCGAGCGGTCGGCCAGACCGGCCAGGGGCGTGGCGAGGACGGTGTAGGAGAGGCTGAGCAGCACCGCACCGACGGTCGCGCCGATCATCACGCGCGGTACGCGGGCCGTGGTGCGCACGCATGCGGTGGCGGGGACGGCCACCGCGCCGCCGTTCCCGACTCTCACGCCTCCTTCGGCCCCCGCGGAATCCTCGCTGTCCTCGATGTCCTCGGCATCCTCCAACACGGTTCCTTCCAGGGGGAGTTGGGAGGGCGCGGCCCGCCAGAACGCCAGGTTCCACACCTTGGCCATCACGTACAGCGTCAGGAGGCTGGCGACGGCGCAGGCGCCGAGCAGCACGTACGCGTCGATGCCGCCGTCCGCCGCGCCCGCCCGCATCAGCCCCAGCTTGCCGAGGAAGCCGGACAGCGGCGGGATCCCCGCGAGGTTCATGGCGGGCACGAACCACAGCGCGGCCAGCAGGGGCGCGGTGCGCGCAGCGCCGCCCAGACGGGTCAACTCGGTGGTGCCGTAGCGACGTTCGAGCAGCCCGGCCCCCAGGAACAGCGTCGTCTGTACGGTGATGTGGTGCGCCGTGTAGACGATGGCGCCGCCGATGCCGCCCCGGCTGCCGAGCGCGAGTCCGAAGAGCATGAAGCCGATGTGGCTGACGAGCGTGAAGGACAGCAGCCGTTTGAGGTCGGTCTGGGCCACCGCGCCGAGGATGCCGATCAGCAGGGACGCGAAGGCGATCGCCATCAGCAGGGTGGAGAGCCGGTTGCCGGGGAACAGCAGGGTCTCGGCGCGCAGTATCGAGTACACGCCGACCTTGGTGAGCAGCCCGGCGAAGACGGCCGTGACGGGGGCGGGCGCGGTCGGATAGGAGTCGGGCAGCCAGGCGGCCACCGGGAAGGCCGCCGCCTTGACGCCGAACACGGTCAGCAGCAGCGCCTCGATCAGTGTCCGTACGCCCAGGGGCAGTTCGGCCAGGCGGACGGCGAGCTGAGCGAAGTTGGCGGTGCCGCACGCCGCGTAGGCGACCGCGATGCCGGCGAGGAACACCAGCGACGAGACGAGGGAGACGACGACGTACGTCGAACCGGCCCGCAGGCGCGGTTCGGTGCCGCCCACCGTGAGCAGCACGAAGCTGGCCATCAGCATGATCTCGAAGCCGACGTAGAGGTTCACCAGGTCGCCGGCGAGGAAGGTGAGCGAGACCCCGGAGACCAGCACCAGGTAGGCGGGGTGGAAGACGGCGATCGGGGCGCGTTCCTCGCGGTCGACCATGTCCTGGCCCAGCGCGTAGATCAGGACGATGAGGGTGACGGCGCCGGAGACGGTCAGCATCAGCGCGGAGAGCCGGTCGGCGACCAGCGTCACCCCCAGCGGCGGGGCGAAGTCGCCGAGGTGGACGACCAGGGGGCCGCCGCGGTCGGATTCGACGAGAAGGATGATGTCGACGGCGAGGACGGCGGCCAGGACGCCGATGCCGATCAGCCGGTGCAGCATGCGCAGCCGGGGCCCGATGAACAGGCTCAGGCCGCACGCGGTCAGCGGCAGTACGACGGGCAGCGGGACGAGGGCGTTCACCGGGGGGCGTTCTCCTGCCGTACGGGGCTTGGCGGTGGGGGCGGGTCCGCGCCGAGGATGTCGTCCCACAGATCGCCGGTGGCATCCCGGGCGCGGGCCTGGAAGGCGCGGTCGGCGCGCAGCCGCCGGCGCTGCTCGCGGCGTTCGTCGCGCCAGGCACGCGGCCCCTCGCCGCGGTGCAGCTCGCGCAGCTCGGCACGCTCCTCGGCGATCTCCGCGCGCAGGACGACGCGCCGGTCCTCCACGTCGTCGGGCACGAAGTCCGAGCCGGTCAGCTGGCTGCTGCGGTAGACCATCGCGAGCACGAACGCCGTGGTGGCCAGGGTGATGACGACGGCCGTCAGCACGATGGCCTGGGGCAGCGGGTCGGTGACCCGCGCGGATGCGACGCCCGGGTACAGCAGCGGCGGCACCCCCGCCCGGCCGGTGGTGGCCAGGACGAACAGATTGACGCCGTTGCCGCAGACGATGACCCCGATGAGCACCCGGGTCAGGCTGCGGGTGTGGATGAGGACGCCGCCGACAGCGGTCAGGACGACGGCGCAGACCAGCAGGGTCAGGCTGAGGGTCACCGCTCCCCCTCTCCGGCGAGCGCCAGTCCGGCCCGGTGTTCCGTCTGCTGGTCGATCTTCGAGCCGAGGGCGCGGACCATGTCGAGGACGACGCCCAGGACCAGCAGGTACACCCCCAGGTCGAACAGGACGGCGGTGCCCATGTGCCAGTCGCCGATCAGCGGCAGATGCCCGTGCCACGTCCAGGCGTGCAGCACCGTCCCGTCGGCCAGGCCGGCGAGCGCGACGCCCGTCGACAGGGCCAGGCCGAGGCCGGTGAAGAAGCCGGGGTGGACCGGGGCGGCGGCCTCCAACTCGTGGCGTCCGCCCGCAAGGTAACGGATCATCAGGGCGACGCCCGCGACGAGTCCGCCGACGAACCCGCCGCCCGGCAGGTTCTCCGCGCACAGCAGCAGATACACCGACAGCATCAGGATCGGGTGGAAGACCAGGCGGGCGATCACTTCGAAGACGACCGAGCGGTGCTGGGGCGCGAGTGTGTCACCGGCCATCAGCCAGCTGCGCTCCGGCGCGGTCTGCCGGTACTTGAGCGGCACCTGGATGGCGGGCGCCGCGAGCGACCAGGCCGTCACCCCGCCGGGCAGCGCGCGCGGCGCACCGGGGGTCGGCCCCTGTCTGCGGTGGACGTACAGCAGGCTCGTCACGCCCAGGACGGCGACCGCGAGGACGGCCGACTCGCCCATCGTGTCCCAGGCGCGGAAGTCCACCAGAATCGTCGCCACGACGTCCTTGAGGCCGTGGTGCGCGGTCTCCTCGGTCATGGCGGCCCCGGCCGGCGCCGCCGTCCGCGCTCCCGCCGCCAGCCACACCGCGCAGGCGACCACGACGCTGCTGGCGAACGCGAGCAGCAGACTGGCCACGCTGCGCCACGACCGCGCCGTCTGCCCGAAGTGCACCGGCAGTCTCCGCAGCACCAGGACCAGGACCACGGTCGAGACGGTCTCCACACCGAACTGCGTCAGCGCCAGGTCCGGGGCGCCCTGGACGACGTACAACAGCGCTGTGCCGTACCCCGTCAGGCCCGCGAGCACGGCCGCCTTCATGCGACGCTGCACCACCAGGCACATCAGGGCGCACGCACAGGTCAGCGCGGCGACCGCGGCCTGCCACGGCGAATCCCAGACGCGCGGGGCGGGAACACCGCGCCAGGGCCGGTCCACGACCAGGACCGCGAGGAGCCCGGCGAGCATGACGCCCAGAATCGTGGCCACGTACGCGGGCAGCGAGCCCTTCTGGACCGCGCCCGTCACCTGTAGCGCCGTCCGCTCCACACCCAGCACGATCCGCCCGAAGCCTTCGTCCGCCTTCGGCCACGCCAGGCGCCGCCCCAGCCGCACCACCGCGTCCCGGCCCGCGAACAGCGCCACACCGCCCGCCCAGGCCAGCGCGGAGAGCCAGAGCGCGGGCCCGAACCCGTGCCACAGCGCCAGGTGATAGGGGTGGTCCGGGGCGGGGTAGCTCGCCGCGTACGCCTCGAAGAGAGGTGCCACCCAGCCGATGCCGGGGCCCAGCAGCAGACAGGCGGCGGCAAGCAGCGCGGGCGGCGCGAGGAAGGCGGGGCCCACGCGGTGTACGGCACTGTCGGCGAGCCCGGGCTTGCGGGCGAACGCGCCCCACAGGAAGCGCAGCGTGTACGCGGTGGTGAGCGCGGAGCCGACCACGATCAGGGCGAGCACCCACCGCTCGGCGACGCTGCCGTGCCACAGCGCCTCGAACGCGGCCTCCTTCGCCACGAATCCCAGCAGCGGCACCAGCGCGACCATCGACGCGCCCGCGAGGCCGGCGACCGCGGCCACCCAGGGCAGCGCCCGCCCCACCCCGGACAGCCGTCGCAGATCACGCGTCCCCGCCGCGTGATCGACGATGCCGGTCACCAGGAACAGCGGCGCCTTGAACAGCGCGTGCCCCAGGATCATCGCGATGGCGGCGAGCGCGGTGTTGTACGTGCCGTCCCCCGCGAGCACGATCAGGAAGCCGAGTTGGCTGACGGTGCCGTACGCGAGCACGAGCTTGAGGTCGTTCAGGCGCAGCGCCCGCCAGCCGCCCAGCAGCATCGTCGCCGTGCCCAGCGCGAGGAGCACCGGCCGCCACGGCGCGACGTCCGCGAACGCGGGGGCCAGGCGCGCCACCAGGTACACGCCCGCCTTCACCATGGCCGCCGCGTGCAGATAGGCGCTGACCGGGGTGGGCGCGGCCATCGCGTTCGGCAGCCACAGACTCAGCGGCCAGATCGCCGACTTGGCGAGCGCCCCGGCCAGGATCAGCACCAGCGCCACCGACAGCGTGCCGCTCGCCGCGGGCGGCGACTCAAGGATCCGCGAGATGCGGTAGGTGCCCGCCGTGTGACCCAGCATCAGGAACCCGACGAACATGGCCAGTCCGCCCACCGAGGTGACCGTCAGCGCCTGGAGCGCGGAGCGGCGGCTGGCCCGCTGCTCGCTGTCGTACCCGATCAGGAGGAAGGACAGGACGGTCGTCAGTTCCCAGAACAGGTACAGGATCATCAGGTCGTCGGCGAGGACGAGCCCCAGCATCGCTCCGGCGAAGGCCAGTAGATTCCCGCCGAAGGAGCCCAACTGCCGTGTCCCCTGCGCGAAGTAGCGCACGCAGTACAGCAGCACGAGCGCACCGATCCCGGCGGCGAGCAGCACCATCACCAGCGCCAGCGCGTCGAGCCGGAACGCCACCTCGACGTCGTACGCCTCGATCCACGTCCACACCTCGCTGCGCGCTCCGCCGCCCGTGACCGTGCCCCACTGGCCAAGCGCCCAGGCGAGCGCGGCCGCGGGCGGCAGCGCGAGTGCGACGAAGGCGCGCGGCCCGACGCGGCGGACGAGCGGGGCGGCGCAGAGCGCGACGACGAAGTGGGCCAGGACCAACACGGTCATGGGTCATGCATATCGGCAAGTAAGCGACATATAGGGTGGGCGCGCCGAGAAGCCGAGAAGCGGGGCGGGCGGCGAGAAGCACTGCGGCGCCGCGCGATCCCCGGGCTACGGCTTGCCTACGTCCTGCCTACGTCCTGCCGAAGCGGAAGGCCAGTTGCGCAGGGCTCACCGCGACGTCGTCCACCGTCGCGCGACTCGCGGGTCGGCAGCCGCGCCGGTCAGTAGCCGCGCCGGTCAGTAGCCGCGCAGGGCCTTCCAGTCGTCCTCGAGAATGGAGTACTGGACGATGTCGTGCCACACACCGTCGACGTGGCCGTAGTGCCGCAGCCGTCCCTCCCGGACCATGCCGGCCTTCTCGATGGCCCGCTGCGCGGCGATGTTGGACGGCATGAATCCCGACCAGACGCGGTGCAGGCCGAGCCGGTCGAAGCCCAAGACGCCCAGCAGGAAACCGATCTCGACGCTGTGGCCCACGCTGACCCGGTCGGCGCGCAGCGCCAGACCCACCTCGGCGCTGCGGTAGCCGACGCGGACCATCCCGCCCTCGCCCGACTGGTCCTCGACGATCAGCTTCGCCGAGCCGATCAACTCGCCCGTGGCGATCTCGCTGACGCCCAGGCGGTAGTGCGAGCGGGGAGTCCGCCGGGCGCCCGCCCGGGCCTGCTCCACCAGCGCCGCGGCGTCGTGGCGCTGAAAGGGCGGCATCCCGAACTCGCGGGTGGTGCGGGGGTCGCCGAAGATGCCGAGTACTCCCTCGACGTCGCTTGGCAGGAACTCCCGCAGCCGCAGCGTGGCGCCTTCGATGAGGACCGCACGCTGCTCCGGCACCGGCGAGGGCCGTTCATCGACCTTCACCTGGCGCGGCTCTCGCGGCGCCCACAGGGGTGTCTGCTCCCGCTCGGCTTCCAGGCGATCCGTCATCTGCTGACTCCTTGGTGATGTTTCGTCGGGCCGAACGACAGGCGCGTGACCCAGAGTGGTTTGCGCGTGCGGATCGCAGGCAGAAAGTCGGCGAGTGGCAGGAGCCACCCGCAGAGGAATCCCCGGCCCCGCGGCGCGCGCACGGCGCGCACGGCGGCGATGTTCGGGTGCACCCCGCGCAGCTTGCGCTGTTCCGCGGGTGTCATCCCCCAGAGCATCGGCGGCGGCCGGTATCCGGCGGGGTAGCTCCACCGGCCCCGCTCGGTGCGGGCGGCCATCCAGGCGGGCGGGGTGTCGAAGACCAGCTCCGCTCCGGGAAAGCGGGCGGCGCACGCCTCGATGAGCCGGTGCACCACATCCCGCGGGAGATACATCAGCATCCCCTGGGCCAGGATCAGCACCCCGCGCGAGGCGTCGACCTCGTCCATCCACCGCGCGTCGGTGGCCGAACAGGACAGCGTGCGGTGACGCGGGGCGTCCGGCAGCAACCGCTGCCGCAGCGCCGCGACCTCGGGCAGATCGACCCCGAGCCAGCGCACCGTGCCGTTGTCCACCCGCCAGAACTGCGTCTCCAGGCCCTCGCCCAGCGAGACGACCGTGCCGTCCGGATGGTCCTTGAGGAAGCGGCGCACCTCGCGGTCGTAACAGCGTGCCCGTACGGCCATCCCTTGCGCCATGCCCCAGTTGCCGGTGCCGAAGCGCCGTTCGAAGGGGTAGTCGACGGCGTCGATGACCTCGATCGCCTTCGGGTCCAGCAGTGCCGAACCGGGGTCCTTTGCGGCCAGAGCGCGATGGTGCAACGTCCACAGCGTCGTCTCGGCGACGCCGTCCAGCTGGGCCTGCCGCTTCTGTCCGTCCATCCGGCGATGGTCACAACACCGGCGGCGGCCCAGCAAGGAGCATCACTCCTCCGAGCGTATAGATCACTCCTTCAGTTGGGATTTCCTACCGAGCCGTTCCCGGCCCAGAGCCCCCTGCCCTGGCTTCGCGCCGATCCGCGCCGCACCGGTCGGTTGAACCTCTGATGTGACTGCACGGGGCGGGACTTACGAGGGCGCCGCGAAGGCGGCTTCGGTCATCACCCTCCAGGTCGGCCCGTGGAAGCGAGGACGCCTAAGGCACGGCGGCGAAAGGCGAGTTGAGCCCTCTGGTGCGAGGCAGTACACCCCCGCCGCAGTCATCAGCACGGGGCATCTGGACATTCGCGGCCAGGTTCTGACACAGCACGCCGCGCCGCCGGGCGTCGAACGCGCGGCCGACGCCGCCGGGGCCCGCCACGCCATCCGCTCGCCAGGGGCATGACGGGCAGGCTCGGCCTACGGCCGATGCGCCGGGAGACGGGCCGGGTCCCGCGGTCCGCGCGCCAGGATGTAGAGGAACAGGACGGCCATGACGCCGACGCCTGCCCCCATGGCCTGCTGCCAGCCGTCGACGAACGACTCCTGCGCGGCTCGGATCAGCGCCCGGCCATGGGCGCCCGCACCGGCTCCCTCCGCGGCTCCGATCGCGTTGGCGACGCCTTCGCGCGCGGTGTCGGCCGCCCCCTGGGGGACGCCCTCGAGCCGGGCGTCGATGGCGCTGCGGTAGCCGGAGGACAGCAGCGCGCCGAGCAGGGCGACGCCCAGCGCGGTGCCGAACTCCCGGGTGACGTCATTGAGTGCGGAGGCGACACCCTGGCGCTCGCGCGGCAGGGAGCTGGTGATGGCCTCGGTCGAGGGCGTCATCGCCAGCCCCATGCCGGTCCCCATGGCGAGCATGCCGGGAAGTACGGAGAGGTAGCCGCCGTCGACGGAGACGAACGCGGCCATGAGCGCCAGACCCGCGCCGGCCACGAGGATTCCTGTCGCCATGGTCGAGCGGGCCCCGATGCGCACGGCCAGCCTGGGGGCCAGGCCCGAGGCCATCATCATCAGTGCGGCCATGGGCATCAGCGCCAGTGTGGACAGCAGGCCCGACCACCCCAGTACGGCCTGGAAGAACGGGAAGAGGACCACGAAGATGCCCGCCTGCACACCGAAGACCGCCAGGAGCGTGAGCGAGCCGCCGGCCGGCGAGCGGTCGCCGAACAGGCGCACGTCCAACAACGCGGCATCCCGGCGGCGCAGTTCCCAGACCACGAAGCCGACGGCGGCCACGACACCGACGACGAGGCCGAGCAGCGTCGCGGGGGCGGTCCAGCCCCGTTCGGGCCCCTCCTGCAGCACGAAGATGAGTCCGACCACCGCGACGACGGAAGTCAGCGCACCGACGGTGTCGAATCTGTGCCCGGACTTCTCACGGGAGTTGGGAACCGACCGCAACGCCATGACCAGGGCCACGACGACCAGCGCGATCGGCAGGACGAACAGCCAGCGCCAGCTCGCCACGTCGACCAGGGCCGCGGAGAGGAACATGCCCAGGATGCCGCCACCGCCGGCGACACCGGTCCACACCCCGATCGCCCGGCCGCGTTCCTCCACGGGGAACGTGGAGGTGATGACGGCCAGCGTGATCGGCATGATCATCGCCGCGCCGATGCCGCTGAACAGGCGTGCGGCGAGCATGACTTCGGCCGACGAGGCAAGCGCGGCCACCACGTTGGCGGCGCCGAAGACGGCCAGGCCCGCGAGCAGCATGGGCTTGCGGCCCCAGCGGTCGCCGAGCGCGCCCAGCGGCAGGAGCAGTGCGGCCAGGCTGAGGGTGTAGACGTTGATGATCCACAGGATGGTGCTCTGCGAGGCGCCGAAGGCGACGGCGAGGTCGGGTTGGGCGACGTTCAGCCCGGACACCGATGCGATCACGGCCATCAAGGCGACACAGACGGCGATCAGGGTGGTGCGTCGCCGGCGCGCGTCCGGCGCGCCCGCGCCAGGGTCGCCGCCGGGTTCGGCGGCACGCAGCGGTGGAGGCTGGTTCGTACGCATGGATTCCTCTCCAAGGGCATGCGGAGATCAGCGCCGGATCGGTCGATGGGCGCCGCGGTGAGGGGGCAGGCACAGGCCCCGCGCGGGGCGCACACGGTCGTCGTCGTGCAGCGGACTGCGGGGCCTGCGGGTGGGACTGGGGGGCGGGGATGTGCGGGAACTCAGACGCGGGTGAGGCCGTGCTCCGTGGCCGCGAGGGCCGCGTCGGTGTCGGCGGCGACCAGGTCGGCGTTCATGTGGGCACCGGCCAGGGCGCCGGCCGCGGCGGAGGCGCCGACCTGGGCGGACGGGTCGGTGGCGTTGCCGGCCACCCACACCCCCGGTACGTCGGTGGTGCCGGCCATGCCGGTGACGAAGTGGCGGCCCATCCCGCCGGGCAGGTCCTGCGTCGCCAGTCCCAGTTCCTCCAGTCCCTCGGTGCGGGCCCACATGGTGGTGGCGACGGCCAGGACACGCCGGGGCACCAGTTGTCCGTCACTCAGGCGTACGCCCGCGATGCCGCCGTCCCCGGTGGCCGCGACCTCGCTCACCGGGGCGTCGACGACGCGGATGCCGCGCGCGGCGAAGCGCGCACGGGTTTCGTCGTCCAGATCGGTGCCACGGGTGAAGTAGACGAGGTCGTCGGTCAACTGGCGGAACAGCAGGGCGTGGTGGACGGAGGCCGGGCCGACGGCGAGAACCCCGATGGGCTCGTCGCGCACCTCCCAGCCGTGGCAGTACGGGCAGTGCACCACCCCATGCCCCCAGTGCTCGGCGAGACCGCGCACGTCGGGCAGCACATCGCGCAGTCCCGTGGCGACGAGCAGGCGGCGCGCCGACAGGGTCCTGCCGTCGGTGAGAGTGACCCTGAAGCGCGGATCGCCTTCGGCGGGGGCAGGGGCCGGTGCAGCGGAGGCAGGGGCCGGTGCGGCGGAGGCCACTTCCCCGATCACGACCAGGCCGCCGTAGCGGCGCACCTCGTCGCGCCCCCGCTGAAGCAGTTCGGCCGGCGGAGTGCCGTCGAGGCCGAGCAGTCCGTGCACGCCGTCGGCGGGTGCGTTGCGCGGGCTGCCGCTGTCGATCACGACGACCGCACGGCGGGAGCGGGCGAGCATCAGCGCGCCGTTCAAGCCCGCGGCGCCGCCGCCGATCACCACGGCATCGACGGTCTCGCCCGGCAGCTGGTCGCTCGCACGGGCGCTGGTCTCGGTCGCATACGCGGCAGTGGTCCCGGACATGGCGTCGCACCTCTCCTTCACATGAGCCCCCAGCGATTCGTGGGCTGTGCTCACGACGATAGGCACGACTTGCGGACAGGGCATAGGATGTTGCCCATGACGCAAGACAATGGCGAGATGGACAGCCTGGTACGCAAGCGGATCCGTGCCCTGCGTGTGGCGCAGGGCTGGTCCCTGGAGGAACTGGCCACCCGCGCCTCGGTCAGCCAGTCCACGCTCAGCCGCATCGAGAACGGCCAGCGCCGCCTGGCCCTGGACCAGCTCGTCACCCTCGCCCGGGCCCTGGACACCTCCCTGGACCAGCTCGTCGAGACGGCCACCGAGGATGTCATCACCAGCCCGACGATCGACGGCGCCCATGGGCTCATGCGCTGGCCCATCAAGGCAGAGCCCGGCATGAGCGTCGTACGCCAGCGCATGACCAATCCGCCGCCCGACAATCCGGCACGCATGCGCGCCCACCCGGGCCGTGAATGGCTCGTAGTCCTGTCCGGCACCGCGGTCCTGCTGCTGGGCAACCGGCGCCTGCGCATCGAGACCAATCAGGCCGCGGAGTTCCCCACGATGCTCCCGCATGCCATCGGGGCCGAGGGCGGGCCGTGCGAGATCCTGGGCATCTTCGACCGCGACGCCCGCCGCGGCCACCAGCGCGAGGACAAGGGCGACAGCGACCAGTCCAGCGCGTGATGCCCACGGCCTCAGGAGCACGCGCACGCCCCACGCGCCGGCCGGCCGATTGCGCGTACGGCAGTGCAGCGCGCCTTCTTCTTGCGCACTCCGGGATCGGTGATGACGCCACAGGAGGATCGACTTAGCGTCGCTGTCATGAGCCACGCTTCCCCGCACGCAGCCCACGACGGCGCTCACCCCCATGCCCCGCACAAGCCGGACGCCGACGACCAGGCGGAGATCCTCGATCTGGACGCGGAGGTGCTCGCCGAGCACATCGCGTCCATCACCGCATGGCTGCCCCTCGAAACGAAGCCGCGCCAGATCGTGGACCTGGGATGCGGGACGGGAGCAGGCACTTTCGCTCTGCTCTCGCGTTTCCCCGACGCGCAGGTGACCGCCGTGGACACATCGGCCGGCCATCTCACCCGCCTGCGGACCCGGGCCGAAGCCCTCGGGGTGGCCGGCCAGGTACGCACCGTGCTCGCCGATCTGGACGCCGAGTGGCCCGAACTCGGGCGCCCCGACCTGGTGTGGGCGTCGGCGTCGATGCACCACATGGCGGACCCCGACCGGACCCTGCGCGGCGTCCACGACCTGCTCGCGCCCGGCGGCCTGTTCGCCGTCGTCGAGCTGGCCGGCTTCCCGCGCTTCCTGCCCGCCGACGCTCCCCCGGAGCGGCCCGGCCTCGAGGAGCGCTGCCACGCCGCCCTCGCGCACCACGACGCCGAGCACATGCCGCACCGCGGCGCCGACTGGGGTCCCAAGCTGGCGGCCGCCGGGTTCACCGTCGAGGGCGAGCGCACGATCCCCGTGAACGTCGACGGCTCGCACAGCTCGGCGGTCGGCCGGTACGCGCTCAGCAGCCTCAAGCACCTGCGCTCCGGCGCCGCCCACGCCCTATCCCCGGACGACCTCATCGTCCTCGACCAACTCCTCGACACCGACGGCCCGCACAGCGTCCTGCGCCGCGGTGACCTCGCGGTGCGCACCGAACGCACGGTGTGGGCCGCGCGCCGCGCCTGACCTGAACTCCTCCGAGGCGTCCGAGGCACAGCAAGCCCCGGCGTACGCAGCCGCCACGCCCGGCCCCGCCCGCCCCGCACGGCCTCAGCCTGCCTCGTCGACAGGCTGAGGCCGATTGTCAGTGGCGCCAGGCACGATGGCGCACATGACAACCTCAGCTCCTGTGTTTGCCGATGCCGCTGCCTACGTGCAGGCGGTCGAGGACGCGTCGAAGGCCGCGGCCGCCTACTACACGGGCGGCACCTCGGTGTTGGACGACGACGCCTACGACCGCCTGGTGCGGGCGATCGCGGCGTTCGAGGCCGAGCATCCCGACCAGGTGCTGCCCGACTCCCCGACAGGGAAGGTCGCGGGCGGGGCCGTACAGGGCGACGTGCCGCACACGGCGGCCATGCTGAGCCTGGACAACGTCTTCACGCCCGAGGAGTTCACCACCTGGACCGCCTCCGTGGCCCGCCGCATCGGCCGGGAGGTGACGCGGTGGAACGTTCAGCCCAAGCTGGACGGCCTGGCCATCGCCGCCCGCTACACCGACGGCCGCCTCACCCGGCTGGTCACCCGCGGGGACGGCGCCGCCGGGGAGGACGTCTCGCACGCCATCGGCACCATCGAGGGTCTGCCCGGCCGGCTCACCGAGCCGGTCACCGTGGAGGTGCGCGGTGAAGTCCTGATGACCACCGACCAGTTCGAGCACGCGAACACGGTGCGCACCGCGCACGGCGGCTCCCCGTTCGCCAACCCGCGCAACGCGGCGGCCGGTACCCTGCGGGCCAAGGATCGCGCCTACACGGTGCCGATGACGTTCTTTGCCTATGGCCTGCTGCCGCTGCCCGCCACACCTGCCGACGCCGCCGAGCACCTGGCCGGGCTGGCCCACGGCGACCTTCTGCGGTACGCCGCCGACCTCGGCGTGCACACCCCGGCCGGTACCGCGGTACCCGGGCTCACGCTGGAGAGCGTCGAGGACGTCCTGGCCCGGGTGGAGGAGATCGCGGCCCTGCGGGCCGAACTGCCCTTCGGGATCGACGGGATCGTCATCAAGGCCGACCTGGCCGCCGACCAGCAGGCTGCCGGATCCGGCAGCCGGGCCCCGCGCTGGGCGATCGCGTTCAAGCTGGCGGCCGTGGAAAAGATCACCAGGCTGGTCGGGGTGGAGTGGAACGTCGGCCGCACCGGCATCATCGCCCCGCGCGCGGTCCTTGAGCCGGTCGACATCGACGGCTCCACCGTCACGTACGCCACGCTGCACAACCCCTCCGACATCACCCGGCGCGACCTTCGCCTGGGGGATCAGGTGATGGTCTACAAGGCGGGCGACATCATCCCCCGCGTCGAAGCCCCGGTCGCCCACCTGCGCACCGGCGACGAACAGCCGATCGCCTTCCCCGAGGTGTGCCCGCAGTGCGGCTCCCCCATCGACGCCGGCGAGCAGCGCTGGCGGTGCGAGCGCGGCCGCGACTGCCACTTGGTCGCCTCGCTGTCCTACGCCGCAGGGCGCGACCAGCTCGACATCGAGGGGCTGGGCGCCAGCCGCGTCATCCAGCTGGTCGAGGCCGACCTGGTCGCCGACATCGCCGACCTGTTCACCCTCACCCGTGAACAGCTCCTGGGCCTGGAGCGGATGGGCGAGACCAGCACCGACAACCTGCTGGCCGCGATCGAGGCGGCCAAGACCCAGCCGCTGTCCAGAGTTCTGTGCGCACTGGGCGTGCGCGGCACCGGCCGCTCCATGTCCCGCCGCATCGCCCGGCACTTCGCCACCATGGACCGCATCCGCTCCGCCGACGCGGAGGCGATGCAGCGGGTCGACGGCATCGGCGGCGAGAAGGCCCCCGTCATCGTCGCCGAGCTGACCGAACTGGCCCCGGTCATCGACAAACTCGCCGCGACCGGGGTGAACATGACCGAGCCCGGCGCCACTCCGCCCGCTCCCGAGGACTCGCCCGAAGGCTCTCCCGCGGATCAGGACGCGACCGACACGCAGGCAGGCCCGCTGAACGGCATGACAGTGGTCGTCACGGGCGCCATGACCGGCCCGCTGGAACAGCTCAGCCGCAACGAGATGAACGAACTGATCGAACGCGCCGGCGGCAAGTCGTCCTCCAGCGTCTCCAAGCGCACCAGCCTGGTCGTCGCGGGAGAAGGCGCCGGATCCAAGCGCACCAAGGCCGAGACACTCGGCGTACGCCTGGCCACCCCGGACGAGTTCGCCGACCTCGTGGCCGCGCTGCTCACCTGACCACCCCCGCGCACAAGAAGGGTGGGCCCGCCACGTGCGAACGGAAACGGGCCCACCCACAGCGTCCTCGGGAACGCATGCGGCCACCGTACGATCACCCGCGCCCACCCGCACGCCGAGCAGGCCGCCACCAGCCGCTGCGCCGAGGTGACGATCACTCCGCTGATCTGGAATTTTTGCGCTGGTTGGCGTTGAAGCGCGCCTTCTTCTGACGATTCCCGCACGTGTTCATGTCACACCACTTGCGGGTGCGGCTCTGGCTGGTGTCGAAGAAGGCGGCTCGGCAGGTCGGGGATGCGCACAAGGCCAGTCTCCCGTCTCGTTCACCGGCGATGATGCTGATGGCGTCGGCCGCGATCACGCTGAGGGCATCTTCCACGCAGGAAGCCGAGCTGAGCCGCCATCGCCGCTTGCCCTCGGGCGTCAGGATCGCCGCGGCCCGGCCCTGAGCGCTGCGGTCATTGATGACTTGGACGGCGGACACAGGGAGAACGTCCTGGACCGCGGCCGCTGTCGCGGCGGCGTGGATCGACTCCCTCAGCTCCCGAGCGAGGCCGAGCTGGGCAGGGGTGCAGGAGTCCACGGCGAGGCCGCTCACCGCAAGCCAGTCGACGAGTCGGTGCGGCGTGGGAATGCGCTCCACGGCGTCGCCATGACGCTCCGACAGAGTCCCCGTGAAGCTGGTCGCCAGCACAGCGCCGAGGCGGAAGTCAGGGAACGCAGCACGCATGGAACCACCTTAGCGGGTTGCCGCGTGACCCAGAGATTTGCTAGAACCGCCTTAGACGGTTCGCGACAGGTCGTAGCCGGTTCCACGATGGCCAGGAGGTCTCATGCCCCGTCCGACGAACGACGTGCAAGCATTTGAAGCCCACGCAACCGACGCCGACCTCGACGATCTGCGCGCGCGGCTGGCCGCGGCGCGGCTACCGGAGGCCGAGACGGTCCATGGGGCCGCGCCGGGCCCGGGCCGATGGGAGCAGGGCGTACCTCTCGCCGATCTCGTCGATGTCGTGAACTACTGGCGCACCGGCTACAACTGGCGGTCGTTCGAAGAGCGTCTCAACCAGATCGGCCAGTTCCGCACGACCATCGATGGCTTGGGAATCCACTTTCTGCACCGCCGATCCGCGCGCGCGGATGCCACGCCTCTGCTCATGACGCACGGCTGGCCGGACAGCATTGCTCGGTTCATCGATGTAGTGGACGAGCTGGCAGATCCGAAAGACGCGAACGCCCCGGCGTTCCATGTCGTGGTCCCGTCGCTGCCGGGCTTTGGCTACAGCGACAAGCCGGCCACCACCGGGTGGGGAACCGAAAAGATCGCGG
The DNA here is from genome assembly GCF_055585065.1 of Streptomyces sp. NPDC054047. NCBI lineage: Bacteria > Bacillati > Actinomycetota > Actinomycetes > Kitasatosporales > Streptomycetaceae > Streptomyces > Streptomyces sp. NPDC054047. The sequence goes on along the minus strand of NZ_JBVJKV010000007.1, from coordinate 330,166 downwards.
CCGCATGGGTGGAACTGATGGGAAGGCTCGGCTACGGCAAGTTCGTGGCCCACGGCGGCGACTGGGGCGGAAACATCACCACGGTCCTCGGCGGCAGGTTCCCGGCGCACGTTCTCGGCATCCACACGACGTTCGCGGAGGGACCGCCCGGTTTGACGACGGACGGGCTGACGGCGGTCGAGCGCAAGTGGGCCGAGGAAGCCCGTGATTTCTGGCGTCACCGCGCGGCGTACGCGAAGCAGCAGGCGACACGGCCGCAGACCATCGGCTACGCGCTCGTCGATTCACCGGTCGGGCTTCTTGCCTGGATCCTCGACAAGTTCGCCGAGTGGTCGGACACCCAGGACAGCCCCTTCGAGACGATTTCCATGGACAGGGTCCTCGACGACGTCACCCTGTATTGGCTGACGCGGACCGGCGCGTCGGCGGCCCGCATCTACTACGAAAGCCACAACTCGCTCGATCCCGAACTCCGGGTCGACGTCCCGTCGGCACTCACCATGTATCCGCGCGACGTCGAGAAGTGTCCGCGTCCCTGGGCACAGGAGCGGTACCGACAGATCGTCCGGTGGAGCTCGCCCGAGAACGGCGGACATTTCCCGTCGCTGGAGGTTCCCCAGTACTTCGTCAAGGATCTGCAAGAGGGCCTCGCGGCAGTACTGGCCGCTCAGCGGTGAACGCGGCTGGGCGCCGGCCCTGGGTCGCGTCCATCAAGCGTTGGGCGACCTCGGCCACCACGCCGACAGGGCAGGGCCGGCACCCGCCAGACAGGCGTCCATCGCTTCCGTGTTGCTCAGTGGTCGCCCGTGTGCGGGCGCACGGGGCGTGGCAGTGGCTGCCGCCAGTCGCCCAGCGTCGTGCGGAGAAACTGGCGGGCCAGAGGCCGTATCTCGTCCCACGTCGGATCGGTGGCCAGTGCGTTGGCCCAGAGGCCGACGCGGCACGCGGCATCGATCTCGCCGAGGCGGCGGCCGATGGCCCGAAGACCGTGCAGGTTCTCGGGCTCGAAGGCTCCGCGCTCCGCGAGTCCTTCGGCGACGCGGCAGAGGAGCTCCAGCTCTTCGACGACGGACTCCGTATCCAGCTCACGCTCCCCCAACCAGGCAAGCTGGTCCCGGGGGCCGGCCGCGAGGAGGGTCGTCCATCGCAGCGTCCAGGCACGCAGGTGTGCGTCGCCGAGATGGTTCATGTCTGCAGGATCGCACTCGGCAGGGAAGCCACAGGGCACAGGGGCCAAGCCTGCACCGCAGAGAGTCACCGCGGGGCGGCAGAGCACCGACAGGTCCGCGGCCGGGCCCTCTGCGGTCTCGGCGACCCCTCGTGTCGTGTGGCGATCAACCCGGGAGGTACCCCACCAACAGCTCCGCCAGCTCTCGCGGCCTGCTGAGCGCCACGCAGTGGCCGCCACCGATCTCGTCGGGCACGAGACCGAGGCGCTTTCGTGCCAGGTCGCGGAAGAACTCGGGCGGGAAGAAGCGGTCGTCCTTGCACACGATGAATCGGGTGGGGACGTCGGGCCAGGCCGTCAGCGGCCAGGGCGCCTCGCCCGCCCGTGAGCATTCCGCCCGCTCTCTGCGCATGGCCTCCTCGGCCAGCTCGCGCGGAACATCGTGACAGAAGCTCTCGAAGGGATCTTCGATGGCGGCCAGGCCGGCGGCTTCCCTGGCCTGGTTGCATCCGGTGGCCTCCCACCAGTCGTTCGGCCGCTCGCCCGGAGCAGGGATCATTCCGGCCAGCAGGACCAGCACGTCGGCCCGGAGCCGGTCGGCCACCAACGGCGCGGTGAACGCACCATAGGAGTGGCCGACGACCACGAGATTCCGCCGCTCGCCGACGGCCTCGATCACGGCCTCGGTGTAATCGCCGAGCCCCGCGGAAGGCTGGTCCGACGGCAGGTCCGGGGCGACGGTCTCATGCCCCCGCGAGCGCAGTTCGGCTTCGAGGAGATGCCAGGCCCAGGCGCTGTCGCCGCCACCGTGGATGAGTACGAAGGTTGCCATCCCCCCTGTATATCGCGGGAGTTGCCCTCCTCCCCGAAGGTTCTACGGAGTTTCGGCGGGCCCGGCTCCTGTTCGCGCTGCCATCAGGAGCCGAGCACGGGCCGTCGGCTCAGCAGCAGGTCGTGGCGATCGAGTCCTCCGGCCGGGCGGCGGTGCCGGATCCGCCCAGCCACTTCAGCCCGTCCAGCAGGAAACGGTTCTGGGTCTGGCTCGCGAACGACGACGAAAGCCGCGTGTTGGTCGCGTAGTCCATGGCGTTGTGACCGAAGTTGGCGTACAGCATCTTGTACTTCGCGTGGGTCCACAGAATCGGGTAATAGCCGCTGTACCACGACTGATGGGGATCCGTGCCCAGCGGGAAACTCCTGGGGTCTACAGAGGCCAGGATCTTGATGTCGGGGTTCTGCCGCAGATCCTTGGACCAGCTGTACCACTCACTGACCGACGAGGTGAATGTGGCCGGCAGGTTCTTGGTGGTCGGGTGCGTCCGGTCCTCGACCTTCAGGACCGCTGTCGTCGGGCCCCAGGTGTTCGACTTGAAGTTCCCGCCGCCCAGGAACTGATGGTGGTACCAGGGCCAGCCCGCCGCCTCGGTGGTGAAGGCCGAGACGTGGAAGCCCAGCCAGGCGCCGCCGCCGCGCATGTACCGCTCGAATCCGGACCGTTGAGCGGCGCTCTGCGGCAAGTCGTCCAGGAACAGCACGACTTGATAGGCGTTGACACCGCCGTTGCTGAGCAGGTCCCAGTTCTTGCTGGCCGTGTAGGTGAAGCCGTTCGCTGCGGCCTGCCGGGGGAACCAGTCGTTCGCCTCCTTGACGAAGTCGATGTGCGCCGCGTCCCAGGTGCCGCTGTAGAGCGCGAGCACCTTGAACGGCGCCGCTTCATCGGCATCCGCACTCGCCCGGGCGGCGGGCGGCGCAGCGAGGGCGAGCAGGGTCGCCAGCAGGAGGAGAATACGCAGGGATATGCGCGCCGAACCGGATCTGAGAGTACGCATCAGGGGATCACAGCCCTTCATGGGGAGGCTGGCGTGGGGGGTGGCTCCCCGTTCACCATGTTCACGTTGATGAACAGCGAGTGCATTCATGGAGCTGTGGCGATCGGGAACCTAGAGGTCCGTACCAAAGACGTCAAGAGGTGAAACCATGAAGGGCGCGAACGGAGCTTCCCTCGGCAGGAGTTGAACGCGGACCCGTCGGAACGCGCCGGACCTCTTCACGACGGATGGATCAGTCGGTATGTTCCCTTCCGACCTGACCGGTCCGACCGGTCGGTATGGTCAACCCGAGAAGACGGAGGCTCGATGGCGGAGCAGGCGACACCTCAGATCGAGGGCCACCTCGACCAACGGTTCGAAGGCGTCCGCGCCGCGTTCGAGGAGAACTTCCGCGAGCGCGGCGAACTCGGCGCGGCCGTGACCGTCCTGCTCGACGGAGCCCCGGTCGTCGACCTGTGGGGCGGCTGGGCCGATGCCGCGCGGACCCGCCCGTGGCAGCGCGAGACCCTCGTGAACGTGTGGTCCACGACCAAAGGCGCCACCGCGTTGTGCGCCCATCTCCTGTCCGACCGGGGCCTGTTGGATCTCGATGCACCCGTCGCCGCGTACTGGCCGGAATTCGCCGCGGCCGGCAAGGAGCGCATCCTCGTACGGCATCTGCTCTCGCACCGGGCGGGCCTGGCCGGGCTGCGTGAACCGCACGCGCTGGCCGAGCTCTACGACTGGGAGCTCACGACGGCGCGTCTGGCCGCCACGGCGCCGTGGTGGGAGCCGGGCACTCAGTCCGGCTATCACGCGCTGACCTATGGCCACCTGGTCGGCGAGGTCGTCCGACGCGTCACGGGGCAGCTGCCCTCCGCATTCCTGCACCACGAAGTCACCGGCCCGCTGGACATCGACTTCACGATCGGGCTACCGGCGGAGGAGGCCCGGCGAGCGGCCGAGCTGGTGCACCCTCGGGTTGCCGTGAGCAGCGAACAGCGCGCCGCCTTCAGCCAGTTGGAGCCGGTCGCGCTCGCCGCCCTGGCCAATCCCGCCACCGGCGCCGCCGACGCCAACACTCCCGAGTGGCGCGCCGCCGAGATCCCCGCCGCGGGTGGCCACGGCACGGCCCGGGGTGTCGCCGCGCTGTACGACATCTTGACCGGCAGGGGACAGTACGCGGGCCGGCGCGTCCTGTCGGCCGGGGCCGCTGAACGCATCCGCGAAGGGCAGGGCGCCTGCCGCGACCTGGTCCTCGGCGCCGGTTTCGCGCACGACACCGAGATCGGCCTCGGCCTCTGGCTCAGCGGTCGGAACGGCTCGTACGGGCCCAACCCGCGGGCCTTCGGCCACGACGGCTTCGGGGGCTCCTTCGGCCTGTCCGACCCCGAGTCCGGCATCAGCATGGGCTATGTCATGAACCGCATGGGTGGGAACATCGCCGATGACCCGCGGAAGATGGCGTTGATCGAGGCGGTGTTCAAGGCCGGGCACCATCGCGGCGCGTAGCCGAACCGCCCCCAACGACCCAGCGGCGTCTGCAAGAGCCCGATACGCCGAAGTACGCGGGAAGTAAGTACGCAGCGGTAAAAGGCATCGCCGCGCTCGCGCCCGATCAGGGCGAGTCGGTGAACACCCTCATCGCCGACCAGCCCCCGGGCGTCCCCGTCCCGCCGATCCTGCCGCCCATCAGAAGACCGCGTGCCCGGCTGCAGAAGGGCCTAGCTGTCCCGCAGCCGGATCACCGCGCGCTTGGACGTCGGGTCGCGCTCCAACAGCACATACCGGCTGAGGACGGCGAGGGCGACGAGGCAGCCGCTCATCTCCAGGCCCTCCTCCACGATCGTTCCCAGCATGAGCACCGTGCTGTGGTCGTGCGCGTGCGCCCAGCCGTTGAACCCTTCGGTCAGCAGCGCCCCGCCCAGATACACCGCCAGCGCGCCCAGCAGTCCGTAGCGCAGGTCACGCGGGAGCTTCCGTGCCCACAGCACGGCGCACAGGGTGCCCGCTGCCGCGAGGACCGCGCCGGGCAACACCCAGGCGTGCGTGGGGAGCGAGCCCCCGGCCCACTCCTTCCACGACCGGCCGACCTCGCCGAGGCGCTCGTGCAACGAGATCGTCTCGTCGATGCTGAGCAGCGCTGTCGCGGCGGCAAGACCCAACCAGGACAGCCGCCCGGGGCGCGCACCGCGCCCGGTGAGCAGCGCGGCGATCAGCGCCATGCCCGCCACGGCCAGCAGCAGCGTGCTGTTCCACCAGGTGGCCAGGTTGGCCTCGACGTCGACGTTCACCAACCTGCGGACGCTCGGGATGGGGTCATAGTGGTTGTAGGCGCGTGTGGCGAGGTCGGCGACGAGTAAGGCCACGGTGGCGCCCGCGGCGAAGCCCAGGACGCGGTGGGGCGCCGGTCTCGCGGTCTCACCGGCGAGCCGGTCGTCCATTTGTATATCGGTCATGCGCACGAAGGCTAGCGTCGCGATCAGAGGACGAAGTACGCGGGGCACCCCGTACGGGGCTCCTCCAGACATCCCTCCTACGGCCACGCGTAGACGGCGAACTCGGCCCCCTGACCACGCGTCACGTCTGCACGGACGCGGCCGACACGGACGTCAGGGGGCCCGGCGCAGGGTGCCACCGCGGCGGTAGTTGTCACGAAACGAGTGGGCGGGGCTGGAACTTCACCTTCTTACGCGCAACGCGCCTTCCCTCGCCGGGACTGCATTCCCAAAGGGGTCTATCGGGGCCGCGCAAGGCGATGAAGCCGACGACTGGAGCAGCCGTGTTCCACCGATGCGCCCGCACCCGCCGACCCGAGCCCCGTTCACATATGCACGTCTGTTGCGGGGAGTTGTGTGCGTGACGGGCGATCTCGGCACAGGGCTGGGCGAGATGCTGCTCTTCGTGCTGTGCGTGACCTTCCTGACCGTGCTCGCAGCCGCGTCCGTCCTGTTGCTCTCCGGGGCGGACGCGATGGTGCACGATCTGGGCCGTGGCGACTACCGGCGAGGAGCCGGACGCACGGCGGGAGATCAGCACGGCAGGGCCGCGCCTCGCGATGGCGGGCCTGGGGCGGCGGCCGATCACCGCTGCGGCGCCGCAGCGGTGTGTCTACGGCACCCTGACGCCGATCATCGTGCTGACGTCCTCGCCGGCGCTGTCAGGCGCACCGGATTCGCTCTTCCCGGAGGCGGACTGGAGCCTGTGGCCGCTGTACCCGCCGGTCATCGTGAGCGCATCCGCAAGCTTCCTCCTGGCCCGGTCACGGCACACGGACGGTCCGAACCGGCCGACCGCTTCTCCGTCGGAGGGGCGCGCGGGGTGAGCCCTGTGCCATCGGCCGTGCGGGCGGATTCTCCACGGCTCGTCCTGGTGCGCGCAGAAAGCGTTCTTCCCTTGAGGCGGAAGGAGGCTCCTACCGGGCAGGGGCGGTCGATGGACCGGATGCCCCGCAATGCCATTACCGCAGGGCTGCGGATGGCTGCTTCAGTGCGAAACCGCTCAGGCCAACCGTCTCCAGGGAGTCGTCCATGTTCCAAGTCCACCGTACGAAGCTGCGTGGCGCGGTGATCGGCGCCTGCACCGCGGTTCTGGTGGTCGGCTCCGGCCTGACCACTCTTCCCGCGCAGGCGCAGGCGCAGGCGCCGAGCGAGCAGGCGGCCACGGCCACCGCGGTCATGTCATCGCCCGCGGAGCAACAGGTCGCGAGCTTCTTCCAGAACTACCTGGACGCCTCGAACGGTCACCAGATCGACGGCAAAAGCCCTGCCGAGATCCGCCGGGAGTACCTCACCTCGGAACTCGACGACGCGCTCACCGTCTGGGGCTCCGAACACCAGGCGAATCCGATCTTCCGCCGTGACGAGGTGATCAAGAGCTGGTCGACGACGGAAAGCGACAGCACCACGGCCCACACCAAGATCATCATCACTGAGAGGTGGGAGGACGGCACCAGCCAGGACGTCTGGTACCAGGTCCGCCTCTCCGACATGGTCATCGATGACCTGAAGGACCCCACCGCCTGAGCCAGGGCCCCGCACCTCGAACCGCCCACTCCCGCCCTGCCGCTAGCCCAAGGTGCGGGCCCGTGCGAGCACTTCGGCGGGGGCCTTGGCCACCGAGCCGGTGTCGAAAGGAGGTTGTGGGTCGTACTCGGTGTAGAGCTGGATGGCCTGGGCGGTCACGTCGTCGGTGAGGAGGGCGGCGAGCTGGACCGCCATGTCGATGCCGGAGGAGACTCCGGCCGAGGTGATCACTCGATCGTGCCGGACCACACGCTCGGAGGTGTAGTCGGCCCCGTACGACTTCAGTTGGGCGGCCGCGTCCCAATGGGTGGTGGCGGTCAAGCCGTCCAGCAGACCGGCCGCGCCGAGCACCAGGGCACCGGTGCAGACCGAGGTGGTGAAACGGGTTCCGGCGTGGATGCGGCGCACCCAGTCGAGGAAATCGGGGTCGTCCACCATCGCGAGGAAGCTGCCCCCGCCCGGGATCAGCAGGACATCACACGCTTCCACCTCGGAGTACCGGGTCGGCACGTGCACCGGCAGTGACCCCAACACGTCCTGCACCAGGCCCGGTTCGGCCGTGACGAACCGTACGGTGGCGCCGGGCACGTACGCGAGGATCTCGTAGGGCCCGATCGCGTCGAGCGGCTCGAAGCGGTCGAAGATCGGGATCACTATGTCCATGCGCCGCAGCCTAGCCGCCGTCCGGTCCGCTATCGCCGGGGCCTCGCAATCCGAGGGGGTACGGCCACGGAGGCGTGACCGGGACGGGCGAACTCGGCGGGCATCAGCCCGCCCCCTCCCCCGCCGCCCGTGGACGGCAGGAGAGGGGGCGGGTGTGCGTGCGACCCCTGGGCTTCAGGTACCGCAGTTGCCCGACGTCGGCTCACCGGCGAAGCGTCGGCCGAGCCACTCAAGTGCCGGTCCGTTGCCCTGAATCGCCGTGCCCACGTGGGACTGGCCGGGGAAGGTCTTCCACTCCACGGCGTTGCCCTTCGCGCACCAGTCGGCCCGCAGCTTCTGGCCGACGGCGTAGGGGATCGTCTCGTCCGCGTCCCCGTGGTACACGAACGTGGGCGCCGACGGCCGCGTGGTGCCGATCAGCTGCTTGGCAATCGCCCGCTGCCACACCGGCCGGTCCAGCGGGTTGGACTTGGTGACGTCTTCGATCTTCTTGCCGCGCCCTGCTTCCAGGACCGTCCCGCCACACTCGTTGCGCACCACTTTGACGAGCTTGCGGCCCTCCTTGTTGAGGTACTTGTCGAGCCCCAGCTTCGGATACGCGGCGTTCTGGCCGACGGCGGACATCAGCAGATAGCCCGCGCTGTCCCCGCCCTCCAGGGATTCGGCGACCTTGGTGAGATCGGCGGGGACGCCGCCGCTCGCCGTTCCCTTGAGCTTGAGTTCGGGAGCGTAGCTCGCCGCCATCTCGGCGGCCTTCGCGCTGGCGCCGCCGCCCTGCGAGTAGCCCATGATCCCTACGGGCGCGGCCGAGGAAACGCCGTACTTCGCCGCCTCCGGGTGCCGCTGGGCCGCGCGCGCCGCGTCGAGGACGGCGCTGCCCTGCGGCTTGGCCACCATGTACGTGTGGTCGCCCGGGGTACCGAGACCTTCGTAATCGGTGACGACGACGGCATAGCCCCGTACCAGCGCCGCGTTGACGAGCGGAGCCTCGGCCGTCGTGCCGCCCGGGAAACCGGCGGACGGCGCGCACTTGTCGCCGATACCGACCGTGCCGACGGCGTATGTGATCAGTGGACGGGGGGTGATTTTGCCGTCGTCGGGGACGATCACGGTTCCGGAGACCGCGTTGGGGCGGCCGTTGGCGGAGGTCGACCGGTAGGTGATCTTCCAGGCCTTGGTGGGGGTCGGCACGCCCGGCGTGTACTGGAACGAGGACGGCGCCGAGCTGAGGATCTTGCCGGGGCCGGTCTTCTTGCCGGGCTTCTTACCCGGCTTCTTCCCTGCGGTCTCGGCCGCGGCATGGGCCGAGGGGGTGGCGTCCGCCGCGCCTGGGGGACCGGCCGGCGCGTTCGGGCTCTCCGCGGCCGCGGACCCGGGGAGCCCGAGCACCGCCACCGCGAGCACGGCACCTGCGGCCACGGGTCGTCTACGTAAGGCTGACATCATGCGGCTCTCCCAACTCTCCTGTGGGCAAGGGGGGTTGTGGAGCACCGTACTGACCCGTCAGTAATACGGCTATAGATGTGCAGGGGGCCGAGGCGACGCCGGTCGCTCAGGCCCGGTGGAAGACGAGCTCGGGGTATACACGTGCGCGGGGGGGGATCGTCGGGTCGGTTACGCCCAACTGACCGACGAGCCAAAGGATATCGGTGGAGGCGAGGCTCCCGGCGTCGGCGACGGCCGGGTCTCAGTGGTGCTGCGCCATGTGGGCGAGGGTCTGGGCGGCACTGTCGGGGGCGAAGGCGCCGCTGATGCCCTCGGCCGCTCCTTCGGCGGCTTCGATGGAGCGCGGGACGAGGATCTTCTCGTACGCGGTGACGGCCTGGTCGGGGGTGGGGTGGGCGATGAGGGCCTGGGCGAGGTCGGCGCCGTCGAGCATGGCGAGGTTGGCGCCCATGCCGGAGAAGGGGGACATGAGGTGGGCGGCATCGCCGAGGAGGGTGAGGCCGGGCGTGTGGGGCCAGGTGTGCGGGACGGGCAGGGCGTACAGGGGGCGGTTGGTGTAGCCCGTGTCGGTGCCGGTGATGAAGCCGAGCAGGGCGGGGCTCCAGCCGGTGAACTCCGCGAGGAGTGCCTCGCGTACGGCGTTGGTGTCGGTGAGGTCGACACCGGCCCGCTCGTGCCAGTTCTCGTCGGTGCGCATGCCGACGTAGATGCGGATGTGCGCGCTGCTGTTGCGCTGGGCGACGAAACCCTGGTTGTTGTCGAGGGCCATCATCGTGCCCGCGCCGGTGAGTTCGGCGAGAGCGGGGTGGCTGCGGTCGGCATCGCTGAGGCCGGTCTCGACGAAGGTGACGCCGGTGTAGAGCGGCGTCGCGTCGGACAGGAGGCGGCGGACCTGGGACCAGGCACCGTCGGCCCCGACGACGAGGTCGGCATCGGCGGTCGTGCCGTCGGCGAAGTGCAGGCGGTGCGCCCCGTCGCCGAGCGGGGCGACGCGGGTGAGCTTGTGCTCCCAGTGCACGGTGTCCGGCTTGAGGGAGTCGAGGAGGAGGTCGCGCAGTTGGCCGCGGTCTATCTCGGGGTTGCCCTCGGTGGCGTCGGCGGTGGTGCCGTCTGTGGGATCGGCCGTGGGCGGCGCCGCGTCGAACAGGATCTGACCGTCGCGGCCGACCAGTCGCATCTGCTGGCCCTCGGGGCGGGCCACGGCCAGGAAGTCGTCCAGCAATCCGGCTGCACGGAGGGCGTGTTGGCCGGATTCAGGGTGCATGTCGAGACTGCCGCCCTGGTCACGGGCGGTGCGGGAGGCGTCGGCGTCGTAGACGGTCGCGGTGATGCCGTGCTCCTGCAGGACGCGGGCACAGGTCAGGCCGCCGGGGCCGGCTCCGATGATCGCGATGCGGGGTGCGGGTGTGCCTGTGGGTGTGGTGTTCAAGGTGACCTCCGTTCGCGCAGCACAGCAGTGCTGCGCTGAGGCGTGGTGTCGTCCGACGAGGTGTGCGCGGTGGCGGGGGCTCAGCCGTCAGCGATGGCGGCAGCGTCCTCTGGGACGCCCGGCCGCCACTACAGAAAAGCACACCAACCCAATACGTGCAACGACTCAACTTTTGAAGTTGGGCAACCGAAGAAGTAGAGTCCAGGCATGACCGATACCGAGGCCGACACCGAGGCCGACACCCCGCCCCCGCCGATGGGGCGCCGCGAGCGCAAGAAGGCCGCCACCCGCCAGGCCATCGCGGATGCGGCACTGCGTCTGTTCTTGGAGCGCGGATACGACGATGTCGGCATCCGGGAAATCGCCGACGCCGCAGACGTGTCCACCACCACGCTGTTCAAGCACTTCCCGGTCAAAGAAGCCCTCGTCCTCGATGAGGACGCCGCCCAGGAAGCCCGCCTGCTCGCCGCCGTCCGCGAACGGCCCCCGGGCCAGTCCATCCCCGCGGCGCTGCGCGAGCACGCGCTGCGCCACCGCACGGCGGCCGCGGACGGCGACCCCCGCTTCACCGCCTTCTTCGACCTGGTCAACAGCACCCCGGCCCTGCGCGACTACGGCCAGAACATGTGGCTGCGCCACACCTCCGCCCTGGCACGGGCCATCGCCGACGAAAGCGGCCTGCCCGCGGACGATCCCGCCTGCACCGCGCTGGCCCACTTCGCCCTCGAAGCGCCCCGCGCCGCTCGCGGCCACGACGACCCTCGCCAGGCCATCACCCGCGCCTTCGACCTGCTGGAGAACGGGTGGCGCGCGCCTGCCTGAGGGCAGCCGCCGGTTCGGCGCGGGCTCAGGAGACATCCGCGCGACCCGAGCGGCGAGTGCGAGCGGCGAGCGGCGAGCGGGTCATGGCGCCGCTGGACCCCAGGCCGTGGGTCAGGCCGCCGGAGTGGTGGCCTCTCCTGCCGGGCCGCCGTCCTCCTCGGGCGAGCTTCCCTCCGGGCCCAGCGGGCTCCCCTCCCACACCAATGCCTGCCAGCCCTCGTCAGGCGAGCCCGTGAGGATGACCACGCCCGTGTTGCCCAGCGGGTGACTGGCCCCGAACGCCACGTCGACATTGGCCGCGCGGGCAGCCACCCACATCCGGATCGCCGCACCGTGGCTGACCATCGCCACCGTCTCCGCCCCCGTCGCTGCGGCCTCGGCGACGACGGTGTCGAACCGCCCCAGGGCCTCCGCGCCCGTCTCGCCACCCGGCATCCGGCGCTCGGTGTCGCCCCCGGACCAGGCGAAGGCGGTGTCAAGGTAAGCGGCGGCGGCCTCGTCGTCACCGCGCATCTCCAGGTCCCCGGCGATCAGCTCCCGAATCCCGTCCCGGACCTGCACCTCGAGGCCGGTCGCGTCGGCCAGGGGCGCGACGGTCAGCTGCGTGCGTACCAGCGTGGAGGCGTACAAGGCGTCGATCTTCTCCCCCGCCAAGGCCTGCGGGAGCGCCGCCGCCTGGTCCTGCCCCAGCGGCGTCAGGCCCGGGCCCGGCGCCCCCGTGTCCAAGAGGTGCTTGACGTTGGACGGGGTCTGGCCATGACGTATGAGCAGCAAGCGCATGCGGGGACTACCTCCACTGGACGGAACAATCTCTTCCACTCTGCCACCAGAGCCCTGCCCCGCGGAGTGCGGGCAGACAGCCGGCCGCCAGCCAGGAGACTTCACCGCGCACCGCCAAGGTCGGTCAGGGGATGTCGAGCAGGACCTTCCCGACCAAGCCCTGTTCGAGCGCGGTGTGGGCGTCGGCCGTGCGCTCCAACACGTAGCGGTGCAAGGGCAGTCCGGCCTCCTCGCCCACGCGCAGCGCGCCCGCGCTCACGGCTGCCGACACGTCGGTGAGCGCCTGCTGCTTCGCCGCATCCGGCACGGTGTAGACGAAGACGCTCTGCCAGCGCAGATTCGCCGACAGGGAGGTGAGCACCGGGACGGACAGCTGCTCGCCCTCGCCACCCGAGTAGTACGCCACCACGGCCCCTTGAGCGGCGACCTCAATGTCGAGAGCGGCGTTGGCGCCCGGTGCGACCTCCACGACGATGTCCACGCCCTTGGGGGCGAAGTCCAGGATCTCCGCTACCGCGTCCTGGGTGCGGTAGTCGACCGTCCGGTGGGCACCGGCCGCGCGCGCAAGGGCAGCCTTGGCGGGGCTGCTGACCGTGGTGATCACACGGGCTCCGGCGTAGCGGGCGAGCTGGATGGCCGCGTTGCCGACCGCACCGGCGCCGCCCGCCACAAGGACGGTGGTGCCTTGCAGGGCGCCGGGCGCGATCCGCCCCGGTCCGCCGTCGTGAACGGTCAGTGCACGGTGGGCGGTCAGGGCCGGGATGCCCAGGGCGGCGCCGAGTTCGAACGGGGCCTGGTCGGGCAGGGCGACGGCGTTCCGGTCCGGGACGAGCGTGTACTGCTGAGCCGTTCCCCAGGGCCGCCCCCACGCGGCCTCCCAGATCCACACCCGCTGCCCGATCCGCGCCGGGTCGACCTGCGGACCGACGGCGTCGATCACCCCGGCGCCGTCCTGGTGGGGCACCTGCTCGTTCATGCCCGGCGGCAGCGCGCGCCTGCGGCTGCGCCAGTCCGTCGGGTTGACACCCGAGATGTGCACACGAACCCGTACCTCACCGGGACCGGGCTCGGGAACCGGACGCTCGACGAGCTGGAGGACCTCAGGACCACCGGCAGCCGTTCGGATGACGGACTTCATCTCTCACCTGTCCTTCGCTGGCCCCTGGGGAACGTGGGGAACGGTCCGCCGACGCCCGGGAGGACGCCGCCACGCACGGGGCGCCTCCCTGAACTCCCGCGCGGAGCGGACTATTCCGGGAGTTTCAGGGAGGGGGAAACTGCCGGTCAGGCGGCGAAGACCTGGGAGTCGTCGGCGAACGCCTTGAACTCCAGGGCGTTTCCGGCCGGGTCGAGGAGGAACATCGTCCACTGCTCGCCCTTCTGGCCGACGAAGCGGACGTAGGGCTCGATGACGAACTCGGTGCCTGCCGTGCGCAGTCGCTCGGCGAGCTCCTGGAAGGCGGGGATCGTCAGGATCAGCCCGAAGTGCGGCACCGGCACGTCGTGGCCGTCGACCGGGTTGTGTATGCGCGGGGCGCGCTCCGGTGCGAGGTGGGTGACGAACTGGTGGCCGTGCAGGTTCCAGTCCACCCAGGTGTCCGCACTGCGGCCCTGCTCCAGGCCCAGCACCTCGCCGTAGAAGCGCCGGGCGGCGGCCAGGTCGTCGACAGGCATGGCCAGGTGGAATCGCGGTATCGGGGAGTCGAGGACGGTCATGGCACTGCCTTCCTGCCGGGGAACGGGCGGGTCAGGGTCGGCCACCAACCCATGTCCTAATGTTTACATCACGACAACAGCTCTTGTTAACATTCCGACATGAGTGATCAGGGCAAGGTGGCCCCGGCTCGCCGTCGGGGCCTGGCCGACGAGGTCGCGGACCGTATCCGCGAGGCTATCTTCAGCGGCGCCTACGCCCCCGGCGCGCAGCTGCGCGAGGTGGAGCTGTCCGGCGAGCTGGACGTCAGCCGCGGGCCGGTGCGCGAAGCCCTGCGGCTGTTGGAGCGCGAGGGCCTGGTCCACTGCGCGTGGCACCGGGGTACGACGGTGACGACCCTGTCCACCGAGGACGTCGCCGAACTCGACAGCCTGCGCGGCGCCCTGGAGGACCTCGCCGTACGACAGGTGATCGCCCGTGCCTCGGAGGAGGACCTCGCGTCCGTCGCGAAGACGGCCGACATGATGGAGCGGGCCGCGGACGCGCACGAGATGGTGCGCTGGGACATCGCCTTCCACGACGCGGTGTTCGCCGCCGCAGGACACCGGCGCCTCGCCGACGCCTGGGACGGCATCCGTTGTCAGGTCCACCTGTTCCTGCTGACCCGGATCGGCCGCAGCACCAAGGACTACCTCGACCGCATCCCGCGTGAGCACCGCGGGCTCGTCGCCGCGCTGCGCGCCCGCGACACCTCTGCCGCCCTCGACCTCTTCGCGACGCATCGCCGCCACGCCGTCGACGTGGTCACCGGCGCCCCCGACGCCACCGACGCCAGCTGACGGAGCGGGCCGGCGGTGGTCACACCTGCCGATCCCTGGGTCACGGTCCGGCTCCGGCAGGGAAGGTCGCGCTCACGACGCCGATGCGGTGGACGCCGTCGGCGCGGAACGCACCGCCGGGGCGCGCCCTCGCCTGCGCCCCACCATCGCGAGAGCCGTCCCGACCCCCGCCATCACCAGCCCGATCCCTCCGAAGATCAGCGGCAGCAGCCACAGCGAGGCGAACCCCTTGATCCGCGCGTCCTCGGGGGAATCGGCACGGTAGAGCACCTCGACCTTCTCCCCCTCTTCGTACGCCGGCGGATTGGTGCCCGTCGAGCTGCGGAACGTCCTCGGCATGCCGTCCGCCGAGGTGAACTCGACGACCGGGTACGCCGCGGGCTCGTCGTTCTCCCGCTGCTTGCGGGATGCGCCGCTGGAGTCGTTGCGCCACTCCAGCGCCACCACCGTCCCCGGGGCCCGCTCGGCATCCGACTGGAACGCGACCGACTCCCCCGCCAGGACCAGCCCGACGACCAGGAACAGCGCCCCGAAGGCGATAAAACCGATCGTGACCCACCGGGCAGCACCCCGCCCACGCAGCCGAACCTCCACGACGCCCCCTCGCTTGCCCAAAGTGAGGTGGACGCTATCCCAGGCATTTTGCCGGTCTGCTCCCGCCCCGGGCTCCCTCCTGGGCTCCCGCCCCGCGCCGCCGTACAGGAGCGGCCCGGCTGCCGCCGCGGCCGCCAGGCTCACTGGACCGTTAGCGTCATCTCATGACCCGCTAAACCCACCCGCACCGCTCCGCTAACATGATCGAACTCACAACGAGTGCCCTGATCGCCCGTACTTCACAAGAAAACACGCTATCTCGCACGAAGAGTGAGCTATTAACTAACATCTAACAAATCGGCCAAACCATTGATATCTATAGCATCTCAAGTGTTTTCGCGAAAAAACTTCAGCACGATGTTCGCCGCGTGGCGTCAGCCGCGGGCACTGCTGTGGACCGCGGCAGCTGTGGTGGGCCTCGGGTTCCTCGTCGCGCTGGAGATCGCCGCGCGCCATTACGGCGTACGGGGGCCGATCGCCAACCAGGTGCGCGAGGTGGTGGTCGCCCCCAAGTCGGGGCCGCTGCTGTACGCCTCCATGGCGTTGATGATGGTGGTGCTCACCTGGCGGCAACGGTTCATCGCGGTCGGTGTCGCGGTCGGCATCGATGTCGTCTTCTTCCTGGTGCGGTGGGCTCTCGACGCCAAAATGATGTTCGGCAACGGGGCGTTGTGGGTGTTGCTGGGCTACGCGGTCATCGCTGTCACGCGCCGCACCGGCTCCGAACGCGTCCTGCTCCTGAAGGGCGTAGGGCTTGGTCTGCTCCTGGTGGCCGGCCGTAAGACGGGCGACATCTGGCTGCTCATCACATCGAAGACCCGCCCCGCGGTGCTCGACCAGTACGTGGCCACCGCCGATCACGCGCTGGGCAACCCCTCGTGGGTGGTGGGGCGGATGGTCTCCGCCACCGGCTCGATCGGGGCCCATGTTCTCGACTACGTCTACATCCAGCTCGCGGTGGCCGCGGTCGTCGTCGCGCTGTACCAGCTGCGCAACGTGGCGGCCGAGCGCCGCTTCCCGGGCCATCATCTGGTGCGCACCTTCTTGGTCATCGGCCTGCTCGGGCCGGCCATCTACATGATCTTCCCGGTGGTCGGACCGATCTTCACGTACGGCACCGGCGCCTTCGGCACCGGCGGCGAGCACCTGGCCCTGGCCAACCTGTGGCCGCACACGCCGCCACCGCTCAGCACCCCGCAGTCGATGCCGTTCGACGAGCTCACCCCGCGCAACTGCATGCCCAGCCTGCACACCGCCTGGGCCACGACGATCTTCATTCACTCCCGCAAGGGCCCACGGGCGCTGCGCTACGCGGGCGTGTTCTGGTTGATAGCCACGCTTGGTGCGACGCTGGGATTCGGCTACCACTACGGCGTGGACATCATCGCCGGCGTGGTGTTCGCGTTCACCATCGACGCGGCGCTGCGCGCGCTCGACCGCGGCTGGGACCGCGCGGGAATTCAGCTGGTCGTCTACGGCACGACCGTATTCACCCTGCTCCTGGTGTCCTATCGCTATCTGCCGATGGAAATGGCCAAGCACCCGGGGGTGTTCGGTCCACTTCTCATTCTGGCGATGGCCTCCGTGGTCTACGGCTACATGCGGACCACCAAGCTGTGGGAACCGAAGGTCGCCCCGGCACAGCAGCCGGAACCGCAGCCCGAACTCGTTTGAGGCATGCTGCGAAAGCTCGCGCGCTGAATGCTCACCGGGCGGACCGGGGCGGCAACCAGACGTTCCGGTCCGGCCCACGCCGGACCGGAACGCGGCCTCGCGGCCTCAGGCCCCTCGCTTCTTCGGCGTTGTCTTCTTCCCGGCCGTCGTCTTCTTCGCCGTGGACTTCTTGGCGGCAGTCTTCTTCGCCGTGGACTTCTTCGCGGTTGTCTTCTTGGCGGCCCGCTTCTTCGGCATCTCGTGGACCGTCGCGTCCTTGCCGGTCTCCTCGCGGGCCGACTGAGCCTTCTGTACGGACTCTTGGAGCGCGGCCATGAGGTCGAGTACCTGCCCGGCCGGCGCCTCCCCCTCGTCCGGCTTGGGCGGCTTCTTCCCCTCCGCCTTCGCCTGGATGACCTGCTCTAGGGCTTCGGTGTAGCGGTCGGTGGCCCAGTCCTGGCCGGCGATGCCGTCGGCGGTCATGGAGTCGATGAGCATGACCGCCCGGTCGATCTCCTCGTCGTCCAGCTCCATCGCCTTGGGTGCCAGTTCCTTCGGGTCCCTCACCTCGTCGTCCCACTTCATGGCGTGCAGCAGGATCACGTCGTCCTGCACGCGCAACAGGCCCAGCCTCTCGCGCCCGTGCCAGGCGAACTTCGCGACGGCGGCCTTGCTGTTCCGCTCCAGGGCCTTGCGCAGGAGTGTGTAGGGCTTGTCCGCGACCTGTCCGTCGGCTTGAAGGTAGTAGCCCTCGCCGATCCGGATCGGATCGATCGACTCGTAGGGCACGAAGCCGGCGATCTCGATCGCCTTCGCTGTCGGAAGCGGCATCTCACCGAGCTCGGCGTCGGTCACCGCGACGATCGTGTCCTTGCTGACCTCGAACCCTTTGCCGATCTCTGCGTTCGTGAGCTGCTTGCCGTCGATGTCGCAGATCTTCCGCGTGCGGACCCGGCTCATGTCCTCGAGGTGGTACTGGTGGAACGAGATCGAGTGGTTCTCGGTGGCAGGCAGCACCTTGATCGGGATCGTGACCAGGCCGAACGAGATCGCACCGGACCAGACAGGGCGGGGCATGACGTACCTCCAGTACAGCCCCGAGGTGGCCAGGCTATGGCGCAGCTGCGCCGAAGGCATGTCGAGGCGGCGTGCGCAGCCTGCCGGTCCACACCCTGGAGAGGTCACCGCTGCCGGGAAGGTGCTCGCAGACGGCGTCTGCGCGCACTCGGGCCGCCTCGCGCCCGGCGATCACCTCTGTGCGCCCCGACATCACTCGACCCGGTGGGCCTCCTCCCCGTATGCCCGCCCCGGGGCCCACCCGTGCGCCACGGTGTGGGGATGCGCCGCTGTCTGCTCGTCCTCGCCCTGGGCGCCGCCCTCACCACCTGCGGATGCACGGCCGTCCCGCCACCGTCTCCCGCACACCACCCGTCCCCCGCTCGCGCGAGCGCCGCGCCGCCGGGTCCGCCTGCGCGGCCCTCCCCCGTACGCCCCGTACAACCACCCGCCCGCGACGCCCTCGTCGACGGCCGCGAGCCCGCGCCCCGCGCCGTAGACCCGGCCCCCGCAGCGGCGGCCCGTCCCCCTACCAGCAGCCGCCCGCAGTCACCATCCCTCGCGCCCGCGCAGCCCAGCACCCGCCGCCCCGCGCAGGCCCCCACCGCGCCACCCCCGCGCCGACGAGCCCCTGCCGCGCAGCGGCCCGACCCCGGCCGAAACCCCTCAGCGGGCACACCCGGTGCGGCCGACATGGCCGCCCTGTGCGGCACGGCCGAGGAGATCGACGTCAACCCTGCCCTGACCGCGCTGTGCCGCCAGTCCTACCCGCGCTGACCTGTGCCGTGGTTCCGCGCACCAAGAGATCTTGAGCGTGTTGATCTTGGGCACACGGAGAACGACGGAGATAAGTGATCTTCGTTTTCGTCCTCCGTAAGGATGTGCAATGACCGTACCCTCGCGCCCGGTTCGACGTATGGACCGCGAACGGCGCTTCGATCTGCGGGCGACCGCCGTGTACTTCGTACTGCTCGCGATCATCCTGTGCGTCCTGGTGTTCCTGGTGCGCACCGCGGCCGACGTCGTCGAGAGCCGCCCGCTGTGGGCCGGGGCGGTCGTCGTGGTGGGCCTGGCGGTCGCGCAGTTGTGCCGGTCCAGGTGGCGTCGCTTCTCCGCCGCGAGATACGCGCGCCGTGCCGCCGCGGCGCTGGAGGAAGCAGCCGAGAAGGCGTCCGACAGCCTGGGCCCGGAGCCTCACCTCCCGGACGCGAAGCAGGCCGACCCCGGAGCGCTGGTGCCGGACGGCGAGGAGCCGACCGTCGTCCTCGGCGCGCCCGTCGAGTACGAGGATGAGTACGGGGACGAGTACGAGGATGAGCACGAGTACGCCGAGCTCGATCCCGACGGTTTCGAGCACGCCATAGCCGACCTGTGCGCCCGTGACGACTGCCGGGAGGTGGAAGTGGTGGGCGGCGCGTGCGACTTGGGCGCGGACGTCACGGCGGTCACCGCCGAGGGTCTCCGCCTCGTCATCCAGTGCAAGCGTTACGGCGACGCCAACAAGGTCGGCTCGCAGGACCTGCAGCGCTTCGGCGGGACGTGCTTCACCGTCCACGAGGCCGACGTCGCGATACTCGTCACGACGAGCGACTTCACCGCTCCCGCCCTGGAGTACGCGCAGCAGATCGGCATCGTGTGCGTCAACGGCACGGAACTGGACGCCTGGCTCGACGGCACCGGGCCCACCCCCTGGCAGGGAGCGGGCGTCGACGCCTGACCGGCCGGACCCGCACCCGCCTGCGCCGGTCCGGCTGCCGCCGTGCCGTCAGCGGGAGCCGGATCTGTCCAAACGCTTGAGCACGGGTGAGGCCGCGGCCCCGTGCAGCATCACCGACAGCAGGACGATGAACGTCACCACCGCCCACAACTCCTCCTGGAACGCCTCGAGGTCCCCCACACCCAGGGCGTACGCCAGATAGAAGACGGACCCGATCCCCCGGATGCCGAAGAAGGAGGTCACCGCGCGTTCCCCTGGCGTCGTCCGGCCCCGCAGCTGGGCGATCCAGCCCGTGAGCGGACGGATCACCAGCAGCACCAGGACGGCCGTCACCGCGCTGCCCCAGGTGAGGGCGGACAGGCCGCCGCAGGCGATGAACCCCCCGATGAGGAACAGCACACCGGCCGTGAGCAGCCGCTCGATCTGCTCCATGAAGGTGTGCATCACCACCTGGTAGCCGTGGGCGCGCTCGGCGGACCGGATCGCGCAGGCCGTCGTGAACACGGCGAGGAATCCGTAGCCGTGCAGCACCTCCGTGAGGCCGTACGAAAGGAAGGTCGCCGCCAGTGCGACGAACCCTTCCCGGTGGTCGGACAGCCGCAGCGCCTGCCAGCCCGCCCGGAAGAACATCCAGCCGAGCAGCCGCCCGACCAGCAGGCCGACCGCCACGCCGACCGTGACGCGTACCGCCACGTCGCTCCACAGCCAGTGGCCCAGCCACGCGCCCGACCAGCCCGTCTCCGAGGCGGCGAACATCGCAAGGGCCGCCAGGACCATCGGGAAGGCCAGACCGTCGTTGAGGCCCGCTTCGCCGGTGAGGGCGAAGCGCACCTCGTCCTCGTCGTGCTCGCCGTCGGTCGGCTCCCCCACCCGTACCTCCGCCGCGAGCACGGGGTCGGTCGGGGCGAGCACGGCGCCCAGGAGCAGCGCGACGGCCGGCGGCCAGCCCACCAGACCCCAGGCGACCAGGGCGGTGACCAGGACGGTCAGGGGCATGGTGATGCCCAGCAGGCGCCAGGCGGTGGACCAGGAGTGGCGGCCGAAGGGTCTGTTGATGGCCAGGCCCGCGCCCATCAGGGCCACGATCACGATCACCTCGGTGAGGTGCTCCACCCATGCCCGGTGCTGGTAGGGGTCCAGGTCGGGAAGCCCGGTGGGCAGTACGTAGACGAGGAAGCCCACGGCCAGAAAGACCATCGGCATGGACATGGGCTGCCGCGCCACCAGTCTGGGCAGGACCGCGGCGAGCAGCGCGCCGATCCCCACGCAGGCGTACCCGACGTCCGTGGCGGTCACGTCCATCTACCGGCACCTGTCCCTGTGGTCGTCCGAGGCGATGTCAGGACGCCGGGTAGGGCTTGCGGTCGAGCAGCTCGGCCAGGTGGAAGGCGTTGACCGCGAGCGTGTGCGTGGCGGAGGCGACGGCGTCGGGTGTCTTCTCGAGGTCCTGGTAGTCGGTGCCCTGCTTGGCCTCGCCGACCCAGTAGGTGACCGCTCCGGGAGCCAGCGAGAAGCCGAGGTCGTTGCAGGCCTGGAAGACGTCCGCGCTGACCTTGTGGGCGCCGTCCTCGTTGCCGACCACGGCCACCGCCGCGACCTTCCCGTACATCAGGGGCAGGCCCTCGTCGTCGGTCTCCGACATGTCGGCGTTCAGACGCTCCAGGACCCGCTGACAGATGCTCGACGGGTGCCCCAGCCAGATCGGCGTGGCCAGGAGCAGGATGTCGGCCCCCAGCACCTTCTC
This sequence comes from Streptomyces sp. NPDC054047, assembly GCF_055585065.1. Classification (NCBI taxonomy): domain Bacteria; kingdom Bacillati; phylum Actinomycetota; class Actinomycetes; order Kitasatosporales; family Streptomycetaceae; genus Streptomyces; species Streptomyces sp. NPDC054047. Next base: position 308,768 of record NZ_JBVJKV010000007.1, on the reverse strand, counting down.
GCGCAGGGCCGGCCAGGCGTCCCCGTTGCCCAGGTCCACGGCGACCCCGGCGTGTACGTCGTGGTCGGCGACCCGGACCGTCTCGACCTCGACGCCCAGCTTTTCGAATTCGGCCATGACCTGGTCGGACAACGCGTGGCTGCTGGATGAAGTGGGCGATGAATTCAGGGTGCAGACCAAGGACAGTGCACGCACGGAGCGCTCCATTCGTCGGTGACGGGGTCGTTGCCCTGTGAGGCGTTCCCGTTCGGATCGACCCTAATCAAGCACGTACGGGACAGATCCGTATGACGGACTCCATTGTGAAAAACCTCCGAGGGCCGAGCCATTACGTTTCCGTCGCCGATCGCAGGGAAACCGGCAGAAGACAAGCCGTGCAGGAGTTATTGAACTGACGACGCGCACATAAAGACGTTCTATGGAGGTCCCGACATGCTGAAGGCCATTGCAGATGTTCTCCGAGCCATCGGTGGAGCCATCGCCACGGTGGTCACGCTCCCCTTCCGCGCCGTCGCGCGGCTCTTCGGCGGAGCTTCGTCCAGCGCCCACGGCCACCACTGAGAGCCGGGCCGAGAACCTGGGAGCCCATGACCCCGTCGAGGAGGTCACGCCTCCTGCCCCACGTGCCGTTGCAGCACGTCGCAGGCGTGCTGGAACTCCTCCATGAGGCGGGTGGATTCGACGACAAGGACTCCGTAGGGGCGAGCCGGGTCGGCCAGGGGAAGGCCGGCCCGGTTCGCTCCGTCGGTCACGTCGTGGCAGCACCGCCGGGCCTCGTCGGCCAACTGGCACAGCTGTCGGGCCTGCTCGGTCAGGGAGTCCTCGTCCAGTTCCCCGAGGACCTGGGCGATCCGTTCCAGGGCCTCGAGGAAGTCCGCGTAGCCGAGGAGGAAGGCCCGGTCGTCGTGCCGGCCCCCCTCCTCTTCGTGCCACTGGTGCAGGCTGCGCGTCAGCGATGCCACCTGGTACAGGGATCGTTCGAGGGCTCCCAGCACCGCTCCGTACCCCTCGAAGGAGGTCCGGCCGCGGTGTCGGCGCAGCAGTCGACGGGGGTTGAAGTACAGGCTTTCCTGCGCGGTACGGAAGCCGTCCTTCGCCTGCGTGATCAGTCCACCGGTCTGCTCGGCCCGCCAGCGCCACTGCCGGCAGCGTTCCTCGTCCAATTCGCCCTCGCGCAGCACCGGATACATGTCGCCCACCAGCTCGCCCAGGGCGATGGACAGCGAGCGAATCCCGTACTCGGCGCTGCGGTAGCGCATCGGCGGGGCCACCGTGATGTTCACGGTCACGCCGATGGCGCAGCCGATCAGGACCAGCAGGATGATCTGCCCGAGCTGGGAGAGCTTTTCGGTCGCCGATGTGGCCGAGGCATAGGTGGAGAAGGCGAAGAACGCCGCCGTGGCGACCTGCGACCCCTGCGCACCCAGCGCGGGCCAGCGCCCGATGGACAGGCCCACCAGCGCGACCAGCACGAAGGTCAGCAGGTCGGGGCCGCCCAGGAACCCCAGGGCGGCCACCATGGCCACGCCGGCCGCCACTGCCGCCAGGTAGCGCATCGACTGCAGCAGGGACTGATACACGGTCACCTGCATGATCAGCACCGCGGAGAACGGGGCGAACGCCGGGGAGGGCGCGTCGAGCAGGTAGTAGGACACCACCCAGGACAGGGTCGCGGCCAATGTGCTCTTGAGAACCAGGAGCAGCGTGTGGCGTTCGTAGCCCGGCACCCCCCGGGCCCGCTGCCACCATCGCCGCACACGCTCGAACCACCCCGGGGCCGCGGCTTCCGCTCGCGGCCCTCCGCCCTCGCCGGCCATGCACCGACTCCGTTCCGTTCAGCAGGTCATGAGCACAGCCTGCTACCCGGAGAAGCCGTCCGCATGCGGACGTCGGGCCGCGAAGGAGAACCGGGGCACACCGGAGAAATTCTTGCCGCTGCGAATACCAGGGCGTTGGCGCTTATGAAAGCCGTCCGGTTTCAATACCGGTGCGCCTACCAATAATGCTTTCGCCCGCCCACTGCGTGGCCCACGGAGCCCAGAATCCACAGGATGGCACCAATGACGACGAGGATGACGCCGATGGTCCACAGGATGGAGATTCCGGCCAGGAGACCGATGATGAGCAGGATGATTCCGAGTGCGATCATTGAGCCCTCCGACCCTCAGAATTATTTCAAGTATGCACCTTTTGGGCGCCGATGACAGCCCCGGCGCCGGGCCCCTACCGAGTGCCCTCCTGGCGTCCGTCGACGCACCATCGACGCCGTTGTGACCGTGCGTGACGCCAGGCCACCCAACCGTGCATCCACATCCGTGCCGATCTTGTGCATCTTTGCAGTCAGCAGCATGGAACCCGGACGAGACCTCCCATCTTGCTGAGCAGCACCGGTCGACGGCGTGATAACACGGAGTGATCAAATCCAAGGAGACGACGACATCATGGGTATCTTCAGCCGTCGCCAGACCGCGACCCTCGAGCCGACGCCGTCGGGCGCCGGTTCGCCCTTTTCCACGGCCGACGGAGCCGCGCTCGACCCGGCGCTGCGTGCGCTGACCGGGCAGTGGACCATCGACCGACCGCACAGCCGCATCGGGTTCTCCGTGCGGCACGCGATGGTCACGACGGTGCGAGGTGCCTTCGCCGACTACGACAGCACGCTGTACTTCGACGGCGCCCGGCCCTCCGAGTCGCGGGCCGAGATCGTCATCCGGATCGCCAGCGTCGACACGGGTGTGGAGCAGCGCGACGCGCACCTGATAGGCGCCGACTTCTTCGACGCGCGCCGCCACCCGGAGATGTCGTTCCGCAGCACCTCCACCGTCCATGAGGGCGGCGAGACCTTCCGCATGGCGGGGGACCTGACCATCCGCGGTGTGTCCAGGCCCGTCGAGCTGCAGCTCGACTACCTCGGCTCGGTCGTGGACCCGTTCGGCTTCGAGAGAGCCGGCTTCGACGGCACCACCACCATCGACCGCACCGACTGGGGCCTGGTCTACAACCAGCGCCTGGAGACGGGCGGCGCCATGGTGAGCGAGAAGGTCCGCCTCCAGTTCGACATCTCCGCGATCCGCGCCACCCCCCAGGCGTAGCCGCCCACCGCAGGGAACGGGGAGGGCCCCATCCCGACGACACCGGGATGGGGCCCTCTCGTGCGCCGGCCCTCAGGCCGGGCCGGTGCTCAGTCCTCGCCCTCCAGATTGCCTTCCGTCTCCAAGTACGCCTGCCGCAGCGCCTCGAGCACCGCCGGATCGGGCTTGGCCCACATGCCGCGGGACTCGGCCTCCAGGAGACGCTCGGCGATGCCGTGCAGGGCCCAGGGGTTGGCCTGCTGGAGGAACTCGCGGTTGGTCGGGTCCAGGACGTACGTCTCGGTGAGCTTGTCGTACATCCAGTCGGCGACCACGCCCGTCGTCGCGTCGTAACCGAAGAGGTAGTCGACCGTGGCGGCGAGCTCGAAGGCCCCCTTGTAGCCGTGGCGGCGCATCGCCTCGATCCACTTGGGGTTGACCACCCGGGCCCGGAAGACGCGGGAGGTCTCCTCGACCAGGGTGCGGGTGCGCACCGTCTCGGGGCGCGTGGAGTCGCCGATGTACGCCTCCGGGGCGCTGCCCTTGAGCGCCCGGACGGTGGCCACCATGCCGCCGTGGTACTGGAAGTAGTCGTCCGAGTCGGCGATGTCGTGTTCGCGGGTGTCGGTGTTCTTCGCCGCGACCTCGATGCGCTTGTAGGCCGTTTCCATCTCCTCGCGCGCCGGACGCCCGTCGAGCTCACGGCCGTACGCGTAACCGCCCCACACCGTGTAGACCTCGGCGAGGTCGGCGTCGGTGCGCCAGTCGCGGGAGTCGATCAGCTGGAGCAGGCCCGCGCCGTAAGTGCCGGGGCGCGATCCGAAGATGCGGGTGGTGGCGCGGCGTTCGTCGCCGTGGGCCGCCAGGTCGGCCTGGGCGTGGGCGCGGACGTAGTTCGCCTCGTCGGGCTCCTCCAGCGAGGCGGCCAGGCGCACCGCGTCGTCCAGGAGGCCGATGGTGTGCGGGAAGGCGTCGCGGAAGAAGCCACTGATGCGCAAGGTGACGTCGATGCGCGGGCGGCCCAACTCCTCGGCGGGGATGACCTCCAGGCCGGTGACACGGCGCGAGGCGTCGTCCCAGACCGGGCGGATGCCAAGGAGGGCGAGGGCTTCGGCGATGTCGTCACCGGCGGTGCGCATCGCGCTCGTGCCCCACAGGGACAGGCCCACCGAGGTCGGCCAGTCGCCGTTGTCGGTGCGGTAGCGCTCGAGGAGCGAGTCGGCAAGCGCCTGGCCGGTCTCCCACGCCAGGCGCGAGGGCACCGCCTTGGGGTCGACGGAGTAGAAGTTGCGGCCGGTCGGCAGGACGTTGACCAGGCCGCGCAGCGGGGAGCCGGAGGGGCCCGCGGGAACGAAGCCGCCCTCCAACGCGTGGACGGCGTGGTCCAGTTCGTCGGTCGTGGCCGCCAGGCGCGGGACGACCTCGCGGGCAGCGAAGTCGAGGATGTCGGCGACCGACTGCGGGTGCCCCTGGGCCACGCCCGCCACGGCGTCCGGGGCCCAGTCGGCGTCCTCCATCGCCTGGACCAGGGCGCGGGCCTGCTCCTCGACCGCGTCGGCGCTGGTGCGGGTGGCGGCCGACTCGTCCAGGCCCAGCGCCTCGCGCAGGCCGGGAAGCGATGCCGTGCCACCCCAGATCTGCCGGGCGCGCAGGATCGCCAGGACCAGGTTGACGCGGTCGGCGCCGGCCGGGGCGCCGCCCAGGACGTGCAGACCGTCGCGGATCTGCGCGTCCTTGATCTCACAGAGCCAGCCGTCGAGATGCATGATGAACTCGTCGAAGCCCTCGTCCTCGGGGCGGCCTTCGAGCCCCAGGTCGTGGTCGAGCTTGGCGGCCTGGATCAGGGTCCAGATCTGCGCGCGGATCGCCGGCAGCTTCGCCGGGTCCATGGAGGCGATCTGGGCGTGCTCGTCCAGGAGTTGTTCGAGGCGCGCGATGTCGCCGTAGCTGTCCGCGCGGGCCATCGGCGGTACGAGGTGGTCCACGAGGGTGGCGTGCACGCGCCGCTTGGCCTGCGTGCCCTCCCCCGGGTCGTTGACCAGGAACGGGTAGATCAGCGGCAGGTCGCCGAGCGCGGCGTCGGGGCCGCAGGCGGCGGACAGGCCCGCGTTCTTGCCCGGCAGCCATTCCAGGTTGCCGTGCTTGCCCAGGTGGATCATCGCGTCGGCGCCGAAGCCGTTGTCGTCGGCGGAGGCGGCGATCCAGCGGTAGGCGGCCAAGTAGTGGTGCGAGGGCGGCAGATCGGGGTCGTGGTAGATCGCGATCGGGTTCTCGCCGAAGCCGCGCGGCGGCTGGATGAGGATGAGCAGGTTGCCGCGGCGCAGGGCGGCCAGGACGATGTCGCCCTCCGGGTTGCGCGAGCGGTCCACGAACATCTCGCCGGGGGCGGGGCCCCAGTGCTGCTCCACCGACTCGCGCAGCTCGGCGGGGAGCGTGGCGTACCAGCGGCGGTAGTCGGCCGCCGGGATGCGCACGGGGTTGCGGGCCAGCTGCTCCTCGGTGAGCCACTCCTGGTCGTGGCCGCCCGCCTCGATCAGCGCGTAGATCAGCTCGTCGCCGTCGCCGGAGGCCAGGCCGGGCACCTCCTCCGTGCCGAAGTCGTAGCCCTCGTCCCGCAGTCGGCGCAGCAGGGACACGGCGCTGGCGGGGGTGTCCAGACCCACCGCGTTGCCGATGCGCGAGTGCTTGGTCGGGTAGGCGGACAGGACGAGCGCGATGCGCTTGTCGGCGGCCGGGATGTGGCGAAGGCGCGCGTGGCGCACGGCGATGCCGGCCACGCGGGCGGCGCGCTCGGCGTCGGCGACGTACGCGGGAAGTCCGTCCTCGTCGATCTCCTTGAACGAGAACGGCACCGTGATCAGCCGGCCGTCGAACTCGGGGACCGCGATCTGGCTCGCGGCGTCCAGCGGGGACACGCCCTCGTCGTTGTCCTCCCAGTCGCTGCGGGAGCTGGTCAGGCACAGCGCCTGGAGGATGGGCACGTCCAGGCCGCTGAGGGCGCCGGCGTCCCAGGACTCGTCGTCGCCGCCCGCCGATGCCTCGGCGGGACGCGTGCCGCCCGCCGCCAGGACCGTGGTCACGATCGCGTCGGCGGCGCGCAGTTCGTCGATGAGTTCGGGTTCGGGGGCGCGCAGCGAGGCGACGTACAGCGGCAGCGGGCGCGCACCTGCGTCCTCGATGGCACTGCACAGGCCCTCGATGAAGGCGGTGTTGCCGCTCATGTGGTGGGCGCGGTAGTACAGCACCGCGATGGTCGGTCCCTCGGCCTGGCGGGCGGTGCGCTCCAGCGGGCCCCAGGAGGGCGCCGGGGCGGGCGGTTCGAAGCCGTGACCGGTGAGCAGGACGGTGTCGGAGAGGAACCGGGCCAGCTGCTCCAGGTTGTCCGGTCCGCCGTGGGCCAGGTAGGCGTGGGCCTCGGCGGCGATGCCGATGGGCACGGTCGATGCGGCCATCAGCTGGGCGTCGGGGGCCTGTTCGCCGGTGAGGACGACCACGGGGCGTCCGGCGGCCACGACTTGGTCCAGGCCTTCCTGCCAGGCGCGTACGCCGCCCAGGAGGCGTACGACGACCAGGTCGGCGCCGTCCAGGAGCTGCGGAAGGTCCTCGAGCGGGAGCCGGGAGGGGTTCGCGTGGCGGTAGGCGACCGGGCCGCCGGCGGCGCGGGCGCTGAGCAGGTCGGTGTCGGACGTCGACAGGAGCAGGATCATGCGGCGTCGGGCCTTCCTCGGGGTGTCCACGCCCCGGGTGGTGTCGATGGCGTCTCCCCTGCTCGAGCGGACGAGAGCTCGGGGAAGGGAGTTCCTGGCTCGCCCGGCGGCTGCACCGGGCTCACAGTGGCGGGACCGCGCCGGAATCGCACCGGGCTTCCTCCCCTTGTCGCCGTCTGTGGCGACGACGGGCCGGCTGGCCCGTCGCTAGGAATACTAAGGGCCGATCAACTACTGGGGGGCAGGCGGACCTGCTGCAATGGGTCGGTATGCTCGCCGCCATGCCCCCATCGGTCCCCCCGCCCGCACTCTCGGGAGACGCGTCTGCCCGCGGCCGCGGTGACGCCTGCCCCGGCACGCTGCGGCTGCACCGGGCGGACGACGGGGCGCTGGCCCGCGTGCGCATCCCCGGTGGCCTGCTGACCGCGGGACAGGCCGACGTGCTGCGCGAGGTGGCACAGCGGCTGGGAGACGGCGAGTTGCATCTCACATCGCGCGGCAATGTGCAGCTGCGCGGACTGCCCGCGGACGGCGGCGGCGAACTGGCTTCCCTGCTGGGCGAATCGGGGCTTTTGCCCTCCGAGCGCCACGAGCGGGTACGCAACGTGGTGGCCTCCCCCCTCTCGGGACTCGACGGCCGCGGTGAGCAGGACATCCGCCCCTGGCTGTCCGCCCTCGACGAGCTGCTGTGCGCCGGCGCCCGGACCGCCGCCCTGTCCGGCCGGTTCTTGTTCGCCCTCGACGACGGCCGCGGCGACGTCGGGGCCCTCGGCGGCGACGTGACGCTGACGGCGCGGGGCACGGAGCACGCGCTGCTACGGATCGGCCCGGCCCACGACGCCCTCCTGATCCAGGCCGCGCAGGCGCCGCAGGCCGCCCTCATCGCGGCCGAGACCTTCCTGGAGCAGGCACCCGACGGGAGTGCCTGGCGGGTGACGGACCTGCCCGACGGCACCGGACCCCTGCTGGAGGCGGTCGTACGTCGCCTGCGGCAGGCCGGGTTCAGCCCCGCGCCCATCACCGAACCGCTCCCCCAGGAAGCGGACGAGCCCGCGCTCGGCATCGTGCCCGGCCCCCTCGGCACGGCCGCGCTCTCCATCGGCCTGCCGCTGGGCTCCATCAGCTCCCCCCAGTGGCAGACCCTGACGGACACCGCCCGCCATCACGGCGTCGGCGAGCTGCGGCTGACCCCCTGGCGCGGCGTCGTCCTGCCGGGCGTCGCACGGCGCGAGGCCGCGCGACTCCTGGCGGACCTGGGGGCCGCGGGCCTGATCACCGGCCCCGACTCCCCCTGGACCGGCGTGGGCGCCTGCATCGGCCGGCCCGGCTGCGCCAAGGCGCTGGACGACGTACGCGCCACGGCGACGGCCGCGTCGGGCCCCGTGGGGGCGCTGCCCGTGTACTGGTCCGGGTGCGAACGCCGGTGCGGTCACCCCCATGGGGAGTGGATCGACGTCGTCGCCACCCCCGACGGGCATCAGATCTCTCACGTACACGGCGAGAAACGCGACACTCCGGCGAGCATCCCGGGCAGTCCGGGCGCACTCGCCGCCGCCGTGGCAGCGGCCCGCGGCTGACGCGCCGCATGAACACATGAACAACCCTGCAACACTTGACTGTTCCATGCCCTATCAAGAGAGCGAACGCACTGTGCATCAGTACGAGAAGGACGGACCGGCGATCTACCGCCAGTCCTTCGCCACGATCCGCGCGGAGGCGGATCTGTCGGGCCTGCCCGCCGACGTGAGCCAGGTCGCGGTCCGCATGATCCACGCCTGCGGCATGGTCGACCTCGTACGCGACCTCGCTTTCACCCCGCAGGTGGTGGCGCGGGCCCGCGAGGCGCTGCGCGCGGGCGCCCCCATCCTGTGCGACGTGGCCATGGTCGCCAGCGGTGTCACCCGCAAGCGGCTGCCCGCCGACAACGACGTGGTGTGCACGCTGTCCGACCCGGCGGTGCCCGGCCTCGCGGCCGAGCTCGGCACCACCCGCAGCGCCGCCGCCCTGGAACTGTGGCGCGATCGGATGGAAGGTGCGGTCATAGCCGTCGGCAACGCGCCCACCGCCCTCTTCCGCCTCCTCGAAATGATCGAGGAGGGCGCACCGCGCCCCGCCGCCGTCATCGGGGTGCCCGTCGGCTTCGTCGGCGCCATGGAGTCCAAGGACGCCCTGGCCGCGCACCCCTCCGGCCTGGAACACATGATCGTGCGGGGCCGCCGGGGCGGCAGCGCCATCGCGGCCGCCGCACTCAACGCGATCGCCAGCGAGGAAGAATGAGCGTGAGCGAGCACACCACGGACCGGCTGAGCGAGCACGCCACGGGTCGGCTCTACGGCGTCGGGCTCGGCCCCGGCGACCCGTCCCTCATGACCCTGCGAGCGGTGGAAACCATCGCCCAGGCCGATGTCGTCGCCTACCACAGCGCCCGGCACGGACGCTCCATCGCGCGGTCCATCGCGGCCAAGCACCTGCGCGCCGACCACATCGAAGAAGCCCTCGTCTACCCCCTCACCACGGAGACCACCGACCACCCCGGTGGCTACCGGGGCGCGATGGAGGACTTCTACACCGAGGCGGCGGCCCGCCTCGCGGTGCACCTGGACGCCGGCCGCACCGTCGCCGTACTGGCCGAGGGCGACCCGCTCTTCTACGGCTCGTACATGCACATGCACAAGCGGCTCGCCGACCGCTACCCCACCGAGGTGATCCCCGGCGTCACCTCCGTCAGCGCCGCGGCCGCCCGCCTCGGCACCCCGCTCGCCGAGGGCGAGGAAGTGCTGACCATCCTGCCCGGCACCCTGCCGGAGGACGAGCTGACCGCCCGGCTGGCCGCCACCGACGCCGCGGTCGTGATGAAGCTGGGCCGCACCTTCCCCGCGGTGCGCCGCGCCTTCGAGAACTCCGGACGCCTGCCCGAGGCCCACTACGTCGAGCGCGCCACCATGGCCGGTGAGCGCATCGACGAGCTCGCCGCGGTCGACCCGGAGTCCGTGCCGTACTTCGCGGTAGCCGTCCTGCCCAGCCGCATCGACGCCCCCCGGCCCGAGCGCGCCCCGGACGCCGGCGAGGTGGCCGTGGTCGGCACCGGTCCCGCCGGGCCGCTGTGGCTCACGCCCGAGACCCGCGGCGTGCTGGCCGCGGCCGACGACCTGGTCGGCTACACCACCTACCTCGACCGGGTGCCGGTCCGCCCGGGGCAGGTGCGCCACGGCTCCGACAACAAGGTCGAGTCGGAGCGCGCCGAGTTCGCCCTGGATCTCGCCCGGCGCGGCCGACGCGTGGCCGTGGTCTCCGGCGGCGACCCGGGCGTCTTCGCCATGGCGACGGCCGTCCTGGAGGTCGCCTCGCAGAAGCAGTACGCGGACCTGCCGGTCCGGGTGCTTCCGGGAGTGACGGCGGCCAACGCGGCCGCCGCCCGCGCGGGCGCCCCGCTGGGCCACGACTACGCGACGATATCGCTCTCCGACCGGCTCAAGCCCTGGGAGGTCATCGCGGAGCGGCTGCGGTCGGCGGCCGCCGCCGACCTGGTGCTCGCGCTGTACAACCCCGGCTCCCGCAGCCGCACCTGGCAGGTCGGCAAGGCCCGCGACCTGCTGCTCGAACACCGCTCGCCGGACACTCCCGTGGTGTTGGGCCGCGACGTCGGCGGACCGGCCGAGAGCGTGCGCACCGTGCGCCTCGCCGACCTCGATCCGGCCGAGGTCGACATGCGCACGATCCTGCTGGTGGGGTCCTCGCAGACCCGCTGGGAGCAGCGCGGCGACGGCCGGCAGATCGTGTGGACGCCCCGCCGCTACCCCGAGGACTGAGCCTCCGGTCGCGCTAGGTCTGGCTGCCGCCGCGTGCGCGCAGCCAGGCCAGCGCCTCCTGCGGGGTTCCGGCCACCGCCACGCCTTGAGGCACCGGCGGCCGGCGCACCACGACCACCGGGATCCCCGCCTCGCGAGCCGCGGCCAGCTTGGGCGCGGTCGCGGCCCCGCCGCTGTCCTTCGTGACGACGACGTCGATGCGATGGCGGCGGATCAGCTCGCACTCCCCCTCCAAGGTGAACGGGCCGCGGTCGAGCAGCACCTCCATGCGCGCGGGGTGCGGCGCGTCGGGGGCGTCCACCGAACGCATCAAGAACCACAGCCGGTCCAGATCGGCGAAGGCGGCAAGGCCCATGCGCCCCGTGGTCAGGAAGACCCGCTCGCCCAGCGCGGGCAGCGCCCGTGCCGCCTCGGCCAGGGAACCGACCGGGTGCCAGGCATCGCCCTCGCCCGGCACCCAGCCGGGCCGTCGCAGCGCCAGCAGGGGAACATGGGCAGCGGCGGCGGCAGCGGCCGCATTGAAACTGATCGTCTCGGCGAAAGGATGGGTGGCATCGATGAGCGCGCTCACCCGGTGCGTACGCAGCCACGCGGCAAGGCCGTCGGCTCCGCCGAAGCCGCCCACGCGCACCTCGCCCGGCGGCAGCTTCGGGCTCGCCACCCGTCCGGCCAGGGAGCTGGTCACCTTCGCGGCGGCGGGCAGCGTGTCCACCAAGGCCTCGGCGAGGCGGCGGGCCTCCGTCGTCCCGCCCAGTACCAGAACGTGCATCGGATCCATCCATGAGTGAGGCGAAAGGCGGGCGCAGCGCCCAACTCAAGCACACCGGGCTGCGGCCCGGCTGGACGACCGGTGCCTGCGCCACCGCCGCGGCCACCGCCGCCTACACCGCCCTGCTCAGCGGCGACTTCCCCGACCCGGTGACCATCACCCTGCCCAGGGGACAGACACCGGCCTTCGCCCTGGCCGTCGAGGAACTGACCGAGGGGCGGGCGACAGCGGGCGTGGTCAAGGACGCGGGCGACGATCCCGACGTGACGCACGGCGCCCTGGTGCGGGCCGGTGTGCGGCGGCTGGCGCCCGGTTCGGGCGTGGTCTTCAAGGCGGGGCCCGGCGTGGGCACGGTCACCCTGCCCGGCCTGCCGCTCGAGGTCGGCGAACCCGCGGTCAACCCCGTGCCGCGCCAGATGATCCGCGACCACATCGCACGGGTCGCCGCCGAGCACGGGGGCTCGGGCGACGTCGAGGTCACCGTCTCCGTGGACCACGGCGAGGAGATCGCCCGCTCCACCTGGAACCCGCGCCTGGGCATCCTGGGCGGTCTGTCGATCCTGGGCACCACCGGCATCGTGGTGCCCTACTCCTGCTCGGCGTGGATCGACTCGATCCGCCGCGGCGTGGACGTGGCACGCGCCGCGGGCCACACACACGTGGCGGGCTGCACCGGCTCGACCTCGGAGAAGACGGTGGTGGCCGAGTACGGGCTCCCGGAGATCGCCCTGCTGGACATGGGCGACTTCGCGGGCGCGGTCCTCAAGTACGTGCGCCGGCACCCGGTGGACCGCCTCACGGTGTGCGGCGGCTTCGCCAAGCTGTCGAAACTCGCCGCCGGGCACCTCGACCTGCACTCGGCCCGCTCCCAGGTCGACAAGCCCTTCCTGGCCGAGCTGGCCCGCCGGGGCGGCGCGGACGAGGCCCTGGCGGCCGAGGTGGCAGGAGCCAACACGGGCCTGGCCGCACTCCAGTTGTGCCAGGCCCGCGGCATCCCTCTCGGGGACCTGGTGGCCGTGGCCGCCCGCGACGAGGCCCTGTCGGTCCTGCGGGGCGCGCCGGTCGCCGTGGACGTCATCTGCATCGACCGGGCGGGCACGGTCGTGGGGCGCAGCAGCGTGCGCTGAGCCACGCTTCCAGCCGAGCGCTCAGCAGACGTGGCGGTCGCGTTCGGGCGAGTAGAGGTGGCTGTCGCGGAACTGCTCCGCGCCCAACGTCCGGCCCACCATGATGACGGCGGTACGGATCACACCCGCCGCCTTCACCTGCTCGGCGATCTCGTCGAGGGGCCCGCGCAGGATGAGCTCGTCGGGGCGCGAGGCCAGCGCCACCACGGCCGTGGGGCAGTCGGCCCCATAGTGCGGCAGGAGTTCCTCGACGACGCGGTCCACGTACTTGGCGGCCAGGTGCAGCACGATCAGGGCGCCGCTGCGGCCCAGTGTGGCCAGGTCCTCGCCCTCGGGCATCGCGGTGGCCCGGTGGGCGATGCGGGTGAGGATGACGGTCTGGCCGACGGTCGGCACGGTCAGCTCCCGCTTGAGCGCCGCCGCGGCGGCCGCGAACGCGGGCACACCCGGCACCACTTCGTAGGGCACGCCCGCCTCGTCCAGGCGCCGCATCTGCTCGTTGACCGCGCTGAAGACGGACGGGTCGCCCGAGTGCAGGCGGGCCACGTCCTGGCCCGCCGCGTGCGCGGCGACGAGCTCGGCGGTGATCTGGTCGATGTCCAGCTGCGCCGTGTCGACCAGGCGGGCGTCCTCGGGACACTCGTCCAGCAGTTCACGGGGCACCAGGCTGCCCGCGTACAGACACACCCCGCAGGCGGCGAGCGTGCGCGCCCCGCGCACCGTGATCAGGTCGGCCGCACCGGGCCCCGCGCCGATGAAGTACACGGTCATGTCTTGTCTCCTGAGGGTTCTGCGGGGGCTTCTGCTGAGCGTTCCGCGGTGGGGGCGGTCGAAGGTTTGCGTACGGACCACTGGGTGACCGGCATCGCCTGGCGCCAGCCGGTGAAACCGCCGACGGGAACGGCGTGCGCGACGGCGAGGCGGACCAGGTCACCGCCGTGGCGGCGGTACCGCTCGGCGAGCAGCGCCTCGGACTCCAGCGTGACGGTGTTGGCGACCAGGCGCCCGCCTTCGGGCAGCGCGTCCCAGCAGGCGTCGAGCAGGCCGGGCACGGTCAGCCCGCCACCGATGAACACGGCGTCGGGCGTGGGCAGTTCGGCCAGGCTCTCGGGCGCCCGGCCCGAGATCACGCGCAGGGCGGGCACCCCGAGGCGGGCGGCGTTGCGCTCGATGCGCCGCGCCCGCACCGGATCGCGCTCCACGCTGATGGCCCGGCAGGAGGGGTGGGTGCGCATCCACTCGATGGCCACGGACCCCGAGCCGCCGCCGATGTCCCACAGCAGCTCGCCGGGGGCGGGCGCGAGCACCCCGAGGGTGGCGGCCCGCACGTGGCGCTTGGTGAGCTGTCCGTCGTGTTCGTACGCCTCGTCGGGCAGGCCGGGAGCCGCGCCGAGGCGCAGGGCGTCGGGGGCGCGTCGGCATTCGACCGCGATGACGTTCAGCGGGTCGCCCGGCGGGTGCGCCCAGGTGTCCGCCGTTCCTTCGACGTACGCCTCGCTCTCGCCGCCGAGCTGTTCCAGCACGCGGACCGAGCTCGGCCCGAAGCCGTGTTCGCGCAGCAGTGCGGCGACCACGGCGGGCGTGGTCGCGTCCGCGCTGAGCACCAGCAGCCGGCGGCCGTCGTACAGGGCCGCTGCGAGACGGGCCGCGGGCCGCCCGACCAGGGTGACGACTTCGGTGTCCTCCACCGGCCAGCCGATGCGCGCGCAGGCGTACGACACGGACGAGGGGTGCGGCAGGATGCGCAGCCCGTCGGCGCCGAGGACTTCGGTCAGGGCCCGGCCGATGCCGTAGAACATCGGGTCGCCGCTGGCCAGGACGGCGACCCTGCTGCCCGCGTGCGCGGCCAGCAGACCGGGGACGGCAGGCCGCAGCGGCGAGGGCCACGGCACCCGCTCGCCCGCGCATTCCGGCGGGAGCAGGCCCAGTTGGCGCCGGGCGCCGATCAGGACCTGTGCCTCGACGAGTTCGGTGCGTGCCGCGTCGGGCAGTCCGGCCCACCCGTCGGCTCCGATGCCCACCACGCTCACGGCAGGTGGGACGGGGGGTGCGGCGGGTGCGGGGGTCACGGACGGTACCTCGGTGTTCGGGGGCTGACGCACCCGAACTCTACTGTCCGGCCTTGGCCGGGCACCGGCCAGGTGGTCTTCGCCGTACCCTTATTGCACATCACTTGCAACTACTTAGAAAGATCAGGAGGCGGGACGTGGAGGAGTCTCCAGTGGTGCTGGGCATCGAGTCGTCGTGCGACGAGACCGGAGCGGGTCTCGTGCGCGGGGGCCGCCTGCTCGGACATGCGGTGGCGTCCAGCATGGACGAGCACGCCCGGTTCGGCGGAGTGGTGCCGGAGATCGCCGCGCGGGCGCACGTGCACTCCTTCACGCCCGTCGTGCGCGAGGCCCTGGACCGGGCCGGACTGCACATGGCGGACATCGGGGCGGTGGCCGTCACCACGGGCCCCGGCCTCTCGGGCGCGCTCCAGGTGGGCCTGGCCGGGGCCAAGACCCTGGCGTTCTCGCTCGGGGTGCCGCTGTACGGCGTGCACCACCTGGCAGGTCACGTCGCCGCCGACACCCTGGAGCACGGCCCGCTGCCCGACCCCTGCATGGTCCTGATCGTCTCCGGCGGGCACACCTCGCTGCTGCTCGTACGGGATCTGGCGCGCGACCCGATCCTGCACCTGGGCGACACCATCGACGACGCGGCGGGCGAGTGCTTCGACAAGGCGGCCCGCGTCTTCGGCCTCCCCTATCCCGGCGGCCCGGCCATCGACCGCACCGCGCGGCAGGGCGATCCGGCCGCGGTGGCGTTTCCCCGGCCACTGACCGGGCCACGTGACGCCCCCTACGACTTCTCCTTCTCCGGGCTCAAGACGGCCGCCGCGCGCTGGGCCGAGCAACACCGGCTGCGCGGCGCGGAGTTGCCGCTCGCGGACGGGGCGGCCTCGCTCCAGGAGGCCGTGGCCGATGTGCTCACACGCAAGGCGGTGGCTGCCTGCCGCGAGCACGGCGTGGGAACACTGGTCGTGGTGGGCGGCGTGGCCGCCAACTCCCGCGTACGGGCCCTGGCGGAGGAACGCTGCCGGACCGCCGGGATCGCGCTTCGCGTGCCGCCGCTGAACCTGTGCACCGACAACGGCGCGATGATCGCGGCCGTAGGTGACCTACTGCTCCGCGCAGGAGCCGAACCGGCCCCGCTGGACGTGTCCATCGACCCGTCCGCCCCTTTGGAGTACGCCGCCCTGCACCCTGTGGCCCGAGCCGCCCGGGCCGCGTGACGGCGCCGCAGGCCGGAAGCAACTCCGGGGCGTGGCACTCAACGGCCAACTCGGTGAACCTGCTTGCCATGACTCCCCAAGGTGACGCACACCGGGTTGTTTATCAAACGGGGCGACCCGTATCGTAAATGAGTATGAGCTCCTCTCCGTCCTCCAGGGGACGTCCCAGAGATCCCCGTTCGCACGAGGCGATCGTCGGCGCGACCACGGAGCTGATGACCGAGGTCGGCTACGCCGCGACATCGATCGGGGCGGTGGCCGCCCGTGCCGGTGTCGGCAAGGACACGATCTACCGGCGATGGCGGGGCAAGCCGGAGCTGGTCTTCGAGGCCGTCTTCACGACCACCGACCATGTTCCGGCCCCGGACACCGGAACGCTGGCCGGGGACCTGACCGCACTGCTGCGGGGTCTGGTCGACGAGTTCCGGGCACCGGCCGCCGCAGCGGCGCTCCCGGGTCTGCTCGCCGACTTCGCCGCCGATCCGGAACTGAAGGCGCGCATCCGCGGCGACTTCCTGGCCCCTGCGAAGGAGCGGCTGCTGATCGTCTTCGAACGCGCCGTGGCGCGCGGGGAGATCGCGGCCGACACACCCGTGGATCTGGTCCTGGACACGCTGGCAGGAGCCGTGTTCTTCCACGTCGGCCTGGTCGGGGAACACCCGGACCGTCAGCTGGCCGACCGGCTGGCTTCTGTCGTGGCCAGAGGAATCGAGATCCGATGAACGGCTGGCTTCTCGCAGCGGGCATCACCGCGTTCGGGGTGGCCGTGGCGCACATCGTCGGCGGGCACCGGGACGTGGTGCGCCCGCTGCTGTCCTGCGGCCTCGCCGACGAACCCAAGCGCGTCCTGCACGCCGTGTGGCACATGGTGAGCGTCGACCTGGTGCTCTCCGCGGCCGCCTTGATCTGCCTCGCGCCGGCGGGCGACACCTCGGCGACCGGCCTGATGGCGTGGTTCGTGGCTGCGCACTTCGTGGCGTACGCAGCCGCTTTCCTGGCCATCACGCTGTCCATCGGCGGGCCGAAGCCACTGCTCCGGCTGCCGCAGTGGATGCTCCTCCTGCCGGTCGCGGTCCTGACAGCGGCGGGTGCCGCGTAGTGGCCCGTGCCGGGCGGGGCGGCGCCGTCCCGTCGCCGAGGCGGGCGGCGCTTGTCCGGGCTGCGGCACCCCACTACGTTGGCGACGTGGATCTCTTCTCGCGCTCTTGGACGGCATTGCGCGCGGCCGTCGCCGAACTCCCGGACGAGGACTTCGCGCGGCCGTCCGGTTGTACCGGCTGGCTCGTGCAGGACCTGGTGTGCCATCTCATCGTCGACGCCCAGGACGTCCTGATCACCCTCGTGACCCCCGCCGACACCGAACCGACGCACGACTCGTTGACCTACTGGGACGTCACCGAGACCCCGCCGACCGGCGACGACCCACTCGACGCGCTGACCGTGCGGCTCGCCGCCGCCTACCAGGAGCCCTGGCTGCTCAAGTTCCACCTCGACGACATCGGCTCGGCCGCCGGCCGCGCCGCCGAACTCGCCGACCCTGACGCCCGGGTGAGCACCCGCGACGAGGTCCTCACCGCGGGCGACTACCTCATGACGTACGTCATGGAGTGGACCCTGCACCACCTCGACCTGATCGCGCACCTCCCTCAGGTGGCCGGGCCACCCGCGGAAGGCCTCGCCTCCAGCCGCGAGATGCTGGAGAAGATCGCCGGTGCCGCGTTCCCCGCGTCGTTCTCCGACACGGACGCGCTCCTCGTCGGTACCGGACGACGCGCCCCGACCGACGCGGAGAAGGCCGAACTGGGCGAGCTGGCCGCGAAACTCCCCTTCGTCCTCGGGTGATCGGCCCGCCGAGCGGCCCCGCTACCGCCCTCTGACCACCACCTCCGTCAGCGACAACGGGTCGGTCCACGACGCCAGTTGGATACGCACGTAGCGCCCCTTCGCTCCTTCGAGATCGACCTGGGTGGGGCGCTGCGCCCGGCCGTCCTGGTGTACGGCCACCACTCCCGGCACGGCACGCGCCTCCTCCAGGGAGTCGCCGGTGAACGGAGTGTCCGAGACCAGCACCCAGTAGTCCGAGAGCCGTTCGGTGCAGCAGTCGGTGCGGTTCCAGATCTCCGTGGACGCGATCTCGTACGACTGCCCCAGATCGACCTGCCACCACGCCTGGCGGGAGGGCTCCGCGGTGTGGGTCGTTGTGTTGTCGCGCAAGTAGTCGCCCGCGGTGTCGCCGTCCACCGCGCGGCCGGCGGCGCCCTCCCACGCCGTGCTCACCTGGGTGGCCGTCTTGCCGCGCGCGATGTTGGGCAGCACCACCTCGACCCGGCTGCTCAGTTCGACGACATCTCGGCCGCCGCCGGAGACCGTGGTCTTGAGGGTCTGCGGCCCGGTGGCGCTGTCGGCGGGCACGGCGAGGGGGAACGACGCGGTGTGGGTGCGGCCCGGTGCCAGGCCGGTGAACTTCTCGCCCGCGCCGGTGGACCACCCCTCAGGTGCGCGCAGCGCCAAGGTGCCCTGTGCCGTGCCGCGCCCCAGGTTGGTCACGTGCACCGGCACGTTCCTCCGCGAGCCGGCTTCGAGCCGCGGCGGCGTCCGGGTCCAGGCCACGAGGCTGCCGGCGGGGGCGACCAGCAACGAGTCCAGGCGCAGGCCGAGTTCCTCCCCCGCGTGCCCCGGCTCGGCGAGGGTGATGGTCACCGGGGTGACCTGTCCGCCGCGTACGGGGAAGGGGCCGAGGGCGCGTCGGGTCAGGTCCACGCCCTTCACCAGCCGGGCGTGCTTGCCGACCTGGACCCGATAGAGCGCTTGAGGGCGCGCCTCGCCGCCGACCGCCACCGACAGCCTCTCGGCGCGGTCGGCGGTGATGTGGGCGGTGTGCCGCACCGTGGTCCGGTGGGTGCTTGAGTAGCTGCCGTCGTCGGCGTAGCTGTAGCCCTGCTCGATGTCGGCGGCTTCCAGGGCGGCGGTCCGGTCCGCACCGAGGGCGACCGTGCGCTCCGGGATGATTCGCAGCTCGCCGCCGAGTTCGACCTTCACGACGGGCAGCACCTCGTCGCGCGGCCGTTCGGGCAGGGTCACGACGAGGTCGTTCCCGTCCCGGCGCCACGTGAGCCGGTCCGTCGAGCCGTCCTCGTGGACCGTGCGTACGGAGGCGGCCAGGCCGGGCAGGCGGAGTTCGCCGGATGCGGGCCAGTCGCTCACGTGCAGGAACAGGTCGCGGTCGTTGACCGTGACCTCGCCCCACGGCCGGCCGCCGAAGCGGGTGGCCGAAGCCCCCAGTACGGCGCCGGGGTGGCGGTCCAGCCAGTCGCCCATGCCGCGCAGGACGTCGGCCTCGAACTCCACGACCGAACCGTCGCCGCGCGGGCCGATGTTGAGCAGATAGTTGCCGCCGCGGGCACGTACGCCGGTCAGTCCGCCGACCAGGTCCCTGATCTTGCCGGGCAGGTCCTCACGTTTCTGCCAGCTGCGGTAGCCCCAGGTCTCGTGGTAGATCGACGCGGGTGTCTGCCAGGCACCGTCGAGGGCCACCGCGGGGATCTCGTTGTCGCCCAGGGTGCGGAAGTCGCCCTGGTTGTTCCACACCCGGCTGTTGATCGCCGCCTTCGGCTGGAGTTCGCGGACGATCCCGGCGAATTTCCGGCTCTGGGCCGCGGTGGGCGAGGACATGTCGAACCACACCTCGGCGATGTCCCCGTACCCGGTCATCAGCTCACGCAGCTGCCCTTCGATGACGGGTTCCATCGACGCGGGGATCGGATTGTTGTTGTTGCCGTCGAAGTCGTGGCCCTGGTGCCAGTCGACCAGCGAGAAGTAGAAGCCGAACTTCAGCCCCTGGCCGCGGCATTCGTCCGCGAGTGCCTTCAGCGGGTCCTTGTCGTAGGGGGTCGCGTCGACCACGTCGTAGCCGGTGGTGTCGGTGTCGAACATGGAGAAGCCGTCGTGGTGCTTGCTGGTGATGACCACGTAGCGCATGCCGGCCCGCTTCGCGAGGGAGCAGATCTCCGCGGGGTCGAACCGGTCGGGCCGGAAGCGCCGGGCCACTTCGAGGTACTCCCGCTCGGAGATGTCGGCCCACATCTGGATCTGTTCGCTGTAGCCCTTGGTGACCGGCTCGCCCTTCCATACGCCTCCGAGTTCGGAGAACAGACCCCAGTGGATGAACATCCCGTACTGGAGCTCCTGCCAGGCCGCGAGGTCCTTGTCGTCGCTGGGCTCGATCTCCCCCGGGATGCCTTGTACGCGTGGGCCGTTGACCGGATCCGCCGGGGTGGCGATCGCTGCGGGAGGGCCGACCACGGCCGCTCCAAGCGCGAGCAGCAGCGCGAGCATGACGCCGATCACCTTGCGCATCACGAATCTCCTCTCCAACTGCCCCTGCCGATTCATCCGACGTTATGAGCCCATTCAGGCGCTCTACGGGTCACGAGGGAGGTATGGGGGCGGGTACATCGGATGTTAGAGGCGCGAGGGCGTGGCGTCACCACCCCCGACAGAGCGGCTTGCGGCAGAGACCGGTTTCTACGCGGCTGCGCTCAACTCGCCCTTCCCTCTTGAGCGTTCAGCCGCGACCATGCTAGAAACCGCTTACTCTCCCCCCTTCGCAACGATGGCACACAGCCAAGCGAGCCCCTCCCCCCACTCGCAAGGAGCCCCCTCATGCGCAAGCGAACCGGCACCCTCACGGCCGCTGCCGCCTCCCTGGCCCTGCTCACCGCGGCCCCCGCCGACGCCTCCGTCATCTGGGACGGCGACGCCTCCGCGGGGACCGGCGTGTTCTCCTCGACTCTCTGCGACTCCCCCGGCAGCGTCACCGCGCAGGACAACGGCGACGGCCGCGGCCAGGTCTTCAAGTTCAACAAGCCGCTGGGCCTTGAGCGTTGCGAGGCCCACGGCATCAACGTCGGCGGCTCGCGCCACACCTTCGAGAACAACTCCACGTACTGGATCGGCTGGGACACCTCCACCAACACCCCGGACGCGGGCACGATCTTCCAGTGGAAGTCGTACGGCACCAACGACCAACACCAGCAGAACTACCCGGTGTTGATGAAGGTCGAGGGCGGTGTCCTCAAGCTGTTCCACATAGAGGTCGGCGAGAAGTGGACCCTGAAGTGGTCGACACCCGTCACCACCAGTACGTACAAGCGCGTCGTGCTCGGCATCCACACCTCCTCCGACGCCTCCGCCGGGTGGGTGGCGGCCTTCTACAACGGCACCAAGGTCGCCGAGTTCTCCGGACGCACCTGGGACGACCTGGGCAACGACACCCGCTTCGGCTCCTACGGCTCCGAGGTCAAGGACAAGCGCGTCATCAACTGGATCGACGGACTGAAGGTCGGCACGACGTACGGAGACGTGGACGGATAGGCCTCAGTCCCACTCGGTTGCCTCAGTCCGCCAACGGCGTTGCGCAGCGGGCGCAGTAGCGGGCGTCGCGTTCACCGGCGAGACGACCGCACTCGGGGCAGACTCGCTCCAGCAGGCAGACCGGCTCGCCCGCGTCAAAGCCGCCGCCGCGTCCCGTGCCGAGGGCCGGGTCGCGACGTCGGGCGCTCGTGTAGACGAGCCCGTCCTGGCCCGCGTCCACACAGCGGGTGATGCCCGCGGGAAGCCAGGCGAGCGCACCCGGCGCGAGCTGCCAGGCCGCATCGGGAGTGCGGAGTTCACCGGTGCCGGCCAGCACGGTGAACAGGACACCGAACTCCTCCTCCACGTGCTCGCCGACGCTCGCGCCGGGGGCCAGCCGCACGACGTCGGCGTCCAGCTCCCTCGCCGGGGCGCCGAGCGACCACAAGACGCTGACCTGCCCTCGCCCGGCGGCCGCGGTCTGCTCCGGTCCGACGAACACCGGAGCGGCGGGGGCGGGGGTGCTCATAAGGACTCCAGTCGGCGGAGGCGGGCGGCCGGACGTACAGGTGCAGCGCTCGTGCGGGTCGGCTGCGGCGCCGGCGGGATTCGAACCCGCGGACGAGGAAGGGCAAGGCCCGCCCGGCTCCCGTCAGTCGGCGTGAGAGGGGCTTCCCTCACGCCGATCGCAATGGGCCGCTCTGCCACGGCTCCGCAACCTGCGGGACCGCGCGGTCCCGCTCCGGTGAGGATAGGGACTGCTCCGGGCCGGCGGCGAGTTGATGGTCGGCGCGGGACCGGACGCGCGGGAGTCGACACCCCGCGCGTGGGATCAGGGGCGCGGACCGAGGAACAGCCCGCCACTCGCGTCGATGACCTGGCCGGTGATCCAGCGCGCCTCGTCGGAAGCCAGGAACGCGACCACGTCGGCGACGTCGTCGGGGCCGCCCAGTCTCCCCAGTGCCGTCGCTCCCGCGATGAACTCGGCCAGGCCCGGTGCTTCGAAGGACGCTCCGTTGGTGGCCGTCCGCGTGGTGCCGGGAGCGACCGCGTTCACCGTGATGCCGCGGGGGCCGAGTTCGTTGGCCAGCGTCATGCTCATCGTCTCGACCGCGCCCTTCGTCATCGCGAAGGACGTCTGGGTGGGAATGGCACTGCGGGCCGACACGGACGACATGGTGACGATGCGGCCGCCGTCGCGGAACAAGGGCAGCGCCCGCTGGATGATGAAGTACGGCGCTCGTACGTTCACCGCGAAGAGGCGGTCGAACTCCGCCCGCGTCGTGGCTCCGAGCGGACCGGCGGGCGCGGCCGCGGCGTTGTTGACGAGGATGTCGAGCGGCCGCCCGGCCAGGCCCGCCTCGACTCCCGCGAAGAGGATCTCGACGTCGTCGTCCGTGCCCAGTTCCGCCCCGACGGCGAACGCGGTCCCCCCGGCCCGCTCGATCTCCTTGACCGTGGCCGCCGCCCCGTCCTCGTCCGTGCCGAAGTGCACGACGACCAGAGCCCCCTTGGCCGCCAACCGGGCGGCGATCGCCTGCCCGATGCCCCGCGATGCCCCCGTCACGAGAGCCGTCCTGCCGGTCAGATCACTCATGTCCACCATCCCGTGATGCGAGTGACTCCCTATCTGGTAGTCACTACCACTCCGGTAGGGTCTACCACATGCCCGACCACCACTCAACACTGCGCGCACAACGGCGACTTGAGACCCAGCGCACGATTCAGGCGCATGCGGTACGGCTGTTCACCGAGCGGGGATACGACGCCACGACCGTGACCGACGTCGCCGAGGCCGCGGGCGTATCACCCATGACCGTCTACCGGCACTTCCCCACCAAGGAAGACCTCGTACTCCTGGAACAGCACAGCCGGCTGGTCGCCGAGCGGATCGCCGCATCGCCGGCCGCGCAGCCCCTGGTCCGCCGCATCGGCCGGGCGCTCGTCGACTCGGCCGCGACCATGACCGGCGGCGGCCGCGGAAAGGGCCTGACCCCGAACGAGCGGTTCCTGCTGGCCCAACTCCGGCTCATGATCTCGACGCCGGCCCTGCGGGCCAAGCACCTGGACAGCCAGTACGCCCTGCAGCAGGCGATCGTCGACGCCCTCGGGAGCGATGCCGCCCAGGGCGAGACGGCGTTCCGTGCCCGGGCGGCGGCCGGCGCCTGCCTGGGCGCGATGCACACGGCGTTGGTGCGCTGGGCCGAGGACGAGGGACGGACCGACCTGCCCGACCTGATCGCGAAGGCGCTGGCCGCCGCGTTCGGCGATGACGTGATCGGCACCGGACCGGAGGCGTGAGGCGGAGATGAGACGGACCGGAGGCGTGAGGCGGACGGCAGCTCCGCATCGGCCCTCGCTCGCGAGGGCACCCCGGCCCGACCATCGAAGATCATCGTGTGCAGAATGACCTCTATGTCGATATCGAACACTCCGAAGACGGCAACGATCGACGATGCCCCGCTGATCGGCCGCACCCTGGCTCGCGCTTTCGACGACGACCCGATGATGCGCTGGTTCTTCCCCGACGACACCACGCGCGAGGAGGGCCTCGGCCGCTACTTCACCACGCTCTTCACCCGGCAGTACGTCCACCACGGCGTCTGCGAGTACACCCCGGCGGCTGCCGCCTACTGGGTGCCGCCGGGCGCGCAGGACAAGGCCGTTCCCGACGCGGAGACCATCCAGGAACTCGTGGCGATCCTGGGCGACCGGGCCCCGCTGTTCCAGCAGGCCACGGCGGAGGCCGCCGAGCACGGCCCCCAGGAGCCGCACTGGTACCTGGCCGTGGTCGGCGCGGACCCGGCCGCCCAGGGCCAGGGCCACGGAGCCGCCCTCCTGCGCTCGGGCCTCGCCAAGGCCGACGCGGACGGCCTGCCCGCCTACCTGGAATCCTCCAAGCCGGCCAACCTGCCCGTGTACGAGCACTTCGGCTTCACGGTGCTCGGCGAGGTCCAGCTCCCCGGCGGCGGACCGACCTTGTGGTCGATGCGCCGCGAGCCGCGCCGCCCGGCCGGCGCCTGAAGGACCGCGGATACTCATGAGGGCCGGTGGCCGGGGCGGCATCGTCACCCCGGCCACCGGCCCTCGGGGTCAGCCGCCGGTCCGCGGCAGAAGGGTGACGATCTCGCTGCCCTTCCGGACCACCAGCACGTCCTTGTAGAGCAGGAGTTGGGGCGGGAGCAGGGAGACGAGGCCCTGCTCCTCGATGTCCACGTGGCTGCGCCAGACCCGCTCCCCGGTGCGCAGATCGAGGCCGGACAGATCTCCGGTCGGGCTGAAGAAGTACACGACTCCCTGCCCCGTCGACACCGCGGGAGACGCGAGGCCCGCCCTCATTTGTTCCCGGTCGGGCATCTTGACGCCCACTGGCTGGGTCCACAGGGTCTTTCCCGTGGTCAGTGAGTAGGCCGATGCCTTGCCCTGCCAGGAGACGGTGAACAGACGATCACCGACGACATCGGCGTTGGCCGTCGTCCCCTGGAGCCGGTAGGAGTGGGAGACCTGCTCCCCGGAAGTGTTGACGGTCGTCAACTGCCAGGTCTTGGCGCCCGGCTTCGTCACTCCCTTCAGGACCATCCGGTCCCCCGTCATCCCCAGGAGCTGCTGCCCGCCGGGGACGCTCGTGACCTTCTTGGGCTCTCCGGTGGCGGGATCAAGACGGATGACGTCCGTGTCGTCCGGCTTCTCGGTGTCCCGCGCGCACAGAAGATGCGGAACGCCGCTCAGCACCGTCCGCTGGCACGCGTTGCCCTTGTCCCATGTGTAGTGCCACTTCTCGTCCCCGGTCCGCGGGTCGAGGGCCGACATCGTGCGCAGCGACGGAGTGTTCGCCAGCATCGCGCCGTCGATGAGCATGGCGGCCTGGTCGGTGCGGTCGTCCTGCGGCATCTTCTTCTTCCACAGCACGTCGCCGTTGTCGGTGTCCACCGCCATCAGTTCGGTGCCGCCCGCGTAGTCGCCGCCCGGCTCGTTCTTCGCGGTGTGATTGCGGTAGGCGTAGACCACGCCGTCACGCACGGCGAAGGGGTGGTCCATCCCGTCGCCCTCGCGATTGACCTTGACGGTCCACAGCCGCTCGCCGGTGTTGGCGTCGAACTTGGCGGTGTCGTACTTGGACCCGCCGCAGTACAGCGCGGAGCCGTCCACCAGGCAGCCCCGCTCGGCGGCGCCCGGGTTGTCCTTCTGCCACGGCTTCCAGCCCTCCGGCGAAGCCGCCGGCCGCACGGGCCGGTCCTGCTCGGCCCCGGCACCGCCCCCGAAGCCGAACACCGCCCCCACGGTGATCGCCGCTACGGCCACCGCCGCGCCCGCGGCCTGCGAGAAGCGGCGCCTGCCGCGCCGCCGCACCACCTGCTCGGCCAGGTCTCCGGATGCCCGCACCCGGTCCAGGGTGATGGCGTGCAGAGTCTCCCGGACCTTCTCCTCCACCTGCTCCGTCGTCATCCCTGCATCTCCTTCGGCCTGTAGCTGAGCGGCTGCACCTGTTCCGCGGACCTTTCGGGCCCCAGCTCCGGCACCAGCTCCCGGAGCTTGGCGAGCGACCGGTGCGCCGTACTGCGCACCGTGCCGACCGGGCACCGCAGCAGTGCCGCGACCTCGGCCTCCGGCAGATCCTCGAAGTAGCGCAGGACGACCACGGCCCGCTGCCGCTTCGACAGACGACCGAGCGCCGCCCACAGCGCGATCCGCAGCTCGGAGTCCGACTCGGTGCCGGCCTCCGTGCCCGAATCGGGCAGGACGGACACCGTGGTCTCGGCACGGTGTCTGCGCAGCCGCCAGCGGTTGACCTGCTGGCGGTACAGGATCTGGCGGACGTACGCCTCGGGCTGCTCGATGCGCGCCCAGCGTCCGTACGCCTTCATCAGCGCAATCTGCAGCAGGTCCTCCGCTGCGTGCCGGTCCCCGCCGGTGAGCAGCACCGCGAGCCGCAGCAGCGCGGTGGAGCGCATCGCTACGAACTCCCGGAACTCGTCGTGACTTGAGGCCTCCATCGACCCTCCCCTTCTTGGCAACCATCACGACGCGATGGGACGCCCGCGGCTATCCCTCCACGCACGAGATTGTTTGATCACACCAAGGGGCGGTGTCCGCGGTCTCGCGCCGCCTCAGCCGTGGCGTCGCGGCAGGCGTACCACCTGGACGAAGAAGTCGTCGATCTGGCGTACGGCGGCGATGAACTGGTCCAGGTCGACCGGTTTGGTGACGTAGGCGTTCGCGTGCAGTTTGTAGCTGCGCAGGATGTCCTCCTCCGCTGCCGACGTGGTGAGGACCACCACCGGGATGTCCTTCAGGTCCGGGTCCGACTTGATCCTCTCCAGGACCTGGCGCCCGTCGTACTTGGGCAGGTTGAGGTCCAGCAGGATGAGACCGGGACGCGGCACCCCCGTGTGCTCACCGCGCTGGTAGAGGAAGTCGAGCGCTTCCTCGCCGTCCCGGACCACGTGCAGCTTGTTGCGGATCTTGCTGTCCTCGAACGCCTCGCGCGTCATCAGCTCGTCGCCCGGGTCGTCCTCCACGAGGAGCACGTCGACCGGCGCGGCAGATGGGGTGGTCATGTCAGGGCCTCTTCCTCGGCGCGGGCTGCGGTGTCCTGCGCGGTGTCGGTGGTGTCTGTGTCCGTGTCGGACGGCAGGGTGAAGCAGATGCGGGTTCCGCCGGTGTGGCCGCTGTCGAGCCAGATGTGGCCGCCGTGATGCTCGACGATCTTCTTGCACAGGGCCAGGCCGATGCCGGTGCCCCCGTAGGCATCGCGGCCGTGCAGCCGCTGGAAGATCACGAAGACCTTCTCCGCGAACTCCTCGGGGATGCCGATGCCGTTGTCGGTGACGCTGAAGTTCCAGACGCCGCCACCCTCGTCCTCCTCGCAGGTGATCTGGATCCGCGGGGTGCGTTCGGGGTGGTGGAACTTGACGGCGTTGCCGACGAGGTTCTGCCAGAGCATCGTCAGCAGCGTCGGGTCGCCGACGATCTCGGGCAGCTTCTGCGGATGTTCGACGAGCGCGCCGGTGTCCCGCACGGAGGTGTCCAGGTTGCCCAGCGCCTTGGTCAGGGCCTGGTCCAGGTCGACGGGGACGCGGGCGTCGTTCAGGCGCCCGACACGGGAGAAGGTGAGCAGGTCGTTGATGAGGACCTGCATGCGCTTGGCGCCGTCGACCGCGAAGTCGATGTACTGCTTGGCGCGGTCGTCGAGCGTGTCCCCGTACCGCTTCTCCAGGAGCTGGCAGAAGGAGGCGACCTTGCGCAGGGGCTCCTGGAGATCGTGGGAGGCGACGTAGGCGAACTGCTCCAGTTCGGTGTTGGAGCGCCGCAGTTCCACGGCCTGGACGTCCAGTTCGGCGGCCTGCTGGGTCAGCGCGTCCCGCTGGCGGCGCGAGGCGCCCAGTTCCTCCACTATCTGCTGCCGCATGCCCTCTACGTCCACTGCCACCGCCCGGAGGTCCGCAGGGCCGTCGACCGTGATGACGTGGTCGAAATCGCCGCGTGCCACCTGCCGGGAGGAGACCCGCAGCGCCTCCAGGGGGCGGGCCACCAGCATGCGCACCAGGAACGCGAGGGCGATCCCGGCCAGCAGGAACACCGCCACCATGGCGCCGAGGATCACGGTGCGCACCGTGCGGGCGCTGTCCAGCTCGTCCTTGCCGTCTTCGACGGCCCGGGTGAGGTCGGCGTTCTGCGCTGCCCAGGTCTTGCGGACCTGGTCGAAGGCGTCCTTGCCGCGCCCGGCGTTCGTCTCGGCGACGGAGCTCGGCTCACCGGGCGTGACCTCGGCCACCAGCGGGTCGGCGTACACGCGCCGCCAGTCCGCCGACTCCCGCTGGACGGCCTTGAGGTCGGCGACGAGCCGGGGCTCGTCACCGATGAGGTCGCGCAGCTGAGCGGCGGCGCGGACCTCGTCGCGCTTGCCCTGGGTATAGGGGTCCAGGAACTGGCCGTCGGCGGTGATGGCATAGCCCCGGACGCCGGTCTCCTGGTTCACCAGAGCGGCCTGCAGACGGTAGGCCTGCGTCCGGGCCGGCTGGAGGCGATCGGTCAACCGGTCGGTCACGTCCGCGGTCTGCCCCAGCAGCCGGGCGCCGACCACGGTGCCGATCACCACCAGGAGCACCATCAGCGCCAGCACCAGCTGGAACCAGCCCTGGACCGTCAATCGACGGCCGATCCACGCTCTGTTCGTCGTCTCAACCACGGCGCTGCTCTCCGATGCTGCTCCGGTAGCGACCCTCGGCCACCGCTCTCGCCGGCCCGTCGCCGTCTCTGTCACGCTCGTCGTCCCCCCGCCAGTGCAGGTGCACCACGGCCACGTCGTCGGCCAGGCCGCCCTGCTCCTCGGCGAGGCCCTCGGCCCGCTGGATCAGCGTGTCGACGAATGCCTCCGGCGCCAGCGCGGCCAACTCCCGCGCGAGGCCCAGCAGTCCCTCTTCGCCAAGACGCTCGCGGCCGTTGCCGATATGTCCCTCGAACAGGCCGTCGGTGAACAGCACCAGTGCCGCGCCCTCGGGGAGGGGCACCTCCTCGACCGGCCAGAGCCGAACGCCGGGCGCGACGCCCAGGGCAGGACCGCCGGCCACCTCCACCCACTCGACACCGCCCTCCGCGGTGCGCAGCAGCATCCCGGGGTGTCCGGCGCGCGTCAGCCGCACGTGCCGCGCCTCCGCGGAGACGGAGAGACTGGTCAACGTGGCGAAGACGTACGGCTTCACCCGCTCCGCCAGCATGATCTCCTCGAGTCGGCCCACCTGTTCGGGGCCGGTGACGCCGCTGAGCACCAGCGTGCGCCAGGCGATGCGCAGGGCCACGCCGAGGGCCGCCTCGTCGGGGCCGTGCCCGGAGACGTCTCCTATGAGCGCGTGCACGGTGCCGTCCGCGCTCTGGACGATGTCGTAGAAGTCGCCGCCCAGCAGGGCCTGGGCGCGGCCGGGCCGGTAGCGGGCCACGACGTCCACGCCCGCGCTGTTCAGGAGCGGCCTGGGCAGCAGTCCCCGCTCGAGGCGGGCGTTCTCCTGTGCCTGCATCTGGCTGGCCTGCAGGGCGACGGCCGACTGTTCGGCCTGCTTGCGCTGGATCGCGTAGCGCACGGCCCGGCCGAACAGCTCCGGTTCGACGCGGCCCTTGACGAGGTAGTCCTGGGCCCCCGCGGCCACGGCGGCGAGCCCGGTCTCCTCCTCGGCCAGGCCCGTGAGCACGACGACCGCGACCTGCTCGGCATGGGACTGGACCATGGACACGGCCTCCAGCCCCTGGGCGTCCGGCAGATGGAGGTCGAGCAGCACGCAGTCCGGCACCTCGAAGGCCAGCGCCACCCGCGCCTCGGACATGGAACGCACCCACTGCAGACGCATCTTCAAGGCGCTGTCGGCGACGAGTTCCTCGACCAGGAGCGCGTCACCGGCGTCGTCCTCGATCAGCAGCACCGAGGGCTGCGACACCTGCCGGGCCGCTGCGGTATCACTCTCGGCTGCCATACGCACACCGGAAGTCCATGGCTGTGAAGCCACCGCTATGCTCCGCCTTCCCCACCCAGTAAGTCCGCCTGACCGAACAGCCGTTGCCGACGGCCCCTACCGCGACGGGCCCGCCCGCCGCAACCATCGAATGGTCTCCGGATCTTCGCACAACGCGCACAGCGCCCGGTAGCGGACGGTTGAGGCCAACAGGCCCCTGCCGCCACCGGGCCGCCGGCAGGAATCATGCCGCCCTGAGCCGGCCATCCTTGTGCTCCGGGTGGAGCGTCTCCAAACCATCGGCGTCGAGATGTGGATCACATCACGGCACGGCCCGCAAGCGCGTTCGCTTCGATCACCGATCGCGGCGGGGGGGGATCCAGCGGAGAAGGCTTCTTTACTGGCCCACCCTGCCGTCGACGCACTCGCGCAGCAGGTCGGCCTGTCCGCAGTGGCGGGCGTACTCCTCGATCCGGTGCACCATCAGTTCGCGGACCGCGAAACCGTCCTTGCCGAGGCGTTCGCCCAGGTCCGGGTGTTCGGCCAGTACGGCGTCCGTCGCGGCCTGTTCGCGTGCCAGGTCGGCGTAGGCGGCATCGACCTGGGACTGTTCGCCGACCGCTTCGTCGAAGTCCGCGTCGCGCTCGCCGTACAGCTTGGGCAGCGGGTCGTCCTCGCGGAGCCAGTTGCGCCAGTCCCGCTCCACCTCGGCGAG
Source organism: Streptomyces sp. NPDC054047 (assembly GCF_055585065.1). Taxonomy (NCBI): domain Bacteria; kingdom Bacillati; phylum Actinomycetota; class Actinomycetes; order Kitasatosporales; family Streptomycetaceae; genus Streptomyces; species Streptomyces sp. NPDC054047. The sequence goes on along the minus strand of NZ_JBVJKV010000007.1, from coordinate 278,497 downwards.
GTGCCGCACCAGGCCGAGCAGGGACAGCGTCGACGGCGGGACCGACCGGCGGGCCAGTTGCTCCGGGTTCAGGCCCTCACACTTCATCCGCAGGGTCATGCGGTAGCTGGTCAGGAAGTCCAGCAGCGTCGCCAGTTCGCCGTCCGGACTGACTCCGTCGCTGTTGCGGGGGTCGTCGTCCGGGTCCGCCCACATGTCGGGGTAGGTGGTTGCCTCGCTCCAGCGTTCGGGGTGCTCGCTCATGCCGGTCATAGTCGTCCGTGCGGGCCCGGTCCGCCACTGACTTATGCGATCGGGCCCCGCCGAAGACCGCTGCGTACTCGCGCCGGGTCGTTACTCGCTGTGCACGATCTGGATCAGGTTGCCGCAGGTGTCGTCCAGCACCGCGGTGGTGACCGGGCCCATCGCCAGCGGCTCCTGGGTGAAGACCACCTCGAGCGCCCGCAGCCGGTCGTACTCCGCCTGCACGTCGTCCACGGCGAAGGACGTGACCGGGATGCCGTCCTCGACCAGCGCCGTCTTGTACGGCTGCACCGCGGGGTGACCGGAGGGCTCCAGCAGCAGTTCGGTCCCCTCGGGGTCTTCCGGCGAGACCACGGTCAGCCAGCGGTCCTCGCCGCCCAGCGGGACGTCGTGCTTCTTCACGAAGCCCAGTACGTCGGTGTAGAAGCGCAGGGCCTTTTCCTGGTCATCGACGAAGACGCTGGACAGGTGGATCTTCATGGGGTGCTCTCCGGTGCGTCGGGCCTGAGCCATCGGGTCACGATGACCTCAAGGGGTTCGGTGTTCAGATCGTGGAACTTGTAGCGGCCCTGGCGCCGTGAATGGACCAGGCCCGCGGATTCCAGGACGGCCAAATGCTGGCTGATCGCCTGCCGGGACAGCCCCAGACCGTGCTTGGTCACCAGCCGGGCGCAGATCTCGAACAGGGTCTGCCCGTCCCGTTCCACCAGCTCATCGAGGATGTGCCGACGGGTGGGGTCGGCCAGCGCCTTGAAAACATCCTCCGTCATGACTCCACCATAGGCAAGTCATGACTTACCTATCAAGGCGGGGAGCTGCCGTCACGGACGGCTCGGTGCGGGGCTCAGCGCCAGTCGGGAGCGCCCGAGACCGGTGACAGCGCGCTTTCGATCTTCGTCTGGATCTCCCGCATCACGGACACGACGCGGCTCTGGTGCGCGTCGGTCAGCCGGGCCACCGGCACTGAGCAGCTGATGGCGTCGACGGCCGGCGCGTCGTAGCGCAGGGCGAAGCCGAAGCCCGCGATGCCGTCCACCGTCTCCTCGCGGTCGATGGCGTACCCGCGCTCGCGCACCCGCCCGAGGTCGGCGAGGAGCGCGGTGCGGTCGGTGTGCGTGCCGTGCGCGAGCGCGGCCAACGGGCCCTGACCCAGCGGGAGTTCATTGTCCGGACGCTCGGCGAGCAGTGCCTTTCCGAGCGCTCCGGCGTGTGCCGGGACGCGACGGCCGACCCGGCTGATGGTGCGCAGGTACTCGTGGGACTCGCGGGTCGCGAGGTACACGACGTTCGGGCCGTCGAGCCGCGCCAGGTGGATCGTCTCGCCCAACGCGTCGGAGGCCTCGTCCAGGTACGGGCGGATGGCGCGCACCCGTACGTCGCCGTCGAGGTAGCTCGTGCCGGTGAGCAGCGTGCGGATTCCGATGCCGTACAGGGACCCGGTGGTGTCCGTGCGCACCCAGCCGCAGTCGATCAGGGTCCGCAGCAGTTGGTACATGCTGCTGCGCGGCACGCCCAACTCCTCGGCGAGCTCGTCCAGGCGGGCCGGCCGGTCGGCGCGCTCGGCCAGCAGTTCCAGCAGCGCGACGGTGCGCAGGGCCGACTTCACCCCGCGGACTCCCGCGCCCGCCCCGTGGTCCGTTCCGCTCTCCGCCATGCGCCCATCGTAGATCCGCGGCGCCTGCCCATTGACCCCCATCGTTCATGACTCTAGCCTCCATTCTCATACGTGGACGCCATCTGCATATAGAGATGAGATTCATGAACAAGCCCAGTACGACGCCCCAGCAGCCCCAGGACGTGGCCCAGCGACTCCGGGAGGGCATGGCCCGCGGTGTCCTGTCCTTCCCGCTCACGAGCATGGGCAGCGACGGCAGCCTCGACCTGAAGTCCTACCGCTCCTATCTGACGGCCCAGTTGGCGACGGAGCCCGGCGCCGTGTTCCCCGCCTGCGGAACCGGCGAGTTCTTCTCCCTCGACGAGGAGGAGTACCGCGCCGTCGTCCGCGTCACGGTCGAGGTCGCCGACGGCCGGCTGCCGGTGGTGGCGGGCACCGGATACGGCTGGGCCCAGTCGCTGCGGTTCGCCCGGATCGCCGAGGAGGAGGGCGCGGACGCCCTGTTGGTGCTGCCCCACTACCTGGTCGATGCGGGGCAGGACGGCCTGGTGGAGCAGCTGCGCCGGCTGTCCGCCGGTACCCGGCTGCCCCTCATCGCCTACCAGCGCGGCCAGGTCACCTTCAACGCCCGGTCCCTGCGCCGGATCGCCGAGATCCCCACCGTCATCGGCCTCAAGGACGGGCACAGCGACCTCGACCGGCTCCAGCGCCTCACCCTGGCCGCCCCCGAGGACTTCCTCTTCTTCAACGGCGCCTCCACCGCGGAGATCCAGGCCCGCGCGTACGCCACCGTCGGCGTGCCCGCGTACTCGTCCGCCGTCCACGCCTTCGCCCCCGAGATCGCCGCCGCCTTCTTCACCGCGCTGCGGGAGCAGGACGACACGGCGGTGGACCGGCTGCTGCGCGAGTTCTACGTCCCGCTGGTCGAGCTGCGCGACCGGGCACCGGGCTACGCCGTCTCGCTGGTCAAGGCCGCCGCCCGGCTGCGCGGCCTCCCGGTCGGACCGGTGCGCGCACCCCTGACCGACCCCGGCCCGGACGACGTCGCCGACCTGGAGAAGGTGCTCAACGCCGGCCTCGACCTCGTCTCGGCCGCGCGGCACCGGGCCTGACCGGCCGTCAGCACAGCCTCGTCCCACAGTTCAAAGGGGAACTGATACATGCCGCTCGTCGTAGTCGGGGTCAGCGTCTTGATCCTGCTGTTCCTCATGACCCGCTTGAAGCTGAACGGTTTCGCCGCCCTCCTGTTCGTGGCGGTCGCCGTCGCGCTGGTGCAGGGCATACCGGTGGCCTCGATCCCCGACGTCCTCTCGGAGGGCATCGGCGGCCAGATCGGCGACACGATGCTCGTCATCGGGCTCGGCGCCATGGTCGGCCGCGTCATGGGGGACTCCGGTGCCGCACAGCGCATCGCCAACAAGATGCTGGACGCCTTCGGACCGCGATGGGTCCAGGTGGCCATGGTGGTCACGTCCATGCTCATCGGCGTCACCATGTTCTACGAGGTCGCCTTCATCATCATCGTGCCCATCGCGTTCACCCTCGTACGCGTCACCGGGGCGAAGCTGCTGTGGATCGGCCTGCCGATGTCCATCACGCTCTCCACGATGCACAGTTTCCTGCCGCCGCACCCCGGCCCCACCGCCGTGGCCGCGACGTTCCACGCCTCGGTCGGCCTGACCCTGGTCTACGGCCTGTTCATCGCGGTACCCGCCGGTGCGCTCATCGCGCTGGCCTGGCCGCGGCTTCCGTTCGTCAGGGCGATGAACCCCTCCATCCCCAAGGGCCTGGTCAGCGAGCGCGAGTTCACCGACGAGGAGATGCCGGGCATGGGCTGGTCCCTGACCGTGGCGCTCTTCCCCGTCGTCCTGATCGCCGGTGCGTCGGTGACCGAGATGGCCGCGTCCGGCGAGAGCCCGTTCCTGCACTTCGTCTCCTTCATCGGCTCGGCGCCGATCGCGCTGCTGCTGACCCTCCTCCTGGCGATCTGGGCGTTCGGTCCGCGCATCGGCCGCAGCCTCTCCGACGTCAGCGCCTCCTGTACGTCGGCCGCCCAGGCCATGGCCATGATCCTGCTGGTGATCGGGGCGGGCGGCGCCTTCAAGAACGTCCTCGTCGAGGGCGGCATCTCCGACCACATCAAGGACACCACCGACGGCTGGGCCATCTCGCCGCTCATCCTGGCGTGGCTCATCGCGGTGATCCTGCGCATCGCCCTCGGCTCCGCCACTGTCGCCGTCGTCACCGCATCCGGTGTGGTGCTGCCGCTCCTGGCGAACAGCGGCGTCCACCCCGAGATCCTGGTGCTCGCCGTCTCCTGCGGATCGATCGCCTTCTCGCACGTCAACGACCCCGGATTCTGGCTGTTCAAGGAGTACTTCAACCTCTCGGTCATCGAGGCGATCAAGGTGCGCACCACCTATACGACGGTGCTGGCGATCCTCGGCCTCGGCGGCGTCCTCGCGGTCGAGTGGGCCCTGGACGTCCTCAGCCTCTGACCCGCCCGGCGACCCGTCCGCTTCTTTCCCGTATCTCTCACCCGAGGAATCTCTGATCATGAACAGGCAGCCGACCGTCACCGCGTTCAGCGTCTACCCGGTCGCAGGCCGGGACTGCATGGAGCTCAACCTCTCCGGCGCGCACGGCCCCTACTTCACCCGCAACATCGTGGTCCTGCGGGACTCCGAGGGCCGCACCGGCCTGGGCGAGGTACCGGGCGGCGAGAAGATCACCCAGACCCTGCGCGACGCCGAGTCCCTCGTCGTCGGCGCCCGCCTCGGTGACCACAAGCGCGTCCTGCGCGAGATCGGCGACCGTTTCGCCGACCGTGACGCCGGTGGACGCGGCGCCCAGACCTTCGACCTGCGCACCGCCGTCCACGCGGTGACCGCCGTGGAGTCCGCCCTGCTCGACCTGCTCGGCCAGCACCTGGAGGTGCCCGTCGCTGCGCTGCTCGGCGACGGCCAGCAGCGCGACTCCGTCCGCGTCCTGGGCTACCTCTTCTACGTCGGCGATCCCGACCGCACCGATCTGGAGTACGTCCGCGAGCCCGAATCCCCCGTGGACTGGCACCGCATCCGGCACGAGCAGGCCCTGTCCCCCGAGGCGATCGTCCGGCAGGCCGAAGCCGCCTACGACCGCTACGGCTTCCGGGACTTCAAGCTCAAGGGCGGTGTCCTGGAGGGCGCCGAGGAGGTCGCGGCCGTCCGCGCGCTCAAGGACCGCTTCCCGCAGGCCCGCATCACCCTCGACCCCAACGGCGCCTGGTCGCTGCGCGAGGCGATCGAGCTGTGCACCCCGCTGACCGACACCCTCGCCTACGCCGAGGACCCCTGCGGCGCCGAGGGCGGATACTCGGGCCGCGAGGTCCTGGCCGAGTTCCGCCGCGCCACCGGGCTGCCGACCGCCACCAACATGGTCGCCACCGACTGGCGGCAGATGACCCACGCCCTGGCCCTCCAGTCGGTCTCCATCCCCCTCGCCGACCCGCACTTCTGGACCATGCAGGGCTCGGTCCGCGTGGCGCAGCTGTGCAACGCGATGGGCCTGACCTGGGGATGCCACTCCAACAACCACTTCGACATCTCCCTGGCCATGGTCACCCACTGCGGAGCCGCGGCCCCCGGGGACTACAACGCCCTGGACACCCACTGGATCTGGCAGGAAGGCCTGGAGCGCCTCACCACCGCCCCGCCCCGCATCGTCGACGGCGAGATCGCCGTGCCGGACGCCCCCGGCCTGGGCGTCGAGCTCGACATGGACCGGCTGCTCGCGGCCCACGACCTCTACCGGCGTAAGGCCCTGGGCGCACGCGACGACGCCACCGGCATGCGCTACCTCATCCCCGACTGGCAGTTCGACAACAAGCGCCCCTGCCTGGTGCGCTGAGCGCCTACGCGTTCCCGGGCCTGGCGATGAGGGCCTCGATTCCGTCCAGGAACCGTTCGAGCCCGAACTCGAAGAGCGTGCCCAGCTCCAGGCTGAAGTCGTCGTCGCCGAAGAGCGTGGACAGGACCGGGTACGCCTCGGCGGTCTGGATGGCGTCCATCCGCGGCTCGTTGGACGCCATCCACTCCTCGGGGGTCATGCCGGTGTCCTGGCGTGCCTGGGATTCCAGCTCGATGGCCAGCGCGACGCCTTGGGCGTACCCGAGGACGGCCAGGTGGACATGGATCATCTGGTACGGCGTGAGCCCCACGCCGCGCAGAACGGCCAGGACCCGCTCGGTGTAGCGCATCGCGTGGGGCGAGGCCATCGGCCGGGTCAGTCCTGCCATGGCCCGCCCCAGCCAGGGATGACGTTCGTACAGACTCCACAACCACCGTGCCTCCTGGGCCAGTTGCGCGCGCCAGCCCGGCGGCCTGGGTCCTGCCGGCGCCTCGCTGAACACCGCCTCCGACATCAGCCGGACGAGTTCGCCCTTGCTCGGGACGTGCCGGTACAGGGCCATGGTGGAGGCGCCGAACTCGGCGGCGACGCGCCGCATGGACAGCGCCGCGAGCCCCTCCGCGTCGGCGAACGCGATCGCGGTGCGGATGATGCGCTCGCGGGTCAGCCCGCCCTGGCCGGGGGCCGTGCGGCGTTCCCGTCCCGGCTCCGCGACCACCGTGCCGACACCGGGCACGGCGCGCACCAGGCCCTCCTGGTTCAGTGCGGCGAGCGCCTTCGTCGCGGTCGCCATCGCCACCCCCCACTCCTGGGTGATGCGCCGGGTGGAGGGCACGCGGTCGCCCGGTGAGAGAGCGCCGGAGTCGATCCTGCGGCGGATGTCCCGCGCGATGCGGAGGTAGGGCGGATCGGCAGCCATGGCCGCACTGTACTAGTGCACCAGGTGCGCCATCTTCCAGTTCAGGAGCTGCGGAGGGGGAAGTGCACTAGGTCGTTGTTTGCGGCGTACGCGCCGAGCCGATTCCGTACCGGGCATGGAGAACTCACCCCACCCCCGCGCGGGCCGCAAGGAATGGTCCGCCCTCGGCGTCCTGATGCTGCCCCTGCTCCTGGTCTCGATGGACGTCTCGATCCTCTACTTCGCGATTCCCTACATCAGCCAGGACCTGGAACCCGGCGCCACCCAGCAGCTGTGGATCCTCGACATGTACGGCTTCGTCCTCGCCGGCCTGCTCATCACCATGGGCGCCCTCGGCGACCGGATCGGCCGGCGCACGCTGGTGCTCGCGGGAGCCGCGGTCTTCGGTGCGGCCTCGGTCGCCGCGGCGTATGCGCACACGGCCGAACTGCTCATCGCCGTACGGGCGTTGCTGGGCCTCGGCGGCGCCGCCCTGATGCCCTCGACGCTCGCCCTGATCCGCAATCTGTTCCGCGACCGGAAGCAGCGCGCCCAGGCGGTGACCCTGTGGACGGGTGTCATGACCGCGGGCATCTCCCTGGGACCGGTGGTCAGCGGTCTGCTCCTGGAACACTTCTGGTGGGGTTCGGTCTTCCTGATCAATCTGCCCGCGATGGCGCTCCTGCTGGCTCTGGTCCCCTTCCTGGTACCGGAGTTCAAGGCGCCGCAGCAGGGCCGCTTCGACCTGCCGAGCGCGGCGCTCTCCCTCGGCGCCCTGCTTCCGGTCATCTACGGCATCAAGGAACTGGCCCAGCACGGATACGCACCTTTGCCCGCCCTCGGTGTCAGTTCGGGGCTGGCGCTCGGCGTCGTCTTCGTACGCCGTCAGAAGCGCCTGGCGCACCCGATGATCGACCTCGGCCTGCTGGGACGGCGCGCCTTCGGCGGCCCGGTGGTCGCCAACCTCCTCGCCATGTTCGCCACGGTGGGCATGGCCGTCTATCTCACGCAGTACCTGCAGTCCGTCCTCGGCATGAGCCCGTTCGAGGCCGCCCTGTGGAGCCTGGTGCCGGCCGCGGGTCTGGCCGTCATGGCGCCCACCGCGGCCGCGCTCGCCCAGCGCGTCGACCGCGCGTACGTCATGGGCGGCGGCTTCCTCGGCTCCGCCTGCGGCTTCCTCTGGCTGACCCAGGTGCACGCCGACACGGCGCCATGGGTCACGCTGACCGGCGCCTCGGTCTATGCGGGCGGCCTGGTCGCCGCCATGACGCTGGCCACTGAACTCGCCCTGGGGGCCACCCCGCCGGAGCGTGCGGGCTCGGCCGCGGCCGTCCTCGAGTCGGGCCAGGAGCTGGGCGGAGCGCTGGGCATGGCGATCCTCGGCTCCATCGGTGCGGCGGTCTACAGCCGCGACATGGCCGACGCCCTCCCGGCGGGTGTTCCGCACGCGGGCGCGGTACGCGAAACCCTGGGCGGCGCCAGCACCGTGGCCGAGCGACTGCCGTCCAGTACGGCGGACACCGTACTGACGGCAGCGCGCGACGCCTTCACGCACGGGATGGGCTTCGCCGCGATCGGCGCGGCCGTCGTCATGGCCGCAGCGGGGCTCTTCTGCCTCGTCCTGCTGCGCGGCGCGGGCACGACGCCGCTCGGTGTCGCGCACGCCGGGCAGCCGCCAGCCGCTGACCTGCGCATTCGCGCCACCCGCGCGTCGTGACGCCACGAGCGACACCAGTGGCGTCATTAATGGCTCGCCATGGTGTCATTCGTGTGCCATGATGGCACCACGGATCGCGCACCCCTCCGTCTCGCAGGCCGAGGGGCGCGCGCTTCGCGAAGCAGCCGTCGAGGGGGGCCGATCATGGAAACAGCACAGAGACAGCAGCAGGCGGCACCCGGCGCGTTCACCGCCTTCGCCCGCTTCGTGCTCTGCGGCGGCGGGGTGGGACTCGCCTCCAGCTTCGCCGTGGCGGCCCTCGCCTCCTGGATTCCCTGGGCCCTGGCCAACGCCGTGATCACCGTGGCGTCCACACTCCTGGCCACCGAGCTGCACGCCCGCTTCACCTTCGGCGCGGGCGGGCGCGCGACCTGGCGTCAGCATGCGCAGTCGGCCGGATCCGCGGCGATCGCGTACGCGGTGACCTGCATGGCGATGTTCGTCCTGCAGCAGCTGGTGGCGGCGCCCGGTGCGCTGCTCGAGCAGGTCGTCTACCTCTCCGCCTCAGCGCTCACCGGTGTCGCGCGGTTCGCGGTCCTGCGCCTGGTCGTCTTCGCACGCACCCGCTCGCAAGCCACCGCCCACGCCCCCCGGCCCGTACCCGCCACCGTGGCCCGGGCCACGGCCCCGGCCACCCCCGCAGCCCTCTGCCCCGCGGCCTGACGGCACGGCACCCCCTCCTTGCGGTCCTGGTCAGCACCGTGATCACCGGACCTGGCCGCAGGCCGCGCGGCAGGGCTTCGTAGGATCTTGGGTGAGTACGCGGACGCCCCGACCCCGGGCCGCCGATGCTGCCCGCGCCCCCTGCCGACCGCACGGGCGGCCGTGGCGACTCCTGCCCTTTGTCACCTCGCCGTCCGGGTTTCCCGCCGGCTGAAGTCCGGAACGTCCTTCTCTTGAGCACCGACGAAATCATCGAGGCGCCGCCCGCGCCTGCCCGACCGCGCCCTCAGATCCGCGCACTCCCCCGCGTCCTGCCCCGCCTCGTGGGCCGCGCCCCGGCCCCGCCGCCCGCGGGCACCGCCCTGCACAACGTCAGCGCCGTCACCGCCGTGCTCCTGGCGCTGGTCGCCGTCGGCTCGGTCGTCCACGAGCCGGTCCTGATACCCCCGCTGGCGGCATCCGCCGCGATCGTGCACAGCGCGCCCCGGCTGCCGCTCGCCCAGCCGCGCAGCGTGATAGCGGGCCATCTGCTGTGCGCCGGCGTCGGCTACGCGGTCCTCGCCGCGCTGGGCAGCGCCCCGTGGGCGGCGGCGCTGGCCGCGGGCATCGGCCTGGCCGTGATGACCGCGGCGCGCACCCCGCACTCGCCGGCCTGCGCCACCGCCGTCGTCATCGTCCTGCACCACCCCCGGCCCGCCACCTTCGTTCCCCTGCTGGCCGGATCGGTCCTCGTAGTCGTCCTGGCGGGCTGGGCCGCCTCGCGCGCCCGTCCCAGCGCGCCGCGCTATCCCGCGTACTGGTGGTGATCGGTTGTGCGGCGGCGCCGGGCCGTGTGAAGTTCTCTGCGTGAGGGCCGGGCGGCCGGGAAGGGAGTCCGATGACTTCGGGCACCGGCGCTGTCGTGCGCGGCCCGCACCCGCGAAGTGACGAGAAGGGATACGCGATGGCAGCGGCTAGGACAGTGACGTTCCCCAACGGCGTGAGCGTGCCCGCCCTGGGCCAGGGCACCTGGCGCATGGGCGACGATCCTTCGCGCCGCGCCGAGGAACTGGCCTCCCTGCGCAGGGGCCTGGACCTGGGCATGACGCTGATCGACACGGCGGAGATGTACGGGAGCGGCGCATCGGAGGAGCTGGTCGGCGAGGCCGTCCGCGGGCACCGCGACGAGGTCTTTCTGGTGAGCAAGGTGCTGCCGTCGAACGCCGACGCCCGCGGCACGGTGGATGCCTGCCACGCGAGCCTGCGCCGCCTCGGCACCGACCGGATCGACCTGTATCTGCTGCACTGGCGCGGCGGTGTGCCGCTCGCCGAGACCGTCGAGGCCCTCGAGGGCCTGGTGAGCCGCGGCAGCATCGGCGCCTGGGGCGTGAGCAACCTCGATGTCGACGACCTGGCGGATCTCCCCCGGGACGCCCTCCCGCAGACGGATCAGGTGCTCTACAACCTCACCCGCCGCGGCCCCGAGTACGACCTGTTCCCCTGGTGTCGCGAACGCTCGGTGCCCGTGATGGCCTATTCGCCGCTGGAACAGGGGCGGCTGCTCGGCCATCAGGCCCTGGAGGCGGTGGCGTCCGCGCACGGGAGCACACCGCTACAGGTGGCGCTCGCCTGGGTGCTGCGCCACGACGACGTCATCGCCATCCCCAAGGCCTCCACCGCGGCGCACGTGGAGCAGAACCACGCCGCCCTCGATCTCCGCCTCACCGACGAGGACCTCAAGGCGCTGGATGCCGCGTTCCCCGCGCCGGTGGGCAAGGAGCCCCTGGAGATCCTCTGAAGGGCCCCGCCCCGAAGATCCGACCGGCCAGGGGACGTGTGCGTTCCCCATATCAGGGCACCCGGCACGTCGCAGCGCATGCTTCCCCGAGCATGTCGCTCTAGGGTGAATCCCGGGGACCGCAACACCCGGGGCCACAGCCTTCGGGCCCTATAGGAGGCACTGCATGCCCCTCGCCGCAAGCGGAACCTCGTCGCTGATGCTGATCATCGGCGTGGTGATCGTCGCCGTACTGCTCGCCCTGTTCCTGTTCGGACGGCGACAGGTCACCCGACGCCCCGACCCACCGCAGGAGCCCCAGCCGCGCGCGGACTCCTGGGAGGAGCCCCACCAGGGTCCCCCCGAGTCGCGCTAGGCGTTTCCAGGAGGAACGGCATGCCCATCGCCACGGTCGATCCCGCCACCGGCGAGACGCTCGAGACCTTCGAGCCGCTGGAGGACGCGACGGTCGAGCGCCGTCTGGCGTCCGCCCACGCCGCGTTCGGCCAGTACCGCACCAGCGCCTTCAGCGAGCGTGCCCGGCTGATGAACCGGGCCGCCGAACTGCTGGAGGAGGACAACGCGTTCATCGCCCGGACCATGACCACCGAGATGGGCAAGCCCATCAAGGCGGCAAGGGCCGAGGCGGCCAAGTGCGTCAAGGCCATGCGCTGGTACGCCGAGCGGGCCGAGGACCTGCTCGCGGACGAGCACCCCGCGCAGGCCGACGTGGCGGATTCCGGCGCGAGCCGGGCCATCGTCCGCTACCGCCCGCTGGGCGTCGTGCTCGCCGTGATGCCGTGGAACTTCCCGCTCTGGCAGGTCGTACGGTTCGCCGCGCCCGCCCTGATGGCGGGCAACGTAGGCCTGCTCAAGCACGCGTCGAACGTGCCCCAGACGGCCCTGTACCTCCAGGACCTCTTCCAGCGCGCCGGGTTCCCCGAAGGCTGCTTCCAGACGCTGCTCGTCGGCTCGGGCGCCGTCGAGGGCATCCTGCGCGACGAGCGGGTGGCCGCGGCGACCCTCACCGGCAGCGAACCGGCCGGCCGCTCGGTGGCGTCCATCGCCGGCGACGAGATCAAGAAGACGGTCCTGGAGCTGGGCGGCAGCGACCCCTACCTGGTGCTGCCGAGCGCCGACATCGAGCGGGCCGCGGCGACCGCCGTGACCGCCCGGGTGCAGAACAACGGACAGTCCTGCATCGCCGCCAAGCGCTTCATCGTGCACACGGACGTCTTTGACGACTTCCGCGACCGATTCGTGTCGGGTATGCGAGAGTTGACCGTCGGCGACCCGGCGAGCGAGGACACCGACGTCGGCCCGCTCGCCACCGAACAGGGCCGCAGCGACCTGGAGGAGCTCGTCGACGACGCGCTCGCCCGGGGCGCCACCGCGCTGTGCGGCGGGCAGCGCCCCAAGGAGCAGGAGCGGGGCTGGTACTACTCCCCCACCGTGCTGGCCGACGTGACCCCGGACATGCGCATCCACAAGGAGGAGGCGTTCGGCCCGGTGGCCACGCTCTATCGCGTGGCGAACCTGGACGAGGCCGTGACGCTGGCCAACGACTCGCCGTTCGGGCTCAGCTCCAATGTGTGGACGCGCGACGACGCCGATGTCGAACGCTGCGTCCAAGACCTCCAGGCGGGCGGCGTCTTCTTCAACGGCATGACCGCCTCCCACCCCGGCCTGCCCTTCGGCGGCGTCAAACGCTCGGGGTACGGACGGGAGTTGGCCGGGCACGGCATCCGCGAGTTCTGCAACGCCACGACGGTCTGGTACGGCCCGTCCGACCCGGACGGCAAGGGCTGACACACCTGGCCGCACGGCCGGGTGCCTGCCGCGCGATGATCCAGGGATGGATCTGGACGACGCACTGGTGGGCCACTGGAGCAGCCTCCCCTTCTCCTACGGGGTCATGGAGGCCTCCGAACTCGGCCTTCTCGACGACGGCCGGGGCTGGAGCGCGTGGTTCAACGCCGACGCGCTGTATGTCACCCGCCTGTTGTGGCGGTGCCCGGAACCGGGCGTCGTGGAGCTGCATGCGAAGTGGAGCGTGGAGGGGCCCCTGGGCGACGGCCCAGGGGCCTCGCCGTTCTCCCGCGTGGAGTTGGTCGAGCCGATGGACCAGGTCACGCGCCACCGCTACGTCATCGAACCGGCCGTACCGCTGCCGGGGGCCGACCCCGTGCTGGCGGTCGACTTCGAGGAGCCGGTGGAGTTCTGCTGTCAGTACGCCAGGGGCTCCAGGACGATCGGGCCCGAGGACGACCCTTCTCACCTCGTGCTCCCGCATCAGTAGGCCGGCTGGTTCCCCGCCCACACCGTGGGGGTCCGGCCCGACCACGGGCTTGCCTGTTCGAGCTGTCCCGCGAGGCGGAAGAGGCGGCCTTCGAGCCCGTATCCGGCGGCGAACTGCATACCGATCGGGAGCCCTGTCCCGGCGTCCGCCGTCACCGGCACGGACATGGCGGGTGTGCCCGCCACGTTGGACGCCATGGTGAACGGCGAGCGGTCGTTGAGGCGGTCGATCCAGCCGAGGCCGTCCAGTGTCTGCGCACCCTCGGTGTAGGCGCCCGCGAGCAGCGGAAGCTCCGGCACGGTCGGGGTGAGCAAGACGTCGTAAGCCTCGAAGTACCGGGCCAGGCTTCGCGCGACCCGGTTGCGGAGGGCGAGCGCGGTGACGAACTGGGCGCCCGTGACCCGCTGCCCGTAGTGGTAGCCGGCCAGGGTCCCCGGCTCGAGGGTGGAGGAGTCGACGGGCCGGTCGAAGGCGGCAGCCAGCTCGTCGACCGAGGCCGCGAGATGCGCCGTCATCAGCCGGGCGCTGGCCAGCACGAACTCCTCCCAATGGGCCCCGAGGTCGACCTCGGCCTCCTCCACCCGGTGGCCGAGGGATGCGAGCAGCCGCACCGTGCGCGACAGCGCGTCGGCCACCGGTGCGGTGGTACGGCGTCCGCCCCACGCCTGGGCGATGACACCGATCCGCAGCGAGCCCGGCGGGCGGGTGACTTCCTCCGCGTAGGGCCGGGACGGCTGGTGGGCGAAGTAGGGATCACCCGGTTCCGGGCCGCGGATCAGGTCGAGCAGGGCCGCGCTGTCGCGCACGGTGCGGCTGACGCTGCCCTGCACGGCCAGGCCGCTGAAGACTTCGTCGGCGCCGGGGCCCATGGAGACCCGGCCACGGGTGGGCTTGAGCCCGAACAGGCCGTTGTAGGCGGCGGGTATGCGCAGCGAGCCCGCGGCGTCGGTGGCGTGGGCGATCGGGACCACCCCGGCAGCCACCGCCGCGCCCGCGCCGCCGCTGGAGCCGCCCGCGCTCCGCTCCAGGTCCCACGGATTGCGGACCGGGCCGTACAGCGCCGGTTCCGTGGTGATGCTGTAGGCCAACTCCGGTGTCGCGGTACGCCCGAACGTCACGAGGCCGGCGCGTCGGAAGCGCCGCATGAGGGCGGAGTCGGCGGCGGCGACGTGGCCGGCCGCGAGACGGCTGCCGAGCTCCATGCGCCGCCCGGCCATGGAGACTCCGATGTCCTTGATCAGGAAGGGGACACCCGCCAGAGGTGTGCCGGCGGGGCGGGGTTCGTCGTCGGCCTGCCAGGTCTCCACGATCGCGTTGATCTGCGGATCGACCGCCTGCGCGGCCTCGCGCGCGGCTGCTTCCAGTTCGGCGGGGGTCACTTCGCCCCGGGCCACCAGCTCTGCAAGGCCGACCGCGTCGAAGCTCACGTACTCGGCAACTCTCACTGTCACTCCCAGCGGAAGAACGATACCGTCGAGTCCCTGACGATACCGATCGGTATCGCACGGGACGGACTGGTACCGTAACAGCGAAGTCAAAGGACCCCTCGACCGGACGTCACGGAGCAGTCATGGCAGCGACCGCCGGAAGGCCGAGCAGAGCGAGCAGATCGAGCAGGGTGGCGAAACTGCCGCCCCGGGAGCGCATCCTCGACGCGGCGGAAGAGCTCTTCCAGAGCGAGGGGATCCGGCGCGTGGGCGTCCAGGCGATCGCCGACAGGGCCGAGACGACCAAGATGGCGATCTACCGGCACTTCGGGACCAAGGACGCACTGGTCGCGGAGTGGCTGCGGATCGTCGCCGCCGACTACCAGGCGGCCTTCGACCGGGTCGAGGCCCAGTACCCCGGCCGGCCCAGGGAGCAGATCCTGGGCCTGGCCCGGTTCATCGCCGAGGGTCTGCCGGCGATCTCGCACCGGGGCTGCCCCTTCATCAACTCCCTCGCCGAACTGCCCGACCGCGCCCACCCCGCACGGCAGGTCATCGAGGAGCACAAGGCCCGCCAGACCCGCAGGCTGCTCGCCCTGTGCGTCGAGGCCGGGCTGCCCGACCCCGAACAGGCCACGGCCGAGATCACCTTCGTACTCGAAGGCGCGCAGGTCAGCACGCAGAACGGAAGCATCGATCAGGCGGGGGACCGCCTGATGCGCATCGTCGAGGCAGTCATTGATCTGCACTGCTGAGGGCAGGCCTCAGTGGCCCGGCAGCGGCGGCTCCCCGTGCTCGGCGCCCGTCAGGCGCAGCTGCACCTGGACCTCCTGGTCGCCGGAGGCCGTGCCGGTGGCCGAGGCCACGAAGGCCGATTCGAGCGTGGCACGCAGCCGGTCCACCGCGACCGGGCTGCCCTGCAGGTCGGCGGTGACCGTGTCCGCCAGCAGCACGCCCCGGACGGGTCCCGGGCTGTGGGCGGCGACGAAGGCACCGGTCCAGACGGCGGGGCGGGGCTGCTCCGTGCGGTGCGGCGCCTCCTCACCGCGGTCGGAGGAGAAGTGGGTCCGCAGCACGCCGAAGACGGCGTCCGCGTCGGCCGCGGAGCACTCCCCCAGGACCACTTGCACCAGGTCGGGGGAGTCGGAGGGGGCGGTGGGGGAAGCCGGGCCGGATGTGTCGTTCACGCTGTTCTCCAGTGGGGTCGCGGGTACCTGATGTGGGGTCACGGGTACCCGATGTGGGGGCAGGTATCTGGTGGGGCGACTGCCGGTGCCCGATGTGGTGGCCGACGGTGCCGTGTGAGGGGTTCAGAGGTCGCGCAGCGCAGGCAGCAGCTTCTTCTCCGCCCAGTCGATGAAGGGGCGTTGGTGCTCGCCGCCCACCTGGACGAGGGCGACCTCCGTGAAGCCCGCCTCGGCGTAGGGGCGTACGGCGTCGACGAAGGCGTCGACGTCGTCGCCGCACGGGATCTGGTCGGCGATGTCCTGCCGGGTGACGTACTGGGTGGCGCCCGCGAAGCCGGACGGACCGGGCAGTTCCGCGTTGACGGGCCAGCCGCCGACCGACCAGCGGAACTGGTCGTGCGCACGGGCGACGGCGGCGTCCTTGTCGGTGTCGAAGCAGACGGGCAACTGACCCACGCGCGGCTTGCCGCTGCCGCCGTGCTCGTCGAACGAGGCGAGCAGCTCGGCCTTGGGCTCGGTCGCGATGACCAGGTCGGCGAGGCGTCCGGCCAGGGCGCAGGAACGTCCGCCGGAGACCGCCACTCCAATGGGGGGCAGCTCGTCGGGGACATCCCACAGCCGGGCGTTCGCCACGTCGAAGTGGGCGCCCTGGTGGTTGACGTTGTCGCCGGTGAACAGCGCGCGGATGATCTCCACCGCTTCCTCCAGCATCTCCAGGCGGACCTGCGGGGAGGGCCAGCCCGCGCCGACCACGTGCTCGTTGAGGTTCTCGCCCGAGCCCAGGCCCAGCCGGAAGCGGCCCTCGGAGAGCAGCTGCATCGTCGCGGCCTTCTGCGCCACCACGGCCGGGTGATAGCGGACCGTCGGGCAGGTCACGTACGTCATGAGCGGGATCCGCGAGGTCGCCTGCGCCGCCGCGCCCAGCACGCTCCACGCGTAGGGCGCGTGCCCCTGCGAGTCGAGCCAGGGGAAGTAGTGGTCGGACGTGACGGAGAAGTCGAACCCGGCCCGCTCCGCCGCGACCAGATCGTCGACGAGGGCTCGGGGGCCCGCTTGCTCGGTCATCATCGTGTAGCCAATTTGCACCATATTTGTACGCTTTGCCGAACGGCTCCCGCTGAAACATCACCACCAGCGGGCGTGTGAGCCTGCTGCCCACGCGCCGCGGGGCTACTCGGGTCCCCTGCGTCCCTACTTCCAGTCGTACGCGTACGCGGCGACCCAGGTGATCTCCAGCTGCGCGCTGCTGCCGGGCGCCGCTCCCGGGCCTTCGAGCGCGCTCTCGTTCTGCAGGACCCAGGACAGCGGATGGTCCGGCACACCCCTGGTGTCCTGTCCCGTCTCCCGCCCGTCCACGAAGAAGCGCACGCGCCCGGGAGTCCATTCGGTCGACACCGTGTGCCACTCGGTCCACTTGTCGGCGCCGCGGTACGTGCCCTGCTCCCCGCCGCCGCACGGATGGTGGAAGGCGGTGAGGTCCCCGGCCCAGTTGCCCTCGGGGTGGTCCATCTCGCAGCCGCCGCCGTAGTGCAGCCACGCCGACTTGTATCCGGGGGCAGGCTTGGTCACCTTGATACGGGCGCTGTACTTGCCGTACTTCATCTGCATGACGGCACGCGGTACGACCGCGGCGGCATGGACCGGCCCTCCGTCGTCAGGCCGCCACATCCGGATACGCATGCGGCCGTCGCCGTTCTCCGCAGGGCCCACGCTCACGGTGTCCTCCGGGTGGTAGACGCCCACGACATCGCGGCCCCGGTCGTTGGCCGTGTCACGCCAACCGGTGGGATACGCCCACCAGTTGGCGCGGTAGGAACCCTTGAGGCCCTCGCAGTACGCGGCGGACGTGTCGGCGTGATGGTCGCAGTCGCTGAACGCGCCGAGCGGCACCCGGTCGCCGTTGAAGTCCTCGGCGACGACCTGCCAGAACGGGCCGCAGTCGCCGCGCGGCAGCTCCGTGCCGACGCTGCCGCAGGCGTCGGCCGACTGCGGCGCTCCCCCGGCGCTCGGGATGGACAACAGGGCCGCCAGCAGTCCCGCGCCGAGCGCCGCCACCACGACCGGCCTGCGCCGTCCGGCCGCCGCGTGTGATCCCATCGCGCTGCCCTTCCTCCCGGCCGCACACGCCCCACAGGAACCGGCGGACACCTCAGGCGAAGGGGTCATCCTCGCGGAGGCAGCAGGGCGCCGCCAGACCGCTGACACGACCTCTTCATGGCGCGCCGGTCACAGAACTCGCCGAGAACGTGAACTGGTGTACGCGTCGGCGCGGTTGGGACATAGGTTGTGCGTTGAACAGTTCACGCCTCGGTGGAAAGACGGACGCTACCCATGACCGACCACGCCACGACGCCCGGACCTGCGGCGCATCAGAAGATCGACACATCGGTGCCGCACTCGGCCCGGATCTGGAACTACTGGCTGGGCGGGAAGGACAACTATCCCGTCGACGAGGCGGCGGGCGACGCCTACAGCGCCGTCTTCCCCGGCATCGTCACCGTCGCCCGCAGCAGCCGCGCCTTCCTGCGCCGCAACATCACCCACCTGGTCACCGAGGCGGGCATCGGGCAGTTCCTGGACATCGGCACCGGCCTGCCGACCGTGGACAACACCCACGAGGTCGCCCAGCGGCTCGATCCCCGCACCAAGATCGTGTACGTCGACCACGACCCGATGGTCCTCGCGCACGCCCGCGCCCTGCTCACCTCCACTCCCGAGGGAGCCACCGCGTACGTCGACGCCGATCTGTCCGACCCCGACCGCATCCTGGCGGCCGCAGCCGAGACGCTCGACCTCACCCGCCCCACCGCCCTGATCCTCAGCAACATCCTGGGCCACGTCGCCGACTACGACCAGGCGCGCTCCATCGTCACCCGTCTGATGGAAGGCCTGCCCTCCGGCAGCTACCTCTCCATCAACGACGGTTCGCGGGGCACCGACACGGACTACGAACAGGCCCAGGACGCCTACAACGAAACCGGCGCCGTCCCCTACTTCCTGCGCCCCGTCGACCAGATCACCGCGTTCTTCGACGGCCTGGACCTGCTGGCCCCCGGAGTCGTCTCGGTCCCCTTCTGGCGCCCGGACACCGACACCCCCGCCCCGGAGCCCATCGGCGAACACGGCGGCCTGGCCCGCAAACCGTGACGACACCCTGACGGCGCCCGGCATGCCGGAACGTGTGTCCTGACTCAGGCTGGTTACGCGGTGACACCGCGGACGTCACGCAGACCAGACTTCGACGAGGGAGCAGAGCGCCATGGGGACCGATGTGTTCCGCTCGGAAGTGCCCCTGACGGTGAACGGCGAGCCCTGCCGCGTCACCGTCGACCACCGTTCGACGCTGCTGGACGTCCTGCGCGAGCAGCTGGGTCTCACCGGCGCCAAGAAGGGCTGCGATCACGGCCAGTGCGGTGCCTGCACCGTGCTGGTCGACGGTCGCCGCGCGAACAGCTGTCTGCTGCTGGCCGTCGCTCACGACGGGTGCGCCGTCACCACCGTCGAGGGGCTGCGCGGCACCGATGGTGAGCGGCTGCACCCCCTGCAGCAGGCCTTCCTGGAGCGCGACGCCTTCCAGTGCGGCTACTGCACCCCCGGACAGATCTGTTCGGCCGTCGGCGCCCTGGAGGAGGCCGCGGCGGGCCACGCCTCGCACGTGACGGATCCGGGCGCCGACACCGGCGCGCCCGTGGAGCTGACCCGGGACGAGATCCGTGAGCGGCTCAGCGGCAACCTGTGCCGTTGCGGCGCCTATCCGCACATCGTCGAGGCCGTCGAGGACGTGACCCGGTGAAGCCCTTCCGGTACGTACGCGCCTACAGCGTCGAAGAGGCGGCCGCGGCCCACGCGGGCCGGCCCGGCTCCCGCTATCTGGGCGGCGGCACCAATCTCGTCGACCTGATGAAGCTGGGCGTGGAGCGGCCCGGCACGCTGATCGACGTCAGCAGGCTGCCGCTGGACGCCGTCGAGGAACTGCCGGACGGCTCCGTCCGCGCCGGTGCGACGGTGCGCAACAGCGACCTGGCCGCCCATCCGCTGGTGCGCGAGCGCTACCCCGTTCTGTCCCAGGCGCTGCTCGCGGGAGCCTCGGGCCAGCTGCGCAATGTGGCCACGACCGGCGGCAACCTGCTCCAGCGCACCCGCTGCCCCTACTTCCAGGACCTGAGCAAGCCGTGCAACAAGCGCGAGCCCGGCACCGGCTGCGGCGCGCGCGACGGCGTCCACCGCGACCACGCGGTCCTGGGCCACTCGACGCAGTGCATCGCCACCCACCCCTCCGACATGGCCGTCGCGCTCGCCGCACTGGACGCCCAGGTGGAGCTGCACGGCGTACGGGGACGGCGCACCCTGCCCGTCACCGAGTTCCACCGCCTGCCCGGCGACCGTCCGGACCTGGACACCGAGATCGCACCCGGCGAACTGATCACCGGAGTGGTGCTCCCGGCCGCGGCCGCGCGGCTGCCGTCCGCCTACCGCAAGGCCCGCGACCGCGCCTCCTACGCCTTCGCGCTCGCCTCGGTGGCCGTGGTCCTGGACGTCGAGGACTCCGTCGTACGCGAGGTGCGGATCGCGTTCGGCGGGCTGGCCCACCGGCCCTGGCGTGCCGTGCGTGCCGAGCGGGAGCTGGTGGGCGGCGCGCCGAGCGACGAGGCGTTCCGGCGGGCCGTGGACGCCGAGCTGTCGGCGGCCGAGCCGCTGCGGGACAACGTGTTCAAGGTGCGTCTCGCCCGCAACCTCGCCTGTGACGTCCTGAGCCGGCTCGCCGACTCACCCTCCGCCACCTGACCAAGACCCCGCCCGCCCTCAGGGAGAACCCCATGCCGGACACCGTCAGCGCACTCGGAGCGCCCGCCGAGCGCAGGGAGGGCCCCCAGAAGGTGACCGGGACCGCCCGCTACGCCGCCGAGCACACGCCGGAAGGCTGCGCCTACGCCTGGCCGGTGCCCGCCACGGTGGCGCGCGGCACGGTCAGCGCCGTCGACGCCTCGGCGGCCCTGGCGCTGCCCGGTGTCGTCGAAGTCCTCACCCACCTCAACGCGCCGCGCCTGGAGAAGCCGGACGACGCCACGCTGGCCGTACTCCAGAACGCGCGCGTTCCGCACCGGGGCTGGTACGTCGCGCTCGTCGTCGCCGACAGTCTGGAGGCCGCCCGCGAGGGCGCCGCAGCCGTCCGGGTCAGCTACGCCGAGGAGAAGCACGACGTCACCCTGAAGGCCGATCACCCCGACGCCCGTGTGCCGGAGGACGAGGACGGCACCTCGGGCGAGCACGTGCGCGGGGACGCGGAGGGGGCGTTCGCCTCCGCGCCCTCCCGCGTCGATGTCACCTACCGGGTGGCGCCGCTGCACAACCACCCCATGGAGCCGCACGCCTCCACCGCCCACTGGCAGGACGAGCGGCTGACCGTCCACGACTCCAGCCAGGGCGCCAGCACCGTCCGCGATGTCCTGGCCGGCCTGTTCGCGCTGCCCAAGGAGCGGATCACGGTCGTCTCCGAGCACGTCGGCGGCGGCTTCGGCTCCAAGGGCACGCCCCGCCCCCAGGTGGTGCTCGCCTCCATGGCGGCCCGCATGACCGGCAGGCCCGTCAAACTCGTCCTGCCGCGGCGCCAGTTGCCGGCCGTGGTGGGCCATCGCTCGCCGACCCTGCACCGGGTGCAACTGGGAGCGGACCGGGACGGCACGCTGACCTCGGTGATCCATGAGGTGACCGCGCACACCTCACGCATCAAGGAGTTCGTCGAGACGGCCGCCGCCGCCACGCGCATCATGTATCCCTCGCCGCACGCCCGCACCACCCACCGCGTGGTGCCGCTCGACGTGCCGAGCCCTTCGTGGATGCGGGCTCCGGGCGAGGCGCCGGGCATGTACGCGCTGGAGTCGGCGATGGACGAACTCGCCCAGACGCTCGGCATCGACCCCATCGAGCTGCGGCTGCGCAACGACACCCAGCGGGAGCCCGACAGCTCCAAGCCCTTCAGCAGCCGCCACCTCGCCGAGTGTCTGCGCGAGGGAGCCCGCCGCTTCGGCTGGTCCGAGCGCGACCCGCGCCCCCGCTCGCGCGCCGAGGGGCCCGTTCTGGTGGGCAGCGGAGTCGCCGCGGCCACCTACCCGGTGGTCGTCGCGCCCTCCCGGGCCAGCGCCCACGCCTACCCGGACGGCAGCTTCGTGGTCCGCGTCAACGCCACCGACATCGGCACCGGCGCCCGCACCGTGCTCGCCCAGGTCGCCGCCGACGCGCTGGGCGTCCCGCTGGACTCCGTGCGCACGGACATCGGCAACAGCGACCTGCCGGCCGCGCCGCTGGCGGGCGGTTCCTCCGGGACGGCCTCCTGGGGCTGGGCCGTCCACGAGGCCTGTACGCGGCTGGCCGCCCGCCTGGCGGGACAGCAGGGGCAGCAGCTGCCCCCGGAGGGCGTGGGCGCCACCGCCGACACGGCCGGCAAGGCCGACGCGGACAGCGCCTACTCCCGCCACTCCTTCGGCGCCCACTTCGCCGAAGTCGGCGTGGACACGGTCTCCGGCGAGGTCCGGGTGCGCCGCCTGCTCGGCGTCTACGCGGCCGGGCACATCCTCAACTCCCGTACCGCACGCTCGCAGTTCATCGGCGCGATGACGATGGGCCTGGGCATGGCGCTGACCGAGGGCAGCACCATGGACGCGGCCTTCGGCGACTTCACGGAGGCCGACCTCGCCGCCTATCACGTACCGGCGCACGCGGACGTGCCCGCGATCGAGGCGCACTGGATCGACGAGGAGGACCCCCACCTCAACCCCATGGGCAGCAAGGGCATCGGCGAGATCGGCATCGTCGGAACGGCGGCGGCCATCGGCAACGCGGTGCACCACGCGACCGGACTGCGGCTGCGCGAGCTGCCCCTGACGCCCGACCGGCTGCTGGCGGGCGGTCTCTGAGCGATCTCCGAGCCCGCTCCGAGCGTTCTCCGAGCGGGCTCCGCACCCCAGGCCCCCCGACACAACCGCAGACCCCCGACGCCGAGCCCTCTCAGGCAGCCGCCCGGCTCTGCGCCGTCCACGCCAGCAGTCTCTCCGCCGTCCAGGTCGTCACCACGCGCTCGGCGGGCACCCCGCACTCCTCGGCCCGCGCGCACCCGATCACCTGCCAGTCCAGCTGACCCGGTGCGTGCGCGTCGGTGTCCACGGAGAACAGCACTCCGGCGTCCACCGCCCGGCGCAGCAGCCGGCGCGGCGGGTCGAGCCGCTCCGGACGGCTGTTGATCTCCACGGCCGTGCCGTGGTCCGCGCACGCGGCGAACACCGCGTCCGCGTCGAACTGCGACTCCGGCCTGCCGCGCCCGGTGACGAGCCGGCCGGTGCAGTGCCCGAGCACGTCGGCCCGCGGATCGCTGACGGCGGCGACCATGCGCCGGGTCATCGCGGCGGCGTCCATGCGCAGCTTGGAGTGCACCGAGGCGACCACCACGTCGAGCTGGTCGAGCAGCTCGGGTTCCTGGTCGAGCGAGCCGTCGTCGAGGATGTCGCACTCGATGCCCGTGAGCAGCCGGAAGGGCGCCCAGCGCTCGTTGAGGTCGGCCACCACCGCCAGCTGCTCGCGCAGCCGCTCCGGCGACAGACCGCGCGCGATGGTCAGCCTCGGCGAGTGGTCGGTGAGCACGGCCCACTCATGGCCCAGCGCCCGCGCCGCCCGGCCCATCTCCTCGATCGGACTGCCGCCGTCGGACCAGTCGGAGTGCAGGTGGCAGTCGCCGCGCAGCAGCGCCCGCAGCCGGGTACCGCCCTCGACGAGCGGGGCGTCCGCCTCGCCCTCGAGCCGCTCCAGGTACCCCGGCACGTCGCCGGCCAGCGCCTCGCGGACCACACCGGCGGTCTTGGGCCCGATGCCCTTGAGCGACTCCAGGGACCCGTCGGCGACGCGCCGCGCCGCCTCGCCGTCGGCCAGGTCACCGATCACCGCGGCCGCGGTGCGAAAGGCCTTCACGCGGTAGGTCGGGGCGCGGCCACGCTCCAGCAGAAAGGCGATCCGTTCCAGCGCCCGCACGGGATCCATCGGCACCTCCGGCCATCGGGACTGCGACGGCGTACGTGTGCTTCCAGCGTCGCCCACAACGGGCGGCGGGGCATGTGAGGGCCGCGGGGCTGTGAGGCCGGGGCCTTCCCTGCCCCGTCGAGGCCTACGCCGCGGGTTCGGCGGACGGGGCGTCCGGGGCGACCGTGATCGGCCCCCTGAAGTCCAGCACGGCTTCGGCTCTCTGCTGGGTCTCCTCGGCGGCCTTGCGGGCTGTCGCGAGGACGTCGCCGTGCTCCTGGACGAGGGTGTCGTAGATCGGCGCCTCAGCGGCGTCATTGGCTGGCATGACCAGCGGCTCCTTGTTCGGTGACTGTATTGGTCGGTTCGGCCGCATGCGGCCGGTCCGCGACCTTACGCTGCGCTTGCGGGCCTCCGCGGACCGGGGTCAACCGCTGAGACGGCCGGCCCGGTGGACCGGGGCAGGCGCCTAGGAGCCGGAAATCGGGCGGGCGCAGGCGCAGAACGTGCCCCGCCCGCCCCAAGCCGGGCGCGATCCGGGACCCGGTGTGAGACTGCTCATGAGGCGGTGATCACAGATGTCGAGCCAGCCCAGGGAGCCCGGAGCCGGAAACGCCGGACCGGGAGACGCCGGATCAGGAAACGCCGGGCCCGACAGCTACGGGCCCGACAGCTCCGGACCCGCGCGCTCGGGCCCCGGCCCCCGGCAGCCCGGCCCCGGGGAGCAGCTGTTCGAGCAGCTGCTCGCCTCGGCGCACGCGGCGGCGCCCATGGAGCTGCCCGCCCTGGCCCAGCGCTTCGCCGACGCCGTCGGGCTCGACCGGATCGACGTGTACCTCGTGGACATCCAGCAGCGGTGCCTGGTGCCGCTGGCTGCGGGACCGGACCCGCTCACGGTGGACACCACCGTCGCCGGTTCGGCCTACCGGGCGCACGCGCTGCGCGTCGAGGAGCTGGCCCAGGGCCGGATCGTCGCCTGGCTGCCGCTGATCGACGGCGCCGAGCGGCTCGGCGTGATCGGTGCCACGGCGTCGGTCATCGACGTCGCGCTGCTGCGCCGCTGCCGCATGCTGGCCTCCGTCCTGGCCATGACGATCACCTCCAAGCGGGCGTCGAGCGACAGCTTCGCGCGCCGGACACGGTCCGAGACCATGCAGCTGCCCGCCGAGATGCTGCGGGCCTTCCTGCCGCCCAGGACCATCGGCAACTCCCACGTGATCTCCACCGCCGTGCTCGAACCGGCGTACGAGATCGGCGGCGACGCCTTCGATCACTCCCTGACCCCCTCGACCCTGCACGTGGCGATCCTGGACGCCATGGGCCACAACCTCGCCTCGGGTCTCACCACCGCCGTGGCCATGGCCGGCTGCCGCAACGCCCGCCGGGCCGAGGCCACGCTGACCGAGCTCGTCGACACCGTCCAGCACGCGCTGGCCGGGTGGCTGCCCGAGCAGTTCTGCACCGGCATCCTCGCCCAGCTCGACCTGGCCTCCGGCCTGCTGCGGTGGTGCAACTGCGGCCATCCGCCACCGCTGCTGATCCGGGACCACCGCGTACTGGACCGGGCGCTGGAGCGGCCGGCCCAGCCGCCCATGGGCACCCCCGCCCTGCTGGCCGACGTGGAGTGGGAGGTCCACGAGGAGGCGCTCCAGCCGGGTGACCGCGTGCTGATGTACACCGACGGCGTCACCGAGCTGCGGACCGGGGGCGGCGCCGAATTCGGCCTGGAGCGGTTCACGGACAGCATCATCCGTGCCACCGCGGCGGGCGAACCGGCGCCCGAGGCCCTGCGCCAGCTCATTCACTCCATCCTCGACCGCCAGGACAACCAACTGCGCGACGACGCGACGCTGTTGCTCCTCGAATGGCGTCCGCCGGGAACGCGGTGACCTGCCGACCGGTCGCGTGGCCCCCGCTCCCCCGCATGCCGGAACGTGTGTTCTGGATCAGGGTGGATACACGGGACAACAGCAGCATCAGTCGCGCGTGAAGGAGGACGAGCACCGTGGGAAACGACGAGGTCATGGGCGACGAGGTCTACCAGCCCGATGCCGAGGAGGTCCGCGAGGACGAGGGCATCCTCGACGCGGAGGACACGCTCAGCGACCGCGGGGCTGATCCCTACGACGAGGGCTGGTCGCCGCCCGAGCGGCCCCTCGGCGTGGCCCACACCGGCACCACCGCTCAGGAGCAGCAGGACGGCGAGAGCCTGGCCGAACGCCTCTCCGAGGAGCGGCCCGACCCCGCGCTCGAAGTCCCCGATCCGGCCGAGGACGACGACGGCATCGGGGACACGACCGACACCGACGGCGAGCCGATCGACGAGACGCAGGTCGGGGACGCCCGCGCCGGGCGCCTGTTCGCCCCCGACGAGGGGGCCAGCGTGGACGCGGAGGACGACGCCGAACAGGACATGATCGGCGAGGACATGGGCATCGACGGCGGGGCGGCCTCCGCCGAGGAGGCCGCGGTGCACGTCATCGACCCCGACGCCGCCGGCCGGCCGGACTCCGCGGGCTGACGTGGCAGCCCAGGGCGTGGCCCGCGGCTGCCGGCGTCTCAGCGCAGGTCGAGCCGCATCAGGATGCGGGGATGACCGGCCAGCACGGAGGTCGTGTCGGCGGCGTGGGTGAATCCGGCGCGCTCGAAGTTCTTGCGGAGACCGGCGTACGCCATCGTCAGGTCGACCTTGGCGGCTCCGTTGTCGAGTGGGTACGCCTCGACGGCGGGTGCGCCGTGGGCGCGGGCGAACTCGACAGCGCCTTCGATCAGGGCGTGCGAGATCCCCTGCTTGCGATGGCCGGGCCGTACGCGGACGCACCACAGCGACCAGACCGGCAGATCGTCGACGTGCGGGATCTTCCGGTTCCGCGCGAAGGACGTCTCCGAGCGGGGCGCCACGGCCGCCCAGCCCACCGGCTCGTCGCCGTCGTAGGCCAGCACTCCCGGCGGGGGATTCGCACGGCACAGCTCGGCGACGTACTCACCGCGGGCAGGACCGCGGAGCTCGTTGTTGAGCTTGGACGGGATCCGGTAGCTCAGGCACCAGCAGACATTGGCGTCGGGTGACTTCGGGCCGACCACGGCACGGACATCCTCGAAGACCGAAGCGGGGCGTACGTCGATGGACATGGCCCCACAGTGGCACGCGTAGCGGCAGTGATCGTGGCAGTGGCGCGGCGGAGCCCAATTCCTCGGTGATGCGGTTCTTCCGAGCAAAGGCGGGCAGCTGAGAAGTCTCTGTCCGCCGCGCCGATACGGGGTGTGCCATGGTCGGAACTGCCGCAGGCAGCGACTCGACGTTCGTCCGGGGCATGGCTGTCTTCTCCGCCATCGCCACCGCCGCCCTTTACCTCCTCGGCCTCGCGGCCGTCGGCCTCGCTGTCGGCGAGGTGGGAGGGGGCGCGGATTCCACACCCCCGCGCGAGTGCCGCGACGCGTCCCAGCGTCCGCGGGACGCACAGGTGTCGGCCCATGAGGTGCGGTTCCTTCCGCTGAACGTCATGTGCCGTACGACCGACGGGCACGTGTTCACCAGCCCGGTCGTCCCCTCCTGGCTCAACCCCGCCCTGACGACCGCCTTCGCAGGCTCGCTCGCCTTCACGGCGGGCGCTTTGGTGCAGACGAATCGACGAACGGCGGCGCGGTCACGGTACGGCCGAGGAGACGGACTGGAAGACGAACTCGCCGCACCGGCACCGGGCCGCTGATCCCCCCAAGTCCCCAGTAGCCTCCTGCCGTCCAGCGGTTGCAGCCAGCCGGAAAATCATGCCCTTCGGATGATCCGGAGCGTCAGAATGGCGCGATGGATCATCGCTTTGTAGGCATACCCGAGTTGACCGACGTTCCCCGTGTCGCCGTCGTCGTCGACGTCATGCGCGCCTTCACCGTGGCCGCCTGGGCCTTCTCTCGTGGTGTCGAGAGGATCGTCCTGGCCTCGACGGAGAGTGAGGCGCTGGCTTT
The DNA here is from genome assembly GCF_055585065.1 of Streptomyces sp. NPDC054047. NCBI lineage: Bacteria > Bacillati > Actinomycetota > Actinomycetes > Kitasatosporales > Streptomycetaceae > Streptomyces > Streptomyces sp. NPDC054047. The sequence goes on along the minus strand of NZ_JBVJKV010000007.1, from coordinate 250,834 downwards.
GAAGGAGGGCCGGCCGGGGTGGCTGGCCTTGAAGGACGGAGCTCCGGCAGCGGGCTTCGACGCGGTGAACTCGCCCGGCCTGCTCAGGTCGCGGGACTTCACCGGTCGCACGCTGGTGCAGAAGACGACGGCGGGGACCGTGGGCGCGCTGGCCGTCGCCAACGCGCCGCTGGTCCTGTGCGCGAGCTTCGTGGTGGCCGGCCCGACCGCGCGGTTCCTGCGGGCGAAGGATGCCGGTCCGGTGACGTTCGTCGTCACCGGCGAGGGTGGGCGGGCCGACGAGGACCTGGCCTGCGCCGAATACATCGGGCAGTGCATGGACGGAGGCGATGTCGAGGCGGCCCCGTATCTCCACCGGGCGAGGGCTTCTCGTGCCGCGGCGGAGCTCGCCGGCGGGCTGCGGAGCGGGTACCACCCCGACGATGTGGACCTCTGCCTGGAGATCGACCGGTTCCCCTTCGCGATGGTGGCCCGCCAGGAAGAGTCGCTGACGGCGCTCCGTCCCGTTGTCGTTAACGGAACGGCCTCATGAGCTCCACATGATCTCCACGTGAACCCTTGACCAACGGTTGAGGGTTGGATCAACTCCCAGCTCAGGGGCGTTTATTACTCAATCTTTGGCAGATTTTTGCTCTGTCATCAGAGGTTAATGCAATGGCAAAGTGAGAGACACAGCTGAAGTACAGGCTGTCACCGGGGCGACGTGGAGCCCGCTGTCACTCAGCGGCCCGCGCCGCCTCACTGTCACCATCGACCCGACCACACCGCGTCCCGGCTCCGCCGCAGTGACGCAGGAGGCAGGCCATCATGAAGTCCCTGATCGACAACGCCCGTTCCTTCGCCGCGACCCACGTCGCGGCCCCTCAAAACGCCGCGGCCTTCCAGGCCCTCGGGGCCGGCCAATCGCCCGAAGCCCTGTTCGTCACGTGCTCCGACTCACGCGTCGTACCGGCCCTGATCACCGGCGCACGCCCCGGTGAACTCTTCGAACTCCGCACCGCGGGCAACGTCGTACCGCCCTACCCCTCCGGCAACGACGCCGGCCGGGAGGGCCGCCCCCTGAGCGAGGCAGCCACCATCGAGTACGCGGTGTGCGTACTCGGAGTCCGCGACATCGTCGTCTGCGGACACTCGCACTGCGGCGCGGTGGGCGCCCTGGTGCGGGGCGAAGACCTGTCGGCCGTGCCGGCCGTGCGCGACTGGCTGGACCACTCCGTCGCCCCCGACGCCGCCGTGCGCGCTCTCGTCCCGGCCTCCGCCGACGTGGCCGAGGCCGTGCAGACACACGTGCTCGCACAGGTGGAGAGGTTGCGCGCGTACCCCTGCGTGAGAGAGCGGATCGACGAGGGCTCGCTCACCCTGCACGCCTGGTACTACGAAGTACACACCGGCACCGTCACCGCCCATCGTCCGTCGTTCGACGACCGGCCGGCGTTCGGTCCGCTGTGAGAGCCGCCGCGCCCCACCGACCGGACCGCTCCCACGACAGGACCCCCCACCCTCATGCCCTCCTTCCTCTCCTCCCTTCGCTCCCCCTTCCGCCCACTGCGTGAACCGGGCGTCCTGCGCCAGGACTTCCTCGCCTCACTCGTCGTCTTCCTGGTCGCCCTGCCGCTGTGCGTCGGCGTGGCGGTCGCCTCCGGCGTCCCGGCCGAACTGGGCCTGGTCACCGGCATCGTCGGCGGCCTGGTCGTCGGCTTCCTGCCGGGCAGCGCCCTTCAGGTGAGCGGGCCCGCCGCCGGACTGACCGTGCTCGTCTTCGAGGCGGTGCAGGAGTTCGGGCTCGGCATGCTCGGCGCGATCGTGCTGCTCACCGGCGCCCTGCAGATCGTCCTCGGCCTGCTGCGCTGCGGCCGGTGGTTCCGCGCCATCTCCGTGTCCGTCGTACAGGGCATGCTGGCAGGCATCGGACTCGTCCTGATCCTCGGTCAGCTGTACACGATGGCCGGCGCCGAACAGCCGCGCTCCGGGCTCGAGAAGATAGCCGGGCTGCCCGGACTCCTTGCCGACGTGCTGGGTGACACCACCTCACTGACCGCCGTGGCATTGGGTCTTGGCACCATCGCCGTGCTGGTCCTGTGGCCGAAGCTGCCCGCGGCCGTGCGCGTGGTGCCCGCCCCGCTGGCCGCCGTCGCCCTGGCCACCGCCGTGTCCGCCGGGCTGAGCCTGGACGTGGCCAACGTGACGGTGCGCGGTCTGTTCGACGCCATTCAGCCGCCGGGCTTCGGCGACCTGACGGCCCTGGGCGGCGTGGCCGTGCTCGGCACGGTCCTGGCCTTCACCCTCATCGCCTCGGCCGAATCGCTGTTCAGCGCCGCCGCGGTGGACCGCATGCACGACGGACCGCGCACGCAGTACGACAAGGAGCTCGTCGCCCAGGGCGTCGGCAACACGGTGTGCGGCGTGCTCGGCGCACTGCCGATGACGGCGGTCATCGTGCGCAGCTCGGCCAACGTCGAGGCCGGCGCCCGCACACCGCTCTCCCGCGTCCTGCACGGCGCCTGGCTGCTGCTGTTCGCCGTGCTCCTTCCGGCCGCGCTCGGCATCATCCCGCTGGCGGCGCTCGCGGGTGTACTGGTCCATGCGGGCTGCAAGCTGATCCCCGTCAAGGAGATCGTCCCGCTGGCCCGCGCCCACCGGGGCGAGGCCCTGGTCCTTGCCACCACCGCGATCGCCATCGTGGTGACCAACATGTTCGAGGGCGTCGTCCTCGGATTGGTGCTCGCCGTGGTCAAGTCCGCCTGGGACACCTCCCATGTCCACCTGGACGTACGGGAGTTGACCGGCGGGCGGATGGTGGTCACCCTCACGGGCAACGCCACGTTCCTGCGGCTGCCGCGCATCCTGGAGACGCTGGAGGCCCTGCCCAAGGACCGGCCCATCGAACTGGACCTGACCGCGCTGCGCCATCTGGACCACGCCTGCCGCACGACCCTGGAGAACTGGGCGATGCGGCACAACGACAGCGGTACGGAGGCCGTACGCATGAAGACGTTCCCGGTTTCCGATGCCGGGACCGAGGAACCCGTGGAGGCACCGATGCGGCGCTGACGCGTCCGCCCCACCTGCCCGCCGCGACGCCCGCCACCCGCCCCGGTGGCGGGCGTCGCGGTGTCCCGCGAAATCCATCCGCCGAAGCAGGCATGACGCCGACTTCTCCGGGCACCCGCCTCTATGGCCCCGCCGCGTCCCCCCGTCGCGGCGGGGTCGCTGTGCTCTGCCCCCTTGCCACGGGGCACCGTTTTGCTACGGTGCGCCGATGTCATCGATCAAGCAGTTCCAAGTCACCTTCGACTGCGCTGAGCCCGCGCGCCTGGCCGGCTTCTGGTGCGAGGTGTTGGGGTACGTCCTTCCGCCGGTCCCGAAGGGGTTCGCCAGTTGGGAGGAGTACCACCGCTCGCTGCCGCCTGAGGAGCAGGTCACCTACTTCGCGTGCAGTGATCCCTCGGGTGCGGGCCCGCGCCTGCTCTTCCAACGCGTTCCCGAAGGGAAGATCGTCAAGAATCGGGTGCATCTCGACGTGCGAGCCGGTACAGGACTCGTCGGTGATGAGCGCCTCGCCACGCTGGAGGCCGAATGCGCACGGCTGGTCGCGCTCGGCGCCGTACACGTGCGCACGCTGCTTGCCGACGACGACAACGAGTCGTGCGTCCTGATGCAGGACATCGAGGGCAACGAGTTCTGTCTCGACTGAGCCTCCAGCGGCGCCACCTGCCGCGGCGTCCGGTTCGGCATCCCCATGCTGAACTCCTAGTCGACGATGGCCCCGCAGGAGATGTTCACGTCGGTCGACGTCAGCGTGCGGGCCCGGTCCGAGGCCACGAACGCGGCCACTTGGCCGACGTCCCTCAGCTCGGCGGTCCGCCCCAGCAGCGTCGCCTCCTCGAGCGCGGCGGTGATCTCGTCGCCTCCCGGGAAGCCCTCGGGGATGGCCTGGGGCACGCCGCCCGACTTCAGCGTGACCACGCGGACGCCGTGCGGCCCGAGTTCGCACGCCCACTGGCGGCGCAGCCCTTCCAGCGCGTCGAGGGCGACCTTGAAGCCGCCCAGACCCGGCAGGGTCTGCGGCCCGCCCCCGCCGAAGGCCAGGATGACGCCCGTCCCGCGGGGCACCATGTGCCGGGCCGCGGCCCGGGTGGTCAGGAACTGCGAGCGCAGCACCGTCGTCACGGGCTGCAGGAAGTCGTCCACCGAGATCTTCTGGAGCGGTTCCTGGACATCGGCGGCTCCGATGGCGTTGAACGAGATGTCGATCCGCCCGGCCTGGGCGACGATGCCGTCCACGCACTCCGCCACCGCCCGTTCGTCCAAGGCGTCGACGACCACGGGCTGCGCCAGGCCGCCGCCCGAGCGGATCGTCCCGGCGAGCGCGTCGAGGGTGGCCCGGGTGCGTCCGGCGACGAACACCCGGGCTCCTTCCTCGGCGAAGGCTCGGGCCGCCGCTCCACCGATCGCCCCGCCGGCCCCGTACACCACAGCGATCTTGTTCTCCAGCAGCATCTCCACCACGCCCTTGCGAAACGGACCTCTCCGGATTCCTCCGGCTTCCATGAGATACGTCGGAGCGGCCCACCGGAATTCGACACGTCGGCCCGCTTTCCGGCTGATGCGTGACGGGCGATGGGTGCTGCTGGGGTGCGTGGGGAAGACGGCCCCTATGACATACGACAGTGAGACGGGCGTCGCCCACGGCATCGGCGCGGAAGAGCCGCTGGCCGTGGTGGCCGCCGCGATCGTTCAGGAGAGCCGCCTGCTGGTCGTCAGCAAGCAGGCGGCTCCCGACGTCTTCTATCTGCCGGGCGGCAAGCCCGATGCGGGTGAGGCCCGACTGGAGACCCTGGTCCGCGAACTGGACGAAGAGCTCGGCGTGCAGCCCCTGGAGCCGCGGTTCCTGGCCGACGTCGAGGCCATGGCCGCCCTGGAGCGGGCGCCCATGAGGCTGTCGGTCTTCGAGGCACGCATCAGCAAGGAGCCCGAGCCCGCCGCCGAGCTGGCCGCCCTGCGGTGGATCTCCGGGCGGGAAGGGGACGTTCAGCTCTCCCCCGCGGTCAGGGACCACGTCCTGCCGCTGCTCAGGCAGCGCGGCAGCATCGCCTCATAGCGCGGCACGCGGCCGCCGCCCCACTAGCGGCGGCTGCGCACCAGCAAGTACACGAAGTACGGCGTCCCCACGACCGCCGTCATGAGTCCCGCGCCCAGCTGGGCCGGGGCGATGACGGTCCGGCCCAGCAGGTCCGCGAGGCAGACCAGAGAAGCGCCCAGCAGCATCGCGACCGGAACGACCCGTGCGTGGCGTCGGCCCACCAGCGCGCGTGCCGCGTGCGGCGCCACCAGTCCCACGAAGCCGATCGTGCCCGCCGCGGCCACCGCGGTGGCGCTGAGCAGCACGCTCACGACGAGGAAGCCGAGACGTCCGCGTGCCAGGTCCAGGCCCAGGAGCCGCGGGGTGTCCTCGTCGAGCGACACGAGGTCGAGTTCCTTGCGGCGGGCGATGGCCACGACCGTCCCGGCCACGAGCACGGCCGCGACCGGCAGGATGTCGGTGCCGGACCGTCCGTAGGTGGAGCCCGAGAGCCAGATCAGCGCCTTGGTCGCGCTGAACCGGTCGGTGAGCACGATCAGCAGGCTGATCAGCGCCATCGTTCCCGAGGACACACCGATGCCGACCAGGACGAGCCTGCTGTTCTGGAAGCCGCCCTTCGCCGCGAGGCCGAAGACGACCAGGGAGCTGACCGCGGCGCCGGCGAACGCCGCGCCCGCGATGCTCCACGGCCCGGCGCCCGGCGCCGAGGTGACGAGGATGACGGCGCCGAGCGCCGCTCCGCCCGAGACGCCGAGGACACCGGGTTCCGCGAGCGGATTGCGGGTCACGGACTGCACGAGCGTGCCGGACAGGGCGAGCGCGGCACCCGCGCAGAGTGCGGCGAAAACCCGTGGCACCCGGGTGTCCAGGACGAAGGTGATGGCCTGTCCCGACTGTCCCCGCACCCAGTTGACCACGTCGCCGAGCAGGAGCGTGCTGTCGCCGACGAGCACCGCGGCGGTCATGACGCCGGCCAGCGCGGCCACGAGGACCACCACGGTGACGAGGTAGGCGGTCCTGCTCGGGATGCGCAGCCGGTCCGGCGCCGAGGCACCGGCGCCGTCGCGCGTGCGCATCGCCATGACGACGAGGAACACGGCGCCGACGACGCTGGTGATGACGCCCGTGGGCACGGTGACCGCGGTCTGCGAGGACGTCACGGCGCGCAGGAGCACGTCGGAGCCCAACACGAGGGCGGCGCCCACCAGACCGGCGACGGGGATGCGGGTCCGGTGGCGCAGCAGGCCACGGACGCGGCCCGCGAGTGGCCGCACCAGGGCCGGCGCGCACAGGCCGACGAAGGCGATGGGCCCGGCCAGCGTCACCGCGCCGGCCGAGAGCAGCGAGGCGAGGACGACGGCCGTGACGCGGGTGCCGCGGACCGGGATGCCCAGGCCCCGCGCGGCGTCGTCGCCCAGAGCCAGGGCGTCGATGCGGCGGGCGATGAGCACCAGGCCCACCAGCGCGGCCAGGACGACGGGCGCCATGTCGGCCACTCCGTCGAAGCCGTTCTGGCTGATGCTTCCCTGGCCCCACTGGTAGAGGCCCTGGGTCTGTTCGGGCGCCAGCAGGAGCAGCGCCTCGGTGATGGCGTTGAGCCCCAGGGCCAGCGCGCTGCCCGCGAGGACGAGGCGGACGGTTCCGGCGCCGCGTCCGGCGAGCACGAGGACGACGGCGGCAGCCGCGAGGCCGCCGACGAACGCCACTCCCGATGAGGCCAGCAGCGGCGCCGTCGCACCGCTGGCGACCATGAGGGTGATCGCGAGGTATGAACCGGCGTTGACGGCGAGGGTGTCGGGTGCGGCGAGCACATTGCGGCTGACCGCCTGGAGGGCGGCGCCCGCCGCGCCGAGCGCGACGCCGACGAGTATCCCCGCGGCCATCCGCGGCAGGCGTGAGGCGATGACGACGGAGGAGTCGCCCTGCTCGGCCTGACCGGTGAGGGCCCGCCACACCTGGCCGGGACCGACGGACGCGGTGCCCTGCGTGATGTCGACGACCGCGAGAGCGGCGACCAGAAGAACGAGACCGGCCGTCACCGCGACCGCGCCCAAGGGGGAGGCGACCGCGCGCTCGGGCGTGGCTGAGTGCGTTGCGGTGACGGCCACGGCGCTACTTCTTCAGGGTGTCGACGAGGGCGTCGATGTACGCCTCCATCGCCCCGGGGCCGCCGAACATCCAGATGCCGTCGGGCAGCCGGTGCACCTCGTCGTCCTTGACGAACGGCAGCGACTTCCAGACGGAGTTGTCGGCGAGTTCGTCGGTGAACACGTCCGAGCTGTCGTCGCCCTTGTTGCCGATGTAGACGAACTTCACGTCGTCACCGAGCGCCGTGAGGCCCTCGACGTCGGTGGTGGCGAGTCCGTAGTCCTTGTCGCCCTTGATCTTCCAGGCGTTCTTCAGGCCGAGCTCCTCGTTGACGGCGCCGAGCAGGGAGTTGCTCGTGTAGCCGCGCAGGGAGACCTGGTTGGAGGCGGCGTAGCCGTCGGCGAAGGCGACCTTCGAACCGTCGAGCTTGGCCTCCTTCAGCGCCTTCTTGCCTTCGGCGACCTTGGCCTCGTACGACTCCTTCGCCTTCTTGGCCTCGCCGGTCGTGCCGGTGGCCTTGGCGATGACGTCCAGGGTGTCGAACATCTGGCCCACCTGGTCGGAGCCGTCGGCGGCCTTGACCTGGAGGACGGTGCCGACCTTCTGCATCTGCTTCACCGCGGAGGCCGACATGTCGGTCGTGGTGACGATGAGGTCGGGGGTGAGACCGGCGAGGGTGTCCATGCTCGGCTCGCCGCGGGTGCCGATGTCCTTGGGGTCGTTCTTGAGCGGAACGGCGGAGTCCCACGCCTTGTAGCCCTTGACGTCGGCGACACCGACGGGGTCCACGCCGAGCGTGACCAGGGACTCGACGACGTTCCACTCGGTGCCGACGACCTTCTTGGCCGGACCGTCGAGCTTCACCGTCTTGCCGTTGGCGTCGGTGAGGGTGATCGGCTCGGACTTCTTGTCCGCACTGGTCTTGGCGGGCTCGGAGGTGCCGCAGCCGGACAGGACGAGGGCCACGGCGGTGGCGGCCGCCGCGGCGAGGAGGGGGCGTCTCATGAGGAGGTGTGGAGCCTTTCGCTTCTGCTGTGGTGGCGGCCTATCGCGCGGGTGCGCAGCCGGCCGGTGAGGGGGTCGGTGTCGACCTCGATGCGGATGCCGTACGTCTCGGAGAGGCGCTCCGGTTGCAGTACGTCCTCGGGGGCGCCGTCGGCGACGATGCGCCCGGCGTCGAGCAGGGCGATCCGGTCGGCGACGGCGGCGGCCTGGTCGAGGTCGTGCAGGACGACGCCGACGGCGATGCCGCCGTCGTCCGCGAGGTCACGCATCAGGTCGAGGAGTTCGATCTGGTAGCCCAGGTCCAGGTAGGTGGTCGGCTCGTCGAGCAGCAGTACGCCGGTCTCCTGGGCCAGGCAGCTGGCGAGCCACACCCGCTGCAACTGCCCGCCCGAGAGCTGGTCGACGGCGCGGTCGGCCAGGTTGTCGACGCCGGTCAGGAGGAGCACGCGCTCCACCACGGCGGCGCCGCCCGCGTCGGCCTGGCCCCAGCGGCCCCGGTAGGGGTAGCGGCCGAACTCGACGACGTCACGGACGGTCAGGCCGCCCGGCGTGGGGCGTCCTTGGGTCAGGAGGGCGACGCGGCGGGCGAACTGGCGGGCGGTGAGGTCGAAGCCGTCGGCGGCCTCGGCCGTCCCGGAATCGAGGGTCAGCGTGCCGTGCCGTGCGCCCTGCAGGCGGGCGACGGTACGCAGCAGTGTCGACTTGCCGCTCCCGTTGGGGCCGACGAGAGCAGTCACTTCGCCGGGCCTGAGCTGGATGGCAGCGTCGTGCACGACATCGACGCCGTCGTACGACACGGTCATGTGCTCGGCGGACAATTCGTGACCGCGCGGACGTGTGGCGCTACCTGCGCGTTCACCTGATCTCACGGCGTGCAGGTTAGCCTAACCTTAGTCTGGCTGGAAGTAGGGGGTCGGAATCGGGGCGAACGGCACGAGCCTCACTCCCCCGCCGACGCCACCACCGAACCAGTCTGTCTTCTGTTCAACAAGGCCGCACGGCAGCCCAGTTGAAACGCCTTGAGCAGCGGTGCGCCCGGCCCGGGCGAGGGCCCGAACGCACCGATGCCGCCCATCGGTCGATATGACGGGCGGCACCGGAGCACACGGTTCGTCAGTACAGCTTGTTGACGGCCTTGAGGGTCGTGGTCTTGAAGTCGGCCACCTGCGCGTTGGCGAAATCGCCCATTTGCCCCCACTGGACGAGCGTCACCGTGTTGCCGTCGCGGCCGACCGAGAACATGTTGATGTCGGAGGCTCCCCACGTGGCCTCGGTGTGGACGCCGTAGACGTGGGCGCCCTCCTCGACGTTCAGCTTGCCGTAGTACTTCTGCGTCGCGGTGATCTCGGGATCCTGCTGCATGACCTTCTCGGCGCAGCCGGCGAGGTTCTTGCGCAGCAGGGCCGCGAAGTCCTTGGCGCGCTGCTCGCTGCGCTCCACCACCGTCACCTGGAGGGCGCCGGTGTCGAGGTCCGTGCGGTAGGCGCGGTGCACGGAGATCGACGGCAGGGCCTCACCCACGCACATCGGCAGCGGGTCGGGCTGCCCGGCGGTCACCGGACCGGCCGTCCACGCCGACGACGCGTGCGGCGGCAGTTCGGACGCGGCCAGGAACCGGGGCGAGCCGGCGGCGGCCGCCGGACCCGTACTGGCGACCACCCCCGCCACGGCCACTGCCGCACCCAGCGCACACAGTCCTCGGCTCATACGAACACTCATGATCGTCAACTCCCCGTTCACGGAGGGCCGGCTTGCCCGACCCCCACGCCACATACGACCCGCGACACCCTGCGTCCGTTGCCCTCGCTCGCGTCACAGCCCTGTCCGATATATCACCGAACGGTAACGTCCGCGGCTCTTCATCCGCCCGCCACGGGGAAGACGCATGGTCAGGGCGTGAACCTCCCCGCGCACGAGCGCCCAGGGCGGCTGCGATCGGCATCCGGGGGCAGGGGAAGATTACGTTCCGGATGCTCCCGCGTAACGGACCCGGGCGACCGGCGTCCAAGGGGCGGAGCGTGGACGGCGGTGCGTACACCGTCGGCAACGGACAACGAGGAGTAGCCCATGGACAGTTCCGCAACGCCTGCCCGTGCGACGTCTGCCCGCGTCGTGGACGGGTCCGGCGCGCTCGCCGCGCCCGCGGGACCGGCCGGGGCCCCGTCCCCGTGGGCGCGGCGGGGCGCCGCGCTGCGCCGCACCCCGGTGGCGATGTGGAACGACGACGTGTCGGACTGGGCCGCGGCCCTGACCTACTACGCGATCCTCGCCCTGCTGCCCGCCCTCCTGGTCACGGTCAGCCTGATCAGCCTGGTCAGTCCCGACACGACCCAGACGCTCATCGCCGAGGTCACCGACTGGGCTCCGGCGCAGTCGGGCAGCGCCTTGAACGACGTACTGACCGAGATGGCCGGCGCGCGTTCCGCCGCCGTGACCGTCGTGGTCGGCGGCGCCGTCAGCGCCCTGTGGTCCGCCTCCAGTTACGCGGCCGTCTTCCGCCGGGCGCTGCACGCGATGCACGGCGTGAAGGACACGCGGCCCGTGTGGCGCAAGGCGCACCGGGTGCTCATGACCGCCCTCGCCCTGCTCGCGCTGCTGGCGACCAGCGCGCTCGTACTCGTCCTCAGCGGCTCCCTCGTCCAGGCGGTCGGGCGGCGCGCCGGGGTCGGCGACGCGGGCCAGACCGTCTGGACCGTCCTGCGCTGGCCCGCTCTGGTCTGCCTGGTGGTCCTGCTCGTCCTCGTGCTCTTTCGCAACGCGCCGCCCTCGGAGCGCGGTTGGCGCCGCAGCCTGCCGGGCGGTCTGCTCGCCGCCCTGCTCTGGCTGGTGTCCTCGGGCCTGTTCACCCTGTACGCCTCGGGGTTCGGCACCTACGGCAAGCTCTACGGCTCCCTCGCGGGCGTGGTCGTCTTCCTGGTGTGGCTCTGGATGTCCAACCTGGCGCTGCTCGCCGGAGCGCAGTTCACGGTGGAGATGGCCCGCGCCCCGGCCGCCGCACCCGGGTCCTGAGGCCTACCAGGGGACACGCCCGGCACGTTTCGCCGCCGTCAGGGACTCCATCAGGATGAACAGCCGACGCGAGCGTGCCCACGCCCCGGACGTGAACGCGACCTGGCGCTCCAGATCACGGACGAGCGTCGCCGCCAGTTCGTCCCGGGTGGACGCCTCGCCCATCAGGCCGGGAACGCTGGGGCGGCGGTGGACGAGAGGGGCGTCGTCCACCGTGAAGGGGACGAACTTGGTCACGACCCGGAGTGCTTCCTCCATGGTGGGAGGAATGCGGCCGTCGCGGGCGACGACCACACCCTCGACGCTTTCGGGGTCCGTCGGCTCCACGTCATGACGTCCGGTCGGAAGCACCGGCGTCGTCAGCACGCCGTCGCAGCCGGACCCCGGGCAGGGCCGCGAGACGATCTCCGGCATGTCGACCGGGTCGGTGTACGACCGGGGCCGCTGATTGCGGCCGCACCCGCCACGCACATCCCCCTACGCTGGATGACACCGCCCAGACCCACCCACGGACAGATCAACTGCCCCTAACCATCGGCGAGTTACGCTCCCCGGACCACCTCTTCTACCACTTCCGTGTGGCGTTCACGCAACCCCACCCGCCACGTCCGTCAATCGCCCTACGGGAGTTCCTGGATCGCCGTAGGCTGGCAGGCTCCTCAACCTCCGGGAGAAGGCAGGTCACGTCCTCATGGTGGTAGGCCCAGAAGCCACGGTCGTGGCGAAGGCGGCGGGCAACGTGCTGCGCGGTGTGTCCGACCGGGCCACCAGCACACCGGCATGGCCGAACATGCACGAGGCGCTCATGGAGCTCCACGAGATCCTGAACGACTGGTGCGAGGCGGCGCGCAAGACCAGCGAAGCGCTGGAGCAGCTCAGAACGCACCACCTCACCCGCCGGTTCATCGCGCACATCGGGGGTGGCGGAAACGGCGCGGGGCCGCGCCCGGTCACCTTCATCGGGATCCCGTTGAGGCGCGGGTACATCGAGATCGCCCAGCGCGACATCGATGCGGTCCTGGCGCCTCCCGCGCCCCTGATACAGCGCTGGAGCACGACCAAGCGCCGCCAAGCGGCCCGGCGTTCGCTGCGCAGCCTGATGAGCATCTACTGCGCCGAGCTTCTCGACGACTTCGATCGTGCGGTGGAGGGTCGCGTCGACTGGGTGGAGTGCTATCGCGACGACATGGACCGCGCTCTCAAGCACGGGCTGCAGCCCGAGGACCTGGTGCGCATGATCCAGAACACGACGCGCACCACCCGGGAGCTGGTGGCCGTACGGGATGACATGAAGCGTCTGATCCAGGAGTGCTACCCGATGGGCAGCACCGACGCGCAGACAGCCACCGGGTAGAGCCCCGCCCCCACCACGGCGAACCCCGGTCCGTGCGCCCCCGGGCGGAAAGACCGGTCGGTGCGCCCGCCCTCGCCCTTCCCTGCGCGCCGCGTGCGCTCCCCCCGCAGGGGTTCGGGTCGGGCACACACCGGTGATACGCCTGAAGGACAAACTACTCGTGCGCGTGTTCGCCCGAGCGGCATCGAACCCGAGCGGTATCGAAGAGGAGTCATCCCATGGCCTCGTTCGACACGGGACGGTTGTGCGCGATCGTCAAAATCCTGGACCAGGCAAGCATCCACCTTCGGCTGGCTGCCCGCGAGTGTGCGCCCGCCGGCCCCTCGACAGCCGTGGCCCGGCCGGCCGCGGAACCCACCGCGTCCGGCATCACCGCGCTCCTGAGCGTCTCGGAACAGGCATCGGGCAGTGTCCGGCGCGCCCTCGTCCACATCGGCAACGGTGAGGTCCAGCGCGCCCAGCACGAACTGGACCGAGCACGCACCCAGCCGTGCGGGGCGGCCCTCACTCCAGCGGGGCTGCCCCGCCCCCTCCCCCGGCGCGTGGCCACGGCGCTGCGGCTGATGCAGGGGATCAGCAACTTCTTCCCGTCGGAAACGGAACAGGTCCTGGTGCGGGCGGGCCTCCCCTAGCCGGCACCGTCTCCGCGTCTCCGCGTCTCCGTGTGTCCGCGTCTCCACGTGTCCGCGTCTCCACGTGTCCGCGTCTCCACGTGTCCGCGTCTCCACGAATGGTCCGGCAGGACGCTCACTCGTATGGACTAGTTGGCGGTGCGGCGCCCCAGATCGGCCCGATCGCCGCAAACACCCCGCCGAAGAGCTTCCGTCGAGCCGTCCGCACACGCTCCGTGACTCTCCTGGTTGCGTCGCGCACCCGTGGGGCGCGCGATGGAGGGGACGCGTGCGACGTCCGTGGCGAGATTCGATTCTGCCCGTCGCGCGCTGCGAGGGAGTGATCACCCATGACTCAGGGCGAGGCCTTCACCAGCGCCGATGGGCTCGCGGGCCTGACGGCCTACGACCGGACCGGCGAGAAGATCGGCAGCGTCGAGCAGGTGTATCTCGACGACCGAACTGGGCGTCCCGAGTGGGTGACCGTCAAGACCGGTCTCTTCGGCATGAAGCAGAGCTTCGTGCCGCTCTCCGGAGCCCGCCGCCAGGAGGACCAGCTGCACGTGGCGGCCACGAAGGAGGCCGTGAAGGAGGCTCCGCGCGTGGACGCCGACCAGCACCTCGAGCCGGGACAGGAGCAGGACCTCTACACCCACTACGGCCTCACCCGGCCCGACGGCGCGAAGCCCCGTACCGCCCCGGCGGCAGGTGGTCGCGACCGCGCCGGTGCCGCGGGCATGGCCGGAGCAGGAGCGGGTGCCGGGATGGGCATGGGCGAGGGCCGCAACACGGGCTCGCGCGAGTTCGCGACCCGCTCCGCCGCGGGCGACGACAGCAAGGCGGACGAAATGATCCGCTCGGAGGAGCGGCTGCGCGTCGGGACGGAAGAGACTGAGGTCGGGCAGGCCCGACTGCGCAAGGTGGTCGTCACCGAAGACGTGAAGACCTCCGTCCCCATCTCCCACGAGGAAGTTCGCGTCGTCCGCGAGCCCATCCGCGAGGGCGACCGCACGCGCGCCAACATCGGCGAGGAGCAGACCGAGGTGACCCTGCACGCCGAGAAGGCGGTGGTCAGCAAGGAGTCCGTGCCGGTCGAGCGCGTGCGTCTGGAGACCGAGAAGGTCACCGAGACGCAGGAGGTCTCCGACACGGTGCGCAAGGAGCAGATCGAGTTCGACGACGCCAAGGGTGAACGCGGCGCGAAGGGCGAGGGCTGGCGCGACCGCAAGCAGGGCCCGCGGCACTGACGCCCGTCAGGGCGCCCTGATCGAGGGCAGCTGACGGCGGAGGGAGGGAGCACTCGGCGGGAGTGCTCCCTCCCTCCACGTTCGGTGCTGGCGACGGAGCGGCCGCTCTGGAGCGGCGGAGGAAAAGCTGGTTTGCTGGTCCACCGTGACCCGCGCCGCCGAAGAGACCAACCGCCGCATGCTCCGGGCGCGGGACGCGATGGACCGCTCCTACGCGCAGCCGCTGGACGTCCCCGCCCTGGCCCGTATCGCCCATGTGTCGCAGGCGCACTTCACGCGCACCTTCCGGGCCACGTTCGGCGAGACCCCGCACCGCTATCTGCAACGCCGCCGCGTCGAGCGCGCGATGTCCCTGCTGCGCGAGACCGACCGCAGCGTGACGGACATCTGTTTCCTGGTCGGCTTCGGCAGCCCGGGAACCTTCAGCCGCACCTTCCGCGACATCGTCGGCCGGTCACCGCGGCAGTACCGCAAGGAAGCGGCACCCACGAACGTACCGACGTGCTTCACGAAGGCATGGACGCGCCCAAGGGCCTGACCGACACGTTCCGACTCCTCGCCGCTGAGCAGTTCTGGATAAGTTTCCGTCCGGCGTGCCCAGTAGCGTGACGGACATGTTCAACGCCATCACGCACTCGCAGATCTACGTACTCGACCAGGACGAGGCCCTCGAGTTCTACGTCGGCAAGCTGGGCCTGGAGGTCAGCGCCGACGTCGACCTGGGCTTCATGCGCTGGCTGACCGTCAGCATCCCCGGACACCCTGATCGCCAGATCCTGCTGGAGAAGCCGGGGCCTCCGGCCATGTCCGACGAGACGGCGCAGCAGGTCCGTGAGCTGGTGACCAAGGGCGCCACGGGCGGCTCGCTCATCTTCAGCACGGACGACTGCCGCAAGACGTACGAGACGCTGCGGGGCCGCGGCGTCGAGTTCACCGAAGAACCCACCGACCGCCCGTACGGAATCGACTGCGGCCTGCGCGACCCCTTCGGCAACAGCATCCGCTTCACCCAGCCGAAGGTCTGAGAGCGGCCCGCCGCAGCCCGTCCGTCCGTACCCGTGGCACGACCGGGCGCTAGCCGCGGCCGGCTTCCGCGCACTCGAGGCAGACCGGCTCGCCGTCGATCGTCGCCCCCGCCTCGGAGGCGGCTTCGCAGATGCCGGGGCGGCCGGGGTGATTGGCCTGGCAGTGGCAGGTGCAGGTGTCGGTCACCGCTTCGAGGTCGGAGTCGCGTTGAGGGGCCAGGCCCATGCGGATGTCGTGGCAGTTCCGGCACAGCGGCATGCGCCGCGGGCCGGTGGCGGGCGCGTTGAAGACGACGGTGAAGCCTGGTTCGGCGTAGCCCCTGCACGTCCCGGGGAACTCGGGGTGGGTGTCGCACGGACAGTGGCAGGAGCCGAGTTCGGGGTGCTGGGCGGTGAGCGGAAACGGGTTGCCCGCCTGCTCGTCGACGATCGGGGCCATCTCCCTGTGCAGGGCCTGGACGTGATCGGCCATTCCTTGCACGGCGGGCACCATCGCCCGCCTGAGGGCATGGGCGAAAGCCTGAAGCTGCTCTGCGTTCTGCGCGGGTGCAGGCTCGGTCATGCCTCCATTGTCCCCGCCAGGTCACGCGTCAGGGGCGATACCCGCGAAGGCGTCCGTCGGCACGCCGCCGCTGCCCGGCCCGGCCGCCGAGCCGCCGGTCCGGCACGCCGCCGCCGATGCGGTGATGACCTTCTCGTACTGCTCGTCGTCGAGTAGGACGGTGAGCCCGCAGCCGATCGCCCACGCGACGTGAGCGGCCTCTCCACCGAGGGCCTGGACGCGCTGGTGCAGTTGCCGACCGAGGTGCTCGCCGTGCAGGTCCCTGGAGTCCTGGCTCTCCGCGCGGCGCCGGATGGCCTCCACCGCGCTTTCGGTGAACGTCTCGTAGTGGGTGTCACCGAGCAGTCTGCGCAGTTGCTCGAGCTGGGCGTGCGCGGCACGAAGGTGCAGCGGCCAGTCCCGGCAGGTGCCGAACTGCCCTTCCATGGCCCGCGTCAGGTCGATCCGCCGGAACATCTCGTCGAGGGGGTCGTAGGTCATGATCGATCGGTAGCCGCTGCCGGCGTCGGGGCGACGAAGGCTCGCTGCGGGCTCCCCCGTGTGGCCGCACACCGGCCCGTTCCGCGGACTGCCGTTCGTATCCATGAATAAGAATCATGTACATGACCATTGACGCGTCCATGGCGTAGCAATAGCTTCCAGGAAAGCGCTTTCCAGCAGCAGGTGCAAGGGGTGTTCCCGCGGCCATTCATGCTGCCGAATGCCCCTGCGTCATCGCACCCAGCCCCGTCACCCCGCCCCGCCCGCCAACCTGGAGACCCTCGATGCGAACACGACCCATCACCGCGTGCGTCGGATTACTCGCCGGCACACTCGTCGCGCTGTCCGGCAACCCGGCGCAGGCCGCGGCCACCCTCTACGAGGCCGAGAACTCCCCCGCGGTCTGCACCGGCACCGTCGACTCCGACTGGGCCGGCTACTCCGGCAGCGGGTTCTGCAACGGCACCAACGCGACCGGCGCCCACGTGCAGTTCACCGTGAACGCCTCCGCCGCGGGCACCGCGACGCTGAAGGTCCGCTTCGCCAACGGCACCACCACCGCGCGGCCCGCGGACGTCACGGTGAACGGCTCGGCGGTCACCTCGGCGTCGTTCGAGGGCACCGGCACGTGGGGCACCTGGGCGACCAAGACGCTCACGGTGCCGGTGAGGTCGGGCAGCAACACCGTCCGGCTCAGCCCCACCGCCTCCGCCGGCCTGCCCAACATCGACTATCTCGATGCCGAGGTGGGCGACGACACCACCCCGCCACCATCGGCCTCCGCGCTGTACGTGTCACCGACCGGCACCGACGGCGCGACCGGGACACAGTCCGATCCCACGACGCTCACCTCGGCCATCACCCGCATCACTCCCGGCGGCACGATCTACCTGCGCGGCGGGACCTACCGCCACGCGCAGACGATCACGATCCCCCAGGGGAACAACGGCACCGCGAGCGATCGCACCGAACTGTCCGCTTACCCGGGCGAGACGCCGGTCCTGAACTTCTCCGCCCAGAGCGAGGCCACCTCGAACCGCGGGCTCGCGGTCAACGGGTCGTACTGGCACGTCAAGGGCATCGTCGTCGAACGCGCCGGTGACAACGGCATCTTCGTCGGCGGCAGCAACAACGTCTTCGAGCGCACGGTGACGCGCTACAACCGTGACACCGGACTCCAGCTCTCGCGGATGCTCTCCAGCACCCCCAGCAGCCAGTGGCCGTCCAACAACCTCGTCCTGAGCGCGGAGTCGCACGACAACGCCGACTCCGACGGTGAGGACGCCGACGGCTTCGCCGCCAAGCTCACCTCCGGGCCCGGGAACGTCTTCCGCCACGCCGTGGCCCACAACAACATCGACGACGGCTGGGACTTGTACACCAAGTCGGACACGGGCCCCATCGGCGCGGTCACCATCGAGGACTCCCTCGCCCACGACAACGGCACCCTCAGCGACGGCTCCCAGGCCGGCAACGGGGATCGCAACGGCTACAAGCTCGGCGGCGAGGACATCGGCGTCAACCACGTGATCCGGCGCAACATCGCCTACAACAACGGCAAGCACGGATTCACCTACAACAGGAACCTCGGCACGATGTCGGTGTCGGACAACGTCAGCATCGACAACGACGAGCGCAACTACTCCTTCGACGGCGGCACTTCGGTGTTCCGGAACAACACCTCGTGCCGCGGCGGCAGTGGCACGAACGACAAGATCGTCGGCAACTCCGACAGCTCGAACCAGTTCTGGTCCGGCTCGAACGGCTCTCGCTGCTCCTCGTACGCCGGGGCCTTGAAGTGGACCTACGCGGTGGACGGGCGCCTCGTGGTCACCTTCGGCGGCAATGCGATTGCTCCGTAATCGCTCCATGGACGCCGCTGCCGGCCGGGGTGACACCCCGGCCGGCAGCTCTCGCTCAGGCCGCGGGCACCGCCCCGGTGGCGAAGTACGGCTTGCAGACCGAGCCGGACCAGTCCGTGGCGATTTCGAGGAGCCGGTTGCCGTCGGCCGACGGCAGCAGGCTGGAACTGTAGTTGGGGCAGTAGTCGACGGTCGTCGACTCGACGGCGACCGGGGCGGGGATCTCCCGCCAACTGCCCGCACCGCCGTTGCCGTTGACCCAGACGGTGCGCCCGCTGCCGGCCGCCTTGCTGCCGTCGCGGTTGTACATGACCTGGCCGACGAGGAAGAGCCTGCCCTTCGGGTTGCCCGCCTCGGGCGCCCACCCCAGGTTCGGCGCGTGCTTGAAGTACTTGCCGTCGGCGGTCTCCGGGCGGATGCCCAGGGAGGTGGCGGCGCCCCAGTTCCAGCCGTCGGACGAGGTCCGGTAGTGCACGACGCACTGGAACTGGCCCGCGGCCGCGCAGATCTCGAACGACATGAAGTAGGTCCCGTCGCCCATCTTGCGCACCACCGCCATGCCGGGCCGGTCCGAGGCGAGCGTGCTGGCGACGGTGTCGTGGTGCCCGGTCCAGGTCACCCCGTTCGCGGTGCGGGCGGCCACCAGCTTCTGGCTGTGCACGCCGTCGGTCTCGTCGGAGTAGTGCGCCACCAGTCGCCCGGAGGCGTCGACGGAGAACTCCGGCTCCCACAGTCCCTTGTCGTTGGACGCGGTGGCGATGGTGGACAGATAGCTCCAACTGCGGCCCACGTCATTGCTCTTGAAGACGCGCAGGGCCATGCGCCGGTTCGGCTCGTCCTGCCCGACCGACGCCGCCCACAGCAGCGTGCCCGCGGGCAGTTTGCCGATGCGCTGCGGCAGTTCGTACAGCGTCGAGCAGCACAGCCCCTGCCCGCCGGCCGCCTCGGGGTCGCGCACGGTGCCGACCTCGCGGAACGACGCGCCCCCGTCCGTGCTCTCGTGGATGGCGCCGAGCCCGTTGTTCCCGGAGAACGTGACCACGGAGGCCAGGACCCGGCCGTTGGCGTCGCCACTGTGGGCGAGTCTGACCGCACGTGGGTACAGGCCGGTGCCGTCGCGCAGCAGGGTGCCGGTCGCGGCGTCGGCCGACGATCCGGACTGCGTGACGAACAGCGCCGCCAGGAAGGCGAGCAACAGGGGGAACAGGACGGTGGGGCGGAGGAGACGTGGTCGTGCGGGGTCGTGCGCTGACATGGGCCTCTCCTGACTCTGCGGGGATGGGGGTGAATCGGTGAACTGGGCCCGGCTATCAGCCCTGTTGGGGCGCGAGGCGGATGACGTTCCAGGAGACCGGCGGCAGTTCGGCCGCCAGCGTCCCCTCGGCGGTGATGTGCGTGCCGGACGCGTGGCGCGGCACGACCCGGTCCGGGTCCGCCTCGGTGTTGACCGCGTCGGGGTCCTGGTCGGCGAGGACCAGGTGCTCCACGACGCGGTATCCGCCGGCCGCCCCGCGCAGCGCGGCCTCAAGACGCAGCGGCTGCTCCTGGTCACGGTTGACGGCCAGGACGGTGAGCGCGCCGGTCTGCTCGTCGTGCGTGACCACGGTGTCCAGGGCGGACACGTCACCGTACTGAGGCGTGTCGATGCGAGGGCCGGTGGCGTCGGTGCGCAGGACGCGGCCGGTCGCGAAGCGGGCCGCCTGGGCGAAGGGGTGGAAGATGGTCTGGCGCCAGCTGGCGCCGCCAGGCTCGGTGCGGATGGGTGCGATGACGTTGACCAGCTGGGCCAGGCAGGCGATGGCCACGCGGTCGGCGTTGCGCAGCAGCGTGATGAGCAGCGAGCCGACCACGGCGGCGTCGGTCACGCTGTAGGTGTCCTCGATGAGCCGGGGCGTCTCGGCGGTCTCCAGGTTGCGCTCGCCGACGAAACGGGCCGCGTACCAGACGTTCCACTCGTCGAAGGAGAGCTTGATGTGCTTCTTGGCGCCGCGCACCGCCCGCACGTGGTCGGCGGTCGACACCACGTCGCGGATGTACTGGTCCATGTGCGCGCCCGATGCGAGGAAGCTGGCGCGGTCGCCGTCGAACTCCTCGTAGTAGGCGTGCAGGGAGAGGTAGTCGACCTCGTCGTAGGTCTGCTCGAGGACTTCCCGCTCCCAGGTGCCGAACGTGGGCATCCGCGAGTTGGAGCTGCCGCACGCGACGAGCTCGATGGAGGGGTCGACCTGACGCATCGCCTTGCCGGCCTCCGCCGCGAGGCGTCCGTACTCGACGGCCGACTTGTGGCCCGTCTGCCAGGGTCCGTCCATCTCGTTGCCCAGGCACCACAGCTTCACGCCGTGCGGATCGCTCACGCCGTGCTTGATGCGCAGGTCCGACCAGGCGGTGCCGCCCGGGTGGTTGCAGTACTCGACCAAGGCGCGGGCGGCGTCGATGCCGCGCGTTCCGAGGTTCACGGCCATCATGGGGTCGAGGCCCAACCGGCGTGCCCAGCCGAGGAACTCGTTGGTGCCGACGTGATTGGTCTCGATGGAGCGCCATGCCAGGTCGAGGCGGCGCGGGCGCTCGGATACCGGTCCGACGCCGTCTTCCCAGTGGTAGCCGGAGACGAAGTTGCCGCCGGGGTAGCGCACGAGGCCGGTGCCCAGTTCGCGGACCAGCTCGGCGACGTCGCCGCGGAAGCCGTCGGCATCGGCGGTGGGGTGCTCGGGGTCGTGGATGCCGGTGTAGACGCAACGTCCCATGTGCTCGACGAAGGTTCCGTACAGGCGCGGGTCGACGTCGCCGACGCTGAACTCGGGGTCGATGACGAACCGTGCGGTGTGCGGCATGTTCGGGTGCCTCTCTCTGTGGTGCGGTGTGCTGGCTCGGGTCGGGCAGAGGGTGGGCTATTTGAGGCCGGTGCCGGCGATGCCCTCGACGATGCGGCGCTGGAACAGCGCGAACACGGCGAGCAGCGGGATCGCGCCGAGCACGGCGGATGCCATGAGCTGGGCGTAGGGCACGCCGAACACGTCCTGGACGGAGGTGAGTCCGACGGGCAGCGTCATCATTTCCGGGTCGGTGACCACGAGCAGCGGCCACAGGAAGTTGTTCCAGACGCCGACGAACACGAAGATCGTGACGGCGGAGACGGCCGGACGGGAGATCGGCATCACGATCTGCCAGTAGGTGCGCAGCCAGCCCGCGCCGTCCGCGCGCGCCGCGTCGATCAGCTCGCGCGGGATCCCGTCGAAGAACTGCTTGAAGACGAACACGGCGACCACGTTGGGGACTTGGGGCAGGACGACGCCCCAGTACGTGTTCAGCAGACCGGCCGACTGGAGCGCGAGGAACTGCGGGATCATCAGGACCTGCCCCGGGATCATGATGCCGGCGAGCAGCATCACGAACGCGGCCCGGCGCATCCGGAAGCGGGTCTGCGACAGGGCGAACGCGGCCAGGGACGCCATGACCACCGTGAGGACGGTGGTGAGGATCGAGGTGATGAAGCTGTTGGCGTACCAGTAGGGCAGCTTGCCCGCGTCGAAGATCTCCCCGTACGCGTCCAGGGTCGGATGCGCGGTGAACCATCCGGTCGGATTGGTGACGACCTCCTGCGCGGGCCGGATCGAGGTGGCCAGCGCCCACGCCAGGGGAACGAGCCACAGCAGCGCGAGGGCGATGAGCGTGCCGAGGGCCACCCGGTTGAACAGGCGCTCCGAGTCGCGGCGGCGGGCCGGCGGGGCGGTGGTGCCGCGCTGTCCGGTCTCGGGGCGCGTGGCGATCGCGGTCATGGTCAGTTCTCCTTCTCGGCACGGCGTACGAGGGCGAACCAGACGAGGGAGACGAACAGGATCACCACGAACAGCAGCAGCGACACGGTCGAGGCGTAGCCCACGCGGCCCTCGACGAACCCGGTGTCGTAGATGAGCTGGAGCGAGGAGCGGGTGCTGCCGTCGGGGCCGCCGCCGGTCATCATGTAGATCTGGTCGAAGACCTTCAGCGAGGCGATGACCTGCAACACCGTCACCAGCGTCGTCGTGCGGCCCAGCATCGGCACGACCACGTGCCGGATGCGCTGCCAGGGTCCTGCCCCGTCGATGGCGGCCGCCTCGTGGACCTCGCGCGGCACGTCCTGCAGGCCGGCCAGGTAGAGCACGAAGTTGAAGCCGATGGTCCACCACACGGTGGCCGCCGCGATGGAGAGCATCGCCCAGTCCGGGTCACCGAGCCAGGACGGCGGGGTGTCCACGCCCACCCACTTCACCGCCTCCTGGGCCAGGCCCAGTTGATCGGCGTAGATGAACATGAAGAGTAGCGAGATGACCGCGGAGGGCAGCACGAACGGCGCGAAGAACGCGAACCGGAAGAACCAGCGGCCGCGCACGAACCGGTCGGCGAGCACCGCGAGGACCAGGCTGAGCAGCACCAGCGGCACGGTCGTCAAGGC
Source organism: Streptomyces sp. NPDC054047 (assembly GCF_055585065.1). Taxonomy (NCBI): domain Bacteria; kingdom Bacillati; phylum Actinomycetota; class Actinomycetes; order Kitasatosporales; family Streptomycetaceae; genus Streptomyces; species Streptomyces sp. NPDC054047. Next base: position 228,076 of record NZ_JBVJKV010000007.1, on the reverse strand, counting down.
CGTGAACCACAGCGTGTTGCGCAGGGTCCGCCAGAACTCCGCGTCGCTCAGCACCGCCGTGTAGTTCGACAGGCCCGCGAAGTCACCGAGGCCGCTCTTGAGCAGGCTCGTCTCGAAGAACCCGGCGATCACGGTGTAGATGAGCGGACCCACCAGGAACACCAGGTAGAAGAGGGCGAAGGGCAGCAGCATCCCCGGTCCTGCCCAGCGGTCGCCTCTGCTGGACGTCGGGGAGGGGGCGGTCGTCGTGGCCACGGTTCGGCCTTTCGGTCAAGGCGTACGGGATCCGGGGGAGGGTGGAGCAAGGGGCGTCGAGCGGCGGTCGGGGGCGGGCCCGGTCATACGGGAGCGGGGCGCGCCGCCAGGGTGCGCAGGTCGCGGCGCAGGCGCGCGGCGCCCGCCGTGGGGCTGGTGTCACCGGTGAACACGGAGGTCACCGCGTCGCCCACCACGTTCTGCAGGGTGCTGCCCGCGCCGCCGTACCAGGCGGCCGGGTCGTAGACCGCGCCGTCGGCGGCCGCGGCGTAGTGCGACTGCGGCACCAGTTCCTCGTACGCGCGTGAACGCTGGGTCGGCAGCCAGGCCGGCACGTGCCCGCCCTCCGCCCACAGCTTGCTGGAGTGCAGCATCGAGGCGATGAACCCCAGGGAGAGATCGAGGCGTTGGGCCGACTCGGTGGGGGCCTTCGGCAGCACCAGGGCGTGCGAGTCGGCGGCGCAGGCGTAGGGCGCGTCCTTGAAGATGCGCGGCAGCGGGCGCATGTCGAACTTCACCTTCGCGGACTGGACCGCGAGGGCCTGCCAGACGCCGTCCATCAGGAACCCGGCCTTGCCCGTGGTCAGCAGCGTGATGGCGGCCTTCCCGTCGGTGTTGGCCGGGATCACCTTCTCCTGGCTGAGGCGGCGGACGTACGCGAGCGCCTCGGCCGCGGCGGCGGTGTCGATGACCACCCGCTTGCCCTGGTCGGCGACCAGGTCCCCGCCGCCGACCTGCCGGTAGAGCGACCAGAACAGCCGGAACTGCATGGAGGCCTCCTTCACCGAGGCGACCGAACCGCCCCAGGCGCCGGTCACCTCCTTCGCCGCGCGCAGCGCGTCGATGAAGGCGTCGGGCCCGTCCACGTCCACCAACTGACCCTGCCCGTCGAGCAGTCCGGCCTTCTCGGCGATGTCCGTGCGGAAGTAGAGGACGAAGGGGTGGGTGTCGAGCGGCACGGCGTGCGGCTGCCCGCCGACCTGGGACGTGCGCCACGGCCGTGCGTCGAACTTGTCCTCGGTCAGACCGTGCCGGGCCAGGTCCTCGGTGTGCAGTTCGGTGAGCAGACCGGCCTGGGCGAGCGTGGGCAGCTTCGACAGGTGGATCACGGCGACCTGCGGGGGCCGGTCGCCGAGCGTGGCAAGGGTGAGCTTCGTGTAATACGGGTTGCCCCACAGGAACGTCGCCGATTTCAGTTCGGTCGAGCGGTGCGCGGTCCGGTAGGCGTCCTGCATCGCCAGCATCCGCTCGCCGTCGCCGCCGGTGAAGGGGTTCCAGAAGTTCAGCCGCGAGGGCGAGGGCGCGCCGCCGGTGAAGCCCTGCGCCAGGGTGCTGCCGCAGCCTCCGGCGGTGAGCGCGGTGGCGCCGGAGGCTCCGAGCGCGAGCCCTGTGCGCAGCACACGGCGGCGGGACGGGGCGGGCGGCGACGGGGTCGGTATGCGGTCCCGCATGGGCATGCGTCCTTCCACGGCAGACGAGCAATACGCAGTGCAACGTTGGAATGTGCAGCAACGGCAACCGCGTCTCGTGGCCGCCCGCTGTGTTTACAACGTTGTACTCAGGTGGCAATACGGCGTCAACACCTAGGCATGCATTACCTGTTCACGTACCTGCTCATGGATCTGGCGCATCCTTGCCGTCCTCACCGGTTACAACGTTGGACCATGACGTACGCTGCTGCTGTCGGGGGAGGGAGAACACCGTGGCAGGCACCCGCCTGAAGGACGTCGCGGAGCGCGCCGGGGTATCGATCAAGACGGTGTCGAACGTCGTCCGCGGCGAGACCAAGGTCGCCGACCGGACACGCGAACGCGTCCTGCGCGCCATCGCGGACCTCGACTACCAACCCAACGCCTCGGCACGCCACTTGCGCACCGGACGCAGCGGCATCATCGCGCTCGCCGTCCCCGAACTCGTCGCGCCGTACTTCGCCGAACTGGCCGCGCAGGTCATCGCGGCCGCGAAGAAGCGCGGCTGCACCGTGCTCATCGAGGACACCGGAGGCAGCGCGGACGAGGAACTGCGCATCGCCTGCGGGCTCAGCGACCCGCTCATCGACGGCGTCCTGCTCAGCCCGCTGCGCCTGGACGAACAGGTCCTGGCCGCCCGCGAACGCCGCGTACCGCTCGTGCTCCTGGGCGAGCAGTCGTACGAGATCCCCGCCGACCACGTCCTGATCGACAACTCGGCGGCGGCGCGCGAGGCCACCGACCATCTGCTGTCCCTGGGCCGGCGCCGCATCGCCGTCATCGGACAGCCCTCGGGCCCCGCCCACGCCACGACGGTCCAGCGCATGCACGGCTATCTGACCGCACTGCACGCGGCGCGCGTCCCGCACGACCCCCAACTGGCCCCGGACACCCGGGCGTTCACCCGCGCCGAGGGGGCCAGCGCGATGCGCGCGCTCCTGGCGCTGGGAGATCCACCGGACGCCGTCTTCTGCTTCAACGACCTGCTGGCCTCCGGCGCGCTGCGGGTGGCGCACGAGCACGGGCTGCGGGTCCCGCAGGACCTGGCCGTGGTCGGCTTCGACGACGTGGAGGAGTCCCGCTACAGCGTGCCGAGTCTGACCACCGTCTCCCCCGACAAGCGGGGCATCGCGGAACTGGCCGTGGACGCGCTGCTGCGCAGGATCGACGCGGGCGCGATGGCCCCGCACACGCGGCTCACCGCGGACTACGAGCTGGTGGTACGGGAGAGCACGCGCGCCGACGCCTGACCGGGCCGCGTTGCTCCGGGGGCGACTCGGCCCCGGCGAGGCCACTGCGCAGGGGGCTTCGGACCGGCCGTGGGGGCACGCGCCGGGCCTTGCGTGCGCGGCTTGCGTCGGCCACCGAAGCTGAAGCTTGGGTGCCTGCAAGGAAACCCGAGGATTGACTTGGATACGGCGGGGGCGGGACGCTCTTCGCGGGCCCAGGGCGGCAACCCGGCCACGTCCGCAGTGCTGTTCCGGACGGCGTCGCGGGGTGACCGGGTGCCGACCCCGCCTCCTCCGTCGCCGCGACCCGGTTCATCAGCAACCGGCAGCCGCCGTCCGGAAAGGAACCCGAGTCCATGCTGGACGCCACCGATGCCACCGACACCGCCGACGCCGCCCGTGCCGCACGGCAACTCCTCCTCGACCTCGGCGCCGAGACCCTCGACCACCCCGGCGGCACACTCCTGGCCCACCTCGAACGCGTACACCGACAACTGGCCCACTGGAACGCGCGGCCGGCCCTGCGGCTGGCCGGACTGTGCCACGCGCTGTACGGCACCGACGGCTTCGCCCCGGCGCTGCTGCCGCTCGACCGGCGCGCGCAGGCCACCGCGGCCCTCGGCCCCGAAGCCGAGTCACTCGTGTACTTCTACGCGAGCTGCGACCGGCGGGCCTCCTACCCCACACTGACCGGCCGGTCCCCACGCTTCCGGGACCGCTTCACCGGCCGCGCCTTCGTACCCTCCCGCCGCCGACTGGAGGACTTCGCCGAACTCACCGCGGCCAATGAACTCGACATCGCGCGCGTCGACAGCGACTTCCGAGCCCGGTCGGGCGCCGATCTGCTGCGGCTCCTCACCAGGCTCCGCCCCCTGCTGAGCCCCGCGGCCCGACAGGACTGCGAAACCGTCCTGGGCGGCGCCGCCGGGCAACCGCGCACGGCCCCGGCGCCTCGACCCTCACCCTCCCCCTGAGGGTGAGACACCACTCGATGCGCGCAACACCCCCGGACTTCACCCGTGGCCAGATCCTTGCACTCCCTGGCCATCTGGCCACTCGTCCCCCGCCGAACAGCGGCGGAGGATCGATGGCATGAAGATTCTTTGGATATTCGCCCACCCCGAACCGCACTCCCTCAACGGCTCCCTGCGCGACGACGGGATACAGGAACTGCGCGACCTCGGGCACGAGGTCCGCGAGTCCGATCTCTACGCCATGGACTGGAAACCCGTGGTGGACTCCGGCGACTTCCACCGCGAAGCGGTCGACCGGCTCCTGGTCGGCGCCGAGCAGGAACACGCCTACAGCGCGGGCAAGCTGACCGACGACATCACGGCCGAGCAGGAGAAGATCGCCTGGGCCGACACACTGGTGTTCCAGTTCCCGCTGTGGTGGTTCGGACCGCCCGCCATCCTCAAGGGCTGGTTCGACCGGGTCCTCGTCCAGGGCTTCGCCTTCGGACTCCAGGACGACGCGGGGCGAACCCTGCGCTACGGAGACGGCGGCCTCTCCGGCAAACGCGCCATGGTCATCACCTCGGTCGGCGCACGGGAGTCGGGCTTCGGCCCGCGCGGAATCCACGGGCAGCTGGACGAGGTGCTGTTCCCGGTGCTGCACGGCACGTTCTGGTACACGGGGATGGACGCACTCCCGCCGTACGTCGTCTACGGCGCCGACCGCCTGGACGCCGCCGGCTACCGCACCCGCGCCGCCGAACTGCGCGAGCGCCTGCGCACACTGCCGGTCACCGAGCCACTGCCCTACCGCCACGAACACCGCGGCGACTACGACGACGCACTCGTCCTGCGTCCCGAGATCGAGCCGGCCCTCACCGGCGTCGCGGCGCACCGCTCCCGAACACCGGGGCGCTGACGGCGGCCCTGAGCGCCGCACGGTCACCGGCGCGGTTCCCAGCGGAAGAGCCGGGCGGCCAGGGTGGCGGAGACGACGACCCAGGCCAGGGTGGGCAGCAGCAGGGGCAGGGACTCGGCCACGGGGACGCCGCCGTTCCAGGCGTTGAGGACCAGTTCGGTTGCCGAGCCGCCGGGGAGCAGCCGCTTGAGCAGGGTGAGCTCCTGGGTGCCGGTGATGGCCACCCAGTTGGCGACGGCGATGGCGCCGAGGCTGATGGGCAGGGTGGTCACCTGGGCGTGTTCGGGAGAGTTCGTCACACCCGCCGTGGCCAGTCCCAGGGCGAGCATCATGATCACTGTCGAGAGGACCGCGGCCACCAGGAGAAGGACGTTGTCCGGCTCGCCGGCCACCGCGGCCAGCACCGCGAGGATCGCGGTCACCTGGACCAGGGCGAGGACGGTGACCGGGAGAACGAGCCCGGAGAGGATGCCGGCGTCGCCCGCCGGGGTGGAGCGCAGCCGCTTGAGGAAGAGGGTCTGGCGGCGCGATGCCAGCGTGGTCACCGTGGTGGCGTAGAGACCGAAGGCGGCCACGGTGAACATCACCACCGCCGCGATGTACCCGAGGCTGCGCAACTCCTCGAAGGTCTCGTGCTTGTAGACGAAGAACACGCAGACCGCTACGGGGATGATGAAGCTGTTGAGCAGCACCAGCCGGTTCCGGAAGATCTGGGTGAGCTCGCTCAGGGCGATGGAGAGCATGGTGGGGCCTCTTCTCGGGAAGTTCCGGGAGCGGACTGGCTTTGGGTGCGCGGGAACGGGTGTGAGAGCGGACGCGGTCTATGCGCTGCCGATGGCGCGGAAGACGTCGTCGAGCCGCGTCGGTCCGGCTTCGAGCTCCCGCAGTTCCACCGCGTTGTCGTGTGCCCAGCCGAGCAGGGTGTGGAGGTCCTTCTGCAGGCCGAAGGTCTCGATGAGGACCTTCCCGTCGCTCTCGCGCGTGGCCCGCAGCGGCAGCGCCGGCGCGGGCGTGGGCAGGAAGAAGCGGATGGCGGCCGGCAGGGTCCGCGTCAGCTCGGCGACGGTTCCTTCCTGATGGAAGGCGCCCTGATGCATGAGCCCGACGCGGTCGGCGCGCTGCTGGGCCTCTTCCAGGTAGTGCGTGGTGAGCACGATGGTGGAGCCGTCTTCGCGCAGTTTGTCCACGGCGTCCCACAGGGCGTCCCGGGACCGGATGTCCAGGCCCGTGGTCGGCTCGTCCAGAAAGACCAGTTCGGGGCTGCCGTAGACGGCGGTGGCGAAGTCCAGACGCCGCTTCTCACCGCCGGAGAGCTGGGAGACCTGGGTTCCGGCCTTGTGCGTGAGGTCGACGACGCCCAGCACGCGCTCGACCCGGTCCCTGCGCCGGGAGAGGTTCCCGATCAGGCGGACCGATTCCCGCACGGTCAGATCCGGGGAGAATCCGCTCTCCTGCAGCATGATGCCCATCCGGGGCCGCACGGCGCGCCGGTCGCGCGGGCTCTGCCCGAAGACCCGCACGGTGCCCGAGGTGGCCGTACGGTGGCCTTCGATGGTCTCCAGGGTCGAGGTCTTGCCGGCCCCGTTCGTGCCGAGCAGCGCGTAGAGCTCCCCCTTCTCCACCTGGAAGGACAGGTCCTTCACGGCGTGGAAGTCGCCGTAGCTGAGGTTGAGACGTTCAACGTCGATGACGGGTGTCGAGGTCATGCATCGATTTCAGCCGCCGCCACGCCCGTCCGGCAGGGGCGTGGTGTCATCACCGCGCCATGACATTCCTCGGGGTGAAGGCATGACGTGGTGTCACTGGTGACGCCCGCGGAGCCGGAAGAATACTGAGGCACAGACTTTCCATCCCGACCCCGGCCCCTACCCTGGTGACGACCGGTGAGACCGACCCCACGAACGGCCCACACGATGCCCGAGTACGCCCGCACGACGCGGGGGCGGCTGCGCAACGTCAACCTCACCGCGTTCCTCCCGCCGCTCGCCGTCGTGGGCGCGGTCCTTGTGGCGGTCGATGCCCGGAGCTGGTGGGAGGCCGCCCTCCTGACCCTGGGGGTGGTGGCGGGCCTGGTGGTCGTCGAGCGGTGGACGACGGGCGACACCTCCCGCCTCGTACTCCCCTGCCTGATCGTCACCGCTGCCGTGTGGACGGTCGGCGTGCTGGTGACCGACAGCCACACGGCGTGCTACGGCATCACGATCGTGGGCCCCTACTTCATCTCGCAGCTGCCGCGCCACCGCGGGGCGGCCACCTTGGCACTGGCCTCGTTCATCGCCGCCGTAGGCGCGACGAGGCTCCTGGAGTCGCCGGACGACGCTGCCCGTGTGCTGGTCCTCTACGTCCTCCTGCCCACGGGCATCACCGTGGCGGCGACCGGCCTCATGTTCTTCAACCAGCGCTTCTACAAGGTCATCGAGCAGTCACGGGAACGTGAGGCGGAGCTGGCCGTCATCCGCGAACGCATCCGCTTCGCCGGCGATCTGCACGACATCCAGGGCCATACGCTGCACGTGGTGAAACTGAAGATCACGCTGGCCGAGAAGCTGCTGCGCAGCGACATCGAGCGCGTGGCGGAGGAACTGCGGGAGGTGCACGCCCTGGTCGGCGACACCATCGCCCGGACCAAGGAACTCGCCTACGCACAGCGGCGGCTCAATCTGTCCGTGGAGCTGGAGAACGCGAAGAACCTCTTCGAAGCCGCGGGCATCCATGTACGCGTCAACCGCGAGGCCGACGTCGACGAGAGCGTCAACGGGCTCCTCGGTCAGGTCCTCCGCGAGACGACGACCAACATCCTGCGCCACGCGCAGGCCACCCGGGTGCGGATCACTCTCTCGGAATCGGGCATCACCATCGTCAACGACGGCGCGCCAAAGGCTCCCCTCCCCGTCCTCGGCGGCCTCGCCACCCTCAAGGAACGCGTGGGCGACAGCGGAGGCGAGCTGACGGTGGAGCAGCAGGACGGGCGCTTTCGCACGGCTGCGGTGTTCGCCTCTCCTCCCTCGACCGCACCGCCCTCCCCCGCGCCGAAGGACGACCGATGACCACCGTGGTGCTCGCCGACGACGAGGCCCTCCTCCGCAAGGCGCTGGCGGCGCTGCTGCCTCTCGAAGGTGAGATCACCGTGCTCGCCGAAGCACAGGACGGCGCATCGGCTGTCCGGGCCACACTTCGACACCGGCCCGACGTACTGGTCATCGACCTGGAGATGCCCGGCATGGACGGCCTCGACGCCGTCGCGGAGATCCGCCGTGCGCGGCCGGACCAGGTGATCCTCATGCTGACCCGCCATGCCCGGCCCGGTGTGCTCCGCAAGGCCCTGAAACTCGGCGTCCAGGGCTTCGTCAGCAAGTCGGCGGAGCCCGCGCACATCACGTCGGTCATCAACACGCTGCACGAGGGCAGGCGTTGGATCGACCCGGACGTCTCCGCGCTCGCCGTCGTCGACGACTGCCCGCTGACCGACCGGGAGATCGACGTCCTGCGCGTGACCGGCGACGGCTACTCCGTCGCCGAGATCGCCACCCGCCTCCACCTGGCCCAGGGCACCGTACGCAACTACCTCTCGAACGCCATGCAGAAGACCCAGACCCGGACCCGCCACGACGCGGCGCGCTACGCGCGTGAGCACGACTGGCTTTGACGGCGGGCGGGCTCTCTCCCGCGCCCTGGCCGAGGCCTGGCCGACGTCCTGTGGTTCGTCGATGGGCGCGATGACGAGCAGGAGTTGCCCGGCGGCAGCATCGGCTTCGAGGTGATGGGCACCGCCGGGCACCGTCAGCGTGTCATGGCGCACCGACATCGCGGCCCAGGCCCCGCCTCAGGCGCGGCGGACCCGCCACAGCCACGCTGTCGTGCCGGCCAGCAGGGCGAACGTCACCAGGTTGGCGAAGAGAGCCGGGCCGTCTCCCGACGGGGCGCCGTCGGACGAGATCCAGATGCTGATGGCGACCGTCGGCAGGACGGCGGTGAGCAGCACGCCGGTGGTCTTCTGCACCGAGGTCCAGTGCACCGAGGTGCAGAGCAGCACCGCGCCGGCGACGCGGAACAGGGTGCTGCAGAGCTGTGCGGCGGGGACGTCGGGAAGGACCGCCGCCAGGAGGAACGGGAGGGTGAGCATCAGGAGCGGGGCCAGGGGGTGCACCTTGCCGCGCCGGGCGGGCGCACCGGCACCGCCGCGGGCCGGGGCCCCGGCGGCCCAGGCGGTTCCGTTCCCCGCCTCGGCCAGCGCCGTCGCCGCTATCGTCCGAGGGTCCCCCAGCTCCGCCAGAACCTCACCGATCACCGCATCGGGACGTTCGGCGCGCGTCACCTCGATGTGTTCGGCGAGATCGGCGAGGAGTTCCTGGCGCCGGTCGGCGGGGAGCGCGGAGGCCTCGCGCTCGACGGCGCAGAGATAGTCGCGTACGGGATCGGCAGAGGTCTTCATGCGAGGTCTCCGGTGGGGGGATGCGGGGTGGTCAGGAAGGCGTCGACGGCGTTGCGGAAGCCGGGCCAGACGCGGGTGAACTCGTCGAGTGCGGCGCGGCCGCTGTCGGTGAGCGCGTAGTAGCGACGGGGTGGGCCGGAGGCGGACTCCTGCCAGGTGGTGGTGACCAGGTCGTCGCGGCGGAGCCGGGAGAGCAGCGGGTAGACCGTGCCCTGGCTGGTGGCCAGGGCACCGGAGTCCTCCAGGGCCTGGAGGAGTTCCACGCCGTAGCGGGGGCGGTCCCGCATCAGGGCGAGTACGCAGTACTCCAGGACGCCCTTGCGCAGTTGGGCGGCTGCCCGGGCCTGCTTGGTCGAATCACCTGGTTCCATGCGATGCAAGATACCTGGCGAGGCAAACAGCAGGGGAAGGGGGGTGGCGCGGGCGACTACGACCTGCCGGGTCGCAAGCAGGCCGTGACCCGGCGGGTGGTCGACCAGCGGCTCATTCCCCCGCTGCGGTCCCGTCGCACCCGTCACTCCCGTCGCCCATCCGCGCCAAGTACTCGTCCACCAGCGCGACCTGCCGCTCGGCAGGAAACTCCCCGGGTGCGAACAGCGCCTGGACGACCAGGCCCAGTACGAAGCTCTGCGCCGCCGCGGCGGTGTCCTCGGGCCGCGGGGCGAGCGGCAGTTCGCCCCGGCGCTGGGCTTCCGCGACGTGTCCGGCCATCCGCTCGCGCGCGCGGCGGTAGCGCTCGGCGTGCTCCTGGGACAGCTCCGGGTCGGCGAGCGCCACGTCCCAGGAAGCCACCCAGATCCGGTTGCTCGCCGCGCTCTCGGCGTCCAGCGGGAGGATGTCCAGCAGCGTGGCCCGCAGCATCACCAGGCCCGACGCCGCCCCGGCCCGCTCCGCCGCCGGGCGCGGGCGCTCGGCCGAGCGCCGGTCGAGCACCTCCAGGGCGTGCCGCAGCAGGGCTCGCTTGCTGGGGAAGTAGTGCGTCAACAGGCCGGTGGTGGCGCCCATCTCCGCGGCGACCGCGCGCAGGGTGAGACCGCCGAAGCCGTGCGCGGCCAGGACCCGCCACACCGCCTGGGAGACCTCGGTCCGGCGGGCGTCATGGTCGGTACGGGCTGGCGGCGTCATGACCGCTAGAGTACATACCCAACGTTCGTTACGTACCTGGGTGCGCCGGGCCCGACACCGCGCACGCCCAGCCGGACAACCGCATAGGACCAGCCATGTATGCCATACCGCTGACCGAGAATGCCGAGCTCCGCATGCTGGAGCCCTGGCAGGACGCCGAGTTCCTGGCCCACATCGACCGGGCCCGCTCCAACACCGACCCCTGGATTCCGTGGGCCTCCCGCTCCACCGATCTGGCATCCGCCCGCGCCACCCTCCAGAGCTACGCGGACAAGCAGGCATCCGACTCCGGACGGATCTACGGGATCTGGCGGGACGGCACCTTGATCGGCGGGGTCATGTTCGTGCGGTTCGACGCGGAGGCCGGAACCTGCGAGATCGGCGTCTGGGCCGAGCCGGCGGGTGAGGGTCACGGCCTGATCAGCGCCTCGGTCCGGCACTTGATCGCGTACGCGTTCGGCGAGCGCGGCATGCACCGCATCGAGTGGTGGAACAGCGCCGGGAACTCACGCAGCCGCGCCGTCGCCCAGCGGATGGGCATGCGTCTGGACGGCACGTTGCGCGAGCAGTCCCTCTACAAGGGCGTCCGACACGACATGGAGATCTGGTCCCTGCTCGCGCACGAGTGGAGCGGCCGGCCCGACGCCGCGTGAGGCACCCGCCTCAGGCCGCGAGGCGCTCCGCGAGCAGCAGGACGCCGATCACGATCATGGCGGCGCCCGAGATGCGGGTGACCATGCGCGCGGCCTTGGGGCGTGCCCGCAGGATGGTGCGGGACAGGACGCCCACGCACAGGTAGATCGCGGCGCAGCTGAGCGTGTGGACCATTCCGAGCGTGCCGATCTGGGCCGCGAGCGGCCAGCTGCCGTGCGGGGCGGTGAACTGCGGCAGCAGGGCCAGGAAGAGCAGGAGCGCCTTGGGGTTGAGGCCGCTGATACCCACTCCCTTGAGTATCCGGGACCGCACCGCCTCGCTCCCCGTGTCCTGCGACGCGGTCCCGGCGACGGCGGGCCGGGCCAGCGTCGTGGCGCCGAGCCACACCAGGTAGAGGGCGCCGAGGACGGTCAGGGCGGTGAGGACGGAGGGCGTGCTCGCCACGACCGCCGCCACTCCGGCGGCGACCACGGCGGTCAGCGCGACATAGCCGAGCAGCAGGCCGCCGACGGCCGGCACCACGGACCGGTCCCGGAGCCCCGCGTTGATCGCATAGGCCCAGTCCGCCCCCGGTACGAGGATGAGCAGGACTGAGACCGCCCAGAAGGCGGTGATGGAGCTGACTGCCACGACGTACTTCTCCCTCTCAAACTGGTTCTGAGTAGGAGATTAGTTCCGATATGACCAAAGGTGTTTCCAAGTATTGCCAGCCAGGGCAGCTTCAGTGGCAGGATCTCCCCCATGGATGATGTGGACCGGAAGATTCTTGCCGAGCTCCAGAAGGACGGCCGTCTGACGGTCACGGAGCTGGCGGCCCGCGTGCGGCTGAGCCTCTCGCCCTGCCACCGCCGACTGCGCGAACTCGAACGCGGCGGAGCCATCCGCGGCTACCGCGCGATCCTGGACGCGCGCGCCGTGGGCCTGAGCTTCGAGGCGCTGGTCTTCGTCACCATGCGCCAGGAGGACCGTGACACCGTCGCCGCCTTCGAGCAGGCCCTCACCGAGATTCCCGAGATCCAGCAGGCCGAGCGCCTCTTCGGGGATCCCGACTATCTCGTACGCATCGTCAGCAAGGACCTGCCCGCCTTCCAGCGGCTCTACGACGACAAGCTCGCCACGCTGCCCGGCGTCCAGCGTCTGAGCTCCACCCTCGTCATGAAGCACGTGGTGAACGAGCGCGCCCTGCCCCTGTGAACGCCAGGAGCGGTTCCGCGGCGAGGACGCCGCGCGTCGTGGCCAGGAGCAGAACCAGCGGGTTCCACCAAGCCGTCGGGGCGGCGTATCCGTGGATCAGCACCAGGGCCGGTGCGTTCGGCGATCCGTCGAACGGCGGCCTGCTCCTGGCGGTCCCCGCGGGGTGATGGCTGGGCATGGGCCCACCCTCACCGGCCGCGGCACCTCACGTCTTGGACGAATGTTCCGGCTGCGACGGCTGCCCCAGCGCGCCCGGCGTGCAGCCGGCGAAGGCCAACACGTCGCGATGCAGGTGGGACTGGTCGACGTACCCGCACGCCACGGCGACCTCGGCGGCGCCCCGGCCCGCCGACAGGCCTCGGACGGCGCGGTCGAAGCGCACGAGCATCGCGGCCCGCTTGGGCGTCAGGCCGACCTGGGCGGTGAACCTCGACCACAGCCGCTTGCGACTCCACCCGCACGACACCGCCAGCTCGTCGACCCGCACCTGGCCCCGGCGGGCGACGATGTGCTCCCAGCTGGCGACGACCTCCGGGTCCATCGACCGCGCCGAGGCGTGGCGCCGCGCCAGGAACTCGTCCACCAGCGCGAAGCGGCCCTCCCACTCGCTGATGCCGCTCAACTGCTCGCGCAGTCGGGGCTCATGGCGCCAGAGCTCGTCCAGGCCGACCACGAGGCCGTTCAGATCGGAGAGGGACACGCCCAGCAGCGAGTAGGCGCTCACCGGCGACATGCGTACCTCGACGCAGTCCACACGCTCCCCGCGGATACGGGTCTCGCCGGGCGAGAGCCCGGCGGCAAGGCTCCTCAACTCCCGGCTGCCGCCGGTGTTGTCGACGGCCAGGGCGTCGTCACCGAGCTCGATCACGACCGTCACGAGCGGCTGCGGAATGACCCGCGTGTCCAGTCCGGTCGCCGCCCTGTCGCGGAATCCGGCCATCTCCACGCCGGTGAACGGCGACGGGCGGCGCGGGCAGGCGACCTCCCACCCGCGCAGGCGGTCGTCCTCGTACGGAACCGGGTCCACGCCCCCAAACTACCGGCTCGCCCGCCGCGACGCGGCCGGTGCCACCGCCGCCCTCGTCCCGCAGTCCTCTTCCCGCAGCCCTCTTCCCCGGCCGCGCTCACCACTCGGCGAACGAACCGTCCTCGTGCCGCCACACCGGGTTGTGCCAGTCCGCCTGGCTGTCGTCGGCCGCGCGTACCGCCTTCTCGTCGATCTCGATGCCGAGCCCCGGTCCGGTCGGGCGCAGCAGATGACCCTGGTGGAAGCGGAAGACCTCGGTGTCGGCGAGGTAGGACAGGACGTCGGCGCCGGTGTTGTAGTGGATGCCGATCGACTGTTCCTGGATGAGGAAGTTGGGCACGCTGACGGCGATCTGCAGGCTGGCGGCCAGCGCGACGGGGCCCAGCGGGCAGTGCGGGGCGATGAGGGTGTCGAAGGTCTCGGCCAGCGAGGCGATGCGGCGGACCTCGGAGATGCCGCCCGCGTGCGACAGGTCGGGCTGGAGGACCGCGACGCCGGCCTGGAGGACCGGCAGCACGTCCTGCCGCGAGTACAGGCGCTCCCCGGTGGCGATCGGCACGGGCGAGGAGGCGACCAGGGCGGGCAGCAGGTGGTCGTACTCCGGCAGGATCGGTTCCTCGACGAACATGGGGGCGAGCGGCGCCAGATGCGGCAGCAACCGGCGGGCGTTCGCGGCGTGGAAACGGCCGTGGAAGTCGAGCGCGAAGTCCCGCTCGGGGCCCAGGACTTCGCGGGCCGCGGCGGCACGGGTGACGATCGCGTCGACGTCGGCGACAGTGGCGAGGCGGTTCATGCGACCGCTCGCGTTCATCTTGACCGCGGTGAAGCCCGCCTCCACCTGGGCCGTCACCTGCTCGGTGATGTGGGCGGGGCTGTCACCGCCCACCCAGCTGTAGGCGCGGACCCGCTCGCGGACCGGGCCGCCGAGCAGCACGTGCACCGGCACGCCGAGGCGCTTGCCCGCGATGTCCCACAGCGCCTGGTCAAGGCCGGCCACCGCGCTGGAGAGGACGGGGCCGCCCCGGTAGAAGGACCCCTTCGTCATCACCTGCCAATGGTCCTCGATGCCCGACGGGTCCTTGCCGACGAGGAGTTCGGCGAGCTCGCCCACGGCCGCGCGGACCGTGGCCGCGCGCCCCTCGACCACCGGCTCGCCCCAGCCGACCACTCCCTCGTCGGTCTCCACACGGCACAGCAGCCAGCGGGGCGGCACGGAGAACGTCTCGACACGGGTGATCTTCATCGGGTCAACCTCCTTGTACGGCAAGGCAGATGGCGGGGGCGGGGCGGGGCAGACAGGCAGACAGGCAAGCGGGCAAGCGGGCAAGCAGCGGGATCGGCTCAGGCGGACGTCTTGAACACGCTCCATCCGCCGTCCACCACGAGGCTGGCCCCGGTGACGAAGGAGGCCTCGCCGCTCAGCAGGAACGCCGCGCTCGCCGCGACCTCGTCCGGGCGGCCCAGGCGGCCCGCGGGAGTCTGCTCGATGCTGCGGGCCCGGTCGTCAGCGCCGATCGTGTCCCAGGCGCGGGTCAGGATGGGCCCCGGCAGGACGGCGTTGACCCGTACGGCAGGCGCGTACTCCACCGCGAGCTGGCGCGCCAGACCGGTCAGGCCCGCCTTCGCCGCCGCGTAGGCGGGGCGTCCGGGCAGACCCATGACGGCGTGCACGGACGAGACGAAGACCACCGCGCCCCGGGTGGCCCGCAGGTCGTCCAGGCAGGCCCGTACCCCGAGGAACGTGCCGGTCAGCATGACCGACAACTGCAGGTTCCAGTCGGACACTTCGATGGCGTCGGCCGCACCGCCGCGCACCGTGTACGCGTTGCTGACCAGACCGGCCACCGGGCCGAAGTGGGCGCGGGCGACCGCCACCGCCCGCGCCCACGATTCTTCCTCGGCCACATCACACGCCTCGAACACCGCACGCCCGCCGTCCTTGCGGATGGCCTGCGCGGTGCGCTCGCCCTCCTCGACGTCCACATCGGCGATCACCACGCCGGCCCCCTCGGCGGCGAGCCGCCGGGCCGTGGCCCCACCGATCCCCTGGGCTCCCCCGCTCACCACCACGCAACGATCGACGAAGCGCCGGCCGGAGCCGGCTGGCACGCCACCGGTGGAGCCCTGCGCCCCTGATGACGCAGGTGACCCCGACGACTCAGGTGACCCCAACGATTCAGGTAACCCCGACGATTCAGCACTCACAGGCAACTCCCGCCCTTCGCACCGGCACGCACGGCAGCAGCAGGCATCCCCCACCCCTGCACCCTGCCATTAACCATCACCGGGCCCCCTGCCGCCAACACCCTCTCCATCCCCGGATGAAGCTCGCCTCCCCCTCCCCCTCCCCCTCTCCCCGGTCCGCCGAGCAGAAGTTGGTGGACGTGACCGTGTGGCGTGACCGACGATCTGCCGGTGGAACATCTCGTCGATCTCGACCAGGCAGCCGCCCAGATCAGCAGCCGTCGGCCTCAGTGGACGGCCACCGGCCTCGTGGTCGGGCCGCTCACCTGGCGGGACGGTGCCGCGGCTTGGCCGCAGCAGCTGGAACAGAGCCGTGCACAGGTGGAGGACCCGGATTCCGTCGGCGTCCACGTCACCGGTCCCGGAGACTCTGAGCTCTTGGTGGTTGTGTTCCGGGGCGGCTGGGCCGACGTGGACTTCCTCGCGAGCCTCGCGGAGGAAGTCGTGAGCGAGGCCCCGGACATCGGTTCAGCCCGGTCCTTCGGGGAACTCCTCGACGGCTACGTATCCCGGGCCTTCGGTCAGGCCCCCGCCTTGTCGTGCCGGCGGCGCACCATCTCCGAGATCCAGGTGGGCGCGAACGGAGACGTGCACCCCGGGGAGGTCGGGTAGTCCTTGAGCACTCCCAGGCGCTCACCGATGCCGATGGCACGGGCGCGGTGCTCGGGGTGCTCGATCCCGATCTGCGCCAGGCAGTGGTTCATCGCCCACTGGAGGCGATCCGGGGCGTCCTTCATCTGCGCCTCGATGACGTCGAGCAGCCCCGGCAGATCGAGGCCATCGGGCTTCTTCGCCACCCTCTCGGTGGTCAGCGCCCAGCCGGCGCTCGCGACCACCGGATCCGCATCGGCGGACCAGGCGACGCGCAGCTCCTCGGCATGCGGGTTCTTCTTCACCACGTAGTTCACGAGCCAGTCGTGCACCTTGGATGCGCGCGCCTGGCGCAACATGGCGTCCAGCTCGTCGCGCTCGAACGCCTTCGGGCGGCAGATCAGGAGCGCCAGCAGTCTCGCCGCGGTGTCATCCGTCTCCCAGAGCCCGCGCGCGAGGTCCTGCTGCGTCTTCAGCCGCTTCGCGATCGCGCGCAGCTTGCCGAGGTTCACGCCGTGATCGTCGCCGTGTCTCTCGTTGACCTGGCGCGCCTTCGGGTCCTCGAGCCCGGCCAGCTCGGCCAACACCTCGGCCACCGTCGTCTCGGCCACCTCGGCCTCCCTTCCGTCACGTGCGGGACTCACCCTACGAGGGAAGCGGGCCGCCCGCCGGGCACGGCTGGTCACGCGCGCCTGACCAGTGGAAACCCCTGGTCCTCGCCGTCGCCGTCGGCTAGGTTGACGCGGCCGATGATCAGTTGGCTTGGGGGGGGAAACGATGGACGGACGACGAGTGGCTCCGGCGCTGGCGGCGGCCTTGGTGATGGTCACGGGCCTGGCGGGCTGCGGCAACGAGGCGAGCCGGGCGGGAGAGGGCGAGGCGTCCGCGTCCGCGGCGGCGTCCCCGCGCCCTTCGCCCTCTCGTACGCGGGAGAGCCCCGCTCCTGAGGTCGTCGCGCCCACCGGGCCGGCGACCGCGCCCGGCCGTGACACCGTCACGCACCCTCAACAGGTCTTCAGCGGGAAGGAGTTGGAGAAGGTGCTGCTGCCCGACTCCACCTTCGGCCGTCGTCTGCAGCGCGGCGACGAGCACGCGATGCCGTTCGAGAGCACCCACGAACAGCGGAGGCAGCGTTGGCAGTTCTGCCTCGGCGGGGACGAGGACCCGGCCTGGCTGGGCCCGGCCACCTACCGCGGCGCGGAGGCAGTGGCCCACACCCTGCGCGTGATCGGCAACGAGGGGGAGGCGGTGGCCGTACAGCGCCTCGTGTCGCTGCCCGTGGCCTCGGCCCGCGACCACATGCGGGTCGAACAGGACATCATGCGGCACTGTCCGTCCTTCTCCTCCGACATGGAGGCGGGGTCGGCCCAGGAGGAGTACGCCGTGGAGCCGCTGGAGGAGCTGGGCGACGAGGCATACCTGGTCATCCACAAAATCAGGTACGAGGGCGATGTCCGCACCGAGTACTCCGCCCACATCCGCATCGGTGGAGTACTCGCATCCGTCATAGGGGTCGCGGGCATGGCGGACCGCGAGGACACCGTCCGGTGGGCCGCGCAGCTCGCCCGGGAGACGGGCAGCGCGTTGTACGGCGCCGGCCAGGGGTGACCCACCTGCCTGCGACTCGCTCATGGCCCACACGATGACAGCAAGCACTGACAGTCGAGGGAGCACCGGCGCCGCTCAGGTCTGCCCGTGCAGCAGCGGTGCGGATACGGCCAGGCCCGCGTCGAGCTGCGCCATCAGGGCCGTGGGCAGGGCAGGGGGCAGCGGTGGAACGAGGGCGGCGGTCCACCGGTCCACGGAACCCAGGAAGCCGACGAGGTTGTCCCGAACGGATTCCAGGAGTTCCGGCAGCTCTGCCCGGGGGATGTCGATGTGGGGCCCCGTCCGGCGGTTCTCATCGGGCCACAGCCGGATGCTCGTTCCGACGTGCTCGGTTCGTGGTGTGGGATCGTGGCCCAGCCACGGCTCTTCGCCCTTCGTCAGGTCGAGCCAGTCCCGCCAGTTCTCCAGCCCGAAGCAGCATCCGGGCGATGCCGTGACTCCGGTGGCGGTGTCCCGGACCCTCAGGCCGCCGGGAGCGGCGACGGTCTCGGCCGCCACCAGAGCGCGCATTTGCTCCGCAGGGTCCTCGGCGCAGCGCTGTCCGCGCTTGCGCTGCCCCTTGTTGTAGTCGGTCAGGACCGCCATCGCCGTACCGACCTGACGTGGTGTCAGGGGGCCGGACAGGCTCAGGAGACCGTCTGGGGGGAAGTCGGCGACGGGCCACAGAGTGAACTCCTTGGCCTGGTAGGTCTCCAGCACAGCATCCATGATCAGCACGGCCCCAGTGTCTCGCGCCTGTCGCTGCGAACACCTCCCCTTTTCCTGGCCCAACCGGAGCCTCACGTACGCACACGTGCGACCCCGGAACGTCGAGCCGTTCCTCATTCCCGCGAGGCGGGTGCCGCCTCCTCGACTCGCCGCACCGACGACGGCCCTCCATCCCGGTAGTGATCGCGGTCGTAACCACGGCCCCGCTCGGCGGCAGGCGCCTCACGACCCGTCGGCCCCTCACGCGAGGAGGCTCCACCCCCGACCCCGTCACGTCCTCCCCCTCGTACTGCGGGAGAACGGAGGCGGTCACCAGGCCCCTTCGGACCGGCCTGCGGACCGTTCTTCGGGCCGCTCTTCGGGCCGTTCTTCGGGCCGAACCGCTCGGGTCCGTCACAGCAACCGACCTCGGCATACCGCTTTTCGACTTCGCCGCGCCGGGGCGAGTCCGGCGAAGGCTGCCGCTCCTTGCCCTTCGTCCCGTCGCCGCCCTTGGGACCGGACTTCCGCTCTCCGGGCGAGGACGGCTCGCAGGGCGGCGATTCGGTGCAGTCGTCGCCGTACCGCCGCAGCGCGTCAGGGCCGCTCTTCGCGGAGGGGCCGGCCCCACCGTCGATCGACCGGGTGTCCGGGGCGGTCGTCGAGGAGCCGAGCGTCCATCGCTGCTTCGCGGCCCCGTCACGGACCTTGACCACGACATCGGCGCCCTTGCGCAAGGAGGAGGGCGCGACCGCCAGCCGTTCGTGCCACCGGGGCAGCAACTCCCCCAGCACGGTCAGGTCGTAGCGCACCTCGTCACCACGCGCCGCCGAGGGTGCCGCACACCTGCCCAGGGCGATCACGCCGTCGTCCGCGTGCGAGTCGAGGCAGAGGTCGGGCCGGGGAACACTGCTCAGCAGACCGTTGTCGTCGTACGACCACTGCTGACTCGCCTCGGCCGAACACTCGGCCAGCTTCGTCCGGACACCCGGCTTCAGCTTCCGGCCCCGGACGTCGAGGCACAGGTCCGCCGCCACATTGCGGAGCCTGCCCTGGTCGGAGCTGTCGGGGTATCCCGCGGAGGTGGGGGCGGAGGAGCCGACGGGCGGCTCATCGGGATCCGCGCTCGGTCGGTCGTCATGGCTTCCCGCCATGCCGGTCGGGGACACGGACCCGCCGCTGCCGCCGTCACCCGACGAGAGAGTGGCGATGAGCACCGCCGCGAGCAGCGCGGCGGCCCCGAGGGCCGCTCCGGTGCGCAGCGCCCTGGAGTACGTGCGTGCCTGCCCCGGCGGGCCGCCGCCCGGCAGGGGGGTGCGCGGGGAGGGGCGATGGCGTCCGCCACCGCCCGAGCGCCTTCCTCCACGTCCGGTGGCCGCTGCCCCGCCCCTCGCGAAGGCCGCGCGCCCCGGCCTCGACTCCAGATAACGGCGGGCGCCCCAACCGAGGACCGCTTCGGCGAGGAGAATGCCCAACTCGCTCTCGATGTCGGAGAGTTGGTCGGCCGTGTCACGGCAGTGGCGGCAGCCCGACAGATGCTGCTGGACATCGGACAGCAAGGCGCTGCCGCGGCGCATCGTGACGTCGAGGAGTCGGTTGTAGCGGGGGCATTCCTCGGTCGGCGCGAGTTCCCGGTGAGCGCGCACGATGCCCGCCCGGAATTGTTCACGCGCCTGATCGAGGGAGTCGGCCGCGAGATCGGCACTCAGGCCCGACAAACCGGCGGGTATGGATATGTGCTCGGCCTCGACCGCGGTGTGCCACAGCAGGCACTGGGCGACTGCCGGCAGAGCCCAGAAGGAGCGCGCGGCGAGTTGCCGCTTTTCGAGGGTCACGGAGGTCGCCGCCCGCATGCCGCGACCACCGGTCGGCTTGCGGAGTTCGGGCATGAAGGCGGATATGCGGTCGTCGACGGACCATCCTCTGACCGTCTCCCGGACGGTCACCAGGAGATACGGACGCAGGGCCCCGCCCGGCTCGCCACGCGCCATGTCCCCGAGCACCTGGTGGAAGGCTGCCGTGGCGACCATCGAGGCCGAACTCGCGCGCGTGGCAAGGCAGATGGCCGAGTAGTCGGACGCCGACTGCCAGTGCCGCGCGAGCAGCAGGGCGACGGGCCGGTCCGCCTCACTCTCCGGCCGTCCTCGCAGTCGGGCCGCGAGGTCCATGTCGGATTCTCCGGGGCTCACACCGGGGCGAGGGGGGTGGGTCGGGCGTGGGGGGTGGGCGGGTTGCACAGAACCATTTCCTTCCAAGTCGAAGGACGGCACACGGGAAAAGGCGCCCATCCAAGAAAGCGGGCGTCTGATTGGTGCATACCTGGAACTCGCCAAGGCGGGAAAACGGATCAACGAGCCACGGGACTGCCCGCATACGGCCGACTAAAGACCTTTTGGGTCAACCGGCACGCAATAGCGGACAAGAAAAAGCGGGCGTGATCATTGCCTCGGCGCGAGGACGCTCACCTTGGCACAGCCGACTCACAGGGAACAAGAAGTTCGAGCGACATCCGGTGAAGAAGGGAGAGGAACGCCGACGTTACCGCCAGTACTCGCACCCGCTTTCGAAACCTGCCACGGATCGCCCCCGCCAGAATCACCAACCGCGACCGGGCGGGGACGCCCACTCCCCCCACACTTACCCGCCAAGTGCGTTTCCTGGTGGTGTCTTTGACGGGGTGTCGCGGTGCGAGCTCCAGTACGCGGACTCCCGGAAGGAGCCCAGCCATCGGCGCCCGTCGCGTACGCGGAGGGGCCCTCTGCATCCGGAGCTCCCCGGAGAATCCGTCCACTGCGGCGCCCACACCCCGGACGCCGCCGTCCTTTCATGAGGCGGCGAGTGCCTCGCGCCAGACGGGGCTGTCGACGTAGTGGTTGTCGTAGCGCTCGGAGGACTCCGCGATCTTCTTCGGGTCGGTCTCGCCGCGCATCACGCTGCCGAGCAGGCGCAGGTAGTCGAAGCGGCCCATGCCGGGGGTGAAGACGAACAGCACGTCGGCCGTGCAGCCCGGGGCCGCGGCGAAGGCGTGCGGGGTGTGGGGAGGCACGGCGAGGAAGTCGCCGGCGTTCAGGACGGTGATCTCCTCACCCACCAGGACCCGGAGGGAGCCACTGATGACGAAGAACAGCTCCGTGGCCTTGGTGTGGAAGTGCGCGGGAGCACCGACGGCCCCTTCGGAGAACGTCGAGCGGTAGGTGGTGAACCCGCCGTCCGGCCCGTCCGTGTCCGCCAGCAGGGTCATCACGCTGCTCGGGTCGGCGGAGGTCTCGGCCTCCGCGGCGCGGGTGAGGAGGGCGGCGAAGTCGGCGTTCGTGCTGCTCATGGTGGTGTCCCCTTCGGTTCCGCAGCGGCCTCGCCGCTGCTGTGATCACCACTCTATGGAGCTGAAAGACCCATGACGGAGTGCAATTCAGTGATAGAAACAAGGGTCAATCTTGACCGCTTCCGGCTCAGGTCCCGTCGCCGAGCCGATCGCGCTGGATCTCACGGGCGAGGGTGCGCCGCACGGAGGGCGAGCCGGTGGCGGTGACTTTCGCGGGGATGTCGAGGCGGCGGCTGATCTCGTCGTACGCGCGCCGGTGGCTGCCCGGCAGCTGTGCCTGATGCTGCCTCAGGTCCTCTTCGAGCAGCCGCCGCAGCTCGTCGACGTTCTGGGGCGTGAAGCGCTTCTTCCCGCGGGCCAGGGCGTTGACGCAGCGGGCGCAGTGGGCACGGTCGTCCAGGGCCTCGGAGACTTCCTCGGCAAGGCCCCACAGGCGCCCCTCCAGCCAGGGGAGGTCGCGCTGGTCGAGGTGGAGCTCCATCGGCGGCTGCCGCTCGCCCGTCCTGGACTTGGCCATCTGCTTGGACACGGCCGGCTGACTCATGTCCGCGAGCTCGGCGATCTTGTCCTGCGTCCAGCCGAACCCGGCGAACAGCTGGATCATCTCCGCGCGCAGCTTCCGCATCTCCTCGCCCGCACGGATGACCTCGTTCATGCCGGCGAGCATCCGCTCGGCCTGCCCCTCGGTCAGCGCCCCGGGGTTCTGGTGAGAGTCCTCGCTACCTGCCATGGCTCGGTTATACAGCTCCGCACCCTCGCCGCCATAACCGGGTTGTATAACCTGGTTATGACTGTCAGGATCTGCGGCATGCCCACCTATCGCGCACCCGACGGAACCCAGCTCGCCTACCACGTACACGGAGAAGGCGACCCGGTCGTCTGCGTCCCCGGCGGCCCCGCGGACTCCCGCTACCTCGGCGACCTCGGCGGCCTGTCCGCGCACCGGCAGCTGATCGTCCTGGACACGCGCGGCACCGGCCGGTCCGCCCTTCCCGAGGACCCCGCCTCCTACCGGTGCGACCGCCTCGTCGAGGACGTCGAGGCGCTGCGCGAGCACCTCGCACTCCCCCGGACGGACCTTCTCGGCCACTCAGCCGGAGCGAACATCGCGACGCAGTACGCGGCCCGGTACCCGCAGCACGTCGGCAAGCTCGCCCTGATCGGCCCCGGGACCCGGGCCGTCGGCATCGCGATCCCGGGAGAGACCCGGCGTGCGGTCACACAGCTGCGGAAGGACGAGCCGTGGTTCCCGCACGCGTTCGCCGCCCTGGAGGCGATCACCGGGGGCACCGGCACGGACTGGGACGCCATCAGCCCCTTCTTCTACGGCCGCTGGGACGCCGCCGCACAGGAGCACTGTGCGGCCAGTCGGCCGACCAACGACGACGCTGTCGCCGGCTTCGCGGCGGAGGGCGCCTTCGACCCGCCGACCACGCGTGCGCGGCTCGCGCACCACAAGCTGCCGGTCCTGCTGCTCACCGGGGAGTACGACGTGAACAGCCCCCCTCGGCCGGTGGCCGAGTTCGCGGCACTGTTCCCGGACGCGACGTACGTGGTGCAGCCGTCGGCGGGGCACTATCCCTGGCTCGACGACGCCGAGCAGTTCGTGGCGACCACCGCGGCGTTCCTGGGATAGCGGACTCCTGCCGTCGGACGGGCCCCCCGAAGCCCGCCGCCCATCCCATGTACACCCCACCGATCGATGTACCCGAGTACGTGTGACCGGTCGAATTCGGGTCAGATGGGCCCCATGACGCGTTACGCAACGGTGGGCCTGTTGATGGTCTGCGCAGTGGCCGGGGTGCTGCTTGCCCTCCTGGCCTCCCCGTGGTGGTGGCTCGCCGCTGCTCCCTTCCTGGCCCTGGCGCTGACCGGGACGTACGACCTGGTCCAGCGGCGGCACTCCGTACTACGGAACTACCCCGTGCTCGGCCACCTGCGGTTCCTCATGGAGACGCTGCGCCCCGAGCTGCAGCAGTACTTCGTGGAGCGCAACTACGACGGCAGGCCCTACGACCGCGACACCCGCAGCATCGTCTACGAGCGGGCCAAGGGCGTCGACGCCGAGGAACCGTTCGGCACCGAGCGCGACATGGACGCCCGCGGCTACGAGTTCCTCGTGCCGTCCATGGCACCGTCAAAGGTGCCCGAGGAGCCGCCCCGCGTCCGGGTCGGCGGACCCGACTGCACCCAGCCGTACGACATGGCCCTCCTCAATGTCTCGGCGATGAGTTTCGGCTCGCTGTCCTCCAACGCAGTCGTGGCCCTGAACACGGGCGCGGCACGCGGCGGGTTCGCGCACGACACCGGCGAGGGCGGCCTGTCCGACCACCATCTGCGGCCCGGCGGCGACCTCGTGTGGGAGATCGGTACCGGCTACTTCGGCTGCCGCACCCGTGACGGAGCGTTCGACGCCGAGCAGTTCGCCGAGAAGGCCGCCCATCCGTCCGTGCGCTGCGTGTCGCTCAAGCTGTCGCAGGGCGCGAAGCCGGGGATCGGAGGCGTCCTTCCCGGCAGCAAGGTCAACGCCGAGATCGCCTCGGTGCGGGGCGTTCCCGAAGGTGAGACCGTCGTCTCGCCGCCGTACCACCGCGTCTTCTCCACCCCGCGCGAGCTCGTCCAGTTCCTGGCCCGGATGCGGGAACTGACGGACGGCAAGCCGGTGGGCTTCAAGCTCTGCCCCGGGTCCCGGGCCCAGTTCCTCGCCGTGTGCAAAGCCATGAGGGCGGAAGGGATCACCCCGGACTTCATCGTGGTGGACGGGGCGGAGGGCGGCACGGGGGCGGCGCCGCTGGAATTCGCCGACAACCTCGGCATGCCGCTGACCGAAGGCCTCTACACCGTGCACAGCGCCCTGACGGGTACGGGACTGCGCGACCGCATCCGCATCGGCGCGAGCGGCAAGGTGGCGACGGGCTCCGACATCGTCAAGCGCCTGGTCATGGGCGCCGACTACACCAACGCGGCCCGCGCGATGATGTTCGCCGTCGGCTGCATCCAGGCCCAGCGCTGTCACACCAACCGCTGCCCGACCGGCGTCACCACGCAGGATCCGCACCGGGCCCGCGCCCTGGACGTCGTCGACAAATCCGCGCGCGTCACGCGCTACCAGCAGGCCACCGTCCACAGCGCGCTGCAGATCATGGCCGCGATGGGCGTGCGCGACGCCGCGGATCTGGGCCCGCACCTGCTGCGGCGCCGCGAGGACCACGGCCGCTTCCGGTCCTACGCCGAGCTGTACGAGTGGCTGTCCCCCGGCGAACTGCTCGCCGCGCCGCCCGAGAGCTGGTCCGTCGACTGGCAGGCCGCCGATCCGGACACCTTCGCCGTCTGACGGCCACGGCCCCGGACGGCGAACGCACCGACCCTTTGAGAGGAACACGATGACCCGCAATGTCGCCCGCGTCACGATCGACGCCTTGGAAGAACTCGGGGTGCGCCATGTCTTCGGCGTGGTGGGGGATGCCCTGAACCCCTTCACCGACGCCATCCGCGAGTCGGAGTCCGTCGAGTGGGTGGGCTGCCGCCACGAGGAGGCCGCCGCGTTCGCCGCCGGCGCCCAGTCCCAGCTCACCGACACCCTCGGGGTGTGCATGGGCACCGTGGGACCGGGCTCGGTGCACCTGCTCAACGGCCTTTACGACGCCGCCAAGAGCGGGACCCCGGTGCTGGCCATCGCCGGCCAGGTGCCGCTCGCCGAGGTGGGCACCGACTACTTCCAGGAGGTCGACAACGATCTCCTCTTCCGTGACGTCGCCGTCTTCCGGGCCACCGTCACCTCCCCCGAGCAGATGCCCGGCCTGCTGGAGATCGCCGTACGCAGCGCGATCGGGCGCCGCGGCGTGGCCGTCCTCACGGTCCCCGGGGACGTCGGCGACCAGGAACTGCCCAAGGACCGGCCGACCCGGCTCTCGGTCGCACAGTCCGCCAACCGGCCCGACGACCCGATCCTGGACGAGGCGGCCGCCGCCCTCTCCGACGGCGGCAAGGTCACCATGCTGGTCGGGCGCGGAGCGCGCGGCGCCCGCGAGGACGTCCTGGCCCTGGCGGAGCAGCTGGCCGCGCCCATGGTGCTCACGCTCAAGGCCAAGGAGGGGTTCGAGGGCGACAACCCCTACCAGGTCGGCCAGACGGGGCTGATCGGCAATCCGGCCGCCGCGCACGCGATGGACCACGCCGACACCCTGCTGCTGCTCGGCACCGACTTTCCCTACCGGGAGTGGTATCCCCAGGGCAAGAAGGTCGTTCAGGTCGACCGGGTCGCCGAGCACATCGGCCGGCGTGTCCCGGTCGACGTGGCGCTCGCCGCCGACGTCGGCCCCACGGTGCGGGGACTTCTGGAGCGGCTGGGGCGGACCACGGAGCGAAAGCACCTGGAGGAGGCGCGCGAGAAGTTCACCAAGTGGCAGGAGGGCCAGCAGCGGCTTGCCGCGCCCGGGCACGACCGCGGGCTGATCGGCAAGGTGCGCTCCGCCTTCGACAACCGCGATCACCTGGTGCGCCCGGAGGCGCTGGCCGCGGCGGTGGACGCCATCGCGGCCGACGACGCCGTGTTCACCTCGGACACCGGCATGGCCACCGTATGGCTCTCGCGGTTCGTCGAGATGCGCGGATCCCGGCGTCTGCTCGGCTCGTACAACCTCGGCTCGATGGCCAACGCGATGCCGCAGGCCATCGGCGCGCAGCTCCTGGACGACGACCGGCAGGTGGTCGCCTTCTGCGGCGACGGCGGTCTGGGGATGCTGTTGGGCGACCTCATGACCATCCGCAGCCGGCGCCTGCCCATCAAGCTCGTCGTCTTCGACAATCAGCGGCTCGGGATGGTGAAGCTGGAGCAGGAGCAGGCGGGCCTGCCGGAGTTCGGCACCGAACTCGACAACCCGGACTTCGCCGCGGTCGCCGAGGCGCTCGGCATCACCGGCATCCGGGTGACCCGGGCCGAGGACCTCGCCGAGGGGGTCGGCCGGGCCTTCGCCACACCGGGGCCGGTCCTCCTGGACGTCCTCACCAACCCCGAGGAGATCGCGGTGCCGGGCAAGCCGACCGTCCAGCAGGGCTGGGGCTTCGCCATCGCC
Source organism: Streptomyces sp. NPDC054047 (assembly GCF_055585065.1). NCBI lineage: Bacteria > Bacillati > Actinomycetota > Actinomycetes > Kitasatosporales > Streptomycetaceae > Streptomyces > Streptomyces sp. NPDC054047. Next base: position 201,292 of record NZ_JBVJKV010000007.1, on the reverse strand, counting down.
AAGGTCCGCGAGAACCTCACCAGCCCCGGCGGCCGCTGAACGGTCGCCCGCCGTGCCCCCTCGTGCCGCGTCAGGAAACGGAAGGGCTCGCCACGTATCGGCGGCGCCGAGGCGGGCACTCGGAGGGGGTCCGACGAAAGATCCACCCGTACCGGCAGGGTCAGACCCCTCCAGGAGGTCGACAACAAATGGCCACACCGGGAGAAAAGCCGCAAGATGGACTCGACGTCGACGGACCGCCGAATCCGCCACGCCAGAGACCGGTCCTCCCGGACAGCCCTTCGCAGCCGCGGAGCCAGACCCTTGCGGCGCAGAGAACACCACCCACCGAAAGGCACTCGTAACCCATGAGCGACGTCACAGGTAAGGCGACCACCACGGACGCCGGCGTTCCGGTCGAGAGCGATGAGCACTCGCTCACCGTCGGCGCCGGTGGGCCGATCCTCCTGCAGGACTCCTATCTGATCGAGCAGATGGCGCAGTTCAACCGGGAGCGGATCCCTGAGCGGCAGCCGCACGCCAAGGGCAGCGGCGCCTTCGGCCACTTCGAAGTCACCCAGGACGTCAGCGCCTACACGAAGGCCGCCCTCTTCCAGCCCGGCACCCGCACCGACCTGGTGGCCCGCTTCTCCACCGTCGCCGGCGAGCGCGGGAGCCCGGACACCTGGCGTGACCCGCGCGGATTCGCGGTGAAGTTCTACACCACCGAGGGCAACTACGACATGGTGGGGAACAACACCCCCGTCTTCTTCGTGAAGGACCCGATGAAGTTCCAGCACTTCATCCGGTCCCAGAAACGCCGGGCGGACAACAACCTCCGCGACCACGACATGCAGTGGGACTTCTGGACGCTGTCCCCCGAGTCCGCCCACCAGGTCACCTGGCTGATGGGCGACCGCGGCATCCCGCGCACCTGGCGCCACATGAACGGCTACACCTCGCACACCTACATGTGGATCAACGCGCAGGGCGAGCGGTTCTGGGTGAAGTACCACTTCAAGACCGACCAGGGCATCGAGCACTTCACGCAGCACGAGGCCGACCAGATGGCCGCGGCCGACACGGACTATCACACCCGGGATCTCTTCGAGCACATCCGGGACGGCGAGTACCCCAGCTGGACGCTGCACGTGCAGGTCATGCCGTACGAGGACGCGGCCACCTACCGCTTCAACCCGTTCGACCTGACCAAGGTGTGGCCGCACGGCGACTACCCGCTGATCGAGGTCGGCAGGATGACCCTGGACCGCAACCCCACGGACAACCACGCCGAGATCGAGCAGGCGGCCTTCCAGCCGAACAACCTGGTCCCGGGCATCGGCCCGAGCCCCGACCGGATGCTGCTCGCGCGGTTGTTCTCCTACGCCGACGCGCACCGCCACCGCATCGGCGGCAACTACCAGCAGCTGCCGGTCAACGCTCCCGTCGCGCCTTTGCGTACGTACTCCAAAGACGGGGCCATGGCGTACAACAAGACGCAGGACCCGGTCTACGCACCGAACTCCAAGGGCGGCCCGGCGGCCGACACCAGCCGCTACGCCCCGCCCAGCTGGCACGCGGACGGCGACATCACCCGCGCCGCCTACGTCGATCACGCCGAGGACGACGACTGGGGCCAGCCGGGCACCATGGTGCGCGAGGTCCTGGACGACGCCGCACGTGACCGCCTCGTCGACAACGTCGTCGGACACCTGCTCAACGGCGTGAGCGAGCCCGTGCTCGCCAGGGCCTTCGAGTACTGGTCGAACATCGACAAGTCCATCGGCGAGCGCATCCAGCAGGGCGTGCGCGCCAAGGCGAACGAGAAGGACCCCAAGGCCGCGGAGCAGGCGAACCCGGCTCGCAGCAGCATGCAGGACAAGGCCTGACCCCACTGCGCGCGTCGGCCGCTGCCCCCTCGGGGCAGCGGCCGACGCGCGTGCTGGGCCCCGCGGCCGGCCGCGGGCTGGTTCACGCGTCCGGCGCGGCGAAGTCGCACCAGACCGCCTTGCCCTCGCCGCGTGGCTCGATTCCCCAGCGCGACGCGACCGCCTCCACCAGGAGCAGTCCACGGCCGGAGGTGGCGGTCTCCACCGGGGACCTCTTGCGCGGGCGGGTGCTGGAGCGGTCCTTGACCCAGAGGCGGACACGGCGCGGCGGGCCGGTGAGCACCTCCAGCGTGAGGATGGCTCCGCCGTCGGTGTGGACCAGGGCGTTGGCCAGGAGTTCGCCCGCCGCCACCTCGACGTCGTCGGCGACCGCCCCCAGCCCCCACGAGGCGAGGTGTTCGCGCAGCGCCGCACGCGCGTCGGCGAGCCCTTCGGGGTCGGCCTGGTGGACGTAGCGATGGATGCGCGGCTCCTGGAGCGTGCCGGGGTCGGGGAGCCGGCGCAGGACCAGGAGCGCCACGTCGTCGCTGCTGCCCCATCTCTCCCACAGCGCGCGCGACAGGTGGTCGGCCAGGTCCTCGGCCGACTCGGGGCCCGCGGACAACACCTCGGCGAGGTTCTGGATCCCGGTGTCGAGATCGAGACCGGCGTCCTCCACGAGGCCGTCCGTGCACAGCACCATGGTCTCGCCCGGTACGAGGTCGAGCCGCACCTCGGGGTAGTCCTCCATGCCGAACTCGGTGGCGAGGCCCAGCGGCAGCCCGCCCCGCACCCGCGGCACGCCCACCCGGCCGTCCACATGCCGCACCAGAGGAGGCAGATGTCCGGCCCGTACGGCGCGCACGATGCCGGTGGCGGGGTCGAACTGGGCGTAGGTGCAGGTGGCGAACCGCTCGGTGTCCAGCTCGGCCAGGAAGCGGGAGGTGCGCGAGAGCACCGTCGCGGGCGGATGTCCCTCGCCGGCGAAGGCCCGCAGGGCGATGCGCAGCTGCCCCATGATGGCCGCGGCGTGGGTGTCGTGTCCCTGTACGTCGCCCACGACCACGCCGATGCGTCCGCGGGGCAGGGTGATGACGTCGTAGAAGTCGCCTCCGACGTCACGACCGCCCCAGGCGGCGTGATAGCGCACGGCGACCTCGGAGTCCGGCACAGCGGGGATGCCGCGCGGCAACATCGTGGCCTGCAGGCTCTTGGCCAGGTCCCGTTCCTCGTCGAAGAGCATGGCGCGCTGCAGCGACTGGGCGACGATGCCCGAAAGGCCGATGCACAGGTTCCGGTCCGCGTCGGTGAAATCCTTGCGGCCGCGGTAGAAGAGCGCGAGGCCGCCGATGGCGCGGTCCTGGGCCACCAGGGGCAAGAACGCCGCCGAGTCGAGCTCCATGTCCTCGATGTAGGGCCCCAGGCGGGTGAAGCGCCGCCCCAGATCGGGCAGTGAACCCACGAAGCGGGGCTGGCGGGTCAGGACGGCCTCGGCCAGCGGCAGCGATTCGTCGACCTTGTGCAGCTTGAGTTCGTCGAGGACCTGCATCGTGTGACCCACCAGAGCGATCAGCTTCAGGTTCTCCCCCTCGACCAGGCCCAGGACCAGGCCGTCGGCGGCGAACCGGTCGAGGCCGCTGGCGCCGGACAGCACGGCCACCACGTCGTCGACCGTGACGGCCCGCGAGAGGGCTTCCGTGGTGCCCTGCACCATCAGGGCGATGCCCTGGCGGCGCTCCTCCCGGGGGTCGGTGGCCGCGAGCTCCGTCCCGTCCTGCGCGGCCGTCCGCAGGATTCCCACGACGCGCGCGGCCCGGCCCTCGTCGTCGCGCAGGATGCGGCCACGGGCGTGGCTGAGGTGCCGTGTGCCGTCGCGGTGGCGGACACGGAAGTAGACGCCGTAGAGATCGGCGCCCGTGGTGGCCGCCTCGGTGACGGCGAAGCTGATGCGCACGGCCTCCTCGGGAGGCACGCGTCGCTGCAGGGAGGTGACCAGGCCGTGGAACTCGTCGGGACGCAGGTCGAGCACCGCCAGGGCGCTGGCGTCCAGACTGAGCTCACCGCTGTCCAGGTCCCAGTCGAAGCTGCCCATGCCGGTCAGGAGCAGGCGCTGTTCCAGGTCGATGTGTGACTTCTTGGCTGACGTCATGGCTGTCTCCGTATGCCGCTCGGTCACCATAAGCGCCCGGCGTCCCAGGCGCGCGGCCGTCATGTGCTCGGGGGTCGGCGCCCCGTCCGGAAACGGCGCAGAAAGTGGAGATCACCCTTCCGGTGATCTATCGGAGCAATGGGGTAACCGGGTGTTCCGCGGCCCCGACGGCCGCGGCACGACCGGAGGGCGCAGCCGCCCTCGGAAAAGGAGCAGACGTGGTGAGGGGCAGCAGAAGCATGGCGGCCGTGGTGGCCGGAGCGGCGATCGTGGCCCTGGCCGGGTGCGGCGGTGGCGACGACTCGGACGACAAGAGCAAGCCGTTCGAGGGCAAGAGCGCCGACCAGATCGCCGCCGACGCGGTCAAGGCCACTCAGCAGGCCGACTCGATGCGCATGAAGGGGACCGTGCAGCAGTCCGCGGGTTCCTCGATGTCCGTCGATCTGGCGGTGGACCAGCGCAAGAACTGTGACGGCACCATCAAGTCGGAGGGCGCGTCCGCGGAGGTGCGCAACACAAAGGGCACCTTCTATCTGAAGGGCGACGAGAAGTACTGGGAGACGTCCCTCAAGGGCCAGCCCGGAACCGACAAGATCGTGCCGAAGGTGGCGGGCAAGTGGGTGAAGGCCCCCACGGACGACGCCACGACGAAGAACCTGTGCGACAAGACGGCGCTCACGGCTTCCATGGACAAGGACAAGTCGGAACGCAAGGGCATGAAGAAGGGCGCGACGACGACCGTCGGGGGCGCCGAGGCCATCCGCCTGACGAAGAAGACCTCCGGCGGCGAGACCCTCACGCTGTACGTGGCCACCGAGGGCAAGCCGTACATCCTGCGCTCCACGTCGAGCGGCGGCGAGCAGCCCAACACCGCCACCTTCAGCGACTACGGCAAGGCGGTCAGTCCTGAGCAGCCCGCGCCCGGCGAGACCGTCGACCTCAAGGAGCTTGCCTCAGGCGGCCAGAAGTCCTGACGCCCGCCCCCGCGGAGTGACGTCCTTGCATGGTCCGTTCCCGAAGGGGTACCGGAGCCCATGCTTCACCGGCCCGGAGAGTCCGCGGCCACTCCCCGTCCAGAAAGAGGTGCGTATGTCCGCGTCCCTGCTCGAGTCCGTCGATCTCAACGCGCCGGTTTCCGTCGCCTGGGAGCTGTGGAGCGACGTGACACGCTGGCCCTCCTTCCTCAGCCACGTACGTCTGGTCGAGCCGATGGACGAGCGTCGCTTCGCATGGCAGCTGGAACTGCCCGGAGCGGAGAAGAACTTCGTCGCCGAACTGACCGAAGTGGTGCCCGAGAACCGGATCGCCTGGCACACCATCGAGGGCGTGGACCACGCCGGTGTGGTGACCTTCCACCGCCTGAGCGACACCACGAGCCGGGTGACACTCCAGATCGAGTACGACCCCAAGGGTTTCGTCGAGCGCCTCGGTGCCCTCACGAACCTCGACTCCACCCTGGCCAACTACGACCTGGGTGAGTTCCAGAAGATCGCCGAGAAGACGGCACGATAGCCCCCGGAAGCCGGGGACCAATGACGCGACGGCGCCGCGCCCGCTTCTGCCGAAGCGGGCGCGGCGCCGTTTCCTCGTGCGTCAGGCGGCGTCGCTGTGCTGCTCGGCCACGGGCGCTCGATGACGTCCCCCGGGCCCTGCGCCGTGGATGAGACGAAGGTGACGTACCCGCCGACCGGCTCTCGGCCACGCTTCCCCGTTCATCCCGTCCTCGATGCGGTCCATGGCGATCATCAGGAGTCCCATGGCCGGCAGGAGCAAAAGAGCGACAACTAACATCGGCAGCGTCCTCCTCGCGGCTTCTCTTCTCGCCTGCCCCTTGCCGGCATGCTCACGGCGACGAAGACATGGAGAGCCTGCAACGCTCCCTTCACATCTGCCGCGCGAACCTCACCCGGTCGGCTGGCAGAGGAATGACCTTTGGCCCGCGACCGGGGACCTTGGTCCCGCGTGAGGCGCCCTGGGCCGGACAGTTGTCCCAGTGCCGGACAGCAGATCAAGCGTCGGCACGTACACACACGTACACAAGGGAAGGGAACACGCTCGTGGGCATCATCGCCTGGATCCTGATCGGTCTCATCGCGGGGGCCATCGCCAAGGCCCTCACTCCTGGCAAGGACCCGGGAGGCTGCCTGGTGACGATGTTGATCGGCATCGTGGGCGGGCTGCTCGGCGGCTGGCTGGGCAAGGTGATCTTCGGCGTCCACTCGATCAACGGGTTCTTCCATCTGTCGACGTGGATCGCCGCCATCGTCGGCTCCGTGCTCGTCCTGTTCGTCTACCGCCTGGTCTCGGGGCAGCGCTCCCGCTGACCCCGGCCGCCGGTCACCGCGCGCCCCGGGGCTCGCGGTGACCGGCATTCGAATTAGCTCGCATGTTCGAATCATTGGGTACACTGGCCGCATGGCGACGCACCAGCTCCAGGGATCCCTCTTCGACCAGAGCGACGACGTGCGCCTGGGGCCCCTGAACACCATCCGCCGGACGGTTCTGGGCGACGGAGCGTGGATAGACCTCCTGCCGGGCTGGCTCAGCGGCGCCGACGTCCTGTTCGAGCGGCTGGCCGCGGACGTCCCCTGGAAGGCCGAGCGCCGGCAGATGTACGAGAGGGTCGTGGACGTGCCGCGCCTGCTCGCCTTCTACCGCGCCGGTGAACCACTCCCCCACGCCGTGCTCGACGAGGCCCGACAAGCCCTCTCCGATCACTACGCCACCGAGCTCGGCGAGGCCTTCACGACAGCCGGCCTGTGCCACTACCGCGACGGGCGCGACAGCGTAGCCTGGCACGGCGACCGCATCGGCCGGGGCGCCCGCGAGGACACGATGGTCGCCATCCTCTCCGTGGGAGCACCCCGCGACCTGCTGCTGCGCCCGCGCCACGGCGGCGAGACCGTCCGGCGCCCGCTCGGCCACGGCGACCTGATCGTGATGGGCGGCTCCTGCCAGCGCACCTGGGAACACGCCATCCCCAAGTCCACCCGCGCCGCCGGGGGACGCATCAGCATCCAGTTCCGGCCGCACGGCGTGCAGTGACCTGATGTCCCGCCCGGCGAGACACACGTAGGTCGGCGAGCCCGGCTCCGTACGCTATAGTGGATCTTGAGCCCGCAGCCGGAACTCCTGCAAGCGGGCCCTGCGTTGGTCGTCCAAGGAAAGACGCCCCGCTTCCTGCGGGGAAATGTAGGTGCAAGGCCTGCCCAGCGCTCGCGACAAGCCCCGGTCTCTCACGAGACCGGGGCTTTTTTCTGCGTTGGGAGTGGCTCTGCCCCGGGGGGCGCACCGCCCCCGACCGAGCCGACGAGATCGAGGCCGCGCCGACGCTACGGCGGCGATAGGCGGCGCGCTGTTCACCGCGGGAGCGGTCAGCATCCGGCTGCGCCACCACCAGGACGAACTGGAGCGGGCCCAGAACTGAGTCCGGACAGGTGCACGGCGGCCGACTCGGCCAGCGTGCGGACCGCCGGGTGCCAGGGACGCTCATGGGGGCCGGTCAGTACGAGCCTGCGGGACATCACCGGCTTCAGCGGCAGCAGGACCAGGTCGGACGGGAGCAGGGAGCGGGAGGCCTCGGACAGGACCGTCACGCCGATGCCCGCCTGCACCATGCCGATCAGCGTCGTCAGGTCCCGCACCCGGCGGGCAGGGGTGAAGGGCAGCCCGGCCCGCATGTGGATCGTGCGGACGCGGGCTTCGCAGTTGTCGGGCGATATCAGGAACGGGTCGTCCGCCAAGTCCCCGATGTCGACGAGCGGTTCGTCCCCCAAGGGGTGGTCCCGGGGCAGCACGGCCCGGTAGTGGTCCTCTGCCAGGTGGACGCCGGTCCCCGTGGGCGGGTCGATCAGGATGGCGGCATCCGCCACGCCGTCCGCCAGCCAGGCGGCGATCTCGGTGCTGTCGCCTTCGAAGACTTGGACGGTCAGCCGGGGTTGTTCCTCGCTCCAGTGCCGGAGCAGGTCCGGGACCAGCCCCTGGCAGATGGTCGGCGTGCAGGCCAGCCGTACGGTGCCGGTCATCGTCTCGGCGGCGTCGGCCGCGATCTCCTCCACGGACCGGGCCGCCGACAGCGCGGTGCGCGCGTGCGGCAGGATCCGCTCCCCCAGCGCCGTGGTCCGCACCGGTGTGGCGCGGACCAGCAGCGGCGCCGCCAGCTCGCGTTCGAGGGAGGCCACGGCGTGCGAGACCGCGGATTGGCTCATGCCCAACTCGGCGGCGGCCGCGCTGAAGCCGCCTGCTTCGGCGACGGCGAGGAAGGCCCTCAGCTGGGCAAGGTTCACGGTCATGCGGCGGCCTCATAGAGCTATGACGTCGGTGCGTTGGATCCATCGTTCCAGGTCGGCCAGGCTTGCCCACAGCCGCCGCCTGCGGCCGGCACCCACCGAACGCATCCCGAACGCGCACCGAGGAGAGCCATGCCCTACATCCGCGCCACCATCACCGACCCCGACCTCCCCACCACCACTCAGCGCACCCTGGCCGAGAGGCTCACCGCGCTCGCGGTCACGGCCCTCGGCAAGTCCGGCGCGCGCACCATCGTCCACGTCGACATGGTTCCGCCCACCCGCTACTACGTCGCGGGCAAGCCACTGACCGGCGGTCTCGACGCACACGTCGAAGTCAGCATCACTCTGGGCACGAACAGCGCCGAGGAAAAGGCCGCCTTCATCGCCGGAGCCAACGAACTGCTGACGAACGCCCTCGGCCCCCTCACCCGCGGCGGAGTCGCCCTGCACGAACTGCCCCCCGAGAGCTACGGCTACAACGGAGAGACCCAGTTCGCCTACTACCGCCGGACCTAGCCGCCCAGCACCGCCGGTGTCGGGCCGTCGGGGCGGACCGTGATGCTGTAGGCGGCCTTCTCCGGGATGGAGTGGAAACGGGGGGTGTGGGCGGGCAGCAGGTGTTCCAGGAGGGTGGTCGATTCGCGGAGGGCGAATTGCAGGCCAAGGCAGGCCCGGGGGCCGAGGCCGAACGGGAAGTAGCTTCCCGGGTGGGTGGGGCGCCGGCCGGGGGTCGAGAAGCGCGTCGGGTCGAAGCGCCCCGGGTCGTGCCAGAGTTCGGGGTCCCGGTGGGTGAGGTAGGGGCAGACCAGTACGTCGGTGTCCGCCTCGATCTCGTACCCGGCGAGATGGTCGTCCTGCACCGCGCAGCGCGGCAGGATCCAGGCCGACGGATAGAACCGCAGCGCTTCGTGGACGAGTGCCTGGAGGGCCTGCCGGCGCTCGGGCGAGCCCTCGGGGCCCGCGGCGAGGGCCTGCTCCCGCGCCTGCGGATTCTGGTCCAGCAGGAGGTAGAGCCAGGTCAGGGTCGATGCGGTGGTCTCGTGCCCGGCGACCAGCAGGGTGACCAGCTCGTCGCGGATCAGCCGGTCGGTGTACTCGGGGCGCGTCGTGGCCGCATCGAGCAGGACGTGCAGCAGGCCCGGCCCGTCGGGTCCGGCCGCGCCGTCGCGCGCGGCGGCGATGGCCAGGCTCGACACCGCGTCGATCCTGGCCAGGTCGGCGGCGACCGCCCCCTGGGCGGCCGTGCCGTCGGCGGGCAGACTGGGCAGCGCGGCCACCACCGCGGGCACGGCGGCCAGTTCGCGCTCCGTCGCGGGCGCGAGGGGATGTCCGGTCAGGGAACGCCAGATGGTGTCCAGGGCGAAGCGCCGCATCTCGTCGCCGACGTCGAAGACCTGCCCGGAGCGTGCGTACCCGGCCCAGCGCGCCGCCGCGGTCCGGGCGGCCTCGGTGATGCGCTGCTCGTAGCGGCGCATGCCCCGGCCGGTGAACTGGGACTGCAGCAGCCGCCGTTGGCGCTGCCATGCCTCGCCCGTCGCGGCCAGGACTCCGTCGCCGATCAGCAGCCGGGCGCGGTGCGAACGCTTCACGTACCGGCCGGGATGGAGCGCGAGCACATGCTGCACGGCCTCGGGGGCGGTGACCAGGACGGTCGGGCGCGGACCGAGCCGGACGGCGGCGATGCCGCCGAGCTGTTCGCGCGCCTGGCCGAAGAGGTCGACGAGCTCCCCTCCCCCGGCCTGCCACTCGGCGACGAGGGCAGGATCGAGCTCGGGGACCCGGCGAGCGGGAGGGGTCGGGCTCGGGACGGAGCCGGGGCGGGCATGGGTGGCCACGGGGCTGCTCCTGTTCGACGGCGGTGCGTCGTCACGGGTCGTCACGGACGGAGGTGGGCGTCACGCACTGTAGGGGAGCGGGAGCGGTACGCGACAGTGCGCGTCCCCTCCTCGCGAGCGGCACCCGATCCTCACGCACAGCGCCGGAAGGGCCGGGCCCGCCGGTCGGCGGGCCCGGCCCCTTGGACCGGCGGTCGGTCAGACGCGGTCGGCCGCGATCAGGACGTACTGGAAGGAGCCGTCCTTGTACGAGTTGATGAACGCCTCTTCGATGCCGGTGACCAGGGACGACGTGGCCCGCAGCTCCCAGTAGGGCAGGGTCGCGGGCGTCAGGTCCACGATGGCCTGCGGGACGAGGCGGTTGTCGGCCATGGCGCGCAGGTACTCCCGGCGGGAGTGGATGTTGCACTCGAAGTGCGCGTTGATCTGGGAGACCCACTTCGAGGGCTGGCCGTACCGCGGGTTCCAGCAGCCGGTAATGGTCACATAGCGGCCGCCGACCTCGAGGACCCGGCTGTGCTCGGAGAACAGGTCGTGCAGGTCGACGTACATGCTCGACTCGTTGTTCCACGAGCCCGCGGCCTGCCCGGTCTCGAAGGGCATGTCGAGCATGTTGCACACGCGGGCGCGGACGTGGTCCTGGAGGCGCAGTTCCTGGGCGCGCCGGTTGGCGAAGTCGGCCTGCTTGGCCGACAGGGTCACGCCCTCCACCGTGCACCCGAACCGCTGGTGGGCCATGACCATCGATCCGCCCCGCCCGCACCCCGCGTCCACGAGCGTGTCGTCGGGGGCGATGGAGCCGAGGTGGTCCAGGAGGACCTCGGCCTGCGCCGACTCCAGGCGGTGCAGCTCGGTGATCAGCTTCTTCTCGTGCTCGCTGTCGTCGGCATCCCCCAGGGCGGCGTGGTCGACGTCGCCGATGCCGTAATGGTGGTGGTAGAGCCCGTCGACGTCGCCGAGGCGCAGATTAACGGGACGCGCCTCGTTGTTCCAGTAGCGCGCGATGTCGCCCTGGTAGGGCGTCGCCGGTGCGGGCACGAACGCGGAGGCGCTGTCGACAGTGGTGAACTCAGTGCTGGTCACAGGTGATTCCGTCCTTACCAGAAATCGGGCAGGCTGTAGCGGTAGGTGTTGGTCTGGTGCCAGTAGTGGTTGCCGTCGACCCATACGGCCACGCCCCGCAGGAAGCGCAGCACGCTCGGGACCGCGCACGAGGCGGCCAGGGCGGCGGCCTCGGCCTCGAAGTCGCGCATGAGGTCGTTGTGGACCTCGATCGCCTTCAGATAGGCGTCCTGGTCGGAGACGCCCTCGCGCTCGGCGATCACCACGGGCAGGTTCAAGTGCCGTCCGGGGCTGGCGAGTTCCTTGGTGTACGAGTAGAGGTCGTTCACGATGGTGCTGGCGTTGCCGGCGAGTGCGAGGACCCGCTGCATGGCGGGCTGAGCATGCAGGTCCGCCGGCAGTTCGTAGCCGCCGATGGTGTCGGTGATGGTGGGGCAGGGCCGGAAGTTGTTGAACTGCCGCATCGCCAGGTACTCCCACACCTCGGGCGTGTGGTCGGTCTGGGCCCAGGCGCCCTCCGCGAGATAGCCCAGGTGCAGCCGGGCCATGTCGTGCCGGAAGCGGTCGGCCTGGGAGGCGGTGGACTGGCGGACGAAGTACTCCATCGCGGAGCGGTAGGCGCGCCGCGGGGCATCCTCGTGCAGCGACTTCGCCCACTGCGGCTGGTACTCCTGCGGCGCGTGCAAGGGGTCCAGAGCGGTGTGCGCCAGCAGAAGGCGCCCGCCAAGGCCGACGGGCGAGCCGCCGTGGTCCTCGCAGTAGCAGTCGTCGACCGCGTTCTCGGCGACCATGAGCCGGGTGGCGATCATCAGGTGGTCGATGGTCGGGGCGTCGGGATGGCAGGCCACCATGTAGCGCCCGACGGAGAAGCCGTCGAACTGGCCCTCCCACTCGTCGGGGAACAGCTCGACCTCGTCCACCGCCCAGTCCTTGATCCGGCGGCTGACCTCCTCCACACGCGCCGGGTCGGGCTCGGGCACCGGGTGGTAGTAGAGACCCGGGATGTGCAGGGCGTCCGCCGGCGCTTCGGCGGCCGGGGGCTCTGAGGGCTCCGGAGGCATCGACGGCGCCGAGGACGCCGAGGACGCGGGCAACTCCGGCGGCAGGGCCAGATGCAGGCCCGCCGTGCCCAGACCGCTGGGGCCGCGCAGGATCCGCTCCAGGGCAGGGCTCGGTTCCCTCGCCGCGGCTGGACGGGGAACCGAGGGCGTGGTGGGCGGGACGCCGGCGGCGTGGGTGGGGACGTGGTCCCCGAAGCGGGCCGCGGCGGCAGGCAGGCTCGGCTGCGGCGGGGAAGACCCAGGATCGGGCATCCGTGGCTCCTTGGTGGGGTGGGCGGCCTCTGCCGGATCCGGGCACACTCGCCCGGCCCGGGAAGGTCCGGGCTGTCGTGGCGGTCCGACGGATCCTCTAGGCGGGCCTGCGGGCGATCTGCACGTTCTCCAGCACGCCGAGTGCGTTGGGCACCAGGATGGCGGCGGAGTAATAGGTGCTGACCAGGTACGAGATGATCGCCTGCTCGCCGATGCCCATGAAGCGCACCGACAGGCCAGGCTCGTACTCGTCCGGCAGGCCGGTCTGGTGCAGACCGACGACGCCCTGGTTGTCCTCGCCGATGCGCATGGCGAGGATCGAGCTGGTCTGCTCCTTGGTGATGGGGATCTTGTTGCAGGGCAGGATCGGGACCCCGCGCCAGGCCGGCACCTGCTGCCCGCCGAGGTCGACGTGATCGGGGTAGATCCCGCGGGCGTTGAGCTCGCGCCCGATCGCCGCGATGGTCCTGGGGTGGGCGAGGAAGAACTTCGTCCCGCGGCGGCGGCAGAGCAGTTCGTCGAGGTCGTCCGGGATGGGCGGGCCCGAGTGCGGCTGGATGCGCTGCTTGAAGTCGGCGTTGTGGAGCAGGCCGAACTCCCGGTTGTTGATCAGCTCGTGCTCCTGGCGCTCGCGCAGCGCCTCGATGGTGAGCCTGAGCTGCTCCTCGGTCTGGTTCATCGGCCCGTTGTAGAGGTCGGCGACCCTGGTGTGGACCCGCAGAACGGTCTGGGCGACGGAGAGTTCGTACTCGCGCGGCTTGAGCTCGTAGTCGACGAAGGCACCGGGTAGGGCGACTTCGCCGACATGTCCGGCCGACATCGCGATCTCGGCCTCGCCGTGCTTGTTCTGGCGCTGCTGAGGCAGTCGGCGGAGCTCGTCGAGGTGGGCCTGGAGGCTCGGTGCCGAGGACAGCACGGAGTCGAAGTCGGCGCGGGACAGGGTGAGCAGGGTGCCGGCGGTCTCGGCGGTCGCCGTGGAGTCCCACCTGGCGTCGGCGTCCAGCAGGGCGCTTTCCCCGAACCGGTCTCCGTCGGCGAGGACCGCGACGCCGACCTCGTCTCCGTACTTGCCCACGGAGTGCTGGTTGATCCGGCCGTGGGCGATCAGGTGGAGCTGACCGGCGGGAGTGCCGCGCTCGGCAAGGACCTCACCGGCGCGAAACTCGCGCTGGACGCACCGGTCGGCGATCGCGGTCAGGACCTCCACGTCCTCGAAGCCGCGCAGCAGGGCCAGTTCGCCGAGTTCCCGGGGGATCACCCGGACGTCCGCGCCGTCCTGGACGAAATCGATGCGCCCGTCGCCGACGGTGTAGCTCAGCCGGCGGTTCACGCGGTAGGCGCCGCCCTTGGTCTCCACCCAGGGGAGCATCCGCAGCAGCCAGCGGGAGGTGATCTCCTGCATCTGCGGGGCGGACTTCGTGGTGGTGGCGAGATTGCGGGCAGCCGCCGTACTCAAGGACCGCCGCGGCGGCTCCAGTCGCGCTTCCGGGCTGGTCTCAACGGTCATCGGTCGAGCTCTCCTTCACGAGGGAGGTGATCAGTGCAGGCGCGCCAACCGGCGAAAGCGGAAGTAGCGGTGTAATCTCCGGGATTTCATCCAGATCCGGTGACCATTTAACGGCCGTTGCGCCTGGCTCGCCCGATAAGACCGTTGGCAGCACACGAAACGGTGATCTTGCTCCGCGCGGGGTTTATCCCGACGACCGATGGCGTTCTGGCCACCTGCCCCAGAGGACGCACACCTCGCCTGCTCTCCGTGATAGGGACACGATGTGACGATGCGTCAGGGCTTCGCGGACATCTGGGAGGGCGCCGCGGGCTGTCGCTCCTCGGGCGGCGCCCCCCGACCGTCCGCACCGGCGGGAACGTCGAGCCCGCTGCCGGGCGGTCGGATCCAGCCAGGCGCGATACGCGTCATGACCGCGGGGCGGCAGGGGGCCGCGCAGCGGCACGGACGTCTCTCGCAAACGTGATCGAGACACTCGGTGCCGTCGACTACGAGCGGTTCGCCCGGGACGAGTTGAGCGCCAAGCCGCTGGACCGCACAGCCCTCTCCCTCACCTCTCCCTCTCCCTCACCCTCGCCGTCAGAGAGCTCCCCGGAGACGCTCAGGCGTCGTGAACAGGTGGCCGCGGATGCCAGCCGTCTCGGCGGCGCGGATGTTCTCCTCGCGGTCGTCGACGAAGAGGATGCGGTCCGGTTCGGTGCGCAGGGCGGTCAGGCACCAGTCGTAGGCGCCGGGATCGGGTTTGGCGTGGCCTATGCGGCAGGAGAAGGCGCGCACGGAGAAGTGCTTGAGCCAGGCGTGGTGTTCCTCGTAGTAAGTGGCCAGCTCATCGGGGATGTTGGACAGGAGCGCGATGCGGCGGCCGGCTGCCGCGAGCTCCTCGACCAGGGCGACCATGACCTCGTCCACGGCGCTCCAGCTGGCGACGTCGGCTTCGATGAGCCCCGCGATGCGGTGTTCGTCGAAGCGGGTGGCGAGGGTGTCCGCCACTTGGCGCCAGTAGGCGGGGCCGGTCAACACGCCTTGGTCGTACGGCTGTCGGCGCGCCCAGTAGGCGTCCCAGAATGCCGGGGCGGCCACTCCCGCAGCCCGGGCGATGCGGCCCTTGCCTTCGGCGGACTGGTGGCGCGCGATGACGCCGAACAGGTCGAAGAGCACGACGTCCGGCGAGGCGGGCGAGGCGTGTGAGACGTACGAGACGTGCGATTCAGGCGAGTCCGGCATGGGGTCA
Organism: Streptomyces sp. NPDC054047; assembly: GCF_055585065.1. Lineage (NCBI taxonomy): Bacteria > Bacillati > Actinomycetota > Actinomycetes > Kitasatosporales > Streptomycetaceae > Streptomyces > Streptomyces sp. NPDC054047. Next base: position 186,056 of record NZ_JBVJKV010000007.1, on the reverse strand, counting down.
CACCTTTCGTACGGTGACGCCGGCGGCCACCAGCGCGTCGGTCTCGTCCTGGGCGGCGGCCTCGTCGGTGACGACGGCGTGAAGAGCGGCGGCGGGGGCGACGAAGGCCAGGGCCGTGCGGGAGAGCTTGGGGGCGTCCGCGACCGCGATGACGCGGCGGGCCGAGGCGATCGCGGCACGTTTGACCGCGGCGTCGTCCAGGTCGTACGCGGTCAGGCCGTGAGTCGCGCTCAGTCCGCAGCAGCCGATGACCGCGGTGTCGAAGCGCAGGGCGGCCAGGGACGCCTCGGTCAGCGGCCCGGTCAGCGCCAGCTCGCCGGGGCGGGGGCGGCCGCCGGGGACCAGGAGCGTCAGCTGCGGTGCCCCGGTCAGCGCGTTCACCGCGTGCAGGGACAGCGGCAGCACGGTCAGCCGGCGCTGCTCCAGCGCGCGGGCCACTTCCAGGCAGGTGGTGCCGCTGTCGATGACGACGGACTCGCCGTCCGCGATCAGGCCCGCGACCTCGGCGGCGATGCGCCGCTTGGTCTCGAGCCCCTCCTGGGCCCGGAGCGCGAAGGGCGGTTCCTCACCGCGCAGCAGCAGGCTTCTGGCGCCGCCGCGGTAGCGCTCCAGGACGCCTTGGTCCGCCAGGGCCTCCAGGTCGCGGCGGATGGTCATCTCCGAGGCGCCCGTCAGTTCCGCCAGCTCCGCGACGCCCATCCGCCCGGTCTCGCGTACGGCATCGCTGATCTGCCTCAGTCGGTCTGTGCTCGCCATGCCGCAATTGAACATCACCAATGTTCGATATGCAATCTTCCGAACAGACATCATGTTCGTTATGTTCGTGGACATGGAAAGATCGCTGCGCTCGGGCCGCCTTGCCACCTTCGTCTACTTCACCCTCAACGGCTTCCTCATGGGGATGTGGATCGTCCACATCCCGGCCGTCGAGCACCGCGCCGGCATCAGCCACGCCGTGCTCGGCTGGCTCCTGCTGCTGCTCGGCGCGGGTGCCTTCGTCGGCATGCAGCTCGTGGGCCGACTCACCGACCGCTTCGGCGCCCGCACCGTCGTACCGCTCAGCGCGGCGCTGTGCAGCGCCGCGGTGATCCTGCCGGGGCTCGCCACGAGCACCTGGGCGCTGGGGGCGGCGCTGCTGGTGCTCGGCTTCGGCAACGGCTGCCTGGACGTCAGCATGAACGCCCACGCCGTCCAGGTCGAGCGCGGCTACGAACGCCCCGTCATGTCCGCCTTCCACGCCACCTTCTCCATCGGCGGAGTCCTCGCCGCACTGGTCGGCGCCCGCACCCTCAGCTGGGAGCTGAGCCCGGCACTGACCCTCGGCACGGTGGCGCTCTTCGGCCTGGCCGTGGCCGCACTGGCCGCGCCCTCACTGCTGCGCCCCGAGGCCGACCCCGAACGAGCCGCCGCCGAGGCGGTGACCCGGCGCAGGACGCCGAGGCGCATCTGGATGCTGGCCGCGCTCGCGCTGATGCTCATGCTCTGCGAGGGCGTCGCCAACGACTGGAGCGTGCTGCACCTGCGCGACACCCTGGACGCGCCCGCCGCCACCGCCGCCCTGGCCTACGGCGCCTTCGCCACCGCGATGACCGTCGGCCGGCTGCTCGCCGACCGCGTGTCCGCGCGCTACGGCCCGGTGGCCGTGCTCCGCCAGGGAGCGTCGGTGGCCGCCGTGGGCATGACGGTGGCCGCGCTGTCCCCCTGGATACCGCTGGCCCTGGTCGGCTGGACCGTGTTCGGCATCGGCCTCTCCGGCTGCATCCCCCAGCTCTTCAGCGCCGCGGGCCACGCCGACCAGGACGCCGCCGGGGCCAACGTCTCGCGCGTCGCGGGCCTCGGCTACCTCGGCATGCTCGCCGGGCCCGCCGTCATCGGACCGCTCACGCACGCCGTCCCGCTCAACCTGACGTTCTTCCTGCCCGTGGCGTTCTGCGTCCTCGCCGCCTGCACCGCCGGGATTCTGCGCCCCCGGCCCACCGCCGACACTCCCATGGAGAGCACAAGCGTCTGACCGGCCGCGTCACGGTCCGGCTCCAGGACGCGGCTCCGGCACCGCCGCCTCGGGAATCCGGCGGCGGACGTCCTCCAGCAGGTTCCGCATCCCCATGCGGAACAGCTCGGCCTGGTGGTCGCCGAGGAATGCCGTGTGCCCGAACACCTCCAGGACCACGAGGCCATGAAGGTGCCCCCACGCGCTCAAAAAGAGGGCGGTCGCGGGAGGCGGCAGATGCCCCAGGCCGAAGTGCGGCAGCTGCTCCAGGTACGCCGCCAGCTCGGACGAGAGCGCGGGGGCCTCGGCCGCGGCCAGTTGCGCCGTGCTGAACCCGTCGAACAGTTCGCGCTCGAAGATGGCGCTCATCCGGCGCGTCGCCTGGGTGGTCGGGCCTTCGGCGGGTGCCTCGTAATCCCGCAGCGGCGTTCCGTAGAGGAGCTGGAAACGCTCGGGGTGGACGATGGCCCATTGCCGGTAGCCCTCGGCCGCGACCACCAGGCCCGGCAGGTCCGGGTCGTCCGCCGCGGTGTCGACGGCGGCCCGCACGGCATCGGCCAGGTCGTCGTACGCCTTGGCGACGAGCGCCGTGACCAGGGCGTCCCGGCTCGGGAAGTAGTGGTAGAGCGCCTGCACGGTCATCTGGAGGCTGCGGGCGACCGCACGCAAGGACAGCGCCACGGGGCCGTGTTCGGCGATGTGCCGCTCGGCGGCGTCCAGGATCTCCTGCGTGGCGGCGGCCCGGCGTCGCTGGCGCAGGGAGGGCGGGGCTGTGGCGTGTTCCTCTGCGGGCATGAGGCGACTTCCTCCGGCTTCCGGGTGTGAAGAAAATCTAACACTGCCAAATTTACCGTCTCCTCACTAACGTCGTTCCCGGCGACGAAGAGTGCAGCACCGCACCTGTTCTGACGGAGCGAAAGACGCTCCGCGAAGCACCTCGCCGGACCCTCATCACCCGGCTCCGGCCGCTTCGCGCCGTTTTCACCGCAAGGACACCAAAGGAGAGCGTGCGTGTTTGAACGCATAGCCGAACTGGCCATCCGCAGGGCCCGGTTGATACTCGTCGTCGCCGTCGTGGCCCTGGCCCTCATGGGCGCCCTGGGCGCAGGCGCCTTCGGCAAGTTGCTGGGAGGCGGCTACGACAACCCGGCCTCGCAGTCCACCCGGGCCGGAGAAGTCATCGACGAGAAGTTCGGCGGGGAGACCAACCTGGTCCTGCTGGTCCGCGCCCACGAAGGCCGCGTCGACACCCCCGACGCCCGACAGGGCGGCAAGGCCCTGGTGGCCGACCTCAAGAAGGAACAGCACCTGCGGAACGTGATCTCGTACTGGGACACGGCAAGCCCCGACCTGCGCTCCAAGGACGGCCGCGAGGCCATGGTGCTGGCCCATGTGCGGGGCGACGACCTGGAACGCGACCAGAACGCCAAGAGCGTCATCGACGCCTACGCCGGACCGAACGAGGGCGGGCTCACCGTGGAGGCCGGCGGCGGCGCCGCCGTCACCAGCGAGATGGGCACCCAGTCGGGCAAGGACCTCGTCCTGGCCGAGGCCATCGCCGTGCCCCTCACCCTCATCCTGCTCCTGCTCGTCTTCGGCAGCCTGGTCGCGGCCCTGCTGCCGCTGGCGATCGGCCTCATCGCCATCGCGGGCACGTTCGCTGAGCTCTTCGTCCTCGGCAGCGTCACCGACGTCTCCATCTTCGCGATCAACCTGACCACGGCCCTGGGACTCGGCCTCGGCATCGACTACGCCCTGCTCATGGTCAGCCGCTTCCGGGAGCAACTCGCCACCGGGGCAAGCGTGGAGGACGCCGTGCGCCGCACGGTGAGCACCGCGGGCCGCACCGTCGCCTTCTCCGCCGCGACCGTGGCGGCCGCGCTGGCGGCCCTGCTGGTCTTCCCGCAGTACTTCCTGCGCTCGTTCGGCTATGCCGGGGTCGGTGTCGTCGCCGTCGCGGCCATCAGCACCCTGTTCGTCATGCCGGCCCTGTTCGTCGTCCTGGGACACCGTGTCAACAGCGGACGTCTGCCGTGGGCCAAGCGCGGGCGCGCCGCCACCCGAACCCCCCTGTGGGGACGGCTGGCCGGCACCGTCATGCGGCGCCCCGCGCTCACCGCGCTGCCCGTCCTCGCGGTGCTGCTCCTTGCGGCAAGCCCCCTCCTCGGCATCACCTTCGGCACACCGGACGAACGCGTACTGCCCGAGGACGCCAAGAGCCGCCAGGTCTCGACGGTCCTTCAGGAGAAGTTCAACGGCAACGACGACGCGGCCCTGCACGTCGTCATCGACAGCCCCGTGAGCAAGGGGACCTTGAAGTCGTACGCGGATGAACTGTCGGGGCTCAAGGGCGTGGTCCGCGTGGAGACCAGCGCGGGCACCCACGCCGACGGACGGTCCGCGGCGGCCGACCCCGGCAACAAGGCCCTCGGCCGCCCCGACGCCCAGCAGATTACCGTGGTGAGCACCTTGCCGCCCAAGTCGGACGCGGCCCAGGACCTGGTCGGCAAGGTGCGGGCGCTCACTCCGCCCGCCGGGACACAGCCCCTGGTGGGCGGCGTCGACGCCGAACTGGTCGACTCCAAGGACTCCATCGGCAGCCGTCTGCCCATCGCCGTGGCCCTGGTCGCCCTGACCACGTTCCTCCTGCTCTTCCTGTTCACCGGCAGCATCGTGCAGCCCCTGCGTGCGCTGCTCCTCAACCTGATCAGCCTGGGCGCGACCCTCGGCGTCATGACCTGGATCTTCCAGGACGGCAACCTCTCCTCCCTGCTCGGCTTCACCGCGCAGCCCATGGAGGTGTCCATGACGGTGCTGATGTTCTGCATCGCCTTCGGCCTCTCGATGGACTACGAGGTGTTCGTCACCAGCCGCATCAAGGAACTGCACGACCTGGGCGAGGACAACGAGTCCGCCGTGACCAACGGCCTGGGGCACACCGGCCGTATCGTCACCGCGGCCGCCTGCCTGCTCGCGGTGAGCTTCTTCGCCTTCGGCACGGCCAAGCTCAGCTTCATGCAGATGTTCGGCCTGGGCAGCGGCCTCGCCATCCTCATCGACGCCGTCGCCGTGCGCGGCATCCTCGTACCCGCCGCGATGCGCCTGCTGGGCCGCTCGGCCTGGTACGCGCCCGGCTTCCTGCGCAGGCTCCACGGGCGCATCGGCCTCAGCGAAGGCGGCCCCACGCCCGAGCCCGCCGCCGCGCCACGACTCGTGACCGAGTCGTCGACGGAGTCGTCGGACGAGAAGAGGTCGACGCAGGTCTGACCCGCCGGAGCACCCCGCCCGCCCCGGTCACGACCGGGAGCGAGCGGGGCGCGCGGCGTGTCAGGACAGGTAGGCCTCCACTTCGCTGAACTGCGCGGCCGGCCACCCCGTGTTGGCCGTGACGTGCAGTCGCAGGTGCCGGACGTCCGGAGCGGAGGCGGGCAGCGTGATGGTCACCTTGTTGCCGCTCGCCGGGTCGAAGCGGTAGCCCTTCGACTCCGCCAGCGTCCTGTAGGTGGCGCCGTCGGTGCTGCCCTGGACGGTCAGGGTCTGCGTCCTTGCCTCCCAGACCGCGGGCGGCGGCAGCTTCAGGACGAGCCTGCGCACCGCTTCGGACTTGCCGAGGTCGACGGTGATCGACTGGGGGAAGGCGTTGTTGGTGGATTCCCAGTACGTCGCCGCGTCACCGTCGACCGCCTTGGCCGGGGTGTAGACGTCGGCGGAGCCGGTCGCGGTGGCCGGGCGGCTCTTGGCGAGGTTGCGGTCCGGGTCGGGGTCGGGGTTGCCGCCGCCGGGCGTGGGCCAGGTCGAGCAGTTGTCCCAGGTGCTGTCCCAGCCGGAGTTGCCGCCGCCGTCGGTGAGGGTGAAGGTGCCGGAGCCGGTCGGGTAGGGGCAGTTGTAGACGCCGGCCGCGCCCACCCCGGTGGCCTTGACGTTCGACATCTTGACCGCGCCGGGCGTCTCGGCCTGGACGACGACCGTGCCCACTTTGTCGATGGTCGTGCGGTCGATGGTCACGTTCTTCACCGCCTTGCCCGTGCCGCCGCCCGACACGAACTCGTACGCGCTCCAGGGGCTGTCGGTGATCGTCGTGTCGGTGATGTTCACCGTGGCCTCGATGGCGCTGTCGTACGCGTCCACGCGCAAGGCGCCCATCGGGTGCTGCCAGTTGGGGTTCATGGCGCCGGTGCGGACGAGGGTGTTCCCCGAGACGGTGATGGTGCCGGCCAGCGGGAAGAACGGGTCCATGAACTTCTGGTTGGAGATGGCGATGCCACTGCCCAGGGCGTTGGTGTCGAGGATCAGGTTGTCCTTGACGGTGATGTCACGCCCGCCGTAGACGGCGATGCCGTTGGCGAGGTTGGGTTGCGAGATGGTGTTGCCGGTGAAGCTCGAGTCGCTGTTGGTGGTGTTCAGGGACCACATCGCCAGGGCGTCGTCACCGGTGTTGCGCAGGAAGTTGTTGCGTACGTCGACACCCCTCGCCGTGCCGTTGAGGTTGAGGCCGTCGGCGGTCATGTCGAGGAAGCGGTTCTTCTCCACGACCAGGTTGTCGTTGTTGCCCATCAGCCACAGGCCGACCTTGAGGTGCTGGAGCCACATGCCGGAGACGCTGGAGTTCGGGCCGAGCGATCCGTTGACGAAGTTGTCCGGGCTGCTGTCGACCCGTTCGGTGACCTCGCCGATCACCGCGAAGTCGTGCAGGCCCACCTTGCCGGTGGGTGCGCTCGACTGGTCGATGAAGCGTGAACTGCGCACGACCGAGTGCCAGTTGCCCGCGCCGCGGATCGTGACGTTGTCGACGTTGTTGAGCGACTGGGTGAGCTTGTACTCGCCCGGCGGGATCCACACCGTGCCGCCCTTGGCCGCCGCGATGGTCTCGCGGAAGGCCTGGGTGGAGTCACCCTGGCCGGAGGGGTCGGCGCCCTTGTCGGTGACCGAGAGCGCGCCGGACGGCTTGGCCGCGGCCGCCGCGACCTGTTCGAAGTCGGCGACGTCGACCGTGACCTGGGTGGACGTGGCCTCCAGTTTCACCTTGTCGCCGGACTGCAGGTTCTGGCCGAGCTGCAGCCGTGCGTTGTCGAAGAGGTGATGGGTCTTGGAGCCCGCGATCCAGGAGGTGTCGACGTAGCTGTACTTGGACGTGACGGCCAGCGTCCTGGAGATCTTCTGGCCGTTGACGTACACGGCCATCGAACCCGACTGGCCGTCGGGGACGTTGTAGGCGACGTTGAGCGCGTTCGCCGCCTTGGCGAGCGTGAACTCGACGCTCTGGCCGGCCGCCAGACGCACGGCCTGACGGCCCGACGCCTCGGAGGCGACCGTGCCCTGGGTGTAGTCGGGTCCGATCTTGGTGCCGTTCGTGGTCGCGCTCTCCGCCTCGACGGAGGTGAAGGGCAGGGTGGCGCCCGCGGCCGCCTCGGCGGCGTGCGCGCCGGTGGCCGTCAGGCCGGTGACGAGGGTGCCGACGAGGCCCGCGGTGGCCACGGCGGCGTACCACTTGCGGATGGATCTTGTAGTGCTCCTGTCGTGTCTGGTCATGGAATGGTGCACCTTCCTGGTGAGTGGGGAGGTCAGTGCTCGGTCTTGGGTGAGGGCGTCGCGGATCGGGCCTTGGGCCACGCGTCGCAGTAGGTCGCGGGGAGCTTCTCGTTCCAGCCGGAGTTGCCCGCTCCCTGGGTGATCGTGAAGCGGTCGCCCAGGCAGCTGTAGACGGGTTCACCGAAGCCGAGCCCGGTGGCCGTGACGCGGGTGAAGGAGGCGGCGCCGGGGTCCTGGAGCTGGAGGGCGAAGGTGCCGGTTCCGTCGATGCGGACGTCATCGAAGCGGACGCCGCGGGTGGTCCCGGAGATGAACTGGATCGCCGAGTAGGAGCTGTCGAGGATGTCGGTGTCCGTGACGTTGATGGTGGCCTTGTCGATGGGGCTGTTGCGGGCGTCGAACCACAGGGCGCCGATCGGGAAGTTCCAGCCGGTGTCCGTGTTGCCCGCCCGGATCAGGGTGTTGCGGGCGAGGGTGAAGGTGCCGGTGACATCGGTGCCGTTGCCGGGGGTGACGCCGTCGAAGCGGTTGCCCACGTGCAGGCCGCCGCCGTTGGTGAGGTTCTCGCCCAGGACGTTGTCGGTGACGGAGATGTCCTTGCCGCCGTAGACGGCGACGGCGTTCGCCAGGATCGGCAGGACCACCGTGTTGGACGTGAAGGCGTTGTCGGCATTGGTCTTGGTGTCGGCCCACATCGCGAGACCGTCGTCGCCGGTGTTGCGTACGAAGGTGTTCTCGACCTTCGAACGCGTCACGCCCCAGTGGAAGTTGACGCCGTCAGCCGTCTGGTCGAGGATCCGGCTGTTCTTGAGGGTGAAGTTGTCCATCGGGCCGTCCATCCAGGCGCCGACCTTGGTGTGCTGAAGCCATACGTTGTCCACCGTCGAGTCGCTCAGGGCGCCGCCGATGGCGTTGACCTGGTCGCCGTCGACCCGGTCGGTGATCTCACCGAGGATCGCGAAGTCCTTGAGGGTGACGTCGCGACTGGGCCCGCCCGCCTCGTGGGGGCGTATCTCGCCCTTGTAGCCGCCGCCCTGGACGTACTTGCCGTAGATCCCGGCCGCGCGGTTGCGGTCGGTCGGGTGGCGGCCGGTGAGCTCGGAGTACCAGGGGCCCGCGCCGCGCAGCGTCACCCGGTCGACGACGACGTGGTCGGTGAGCTTGAAGCGGCCCTGGGGGATGTAGACGTCCTTGCCCTGGGAGCTGCCGGCGTCGACCGCCCGCTGGAAGGCGGCGGTGGAGTCCTGTCCGCCGGTGGGATCGGCTCCGTAGTCGGTCACCGAGAGAGCGCCGGTGGGGCGGGCGATCGGCGCCGCGACCTGTTCGAAGTCGGCGAGGTCGATGACCGCCCAGTCGGTGGCACCGGTCGAGGGCAGCTGGACACGCACCTTCGTTCCGGCGGGGAGGGTCTTGCCGAAGAGGGCCCGGGTCTCGTCGTAGAAGTGGTGCGGGGTGCCGTCGGACGGGCGGTTGCTGAAGGGGTAACTGCCGTAGAACCAGCTGTACTTGGAGGTCAGAGTCAGCTCGGCGAGTTGGTTCCCGTCCGCGCTGAGCCGCAGGGGTGCGCTGATGCCGGTCCCCTCGGCGTTGTCGGGCAGGGCGTAGCGCAGGGAGACCGCGTTGGCGGGGGCGGTGAGGGTGAAGTCGACGTACTCCCCCGCCGCGTCGAGCCGTACGGCGGTGCGGCCGGAGGCCTCCGAGGGGAGGGTGGTGTAGGTGCGGTCGGGTCCGATGACGGAGCCCGACGTGACCGCGGCCTCCGCCTCCAGTTCGGCGAAGGGGACGCTCGCGCCACGGCCCTCGACGGCCAACGGCGAGACGGGGGTGGGCGGTTCGGCGGCGTCGGCCGTGCGGCCCGCGATACCCAGGGCCGCGGCGCAGGCCAGTGCGGCGCATGTTGCCGCTACTCGTCTGACTAAGGGGACTGATCCAGTTCTTGTGGGGGGCATGACATTCCCTTCTCCTGGGGGGTGGGGGATGGCGCATGGATGCGGTGCGTCAGATGCGCAGCCAGACCGCCGTGTCCTGCGGCAGCCGGCCCGTTTCGTCCAGGGGGCCGCTGGCCAGCAGGAGGCGGGTGTGGACGGGGAGGTCGCAGGGCTCGGGGGCGAGGTTGACGACGCAGGCCAGGCCCGGCTCGCGGACGAAGGCCAGGACGCCGTCGGCGGCAGGCAGCCAGGTCAACGGGCCGTCGCCGAAACCCGGTTCGACGCGGCGCAGCCGCAGGGCGTCGCGGTAGAGCGTGAGCATGGAGCGCGGGTCCGTGGCCTGGAGGTCGGCGGCGTACGCGGGCCAGCCCGCCGGCTGCGGCAGCCAGGGTCCTGTCATCGACCCGAAGCCCGCGTGCGGTTCGGCGGCCGTCCAGGGCAGGGGCACCCGGCAGCCGTCGCGGCCCGGGTCGGTGCCGCCGGAGCGCTCGTGCATGGGGTCCTGGATGCGGTCCAGGGGGATGTCGGCCTCGGGCAGGCCCAGTTCTTCGCCCTGGTAGATGTAGACCGCGCCGGGCAGGGCGAGGGCCAGCAGGGCCGCGGCGCGGGCGCGGCGGGTGCCGAGGGTCAGGTCGGTGGGGGTGCCGAAGGCCTTGGTGGTGAAGTCGAAGCCGGTGTCCTCGCGGCCGTAGCGGGTGACCGTGCGCGTCACGTCGTGGTTGCACAGCACCCAGGTGGCGGGGGCGCCGACCGGGGCGTGCTCGGCGAGGGTGGCCTCGATGGACGTACGCAGCCGCGCGGGCTCCCACGGGCAGGACAGGAAGGAGAAGTTGAAGGCGGTGTGCAGTTCGTCGGGGCGCAGATAGCGGGCGAAGCGTTCGGCGTCGGGGAGCCAGACCTCGCCGACGAAGATGCCGCCGTACTCGTCGGCGACGGCCCGCCAGGAGCGGTAGATGTCGTGGAGTTCGTCGCGGTCGATGAAGGGGTGCGGGTCGACTCCTTCGGTGAAGTCGGGCAGGGCGGGGTCCTTGGCGGGCAGGGCTGCGGAGTCGATCCGTACGCCGGACACGCCGCGCTCGAACCAGAACCGCAGGACGTCCTCGTGTTCCTGACGGACCGCCGGGTGGGCCCAGTTGAGGTCGGGCTGTTCGGGCGCGAAGAGGTGGAGGTACCACTCGCCGTCCTCGACGCGAGTCCAGGTCGAAGCGGTCGCGGAGAACTGAGAGGGCCAGTCGTTGGGCGGCAGTTCACCGTGCGCGCCACGGCCGGGGCGGAAGTGGAAGAGCTCGCGCTCGGGGGCTCCGGGTCCCGCGGCCAGGGCCGCCTTGAACCAGGGGTGCTGGTCGGAGACGTGGTTGGGGACGATGTCGACGATGGTGCGGATACCGAGGGAGCGCGCTTCGGCGATCAGTTTCTCGGCCTCGGCGACGGTGCCGAACGCGGGGTCGATCACGCGGTAGTCGGTGACGTCGTATCCGCCGTCGACCATGGGCGAGAGGTACCAGGGGCTGAACCACAGGGCGTCGACGCCGAGTTCGGCAAGGTAGGGCAGCTTGGCACGGACGCCCGCGAGGTCGCCGGTGCCGTCGCCGTCACCGTCCGCGAAGCTGCGTACGTACACCTGATAGATGACGGCCGAACGCCACCAGGAGGCATCGGTCGGGGAGGTGGCTGCCACGTGAGGTTCCTTTCGGGCAGGTGGGACCCCGCCGCCGCGGCGCTTGGCCGGTGGCGGGGTGCGCGGGTGGGCCCGGGGGTCAGCCCTTGAGGCTGCCGGCCGTCAGGCCGCTCATGATGTTGCGCTGGAAGATCAGGAAGATGATCAGGGTCGGCAGCGAGGCGATGGCCAGGGCGGCGAGCAGCCAGTTCTCGGAGACGCTGGCGGCCAGCGAGTAGATGCCGATGTTGACCGTCTGCTTGGAGGGGTCGGGCAGGGTGAGCATCGGCCAGAGGAAGTCCTTCCAGACCGCGACCACCGCGAAGATCGACACGACGCCGAGGATCGGCCGGGACAGGGGCAGGACCACCGAGCGCAGGGTGCGCAGCGGGGATGCTCCGTCGATGGCGGCGGCGTCCAGGAGCTCACGCGGGATGGAGTCGAAGAACCGCTTGAGCAGAAAGATGTTGAAGGCGTTGGTGACCGAGGGGAGCCAGATCGCCCAGGGCGAGTTGATGAGGTTGCGCTCCACGACCGGCACGTCCAGGACGGTCAGGTACTGCGGTACGACCAGGACGGTGGCCGGGATCATCAGGGTGAGCAGCATCATCCCGAGGATCGCCTTGCCGAACACGGGCCGCAGCTTGGAGAGCGAGTAGGCGGCGGCCACGTCGAAGATCAGCTGGAAGGCGAGTGCGCCGAACGCGTAGTACAGGGTGTTGAACAGGAGCCGGGCCAGGTCCATCACGCCCCAGGCGTCCGCGTAGTTCTGCGGATAGACGGCGTCGGGGACCAGGGTGGGCGGTGTCTGGGCGAACTCCTGCGGGGATTTGAGGCCGCTGGTGACCATCCAGTACAGCGGGCCGATGAAGACCAGGGTGAAGACGACGGTCACCACGGTGAAGGCGGTCCAGTACAGGACCTTGCCGCGGGGCCGGGCCAGTTGGGCCGGGGAGATCAGGGTGCGTGTGCTCATGTCCGTGCTCTCCCCCGGCTAGTCTTCGCTGCCGGCGCGGCTCAGCCGTGCGTACGCCGCCGAGAATCCGGCGAGCAGTACGAGCAGGACCAGGCCGAGCGCCGCCGCGCTGCCGTAGTTGTTGAAGGTGAACGCGTACTGGTAGATGAGGTGGACGACGGTCAGGGTCGCGCCCTCGGGGCCCGCGCCGCCGGTGAGCAGGAACGGCTCGACGAACACCTGCATGGTGGCGATGATCTGCAGGAGCAGCATCAGCGAGAGGATCAGCCGGGTCTGCGGGATGGTGACGTGCCAGATCCGGCGGAAGACGCCCGCGCCGTCCAGCTCGGCCGCCTCGTACAGCTCGCCGGGGATGGACTGCAGCGCGGCCAGGTAGATCAGGGTCGCGCCGCCCATGTTCATCCAGGTGGCGGCGACGACCACGGAGATCATCGCGGTGTCGGTGTCCTGCAGCCAGGCCTGTCCCGGGAGGCCGACGGCTTCCAGGATGCGGTTGAACAGGCCGTATCCGGGGTCGTAGAAGTACTTGAAGAGCAGCACGGAGGCCACCGGCGGCAGCATCACCGGGAGGTAGACCAGCAGTCTCAAGTAGCCGCGGCCGTGCCGGAATTCATTGAGGATCAGGGCGATGGCGAAGGGCACGGCGAAGCCGAGCAGCAGCGCGAGGGCGGTGAAGAGCAGGGTGTTGCGCCAGGCCTGCCAGAACGCCGGGTCGTTGAAGATGTAGCTGAGGTTGGACCAGCCGGCCCAGACCGTCTCGCCGTTCTCGGTCTTCTGGAAGGCCAGGATGAACTCCCTGACCATCGGATACCAGGAGAAGACCGAGAAGCACAGCAGGGCGCCGATGAGGAAGGCGTGGGCGGTGAGGTTGCGCTTCAACGCCTGGCGGAACGCGCCGCGTTCGGGGCGGGCGGCCCGGCTGCCCGTCGGTGAGGACGGCCGGGCCTTGTTCTCGGAGAGGGTGGGAGCGGACATCACTGGTTGGCCAGGACCTGGTTGACCTGTTGTTCGGCGGTCTTCAGGAGCTTGTCCGCGTCGGCGTCCTTGTTGGTGAGGACGGCCGACATCAGCGTGTCGAGGACCTTGTAGACCTCCTGGGCCTTGGGCGGCTCGGCCTTGCCGGTGACCGGCTTGTCGGTGAAGGCCTGGAAGTTCTCGACGGGCATGGTCGAACTGGCCGCGCGCGCCTTGTCGTCCTTGGTCTTGCTCTCGCCGGTCCAGAAGTTCGGCTGCGGCAGGCCCACGGGCAGCCCGTCCGCCTTGGTGCGGGCCCAGTCGAACTGGCCCTTGCCGACGCTGAGGAACTTGAAGTTGATCCAGGCGATCGCGGCCTTGATCTGGTCGGGCGAGCTGCCCTTCTTGATCATGTAGTCGTTGCCGCCGAAGAGGGTCGCCTTCTGGCCGGGTATCGGGCCCATGCCGAAGTCGTCGTACTTCGCGCCGAGGTTCTGCACCATGTACGTGATGTCGTCGGGCGCGGCGAGGAACATGCCCAGCTTGTCGGCGGCCATCTGCTTCTGCAGGTCGCCCCACTTCAGGAGCTGGGTCTTGCCCATGCTGTTGTCGTCCCAGCGCATGGCCTTGAGGTTGTCGACGATCTGTTTGCCGGTGGCGTTGTTGAAGGCGGCCTTGGTGCCGTCCTCGCTCACGATGTCGCCGCCGAGGCCGTAGGTGGTGGCGGTGAAGTGCCAGCCGCCGTTGTTGCCGGCGCTGTACTCGCCGAAGCCCGAGACGCCGTCGCCCAGCGCCGCGATCTTCTTGGCGGCCGTGCGGACCTCGGCCCAGGTGGTCGGGGGCGAGTTGGGGTCGAGTCCGGCCTTCTCGAAGAGCTTGCGGTTGATCAGCAGGCCCATCGTGTAGTTGCTGTAGGGCAGGCCGTAGAGCTTGTCGTCCTTCTTCAGGACGTTCAGGACGTTCGGGTCCATGTCCCCCAGCGCCGGGACGGACTTGTCGTTGACGTAGGCGCTGATGTCCTGGGCGCCGTCGTTGTCCAGGACCTGCTGGAGATCGGTGAAGTAGGTGTAGAAGACGTCCGGTTGGGACTTGGCCTTCAGCATCGCGGTGAAGCGGGGAGGCTCCAGGCACGGGTCGGTCTGCTTCCCCTTGATCGTGACGTTCGGGTACTTCTTGTTGAACGCGGCGACGTCCTCCTTCCACTGCTTGAGCTCGGCCTTCTCGGCGGCCGGCGGCATGCAGTCGATGGTGAGCGTCACCTTGGTCTTCGGGTCCAGCGGGGCGGCGGCGTTGGCCGCGTCCACGCCTTTGTCCCCGTCGGAGTCGCCCTCGTCGCTGCTGCTGGTGCCGCAGGCCGCGAGGGCGGTGAGGGCGAGCGCGGAGGCGACGGCGACCGTGGCGGTACGGCGGTGGGTGGTGCGAGTGGTGCCAGTGGTGCGGCGGCGGATGCGTCGGAGGTACGGCATTCCGGAGCTGCTCATCGGTGGACCCCTTTGGACAGCGCCACCCGCCCGTGCGGGCGGGGACGACGGCATGGCAGGAGCGGGAAGCCCACAGCTGCGCGGACTGTGTGGCGGCGCCCACTCAAGCACTGCCAGCAGATCCACGCAATATCTCGCGCGATGATTGAAAGAAATTGATAGTTCAGAGGCGGTAGCCGCCCGGCGGCCGACGGGCTCCTCCCCCGGCTACCCCTGCGCCTCCTCCTGCGGCGGCTGCCCCGTCGAGCCGCGCACCACCAGCTCCGGCTCGAAGAGCAGTTCCTCCGTGGGCACCGCGCTCTGCGCGATCTGCAGGGCGAGGAGCTCGACCACGGCGCGGCCCATGGCCTCGATGGGCTGACGCACCGTGGTCAGCGGGGGTTCGGTGCAGGTCATGAACGCCGAGTCGTCGTAGCCGACGACGGAGACGTCGTGCGGGACGCCCAGCCCCCGGCGGCGTGCGGCGCGCACCGCCCCGAGCGCGAGGGGGTCGCTCGCGCAGATGATGCCGGTGACCCCGGCGTCCAGGAGCTTCACGGCGGCGGCCTGGCCGCCCTCGATCGAGAACATTCCCCGCGAGACATGCTCCTCGGGCAGCGCCCCGCCGACCCGTTCGGCGATCGCGCGGGCGGCGACGAGCTTGCGCTGCGACGGCATGTGATCAGCAGGTCCGAGCACAAGGCCGATGCGCCGGTGGCCCAGCGAGGAGAGGTGCCGCCAGGCCTGTTCGACCGCGACCGCGTCGTCGCAGGAGACCGCCGGAAAACCGAGCCGCTCGATGGCCGCGTTGACGAGAACGACCGGGATCTTGCGCGCCGCGAGCCGCTTGTAGTGCCCGTGCGGGGCGTCCGCCTGCGCATACAGCCCACCGGCGAACACCACACCGGACACCTGCTGTTGCAGCAGCAGTTCGACATAGTCCGCCTCGGAGACCCCACCCTTGGTCTGGGTGCACAGCACCGGGGTCAGCCCCTGCTGGGCGAGCGCTCCGCCGATCACCTCCGCGAACGCGGGAAAGATCGGGTTCTGCAGCTCTGGCAGCACCAGACCCACCAGCCGGGCCCGCTCGCCACGCAGCTGGGTGGGCCGCTCGTACCCCAGGACGTCCAGGGCCGAGAGCACGGACTGCCGGGTCGCCTCGGAGACTCCCGGCTTGTTGTTGAGCACCCGGCTGACCGTGGCCTCGCTGACCCCGACCTTCCGCGCCACCTGAGCAAGTCGTCGCGTCATGCACGCAAGAATAGTGCAATTCTTGCGTTCTGTTTGCGTGCTTGCTGAATCCGTTCGGGATCGCCCCCGCGGGCCCCTCGCACACGCGGCCCGTACCGCCATCGGTGACGCGCGCCGAGCACCGCTCCCCGATCCCTGGCGGGACCGAACGGGTGAGGGCGGATCGTTTCAGCGGCGCATCCGCTCGAAATCAGGTATCCCTGCTGGTCAGGACGGGAATGCGGGATGCGTTCACGTGCCGTTCCCAGCAAAGGAAAACGATCCATGCGTCTTCGTCACTCACTGGCCGCCGCGGCCGGTGCCGCCGCGCTGATCCTGACCGTGCCCGGCTCCGCGTACGCGGCCGAGGGCGACTTCAGCTACACCTACGTCAACGGGGCCGGTGAGGAAAAGCAGGCCACCCTGCACGACCCGGCCAGCGGAGAGTGCGTCATGCTCGACGAGGCGGCCCAGGAGTACAGCCAGCCGCCCGCCCACTCCCCCAAGAACCGCACCGGCTCCTTCGCGATCGTCTTCACGAACGCCGACTGCTCCGGCGACGACTTCACGCTGCGCCCCCACACCGGCGGCGCGAGCGAGCGGCTCAAGCTCCGGTCGGTCCTGTTCTCCTGACCCTCGGCAGTGCCGCCCGCTCCCTGCCTGCACGGGGCCATGCCCTCGGGCAGGCAGGGACCCGCCTCACGCCTCACGCCTCAGGGAATGCGGGCGACCGCGACGTAGAAGCCGCTCAACTCGGTCTTGGGCGCGGGTGATTCCTTGTACCAGTGCGTCGCCGTCACCAGGCCCGGCTCGACCATTTCCAGCCCCTCGAAGAAGCGCTCGACCTCCGCGCGGCGCCGCATCCTCAAGGGCACCTGCCCCTTCTTGTAGGTGTCGGTCACGGAGTCCGCGAGCGCGGGGTGCTCGTCGGTGGTGCCGTGGGACAGCACCAGATAGCTGCCGGAGGGCAGCGCGTCCACCAGGGTGCGCGTGAGGCCGTAGGGGTCCTCTTCGTCGGTGATGAAGTGCAGCAGGGCGATGAGGGAGAGCGCGATGGGCCGCTCGAAGTCCAGCAGGTCGCGGGCGCGGTCGAGGATCGCCTCGGGCCTGCGCACGTCCGCCTGGACATAGTCCGTGGCGCCTTCCGGAGTGCTGACCAGCAAGGCTTCGGCGTGCCGCAGCACGATCGGGTCGTTGTCGGCGTACACGACCCGGGAGCTGGGAGCGATCGCCTGCACGATCTGGTGGAGATTGGGCGCGGTGGGGATGCCGGTGCCTATGTCCAGGAACTGCCTGACACCGTTGTCGGCGAGCCAGGCTGCGGCGCGCTGCATGAACGCACGGTTCCGCGCCGCGTTCGCGCGTGCCTCGGGCGGCAGCTTCTCGCCCAGCTCCTGATCGACGAGGTAGTTGTCCTTGCCGCCCAGAAGCCAGTCGTAGACACGCGCGGGGTGCGGCTTGCTGGTGTCGATGTGGACGTTGGCGTCGTCTGCAGTCATCCGTGGCTCCCCTACGTGTCCGACCGGTTCAGTGCGCGGCAGGCGATGTTCGTCCCACTCCGGCCGAGAAGGATCTTCCGACGTCACGGGTCGGTAGGTCAACTGCTGTGGCTGGTGAGGG
Source organism: Streptomyces sp. NPDC054047 (assembly GCF_055585065.1). NCBI lineage: Bacteria > Bacillati > Actinomycetota > Actinomycetes > Kitasatosporales > Streptomycetaceae > Streptomyces > Streptomyces sp. NPDC054047. Next base: position 168,712 of record NZ_JBVJKV010000007.1, on the reverse strand, counting down.
AGTTCATCGCGGCGCGGCGGCTACAGCTGCCGAAGGTGATCACGCAGGCTGCGGGCGGCCTGTGCCATGAGGGCGTCCGCGCCGGGCTGTGCGCTGGCCGGGACGAGCGACTCGGTCAGGACGGCGATCGCGAAGGACTGGCCGTCGGAGTGCTCGACGACGCCGATCTCGTGCCGCAGGTTGAGCAGGGTGCCGGTCTTGGAGGACCACGTACTGGCGTCGGAGATGAAGTCCGGGGTGAGGCGGTGCCGCAGTACGTTGTGGGCCAACAGATCGCGCAGCCGCTCGGCCACGTCCGGGTGGATCTTCGACGGCGTCCACAGCGCTTGCAGCAGGTCGACGAAGCTGCGCGCGCTGCCGGTGTTGGCGCGGGTGGTGTCCAGCTGCGGCACCCGGTGGCCGCGGCCGCTGGTGCCGGCGTCGATGGCCAGGGCGTGGGCGAGATGGATCTGGTCGGGGTCGAAGCGTTCCACCGGGGTGTCGAACAGCTCGCCCACGGTGTGCCGTACGGCGATGGAGCGGATGCCGAGCTCGTGCAGGATGCCGGTGACCTGGGCGGGCGGGGTGAGCTCGAACAACGCGTCGGCGGCCGTTCCGTCGCTCAGACACGTGCTCAGGTAGAGCAGGTCGTCGATCGCGATCCGGGCGGGGTGGCGGAAGCGGCTCAGTCCGGTGGGGCCGGGTGTGGTGACCCGTCCGGGCTCCACCTCGAGCGCCGTCGCCCCGTCGAGCTCGCCGCGCCGGATCCGCTCGACCGTCGCGAGCGCGAGCGGGACCTTGACCAGGGAGGCGGAGGGCAGGTGGGTGTCCGCCTCGATCCCCAGCTCCTCCCCCGTGTGCAGGTCGCGCACGAGCAGGCAGCCGTGCAGGCCGCCGTCGCGCAGCTGCTGACGCAGGTCGCGCAGCAGGGCCTCGGTCCTCATGCCGCCGCCGATGCCGCCCAGGCCGCTGCCCGGGCCACCGTCCATGCCGTCGGTCATTGCGCCGTCCCTCCCCTGATCCCTGCCTGCGCACCCGCGCCCAGGCAGCGGGCGATGGCGTCGCCCAGGCGCGCCTCGATGTGCTGCGGATTGCCGTCCGCGGCGGCGGCCAGGGCGAACCCCCGGCCGAGCGTGATCTCGCCGATGGGCCGCCAGGTCAGGGCGAGTTCCTCGGCCTGGGCGAGGGAGCAGAGCAACAGGTCGCCCGAGCAGAGGACTTCGGCCGCGGCGCTCGTCAGATCGGCCGCGGCGGTCAGCTGCGCGGGCCGCAGGCCCACCGCGTCGCGCAGGCGCGTCAGCGGATCGCGGATGTGCGGCACATCGTCCTCCGGCTGGATCCAGACGCGGCGGGCGGGCCCGGGGGTGGCGCGTCCGACCCGCAGCGTCTCCAGGTAGACGCGGCGCACTCCGGGATCCTGGGCACCGGCAAGCCCGAGCGGCACGGACCACGTCGCCTCGTCCGCCGGCACCGCGAGCAGGGCGGCGCGCACCTGCTGCGCGTGGAGGAGCTCCCTGCGCTGCGTGGGCGCCGCGACCCGCAGGTCGAGCGTGACACCGTGGCCGCGCGCCTCGGCGACCAGGCGGGCCAGACCCACCGTGGAGCAGATGCCGGGCACGGCGAGCCGCCACGGCTTGCGTTTGACGGCCTCCGCCTCGTCCAGGAGCACGTCGGCCGCCTGCACCAGCTGCCGGGCGGTCGGCAGCATGTCCCGCCCGAAGGGGGTCAGGACGGCGCGCCTCGACGTCCGCTCGAACAGCGGCTCACCGAAGCGTTCCTCCAGCGCGGCGACACGACGGCTGGCCACCGACTGGGACATCCGCGCCGCGGCCGCACCGTCGGTGAAGCTGCCGTACTCGCTGACGCTGACGAACGCGCGACACGCTCCCACCAGATCCACGCCCCGCACCCTATGCCAGATCGGCATGGAACCACGCATGAGCGTATTGGACCGCATACGCACCCGAGGGCAAGGGTGGTCCTGGCACTCACGACCACGCACCGGGACGGAGCCGTGCCGCCCCGTCCCCTATGCGCCCTGCCGCTGGGGCGCCCGGAGGTTTGGCCCATGCACCACACCCGTGCCCGTCGCGCCGTTCTCGGCGCGCTTGCCACGCTCTGCGTCGTCCCGCTCGTGGCCTGCGCGGACGGCGACTCCTCGGCCTCGTCGTCCCCCTCCACGGCGACCACGAAGCACGCGGGAACCACGAAGCCCGCACAGGCGGCGAAGCCGTTCGCCCGCGATTTCAAGGCGCTTGAGCGCAAGTTCGACGCGCGTCTCGGTGTCTACGCCCTCGACACCGGCACCGGGCGCGAGGTCGCCTACAACGCCGGTGAGCGCTTCGCCTACAACTCCACGTTCAAGGCGCTGGCCGCCGGAGCCGTGCTGGACAAGTACTCCCTGAGCGGCCTCGACCGGAAGATCACGTACTCCAAGGACGATCTGGTCGCCAACTCCCCCGTGACCGAGAAGCACGTCGAGACCGGCATGACCCTGGGCGCGCTGTGCGATGCCGCCGTCCGCTACAGCGACAACACCGCGGCCAACCTGCTCTTCGACCAGCTCGGCGGCCCCAAGGGGCTGGACGCCGCGCTCGAGAAGATGGGCGACCACGTCACGCGGATGGACCGCCGCGAGCCCGACCTGAGCAGCTGGGTCCCGGGCGAGAAGCGGGACACGAGCACGCCGCGGGCGCTGGCCAAGGACCTGCGCGCCTTCGTCCTCGGGGACGCCCTGGGCAAGGGCGAGCGCGCACAGCTGACCCGGTGGCTCAAGACCAACACCACCGGGGACCACACCATCAAGGCCGGTGTGCCCGAGAACTGGGTGGTCGGCGACAAGACGGGAACCGGCAACTACTACGGCGCCCGCAACGACATCGCCGTGGTGTGGCCGCCCGACGGTGCGCCCATCGTCATGGCGATCTTGTCGAACCGCGCCAAGAAGAACGCCGAGCCCGACGACAAGCTCATCGCGGAAGCGGCCTCCGTGGCCGTCGACTCGCTGTCGTAGCGGGTTCGTATCTGGCGCGGCCGCTGAAGCAGTCGGACCAGGAGGTACGCCGCCGGGGCTCGCCCCGGCGGCGTACCGAACCGGCCGCGCAGAGCCGCAGCGGTCCTCGCCGCGCCCATCGCACCCCTTTCCCGAACGCTCCCGCTGCCCGCAGCGAGAAGCCAGCCCAAGGAGCCCTTGATGACGGATGTCGCACCGCTGACCAGACCCGGCCACAGACCCGCCAGGAAGGGACCCCGCGTGGTGATCGCGGCGGGGCTGACGCTCGCGCTCGCCGCGGGCATCGGCTACGCCGCGGAGCTGGGCCCCTTCGACCCCGGGCCCTCGACACCCGACCCGGAGGCGGCGAAGCAGGCGCGCGCCTTCCTGGCCGACTGGGAGGCGGGCCGCATGGCGCAGGCGGCGGCGCTGACCTCAAGTCCCGAGCAGGCGGAGCGTGTTCTGAACAGCTTCACCGCCGGGCTCGACATCCGTAAGCCGACCCTGACGCCGGGGGCGACGAAGGCCGGTGAGGACGGCACCGTGACGGTGGCCTTCACCGCCAAGATGCCGGTGACCGATCTGGGCACCTGGACGTACGGCTCCGCCGTGCCGCTGCGCAAGCAGGACGACGGTGCCTGGAAGGTGGACTGGGCGCTGTCCCTGGTGCACCCGAAGCTGAGCAGCACGGAGAAGTTCCGTCTGGAGCGGGAGGACTCGGCCGGGCCCACGATCACGGACCGCGACGGGAGCGACCTGTCGGCCGAGAAGCACCCCTCCCTCGGCCCGCTCCTCCCTCAGATCGCCGGGGGCAGCGGCGCCGGTCCGCGCGGCGCGGTCCGGCGCGTCGACCGGGCCACCGGTGACATCAAGGGCACGGAGGCCTCCTTCGGCAAGAAGTCCGACCGTCCCGCCGACCGGCCCGTGGCCACCACCCTCGACGCCACCTGGCAGTCCGCCGCGGAGAAGGCCCTTGCCGCCGAGGCCGACGGCAAGGACGCCGCGCTCGTGGCCCTGCGGATCGACGACGGGGAGATCCTGGCGGTGGCCAACTCCCCCTCCTCCGGGTTCAACCGCGCCGTCTCGGGCACCTACGCGCCAGGCTCCACCTGGAAGATCGTCACCACCAGCGCGCTGCTGCTCAAGGACGCGGTCGCACCCGGTGACGTCGTGGACTGCCCCCAGTACCTCACCGTCGGCAAGCGGTTCCAGAACGTCGAGACCTCCGAGTACCGGGGTGCCACCTTCCGCAAGGACTTCACCGCCTCGTGCAACACCGCGTTCATCAGCCTGCGCGACAAGGTCGACGACCGGGAACTGGGTGACGTCGCCGGCAAGTACTTCGGGGTCGGCCAGAAGTGGAACGTCGGCATTCCCTCGTACGACGGGTCGGTTCCGGTCCCCCGCGACCAGACCGAGAAGGCCGCCTCGATGATCGGGCAGGGCCGGGTGCAGGCCAACCCGCTGATCATGGCGTCCGTCACGGCGACGGCGGTGTCCGGCACCTTCCACCAGCCCACCCTCACCGGCGCCGCCGAGGACTCGACCACCACCACGCCGCTGCCGGGCGAAGTCGTCGAGCAGCTGCGCGAGTTGATGCGCGCCACGGTCACCGAGGGCACGGCCACGGTCCTGTCCGATCTGCCCGGCGAGGTCGGGGCGAAGACCGGCACCGCCGAGGTCTCCGAGGACGCCCCCAACAACGGCTGGTTCGTCGCCCACCGCGGCAATGTCGCCGTGGCCTGCGTCGTCGAGAAGGGCGTCACCGGTGGCGCCTCCGCCGGTCCCGTCGTCCGCAGCCTCCTGGACGCCGTACCCGACGATCCCTCCTGACCGGCCGCCGACCCGACAGCCGGGCGGGGTCTCAGGCCTCGCGGCACTCCACGTGACCCCAGCCGTGCGGGTTCTTCGCGATCTTCTCTCCGGCCGCGTAGGGCTTCTGGCAGTGGCAGCGGCCGGGGAACTTGGCCTTGATGACGGCGCCCGAAGTGCTCTTGCCCGTCCGCGCCGCGGGGGTCTTGCGCGACTTGGCGGCGGGAGAGGACGTCATGCGCTCGGGCCGCGGCTCGGGGATCACGGACGCCCCGTGGACGGTTCCGGCGGGCTCCTGCGTCGTCGCGGCGTCACTGGCCGCGACATCGGCGATCGCGTTGAGGTGATCGCCGTCCACCTGGTGGGCGGCGACGTGCCGGAAGGTCACCGGACGGCCTTGCAGGAGCGCGTCGATGCGTACGACGAGTTCCTTGTTGGCGACCGGCTTCTTCGAAGCGGTCATCCATCCGTTGCGCTTCCAGGACGCGATCCACTTGGTGACCGCGTTCATCGCGTACTGGCTGTCCATGCGGACCTCCAGCGGCACCGCCGGGTCGGTGGACTCCAACAGCTCGGCCAGCGCGGTCAGTTCGGCCACGTTGTTCGTGGCGTGGCCCAGCGGTCCCGCCTCCCACCGCTGCGGGCGCTCGTCGGAATCGGCGACCACCCAGGCCCAGGCGGCAGGCCCGGGGTTCTTCTTCGCGGCTCCGTCACAGGCGGCGATGATCAAGTCAGACATCCCTCGATGATGCCAGTCCGCGGGCGCCTCGCAGGCCACCGCCCCTCCGGCACCGTCCCCCCGGGGCCTACGATCCGTCGGCGTCGAGCGCCGGGGCGATGACCGCGAAGGCCCGGTCGGCCAGCTCGGCGGGGTCCTCGGCGCCGTCGCTGTCGCTCCACCGCTGCAGCACGGAATCGAAGGCGGCCAACGCCATCCCGGCGGCCAGCCGCGGGTAGAGGTCCACGCCCGCGTCGCGCCCCAGGCGCCGTGCCACCTCCCCCGTCAGGTCGTCGCTCCACTGGGCCTGGCGCTCCAGGAAGCGTGCGCGCAGGGCCGGGGTGCGCAGAATCAGCCGCACCACGGGCAGCACCCGCTCGGAGTGGTCGCCGCAGGCGGCCAGGGGAACCCATACGGCGTGCCGCAGCGCCACGGAGGGCGACTCGTCGGCGGGGCGAGCGGCCAGCTCCGTATGGATGCCGACGCCCATGTCGGCCAGGAACTGGACGACCACGTCCTCCTTGGACGCGAAGTACCGGAAGAACGTCCGCCGGGAGACCCCGGCGGAGGTCACGATCTCGTCGATGGTGACCGCGTCGAACCCCTTCCGGGCCAGGAGTTGCAGCGCCGCTTCGGTCAACTCGTTCGAGACGAGCTGCCGTTTGCGCTCGGCCATGCTCACTGCGGGGTGGGAACTCACCCGGCCCATGGTACACGCGATGCCCTTGATGGCACTCAGGACCCTCTTGACACTGAGTGCCACGAACGACAACATGTGCCGCATGACGCAGCAACAGCGCTGGACAGCCGAGCAGATACCGGACCAGACCGACCGGGTGTTCGTCGTCACCGGAGCCAACAGCGGCCTCGGTCTGGCGACCACCCGGGCCCTCGCCCGGCGGGGCGGGCACGTGATCCTCGCGGTGCGCGACGAGGAGAGGGGCCACCGGGCGGTCGCGGAGATCACCGCCCACCACCCGGACGCGAGCCTGGAAGTGCGCCGTCTCGACCTGGCCGACCTCGACTCGGTCCGCGACTTCGCCGATCGACTGCACGCCGACCGTCCACGCCTCGACGTGCTCATCAACAACGCGGGCGTGATGGCACCGCCGCGCACGCTCAGCGCGCAGGGCCACGAGCTCCAGTTCGCCTGCAACCACCTCGGCCACTTCGCGCTCACCGGCCTGCTGCTCGATCTGCTGGCGGCAGGGAGCAACCCCCGGGTGGTGACGGTGAGTTCGATCAACCACCGGCAGGGGCGCATCCGCTTCGACGACCTGACCGGCGAGCGCGCCTACAAGCCCATGGGCTTCTACAACCAGTCCAAGCTCGCCAACGCCGTCTTCGGCCAGGAGCTCCACCGCCGGCTGAGCGAGTCCACGAGCCCGGTGCGCAGCGTGCTGGCCCACCCCGGCTACACCGCCACCAACCTCCAGACGAGCGCCCCGATCGGCCTGTATCAGGTGCTGTTCGGCCGCATCGGCAACCCGCTGTTCGCCCAGCGCCCCGCCGAAGGCGCGCTGCCCCAGCTGTACGCGGCGACCGATCCGACGGTGGAGAGCGGCCAGTTCATCGGTCCGGGCGGCCTGGCCGAGCTGCGCGGCGCGCCCACGCGCGTACAGCCGGCCCCCTCGGCGGCGGACCCCGCGACGGGCCGCCGCCTGTGGGAGCTGTCGGAGCGCCTCACCGACGTACGGTTCGCGTTCCCGGCGGCCGTCTGACGGCGCTCCGTCAGCGCGCGACGGGGCGGGTCAACTCCCAGGTGTCGACGGCGAAGTCCAGGGACAGGCCATGGCGTTCGTACAGGGCGAGGGCGCCGGTGCTGTTGTCGGTGTCCACGCCGAGGCCGATCCGGTCGCGGCCCAGCGCCGCGTAGTGACCGAAGGCATGGCGCAGGAGGTAGCTGCCCAGGCCCTTGTTCCGGGCCTGGCGCAGCACCCCGAGATGTCCGATCCAGGCCATCGAGGTGCGGTCGTTCTGGGTGTGCAGCACCGCCACGTCCCCCAGACCCTCGACCTGGGCGATCCACATCAGCGACCAGTCGACACGCTCGGCGTCGAGGTCGTCCAGCCACTGCTCGTACGTCCGCGGGTGGAAGTCGAAGTGGTCGACGAAGCTGTCCTGCAACAGGGCGTGGGCGCGACGGCGGTCCGACTCGGCCAGACAGGGACGCAGCGTCACACCGGCCGGCGGCTCCGGCAGCCGGTCCGCGTCGGCGGACAGGTCACGGGCCATCGAGTTGTAGCGGCGGACCGGCGTCCAGCCCCGTCCGCGCAGCGCGCGCAGGTCCACGGTGGGGGCGATGTTCAGGTGCAGGTGCACCACCGCCCGGTCCGCCCCGTTGGCGGCGGCCCGCTCCGCGGTGCGCGCCTCCGACAGGTCGAACAGATACTGCGAGGCCTGGGGCCGATCGGGCAGCGCGTAGTACTCCATGTCGATCCGCTCACCGCCTGACTCGTCCCACACCAGGCCGTACGCGATCAACCGCCCGTCCTCGAACAGCAGCCAGGAGTCGTGCTCCAGGTCCACTTCAGGATGTTTCAAGTCGGCCTGGATCTCGGAGAGTTCGGTGTCGGCGCGACCGATCTCCAACAGGTCGATCTCGTTGAGCAGCGCGCACACCGCCGCCGCGTCGTCGAACGTCGCAGGGCGCACGGTCAGGCCCGGCGGGAGAGTGGCGTGGGTGGTCATGAACCCACTCTCCGGTGCCTGGAGTCCGGCCGCAACGGACTTTTTCGCGGGCCGTGCCGGGGCCGTGGCGGCCCCGGCACGGCGGTCCGCGGCCTTAGATCCCGAACGGCGCGGCGTAGCGCACCATGCCGCTGGGCAGCGGATGACCGGCGTCGAGGGCGAGGGCCATCATGGCCTCGTCCGGGACGTCGATGCTGATGCCGATGCCGTACGTCGAGGCCCGGGTGAAGCCGAATCGCGGGTAGTACGCCGGGTGCCCGAGGACGGTGACGAAGCGCTCGCCCCTGTCCTTGGCGGCGTCCAGCGCGGCCCGGATGGCCGCGGAGCCCACACCGGTCTTCTGGTACGCGGGCAGTACGGCGACGGGGGCCAGGCACAGCGCCGGGGTGTCCCCGATGTGGCAGCGGGTCAGCAGCGCGTGGCCGACGAGCTTGCCGTCCTGGTCGGTGGTGACGACGGACAGCCCGTCGATCCACGCGGTGTCGGCGCGCAGGGCGTCGACGAGGTCGGCCTCCGAGGGCGTGTCGAACGCGGCGACGACGATGTCACGGATGGCGGGGATGTCGGCGCCGGTCTCGGCGCGCGTCATCCAGGTGTTGCTCATGGCGTTGCTCTTGGTGTCGCTCATGATGGACGGAGATCCGTTTCATGGTGGGTTCGTGTGGACGGTGCCCCGCGAGCTCACGCTCCCAGCGAGGGCGATCCGGCTGAGGTCAGGCCACGACCCGGGACGTGAGGGTGGTCCGGGCGGTGCGCATGGCAGTGGCCTTGAGCGCGGTCATCAGCCCCAACTCCCTACATCCTCGACACGGGATCACACACGAACGCCAATGATCTTACCATCCGGGCCTGGTCGACCGCTTCGGGCCCGTAGCCGACCCGACGGAGGCCGCCCGCGGCACGCCGACGACAGCCACCGATGATTCTCGACGCGCACCTCGGTCACCAAGGGTGGGACGCCCACTCATCGGAGGCACGGCATGCGCACGCTCGCGATCACCGAGAACATCACCGTCGACGGTTCCATCGAGATGCTCACCGACTGGTTCGATCCGCAGGGCCAGGGCGACGTGGACATGGCCGACCTCCTGGAGGAGAACCACCGGCAGGACAGCCGGGCCGATGCCCTGCTGCTCGGCCGGCAGACCTTCGAGGACTTTCGCGGCTACTGGCCGCAGCAGACCGACGACACCACCGGCATCACCGACTACCTCAACAAGGTGCACAAGTACGTGGTGTCCACCACCCTGACGGACCCGCGGTGGGCCAACTCGACCGTGCTCGCGGGCGACGCCATCGAGGAGGTGTCCGCGCTCAAGGCGCGGAGCGGCAAGGACATCGTGCTCACCGGGAGCATCACGTTGGCGCACACGCTGATCGCGGCGGGACTGGTGGACGAGTACCGCTTCTTCGTCTACCCCGTGGTCCAGGGCCGCGGCCGCTGCCCCTTCCCCCAGGGCTACGCCATTCCGCGACTGCGGCTCGTCGAATCGAAGGCCTTCCGCAGCGGGATCACGCTGCAGCGCTATGTCCCTCTCCGCGATGGGGGCACAGAGGCGTAGGGAGAGATGGACGGGGGACCCGGGAGCCGGGCAATGCGTGCTCCGACTTGCCCACGGGCTTCCGTACGACGACCACATGGAGGCGCGATGTCGACGCCGACCCATCGCCTCATCATCCACGAGCTCACGCGGTGCGAGGAGTGTGCCGTACTGCGTGTGAGCGGTGAACTCGACCGGGCGGGCGAGAAGTTCTTTCTGCGCATGCTGGGCGCTTCCGTCATGGCGGGTCACCGACATCTCGTGCTCGATGTGACGGCGCTGGTGTTCTGCGATTCCCGTGGGCTCAACTGCCTGCTCGGGGTGCGGTGGTTGCTGCGGCGCCGCGAGGGTCAGCTCCTGCTGGCGGGGGCCGGCCGCCATCTCGTCGAACTCCTGACCCTGACCGGCAGCACGGAGATCTTCCCCCGCTACCTCACCGTGGGTCAGGCCCTGCTGGCCCTGCCGCCGTCCCATCGCCCCATCTGGCCACCCGTGTCTTCGCCCGTCCCGGACGGCGCACCGAGCGACGCCCCGTCAGGATGACGGCGGCCTCGGTTCGGCCCGCCGGGGGCGGTCAGTCGGCCGCGCGCACCGCGGCGTCGAGCAGGGGGCCGAGCTCCTGGGCCACGGCCGTCAGGGGCCGGACGTCCCGCTCGGCGCGGGCCATCAGGATCGCTCCCTCCAGGGCGCTGATCATGAGCGTGGCGAGCGCTTCGGCCCGTGCCTCCGGGACGCCCATGTCCGCCAGGGCTCGGGCCACCGAGCCGCTCCAGGTGGTGAAAGCGGCGGACGCGGCTTCTCGTGTGGAGACGGTGGACTCCGCGCAGTCCACCGTGGCGGCGGCGACGGGGCAGCCGCCCGCGAACCCGGCGGCCCGATACTCGTCGGTCCACTGGCGCACCATCTCGGCGAACAGCCCGCCGGGCGTCGGCTCGGGCAGGGCGGCGACGATGCGACCGACACGCCTGCTCGCGTAGCGGCCCGCCCAGCCCACGGCCTCGTTGACCAACTCCTCCTTGCCGCCGGGGAAGTGGTGCTGGAGCGAGCCGCGCGGCGCCTGCGCGTGGGCGGCGACGTCACGCATACCGGTGGCGGCGACGCCGTCGCGCCGGATGAGCTGGGCCCCGCTGAAGACCATGCGCTCGCGCGGCCCTCGCCCGGATGCCGCCATGTCCGTCCTCCAGCGTCCCGTCAGGCTTCCAGCAAGCACTGACACTCACTCTATGACGGCGGTCATAGAGTGCACTACTATGACCGCCGTCATAGTCAGCGACGACGGCGACCTCGGCGGAGACAAGCGGGCACCTCCGCGCGGGCCGGAAAAGGGCGGTGCGCGATGCACACAGGCTTCGTCGGCCTCGGCGTCATGGGCCAACCCATGGCGCTCAACCTGGCCCGCGGCGGGACACCCCTCCTCGTCTGGAACCGCACCCCGGCCCGCTGCGAACCCCTGCGCGCCGCAGGAGCCGACGTCGCGGCGAGCCCCGCGGAGGTCTTCGAGCGGGCCGACGTCGTGATCCTCATGCTGGCCGACGAGACCGCCGTCGACACGGTCCTGGGGCGCGGGACCCCGGACTTCGCGGGGCGCGTCGCCGGACACGTCGTCGTCCACATGGGCACGACCTCACCGGAGTACTCGGCCGGCCTTCAGGACGACATCCGGGCCGCGGGCGGGCGCTACGCCGAGGCACCCGTGTCCGGCTCCCGAGTCCCGGCGGAGCAGGGGCAGTTGGTGGCGATGCTGGCCGGTGACGCGGATGCCGTGGAGGCCGCGCGGCCCCTGCTCTCCCCCATGTGCCGGGAGACGTTCGACTGCGGCCCCGTCCCCGACGCCCTGCTGATGAAGCTCTCGGTGAACCTGTTCCTGATCACGCTGGTCACCGGCCTGACCGAGGCCTTCCATTTCGCCGACCGGCACGGGCTCGACCGAAGCCGGTTCCTCGACGTCCTGGACGCGGGGCCGATGGCCAGCTCCGTATCCCGCGTCAAGGCGCCGAAGCTGCTCGCCCGCGACTTCGCCGTCCAGGCGGCGGCCAAGGACGTACTGAAGAACAACCAGTTGATCGCGGAAGCCGCCCGCAAGGCGGGGCTCGCGTCCCCGCTCCTCGACATCTGCCACACCCTCTTCGACGAGACGGTGACGCGGGGCCACGGCGGCGAGGACATGGTGGCCGTACTGCGCGCACTGGAGGCCCGCACCGACGGCGCACACCGCCAGGCCCCGGCCCGCACTCAGGCGCCGACGGCCGACCGGAACCGATAGGGGCTGTGCATGGTCAGGAACCGAATATCGAGGTCGGACTCCAGGTAGTCCATCCGCCGCTCCCAGAAGGCCCGCATGTGCGGGAGGGCCAGGTGGGCGTCGAGGTCGGCCTGGGAGCGCCAGGCCTCGTAGAAGACGAAGACGCCGGGCTCGTCCCGGTCTTCGTGAAAGTGGTACTCCAGGCAGCCGGACTCCCGCCGCGTCGGCTCGACGAACGACAGCAGGAGCTTTTTCAGTTCGGCGGCGCGTTCGGGCTTGGGGCGGGCGGTGCCGACGAGCGTGAACGGCTGATCCATGAAGGCTCTCTCCTCAGACGGATGTCTCGACCGGGGCGGCACCCCGGTCACTAGGTACGACGAATCTCGTACCTATATGCGGGACGCTAGCGAGCCCGGAGGTACGATGCAAGTCATACCTGAAGGGAGGCGTCCGGAATGCCCGACGACGAAGGACACCCGACCGTCGAAGAGATGCGGCTCGGACCGGTGCTCGCCGCACTGGCGGATCCGCTGCGCCGCCGCGTGGTGCGCGAGCTGGCGACCGCACCCGACGGCACCGCGCGCACGTGCAGCTCGTTCGAGCTGCCGGTCTCCAAGGCGACCGTCACGCACCACTTCCGCGCGCTGCGCGAGGCCGGACTGATCCAGCAGGTCGCCCGCGGCAACAGCCGGATGGCCACCCTGCGCCGGGCAGATCTGGAGCGGCGGTTCCCCGGGCTCCTGGGGATCGTGGCGGCAGAGCCGGGACCTGGGGAAATGCCGTAGTGCCCCGGAACGACGGTCCCGTAAGGTGCCGCTTCATGAACCAGGATTCCCGCGCCGCCGTCCGTCCGATACGTGCCGACGAGTGGCCCAAGGTGAAGGAGCTGCGGCTCTCGGCACTGCAGGACCCCTCAGCTTCGATCGCGTTTCTCGAGACGTACGAGAAGGCCGCCGCGGAGCCGGACTCCTTCTGGCAAGGCCGGGCCAAGGGGGCGGCCGACGGAGATCGGGTACGCCAGTTCGTGGCCGAGGACCGGGACGGGACCTGGACCGGCTCGGTGACCGTGCTGATCGAAGAGCCGGGCAGCGACGACGTGTTCGGCGGACCGATCGAGCAGCGCCAGGCCCACGTGGTCGGTGTCTTCGTACGCCCCGAGTACCGAGGAAGCGGTGTGATCGACGCGCTCTTCCAGGCGGCCGTCGGATGGGCGTGGTCGGTGACGGACGTGGCGCGGGTGCGCCTGTACGTGCACGAGGACAACGCGCGGGCGCAGAGCTTCTACCGACGCTACGGATTCGTGCGCTCCGGCGTAACCGCCCCCATGAAGGGCGACCCCTCCAAGATCGAGCACGAGATGATCCTCACGACGCCCGAGGCACGGCCCGACACGACCCAGAACTCCCCGGCCAGGCCCTAGTTCGCTCGCGTGCGCCGGCGCGCAGGGTTTTGAGGCGGTCGTGGAAGAGCGCATAGGCCGAGGCCGCGCGAGAGATGAGATGCCCTGATGACCGTCTTCCGGTGCCGTGGCTGCCGCCGTGCGGTGACGGGTGCGGTCAGTGAGCGGGCCCTGCCGAACCCGGATGTGGACGCGGAGTGGTACCGGCCGGAGGCTTCAGCCGCGGACGCCGGTGGTCACGTCGCTCGACCCGTCGTGCGGATGGCGCCGGGAACCTTCGCGGTCGACCCCGATCCGTCCGGCCCGCCGTACGTCATGGATGAGTCGCTCGGCCTGCTGGTGGAGTCAGGACCGAGCGGCACCGTCGTCCTCAACTCCAGTGACGGTCTCGGGCTGGAAGAACACCCCGACATCACCCTGCGTCGCGGGTTCTGCTGCGGGATGGACGGCGAGTACGGTCCCAATCTGGTGTGCACATGCGGCGCGGTCATCGCCACCCTCTATGCGGACTGCTACCAAGTGCAGGAGCTGCGGCTGCGGCCCGGCGCCGTCGAGCGCAGCGACCGGTCGCCGGAGCCGCCCCCGCGTCAGCTCCGCTGACGGGTCTGAGCAGCGGAGGGCAAGCCTCGGGTTCGCCGCCCGCCGTCCGCCGTTGGTTCAGTTGCGGATGCGGACGCCGTGGCGGGTGCGCATGCGGTGAAGTTCCCACAGGGCCACCGCCGTTACGGACACCGGGCCGCCGAGCACCGCGCACCACTGCGCGGCCGGCGGGCCGTACGGCAGACCGCCTTCCAGCGCGACGCTGCACAGCAACAGTTCCCAGACGAGTACGACGGTGAGCGCGGCCGGGAGCGCGGCGTGCACGTTGGACGTGTTGAACGCGTAGCGGGCCGCGTAGGCGGAGGCGAAGAGAAGGAAAGGCAGCAGCCAGAGGAGGCCGATGAGCAGCGCGAGCGCCATCAGGCCGTTGGCGAGCGTGCCGTAGTTCTGCTTCAGGAGCACGGCACTGCCTGCGAGTACGAGTCCCACGCCCACCAGGATGCCGACGTACCAGCCCACGGCCTTGAGCGGCGCGCGCAGCCGGGAGCGCAGTACGCGCCGCTGCTCGGCGGGCGCGTAGCGGATGAAGCCGAGGACGACCAGTGGCCCGGTGAAGATGAGCAGCAGCGGGGCGAGGATCAGCTTCACCACTCCGTCGTTGGCGACTCCGCTCCAGCCGTCCTCCGCACCGTAGGTGTAGATCAGGAGGAGCGTGGCGATCGCTCCGGCCATCGCGCGCCCCAGCTGCACCTTCGTCACGAGGGGGTCCGCGACGCGGCCGGCGCCGGGCTGGTTGAAGATCGCCTCGGCGCGGCGGCGGGCGGAGCGGATCAGCGGGATGAGCGGCGAGACGAAGAGGAACGCGACGAGGGAACGCCGCCGCCGGACGGGCTGCGGCGGATGCGGGTACGGATACGGCTGGGGGGCCGGAGGCGGGTACGGGCCTGGCTGCGGCGGGCCGTACGGCTGTGGGCCGCCTCCCTGCGGTGAGCCGTTGCCTGGTCCCCAGCCCTGATATCCCCCGTGTGCCACGGCTCCCCCTTGCCTCCTGCGACGCTTCCGAGCGCGCGCAGTTTACAAGCCGGAGCGGGAAGGCCGTCACCTGCGCGGAAGCGCGGGAGCGTGAACGTGTGGCAGAGGTCGGTCAGTTGCTCTGATGCGCGGCATAGGCGGAAATGGGGGGTGGCGTCGGTCGCCGCCGCGGACGGCCAGTTCGACTTCCAGCCCCTGCTTCCGTCCGCCCGCAGTCCGTCGGGGCGACCGGGGAGTCATCCCCGGTCGCCCCGACGTCGGACGACCTAGCCGACCCGCTGCTCGTACCCCACGAGCCGTACGCACGCGGCGAGTCCCGCGATGGCCTGCTCCAGCTCGGCCAGGCTCGGGTAGCTGGGCGCGATGCGGATGGTGGCGTCGCGCGGGTCGTCACCGTGCGGGTGAGTGGCGCCTGCCGGGGTCAGGACGATGCCCGCCTCGGCGGCACGGCGCACGACCTCCTTGGCGCCGCCGTCGGTCAGTTCGAGGGTGACGAAGTAGCCGCCCTTGGGGTCGGTCCAGCGGGCGAGGCCGGTGCCGCCGAGCTCCGCCTCCAGAATCCGGGCCACCGCCTCGAACTTCGGCTGCAGCAGGGCACGCTGGCGCTCCATGTGGGCGCGCACCCCGTCGGCGTCCCGCAGGAACATCACGTGCCGCAGCTGGTTGATCTTGTCCGGGCCGATCGACCGCTTGGCGTTCTTGGCGAGCAGCCACTTCAGGTTCGCGGGCGACGAGCCGAAGAAGGCGACGCCCGCGCCCGCCGCGGTGATCTTCGAGGTGGAGCCGAAGACGAAGACGCGGTCCGCGTTCCCGGCGTCCGCGCAGGCGGTCAGCAGGTCGGCGATCTCGACGGGCTCGTCGGTGAGGTGGTGGGCGGCGTACGCGTTGTCCCAGAAGATCCGGAAGTCGGGCGCGGCGGCCTGCATCGAGGCGAGGCGGGCGACGGTCTCATCGCTGTAGGAGACGCCGTCGGGGTTGCTGTACTTCGGGACGCACCAGATGCCCTTGACCGTCGGGTCCTCGGCGATGAGCCGCTCCACGACGTCCATGTCCGGGCCGTCGGCGGTCATCGGCACCGGGATCATGTCGATCCCGAAGCGCTCACAGAGCCCGAAATGCCGGTCGTATCCGGGGACGGGGCACAGGAACGCGATCCGCTCCTGGTCCACCCAGCGCGACTCGGCACCCGGCACCACGCTCAGCAGCGCGTGCACCAGGCAGTCGTGCATCAGCTCGAGGCTGGAGTTGCCGAGCGCGAGGAGCTGCCCGGCAGGCACCTGGAGCACGTCCGCGAAGATCTCCCGGAGCTCCACCAGACCCTGCAGGCCGCCGTAGTTGCGTACGTCCGTGCCGTCGGCGGAGGTGTGCCGCCCGCCCGGCAGGCTCAGCAGGTCCTCGGAGAGGTCGAGCTGCTCCGGCGACGGCTTGCCGCGCGTGAGGTCGAGCGAGAGCCCGCGCCCTGCGAGGTCCTGGTAGTCCTGGCGGGCCCGCTCAAGGAGCCCGGTCGAGGAGTCGGGGCTCAGCTCGGTGGTCATGGTGTGTCCTTACGTTGTCGGCGCTGCCGGGGCCTGTGAGCTGCCTCGGCCGGCGACGGGGGCATCGGCACTGCCTGCCGAGGATACAAAGCGATGGCCTGCCCATGGCCGGGCAGGTGGCGCTCGTCACCCTTGGCAAGAACGACCTACAGGACCGACCACGCCCACACGACCAACACCGCCGGCACCAGGACGGCCACCGCGCCGAGCGTGACCCCGGCCCACGCCGGGCGGCGATCGGCCGTCTCGTCGCCCCGCATGTCGCGCAGGACACCGACGCCGGAGACGATCGCGCAGACCCCCGCGGGAACGATGGCGTACACGGGGAAGAAGCGGATCCAGGGCGAGACGGACGACGGCAGCCAGGGGCATCCGAACAGTGCGACGGCGACGGCCCCGAGGACCAGCGACGCCGTGCCCGGGCGCCTCCTCCAGGGCTGGGGCGTCATCACCTGGGGCACCGGTGTCGTGGTCTGCCGCGTGGGGATCATGGTCGGAGGCTAAGGGCGGGCGGCGGCCCCTGCGTGGGGGCCGCTACTCAGCGGCTGGTCGGGGGCTACTCATATGCGGGTGAGTAGCCGCCGCTCGTATGCGGGTGAGTAGCCGCCGACCAGCGGCGCGCTCCTGGTTCCGCGTCGCCCTACATTCATGCACGAGCAAGGGCTGTACGTGCATCTATCATGGATCCGTCGAACCGAGACGCGGAGTTGAGACATGGCCCACAGCGACTCTGAACGCTGGTCCCACCTGGTGACCCTGCACGGCCGCGTCGAGCAGCACCTGACCGAGGTCCTGCACCGTCGCTGCGCGCTGAGCCTGCGGGAGTACCGCACCCTCAGCCTCCTGACCGCGGCCCCCGAGGGCGAGCTGCGGATGCAGGAGCTCGCCGACGCGGTCGGCCTGGACCAGAGCTCGGCGTCCCGCCTCGCCGGCCGGCTCGAACGGGCCGAGCTCGCCGAACGCTGCCACTGCCCCGGCGACCGCCGCGGCGTCTTCCTGGGGATCACCAAGTCCGGACGGGAGCGCCAGGCCCAGACGCAGCCGATCTACGAGGCCGCCTTGAGCGAGGCCCTGGACGAGGCGGCCTCCGCCACCGACCCCGCCCTGGCCACGCTGACCAGCAGCCTGCGCGCCTCCGCCTGACCTGACCCGAGCCCCTCCCGCCACACTCCCTCCCCTGCTGACAGATCACCGGCAGCCTGACTAGTATTTGCATGCACCTACATTCTTTGTAGGTGCATGCAAACAGTCATGCGCGCAGCCATGAACACAGCTGCCGTCCAGAAGGAGAACCGTGAACTCGCCCCTGCTCGATCCGTACCGCGGGCCCGCCCTCCACCTGCCCAACCGGACGGCCATGGCCGCGATGACCCGCGCCCGCGCCGACGACGCCACCGGGGTCCCCACCCCGCTCATGGCCGAGTACTACGCCCAGCGCGCCACCGCCGGCCTCATCGTCAGCGAGGGCATCTGGCCGCACCGCATCGGCAAGGGCGGCCCCGGTGTCCCCGGCCTGACCGAGCAGGCCCACGTCGAGGGCTGGCGGCAGGTGACGGGGGCCGTGCACGCCGCCGGCGGCCGCGTCTTCGCCCAGCTGTGGCACGTGGGGCGCGTCAGCCACCCCGACATCCTCGGCGGCGAGCAGCCGGTCGCCCCCTCCGCCGTGGCCGTCTCACCCGGCCACGGCCAGATCTACACCGCATCCGGTCCGAAGGACTACGTCCTCCCGCGCGCCCTGTCCACGGCCGAGGTCGCCGAGACCGTCGAGGCCCATGCCGCGGCCGCCCGCAACGCGATCGACGCCGGTTTCGACGGGGTCGAGATCAGCGGCGCCTACGGCTACCTCCTGGCCCAGTTCCTCTCCGACAACGCCAACCTGCGCACCGACGGATACGCCGACCGCGTCCGCTTCGTCGTCGAGGTGGTCGAAGCGGTCGCCGCAGCGATCGGAGCGGACCGCACCGCCCTGCGCGTCTCCCCCGGCAACCCGCTCCTCGACACCGTCGAGACCGACCCGGGCCCTCGCTACCACCGGCTGCTCGGTGCACTGGGCGGCAAGGGCCTGGCGTACCTGCACGTGGTGCAGTCCGGAAAGTACGCCGCCCTGGAAGACCTGCGCCCCCGCTGGCACGGCACCTTGGTGGCCACCTACGACGGCCCCGAGCCCGGCAGCCGGGAACAGGCCGAGCGGGCGCTGCGCACAGGCCTCGCCGACGTCTACTCGTTCGGCCGGCTCTTCCTGGCCAACCCGGACCTGCCCCGACGCATCGCCGCCGACGCCCCGCTCAACCCGCAGCGCGAGAGCGGCATGTACGGGGGCGGCGGGGAGGGGTACGTGGACTACCCCGTCCTGGAAGGGAGTTCAGCCAGTCTTTAGGGGGCGAGCTCGGCCGCCTTGGTCATCGGCCCTCCGGCGTCGCCGGTGTTCATCGTGCCCGCGGGCTCGAAGAGCAGGATGGCGGTTTCCTCGTCCGCCACGGGACAGTGCTCGACGCCGCGGGGCACGACGAACAACTCCCCCGGACCCAGGACCACATCGCCGTCCCGGAGCTGGATGGTCAGGCGCCCGCTGATCACCAGGAACAGTTCATCGGTGTCCTCGTGGCTGTGCCAGACGAACTCCCCTTGCAGTTTGGCCAGCTTGACCTCGTAGTCGTTGAGGACGGCCACGGTCTTCTGCGACCACAGCTCGCTGAACCCCGCGAGCTTGTCGGCGATGTTGACCGGAACGGACTTCTGGGACATGGGGTATTCCTTCTTCGTGGTCCTTCATGGTCGGCGGACACCCTGAGCCTGCCGTGCCCGGACGCCGCCGGTCTTGTACGTTCCTGACGTGACCGCGGAGCGCCCCCGCACGTCAGTTCACGCGGCGCCGGCCGCGAGACGGTTGGCCTCGCGGCCCGGCGCGCGGGGCCGCGACGCGTCGAGGATGGGACGCCATGGACGGGGCGGGGGACAGCACCCGTAGGCATCGGCCAGGTGACCTGATGGTCTGCCGCCGCCCGTGCTCCTAGCGTCGGCTTCTCGAGCCAGTCGAACCCAAGGAGCATGATGCGCGGCCTCACCCCCTCACTCGCGATCGGCCTGAGCCTGGCCGGACTGCTCGCCGGAGCCGTGCCTGCGACGGCCACTGCCGCCAAGGACCCCCTCGGCGCCGCTCGGCCGTTGGCGGCCTACGAGCAGCAGCGGCTCACCTGGGGTCCCTGCTCGAAGGCGCAGACGGAGCTGAACGCCGCGGGGGCGCGGTGCGCGAAGGTGACGGTTCCCCTCGACTACGACGCTCCCGGCGGCCGCACCCTCCAGATCGCGGTCTCGCGCGTCAAGGCCACCTCCGCCTCCCATCGGCGCGGCATCCTGCTGTCCAACCCCGGCGGTCCGGGCGGCAGCGGCCTGGCCAACACCCTCGCTCTGCGGCCCGCGTTGAAGCAGGCGGCCGACCGGTATGACCTCATCGGCTTCGATCCGCGGTTCCTCGGCGAGAGTTCCCCGATCGCTTGCGCGCCGGCCGGGCCGCCGACCCCGCCCGCGCCTTCGACATCACCCCGTGCGGACTTCGACGCATCGGTGCGGGACGCGCGGAGCACGGCACGGCGCTGCCAGGAGTACGGGGACAACGCGGAGCTGCTGCCGCACGCGTCCTCCCGCAACGTGGCCCGGGACATGGACGTGATCCGGGCGGCCCTCGGCGAGCGGAAGCTGTCGTACTACGGCATCTCCTACGGCGCCGACCTGGGCGCCGTCTACACCCAGATGTTCCCCCGGCGCACCGACCGCATGGTCATCGACTCCTCGACGGACCCGGCGTCCACGCAGTACGAACTGTTCCAGAGCTCCGGCGAACCGGCCGAGGCGGCACTGGACGCATGGGCCGCATGGGCCGCCCGGCACCACGCCACCTACCGCCTCGGCCGCACGGCCTCCGACGTACGCATCCGCGTCGAGCGGTTGCTCGCGCAGGCCGAGCGCCGGCCGATCGGCGTCGGCGGGCAGCGCCTCAACGCCCCTGTCCTGCGGCTGCTGTTGAAGCAACCCGTTCAGCACGAGGAGAACGATCCGGCGCTGGCCTCGATCGTGCGGGACCTGGTCGACGCCGCCGCGGGCAGGCCGGTCGAACCGGGCCCCGAGCTCGCCGCCATGCTGGAGCTGCTGGCTTCGCCCGATCTGGCGGACAGCATGGTGGGCGGGGCGATCTTCATGTGCGGCGACGGCGGCTGGCCCGCGGGCGGCTGGCCGAAGGACCCGGAGACGTACTGGAAGAACAGTGTGCGCAGCCGTGCCGACCAGCCGGTGTTCGGGCCGTACGTCAACGGCATGATCGCCCCGTGTGCGTTCTGGGCCACCGAGCCCCGCGAACCGGGCACGGTGATCGCCAACGACGTACCCGTCCTGATGCTCCAGGCCCGCCACGACAACAACGTGCCCTACGCCGGAGCCCTGGCCCTGCACCGCAAGCTCACCGGCTCACGTCTGGTCACCGCGGACATCCGCTCCCACGGCGTCTACGGCCGCGCCCTCGAGGGCCACCGCCCCGTCCCCTGCGCCGACCGCGCGGTCAACTCCTATCTGCGCACCGGAGATCTGCCCGCCCACGACATCACGTGTCCTCGGCGGTAGAACCGTCGCCGTCGTCGGCGGACGAGCGCTCAGCCCGCCCGAAAGCGCCGGAGCAGATCGAGGGCGGCGGGGCTCTCCGAGGCGAAGCCCTGGAGTCCCTCCTGCTCCGGCGGGACGCTCGGTCCCCACAGGCGGACGCCGTGGCAGCGGTAGCAGAAGGCCATGCGGAACAGCAGTCCCGTGGAGCTGTGGGCCCTGATCCCCCAGCCCGGCAAGAAGCAGCGGTGCAGTTCGTCGTCGGGAATCCCGGCCATCAGAGCCAGTGCCTCGCGTGCCTCGTCGGCCGCCCACAGCGCGACGTCTTCGCCTATCAGGTCGGCGGACGCGGTGTTCACCACGGGGTCGGCGAGGCGGACGACCTCGATCAGCTCGGTCTTCTCACGCGACGGCAACAGCATGCGACCAGCATTGCGCACGCACCAGGGATTTACGCCGACTCCGCCCGCACCCGGAACCAACCTCGACCTTCCTGAGTACCCTGCGCCAACTCCCTGACATCCGGGCCTTGATGTGCACCGGCCGGTTCGGCACCGCGCGACGGCGTCCGTGACGGCGAGCGCGGACGCCCGGCAGGCGTCGCGTCAGTTGCCTCGTTCCCCTCCTGCGCACACCCTCGCCCCTGGCTTACCATCAGTCGGACATGGCCACACGGGAGATACGACCCCAGGGCGGAGCGGCACACCAGAGCAACGCCGCCTACACCGCCCTGCTCGTCATGGCCTTCCTCTTCCTCGTCCCCCTGCTCGGAGTCGACGGGCCGTCGGGCACCGCCGCCGCGTCGGTGACCGATGACCGCGCCGCGGCCACCGCCGCAGCGGTTTTCGGCCCGTACGCCGACAGCCGTGACCGAGGCCGCGACGGCGGCCGCGGCTGCCACGAGGGCGAGAACAGGACACCGCGTGGGGCGTTGCCCGCTCCCGAGCGGACCAGCTCGCCCACGTTCGAGGCCGCACCCGCGTCGTACGTGCCGCGGGACGACGCCCCCGCGCTGCTCGGAACGTCTCCCCCGGACGCGACGTCCGTCGACCTCTACAGAACCCAGGTCATCAGAACGTAGACGGGATCTCTCCACCCGCACCCGCCGACGGGACCGGTCGGCATCACCGCGTCACCCTCACCGATCAACAGGAGAGATCCGCATGCCCTTTTCCACTTCCACCAGCACGCACCCCGCCGCTCCGGGCGGCACCGGCTCCTCGCTCGCCTCCTCGCGGTCCGGCACCGACATCGGGCTCCTGCTGCTGCGCTGCGCGGTCGGTCTGACCATGGCCGTGCACGGCAGCCAGAAGCTCTTCGGCTGGTTCAACGGCGGCGGCCTCGACGGCACCGCCGGGTTCTTCGCGAGCGACGGCTACTCCGCCCCGAAGACCATGGCCACGGTGGCCGGTCTGACCGAGACGTTCTGCGGCCTCGGCCTCGCCATCGGCCTGCTCACCCCGCTCGCCGGTGCGGGCATCCTCGGGATCATGCTCAACACCATCGCCATGAAGTGGGGCAACGGCTTCTTCAACCCGGCCGGCTTCGAGTACGACCTGGTCCTGCTCACAGCCGCCGTGAGCCTGGCCCTGGCGGGCCCGGGCAGGTACGCCGTCGACCACTTCCTGCCCGTCCCGCGCACCCACCGGCTCACGCACGGCATCGCCGCACTGGCACTCGGCGCGGTCGCGGCCGCCGTCGTCCTGGTGGCCCTGCACGACTGACCGCACCGAGCCGCGTACAGCCAGCTCACCGGACCGGGTCCGTTCAACGGGGCGTTCGCCGCACGGCGTTCGCCCCCTCGGGCCCGTCCCGGTGACCGCCGATGGGCCCACCCCCTGGGCGGTCGACCGGCCCCGGCCAGTAACGTGCAGCCGTGGTCAACCAGCAGTGTGCCCCCGCCCGTGACGTCGCCCCCACTCAGGTGCGCCGGGTCACCGCGGCGGTCGTCGACGCGCTCGCCGCTCTGGTCTGCGGGCTCGCGGCCGGCGCCGCGGTCGGGGTGAAGGTGAGTGACGGAGTGGTCGAACTCCGGCCGCAGTCCCCCACGGTGTGGGGGCTGGCGCTCGGCGTGGCCGTCGGTGTCTCCTTCGTCAACCACGTCCTGCTCACCCTGGCGACCCGGACCAGCCTCGGCAAGGCGATCACGGGGCTGCGCGTGGTCCGCGCCTGCGACGGCCGACGCCCCGGGCTCTTCCGGCTCATCGGCCGCTGGCTGTTCGGCTTCTACTGGACGGTCCTCTTCGTCCCTCTCCATCTCGCGACGGACAGCGACGTGGAGCAGCAGGACGCGGTCGGGCTGCGCATCGTGCGTCGGGCACTCCGCACTTGATCCGGTTCAGGCGCGTCCTGTAGAGACCGTGGGCATGCGGTTCAGGCGCCTGGCCCGTAGAGGCCATGGCGCTCCGCTGTCCTGATGGCCCGGTGGTCCCTGTCCACCTCGCTGCGGCTGCCGGCGGCCAGGATCAGTTCGCCCGGGGAGCTGGTCCGGCCCACTGTGCGCCGCACGCGGGCGCCGGGGCGCAGGTCGCCCACCGTCTGCCGGACGGTCGGCAGTGTGGTGATCGCGCGCAGCAGCTCCTCGTCGAGCGCTCCGTCCCGCGGAGCGATCAGGGAGACGCGTGCGACGTGCGGCCGGGGCAGGGGGCCTGTCGGGGCGTGGGGCGACTCGGGGAGCGCGGCCCGTACCGCGTCCTGCACGAGGTTGCTTCCGGTCACTTCGCGCAGGACGGGGTCGGCGGCGCCGGTCGGCGGCCCGGGCTCGGCGCGCACCAGGACCGGGCTCTGTCCGTCCACGACGACGAGTCGGCTGCGGAGTACCCCGGTGGTCACCCCGAGGATGTCCAGGACCCGCAGCATGTAGAGGGTCAGGAGCCGGGGTACGAGACCACGCGGATCGACCAGGTCGGACCGGTCGTGCAGTCCGGCGGGCGTTCGGGTCTCGGCCCAGATGCGGGTGACGCGGTGCTCCACCACGTCGTGCGGACCGCGCCCGCTGACGGTGTCGAGGTCGTAGACGGTGCCGGAGAGATGTTCCTGGAGGACCAAGTGGGGGTCGAGGCCCTGCTGGTGGGTGGTCCGGCGCATCGCGCGCCAGGCCACGGCGAGGTCGTAACCCGACCGGCAGCGCCAGACGGGGGCGTCGAGCGCCGTATCGGCCGCGGCGACGACGTACTCCGGAAGGTCGTGGAAGGCGGCCCAGTCGAGCGCGGCGGCCAGGCTCGCCGTGCGGATGCCGCGCGGGGCAGCCACGCCCGCGGCCTCAAGCGTCTCGGCCTGGAGCCCGATGTCGTGGCGCAGCAGCGAGCTGGAGGGGTCGTTGCCCGTGCGCCGCAGCCGCTCGGCCAACTGGTCGGCGAGGTCGACGCCCAGGGAGCTCCCGGCGACCACGGCACCCACCTGGTGCGGCGCCAATAACTTGACGGTCTCGCGCAGGGAGCCGGTGTGCACGATCCGGTGGCGGTACTCCCCGCTGAGCGTGGAACCCGCGACCTCCGGCGGGAGAGCGTCCGGGGCCAGCTCGATCGCGACGCAGGGCCATCCGCGCGCGGTGAACTCGCCGGCGTACGCGCCGTCGTCGCCGTAGGGAGCCACGACCACGGCCACGCGGTCGGAAGGCTGGGCGGCCTGGGGAGCGGCGGGCTCGGCCGGCTGGAGTGCCATGACGGAGGTGCTCCTCGGGCTGCCTGGGCAAGGTCAAGGGGGCCCGAGCCCGGCATGTCGACCGAGCCTGGGGTCACGTAGATCTTTGTGTATGCCCGTCAGACTGTCAACAATTGGGGCACCGGTGGCGCGGCCCGACGCGTGAGGCCGCCGGAACGCCTACTCGTCCCGCGTCTCCGGCGTCGCCCGCCGCGCGCGCTCCTGGAGTGCGAGCGTGTCGAGCGCGGGGAGGATGTCCCGCAACACGTCGACCTCGCCGTTGCTGCGCAGGGCGAGGCTGTCGGCCCCAAGTCGCTTGAGGGCCACCTTCGTTGCCAGCTTGGGCAGATCCTCGTTGACCATGCGCCTCAAGTGCTCGGTGAGCGCCTCGCCCTCGCTGCGGAAGCAGAAGCCGAGGGGAGCGTGGAAGAAGGTCTCCAGGGTGCCGACCATGTCGTGCCGCGGTTTGCGCTCGCCGTTGAAGATGTTCCAGACGGTCTGTCGCGTGATGCCGGTCCGGGCGGCGATGTCGGCGTCCTTGTACGGCTTCTGGGTCGCCGGGTTGAGTCGGGTGGCCCTGAGGAAGGTCAGGCGCGGCAGGAGCAGCGCCAGGCGGAAGCCTTCCCGCTCCTTGGCCTGAGCCGGTTCCTCGTCGGTGAGAGGCGCTCCGTCGAGCAGGGCCTGGGCGCGCTCGGCGGCGATGCCCGTCATGTAGGAGACGTGCGGGGGAGGCAGCAGGTCCCCGCGGGTCTTCCCCAACCGGGCGGCATAGGCGTCGACGTCGACCAGGAAGCGGTCGATGGCGAACCTCAGGAGGTACTCCCGGGGCGCATCCTCCCGATGGACGTCCGGGTCTTCCCGACGGGCGTCCGGGCGGGTACCGGCCAGCAGGCGGTCGATGTCGCCTCCTCTGGGGTCGGCGTCTGCGTTCACCTGTAGGTCTCCAAGGGCCACGGGACACGATGGTCGTTCGAGGATAGCCACTGACGCCACCATCCTCACCGGCGAGCTTCCCCAATCGTTGACACCCCGCTGCGGGGTAAAGGAAGATCACAGGCCAGATCAGGGCCGTGTTCGGGCCGTTCATGCCAGCCGTGAGCTGCGAAATTCCCCACTTGTTGACGACGGGATCGGTGTCATGACTTCATATCCTGATTTTCCCGCTGGTGCCAGCACGCTCTTACCTCCCGCCGGGTGCCCCGCCCACGACGCGGCACTTCCGCTGGCGGAGATCGACGCGCACCCGGACCCGAGGGAGTTGTACCGCCAGATGCGGGCCGAGCACGGCCCCGTCGTTCCCGTCGCCCTGGACGGCGTGTTCGGCTGGCTGGTCATCGGCTTCGACGCGACGAAGCGGGTGATGCGCGAGGGGGTGCTCTACAGCCGCAGTCCGCGGCACTGGCGGCCGCGCGGCCCGATACCCGCCGACTGGTCGCTGGCGCTGCACACGCAGGAGCGCCCCAACGCCCTGTTCGCCACGGGCGAGGAACACACGCGGCTGCGCGGGGCCCTCACCCGCAGCCTGGGCCGCACCCGGCCGGGGACCGTGCGCCGCTACACCCGCGACCGTGCGAACCGCCTGATCGACGAGTTCTGTGAGACCGGCGGCGCGGACCTCGTCGCCCACTACGCCGCGCAGCTGCCCCTCATGGTCCTGATGCGGATCTTCGGCTTCTCGGAGCGCTCGGCGCTGCGGCTGGTGACGGCCCTGCCCGCACTGCTCGACGGCGGGGACGCGGCGCAGCGGGCCAACCAGCAGATCATGGACGTCATCGAGAGCCACATCGCCCACCGGCGGCGCGAGCTCGGCGCCGACGCGATCGCCTGGCTCATCGAAGAGGACACCGCCCGGAGCGCGGCGGAGATCGCCCGCAGCAACGACGAGATCCGCGAACAGGTGTGGCTCACGCTGGCCTCCGCCATGGGCGCCATGGGCAACTGGATCTCGAACGGTCTCGAGCGGCAGGTCAACAGCGCGCAGCTGCGCAACGACATGAACCACGGCCTCGCCGACATCGAGGGCGTCATGCGGGCCACGCTGTGGGAGCAGCCTCCCCTCCAGCGCGTCATCGGCCGCTGGGCCACGCGGGACACCCGCCTGGGAGAGCAGGACATCGCGGCCGGCGACATGCTCGTACTCGACCTGGCCGCCGTCAATCAGGACCCGTGCATGGGATCGGACGCCGAGCGCGCCGCGACGGCCGCCCACAGCGAGGCCAACCTCCCCTACGGCGCGGGGGAACACGAGTGCCCGTTCCCCGACCTGGCGGAGGCGATCGCGGTGACGGCGGTCGACTGCCTGCTGCAACGGCTGCCCGACGTCCGCCTCGCCGACGGCGCGGCCCTGACGTGGCGCCCGTCGGTCATCGTGCGCGCCCTGGAGGCCCTGCCCGTCCGCTTCACCCCGACCGCTCGCTCAGTCTCGGCCTCGGAGGTTCCTCAGCATGCTTGACCTGACGCCGCCTCAAGTGACCTTGCTCGACCCGCGCGACCTCGTCGTGGCCGAGGGACGCGGCCTGCGGGACCAGGGCGCCGTCGTACGGGTGCGGCTGACCGGCGACGTGGAGGTGTGGGCCACCGGGGACCACGCCACCGCACGCGAGGTCCTCACCCACCCGGACTTCCGCAAGAACCCGGCGCACTGGCGGGCGTACGCCGACGGTGAAGTGCCCGACAGCTGGCCCCTGTTGGAGCTCATCACCCTCGCGGGCATGCTGAACGCGGACGGCGCGGACCACACCCGGCTGCGCAAACTGGTGGGCAAGGCCTTCACGCCGCGCCGGATCGAGGCACTGCGCCCGCGCGTAGAGGAGATCGTCCAGGGTCTGATCGACGGCCTGGCGGCCGCGTCCGGCCCCGTCGACCTGCGGCAGGCCTTCGCCCTCCCGCTGCCCATGGCCATCATCTGCCGTCTGTTCGGGCTCGGTCTGGACAAGAGCGAGCAGCTCGCCGACAACTTCGCGGCGCTGCACGACGAGGGCCGCGCCCAGGAGGCGCCGGCGGCCAAGGCAGGCCTCGTCTCCGTGATCGGTGAGCTGATCGCGGAGAAGACCGCCGCGCCGGGCGACGATCTGACCTCGGCGCTGATCGCCGCCCAGGGTGACGGGCAAGGAAGCCTCAGCGAGAAGGAGTTGATGGAGACCCTGCTCCTGTTCCTCTTCGCGGGGCACGAGACCACCGCCAACCTCATCGGGAACGCGGTGGTGAACCTGGCCGGCCATCCCCAACAGCTCGCCCTGGCACGCGAGTCGGACGCATGGTCGGCCGTGGTGGACGAGACGTTGCGCCGCGACAGCCCGGTCCGCACGGTGATGTTCTACTACGCCGCCAAGGACGTGACCCTCTCCGGCACGGAGATCAAGGCCGGGGATGCCGTGGTGATCCATGTCGCCGCCACCGGCCGCGACGCGCGCCATTTCGGCCCGACCGCCGAGGAGTTCGACATCCTGCGCCAGGCCGCCGCCTCCCATCTCGGGTTCTCCCACGGCGTCCACTACTGCATCGGTGCTCCGCTGGCGAAGATGATGGGCACGACCGCTCTGCGGTCCCTGCACGGCCGGTTCGACGTCGAACTCGTCGGCGAGCCCGAGCCGGTGGCGTCCTACTCGTCCAACGCCGCCGGGGCCCTGCCGGTCCTCCTGAGGAACCGAAAGAGGGGCTGATAGTGTCCCAGCGCAGGCCAGCGGAGACTGCCTGTCACGAACGGGGAGCGTGAACGCGGGCGACGCCCGCATCCTTCAGTGCCATGTCTCTCCGGATGACCGTCGCACGCTGGGCAGCCGACACCCAGCGCGGGACGCGCCTTGGGAGGGCTGACCCCATGCATTCCACCGGCACCCCCGAACCCGGGCACCGCACCGGCCCCAGCCGCCTGATCCCCGGCCGGGTCTCGACGGCCCTGAGCAAACGCCTCGCCTGGAGCATGGAAGAGCGGCGCGCCGCCCGCCTCATCTACAAGGAACTCGGACTGGAACCCGACGCCGGACTGATGGACCTGGTCGAGGCCGTCGGGAAGAAGCGCGGCCGCCCCATCGAGATCGTCCAGCGCTCGCTGAGCCCGCAGGCGACGGGCATGTGCCTGCCGGGCAAGGACGGGGACCGCATCGTCATCACCACCAACACCAGCCCGCACCACCAGCGTTTCATCCTGGGCCACGAGCTCTTCCATCTGCTCGAGGGCGAGGAGGACGACTGCGTCAGCGGGCACCACTTCCAGGGCTCCGACGCTTTGGAGAGCGAACTGTCCTCCCTGCCGCCGGGGTTGGCCGACGAAGTGCTCAGCGGCCCCGTCTTCTTCCGTACGACGTTCGAGCGCAAGGCGGAGTGGCGCGCGGAGGCGTTCGGGACGGTCGCGGCGCTCCAGCTGACCGGCAAGAAGGGTGCGGGGTCACTCACGTCCGCCTTCGCCAACCGGCGGTTCCACTGATGTGGCACCTGATCCTCACCACGGTCAACCTGGCGATCGCCGCCTTCGCCCTGACCCTGGGGGTGGCCAAGGCGCAGGCCGCCCGGGGCAATCCGGACCTCACCCTCAAGCTGACGGCCTCGGTCCTGATCCACTGCGGCGTGATCTTCCTGCTCTGCACGCCCGACGTCTACCGGGCCGTGGGAGCGACCACGGGCTCCCCCAACATCGCGGCGCTCGTCGTCAACTCCGCCACCCTGCTGTGCCTGGGCCACGCCCATCTGATGACCCAGCTCTGGCACCCGGCGCGCAAGGAGCCGGCCGTCCTGCGGCGCACCATCGCGACCTGGGCGCCGGTGTACGGCAGCGCCATCCTCCTGATGGCCGTCCTCTACGCCTGGGCCGACGTGCAGGGCCCCGCACGCCCCCTGCGCTACGCCGCGGCCTACGCCGACACCTGGCAGGTCGTCGCCTTCCAGTTCGTCTACTCGGCCGGCATCGTCGCCACCGCGCTGGTCACCATGCGGCAGTGCCGCGGCGTCGTCATGCCGGGGCGCCCCGACCTCGACCTGGCCCTGCAGAAGAGCCTGACGGCGTTCGCCACCGCCGTGGCCCTGGACATCGCCAACATCGCCCTGACCCTGACCGCGGTGATCTCCGCCGTCGGCACGGGCGACCACCGACTCGACTTCCTCGCCGAGGGGGCTTGGCTCGCCACCATCGCCAGCGGCGTGGCCGCCAGTTTCGCGCTGGCCCGGCTGGTGTTCAGCTCCCGGCGCGCGGAGCGCCGCGACTGCCGGACGATGGAACGGCTGTGGAAGGTGGCGACACTCCACGGCGAGGACGACGGACAGCTCGTCCTCGCCCCGCAGCCGCTGTTCTGGTGGCGCAACTGGCGGGTGGAGCTGCTGCGTCGGCTGGCCGAGATCCGCGAGGGCGAGCGCGTCCTGAGCCCGTGGTGGAGCGACGCACCGGCCCAGGCGGTGGCCGACCTGGCCGACCAGGAGGCCGACCTGCCCGCGGACTTCGACCTGGTCGCGGCCCAGGCAGCCGCCGTCGTGCTGCACGCGGCGCACGCGCGCGGCCAGGGCCGGCCGCCGCTGCCGGACCACGCGCGCCTGAAGGCCATGCCCGGCGGCAGGGTCCCCGAAGAACAGGAGCGGGACCATCTCGTCCTGGTGGCACGGCACTTGGACCTCCCACTCGTCTCCGCGGCCGTCACGGCCTCCAGACTCCGGCCACTGAGCGAAGAGGCCGGATAACTGCCCCTGCGGGGCAGCTCAGGCGCCCGGGTCCTGCCGGTCCCCGTGCGGCGCCGCGAGGACGTCGCGGACCTCCTCCGCGGATGTCTCCTGGAGCTCCTCCGCGACCAGCACCCAGCGGGTGACGCCGACCGACTCCAGGAAGGTCAGGTCGTGGCTGGCGATCAGGAGCGCTCCCTCGTACGACGCGAGTGCGCCGGTCAGTTGGCGCACGCTGGCCAGGTCGAGGTTGTTGGTCGGCTCGTCCAGCATCAGGAGCTGCGGTGCCGGGGCGGCGAGCATCATCGCCGCGAGCGCCGCGCGGAAGCGCTCGCCGCCCGAGAGGGTGCCCGCCAGCTGTTCGGCGCGCGCCCCCTTGAACAGGAAGCGTGCCAGCTGGGAGCGGATGTGGTTGTCGGTGAGCCCGGGAGCCAGCCGGGACACGTTCGCCGCGACGCTCAACCCGTCGTCCAGGACGTCCAGGCGCTGCGGCAGGAACCGCAACGGCACGGACGTGTCGACCTCGCCGGACAGCGGGGCCAACTCCCCCGTGAGGGTGCGCAGCAGCGTCGTCTTGCCGGCGCCGTTGCGCCCGACGAGGGCGATGCGTTCGGGCCCCCGCACCTGAAGGCTGCCCTCCCGCAACTTGCCGTACTGGGGCCGCAGTTCGCGCACGGTCAGCACCGTGCGACCCGCCGGTACAGCGGTGTGCGGCAGGCTGACGCGGATCTCGGCATCGTTGCGGATCGCGTCCGCGGCCTCCTCACGCCGCTCGCGTGCCTCGCTGAGCCGCTCCTCGTGCAGGCCCCGCAGCTTGTCCCCCGACTCCTGGGCGGAGCGCTTCTTCTCGCCCGCGACGATGCGCGGGGCGCGCCGCTGGGCGTCCATCTTCTTGCTGTGCCGCTGGCGGCGGGCCACCTTGATCTGGGCCTCCTCCAGTTCGCGCTTCTGGCGGCGTACGTCGGCCTCGGCGGACCGCAGCATCCGCCCGGCCGCTTCCTGCTCGGTGGCCAGCGCCTCCTCGTAGGCGGACCAGCCGCCGCCGTACCAACTCACCGCCCCGGAGCGCAGTTCGGCGATGTGGTCCACGCGTTCGAGCAGGTCGAGATCGTGGCTGACCACGACCAGGACACCGGTGCGCCAGGAGTCGACTGCCTCGTAGAGCCGGCGGCGCGCGAACAGGTCAAGGTTGTTGGTCGGCTCGTCG
Source organism: Streptomyces sp. NPDC054047 (assembly GCF_055585065.1). Lineage (NCBI taxonomy): Bacteria > Bacillati > Actinomycetota > Actinomycetes > Kitasatosporales > Streptomycetaceae > Streptomyces > Streptomyces sp. NPDC054047. Next base: position 137,146 of record NZ_JBVJKV010000007.1, on the reverse strand, counting down.
AGCAGGAGGACGTCCGGGCGCTCCAGGAGCAGCGCGGCAAGGCGCAGCAGGACGGTCTCCCCGCCGGACAACTGGCCGACGGTGCGGTCGAGTTCGACGTCGCCGAGCCCGAGCGAACCCAGGGTGGCCAGGGCCCGTTCCTCGACGTCCCAGTCGTCGCCGACCGTCTCGAAGTGCTCCTCGCGTACGTCACCGGCCTCGATGGAGCGCAGCGCGTCACGCCGCTCGGCGATGCCAAGAGCCTGGTCGACGCGCAGGGTCGTGTCGAGGGTGATGTTCTGCGGCAGGTAGGCGAGGCTGCCGCCGACGGTCACCGACCCCTGGGAGGGACGCAGTTGACCGGCCAGCAGCCGCAGCAGGGTGGACTTGCCCGTGCCGTTGGTGCCGACGAGGCCGGTGCGGCCCCGGCCGATGCTCAGGGAGAGCCCGTCGAAGACGCTCGTGCCGTCCGGCCACTGGAACGACAGGGCGGAGGCGGTCAGGGAGGCGCTGGGCGTGGTGGGTACAGACATGGGGAATCTCGCAGTCGCAGGCGCGGCGGGCAGGGGGCGTCGTATGCGAGCACCACGCGGCGACCGACCGGGAAAGAGGGAGGTGTGGCGGTCCCGTAGATCGAGGGACGGCTCATGCACCGAGGTCGCATCCACGCGGGGTCACGGGCGGCACGGCAGGGCCGGCGGCGGCGTGACGGGCGTACGGCGAGTGCCGTACGGCGCGATGTTCGCGAACCTCAGATGCGCAACGTCCACCTCTATCGGAGACAACAGGACCGTTCGAACGATAACGACCGCGAGGGGGAAAGGCAAAGCCTTTGAGGTCACCTCACCTCTGCGGGTCCCCGCTTCCCCTCACCCCTGCGGGTCACCGCCGCGCCTGGATCAGGGCGTGGGTGCCGCTGGTGCGCCACCCCTGGCCGTGCTCGGCGGTCAGCGCCGCCTCGGTCCGCGCGTCGAGGCCGACGATCACGTCGGACTTCAGTGTCCGCAGGGCGGCCACCGGGCCGGGGAAGTACGCGGTGCGCTCCGCGAACGGTGTGGTGGCGGGCCACAGCCGGTCATCGACCAGGCGCCGGTAGTTCAGGTCGCCCTTCAGGACGGTCACGTCGGCATCGGCGAACTCCTGGCGGAGGTCGTCGGGCATGTCGGCGTACGGCAGCGGGGCGCAGGAGAAAGTGTGGCTGCGGACGGTGAGCAGCCCTGTACCCATGGCCGACCACAGGCGCTCGCCCACCTCCGCCGCGGCGCCCCGCGCGCCGGTCAGGTGGCGCAGGCAGTCGATCACGTCGGCGGTCATGGCGTCCGAGACGTAGTACGGGTAGGGCTTGACGTGCAGCACGACCCGCTCGGCGCGCCGATGCCGCAGCAGGTGGTCGACGAGGATCAGGTCGGGCAGGAGCTCGCGTCCGGCGTTGTCCGCGACCAGGCACAGCGTGCCCGCGCCGCCCTCGGGCAGCAGGGACCACAGGAGCGCGGAGTCGTCGGCGACGAGCTTTGAGTCGGCGGCCCCGGCCGCGCCACCCCCCACGGCGAACCCCAGGTCCGCGCGGTTGCCCCACAGCGAGCCCAGGAGCAGCGCCTGACGCTGCTCGTCGAGGGGCCGCGGGGCCAGCGCATCGAGCGCGGCCAGTTCCGCGTCGGCCTCCCCGGTGTGCAGTTCGGCCTGCTTGAACGGACGGAACGGGTCGATGCCCCGCCAGGGGCCGTCCTCGAAGTACCCGACGGCGGTCAGCAGTTGGCGGTAGAAGTAGCTCTCGGACCACAGGAAGGGGACGTCGAACCAGGACAGACCGAAGTACTTGCTCCCCCAGGCCTCCCACAGGTCGCGGTCGTGCGCCTCGGGCCCCAGCGGTTCGATCACGCCCTGCGTGGCCTGTGTCAGCAGGGCGTCGAGGGCGCGATGCTGTCGCGGGCCGTAGGGGAAGGCGTCGCGCACCTTCTTGATGAGGGCCGGGTGCCGCTCGGCGAGCACGCTCCGGGGGAAGGAGCCGGGTGCGTTGCTCAGGATGACGGGGGCGTCGACTGCTTCTGGCATGGCCTGCTGATCCTCCGGTTCGGTGCTCGCCCTCTCACGAGGAGCCAGCCACAGGGTCTCACCGACCGGGCGATGTCCCGAAGGACCGCCCCGTTGCGTCCGGAGGTGAAATATCCCCGGTCCTTCACCTTTTCTTCTCACTATTTGACGTCTTGAGGGCGGGCCGGTCTACGGTGACCGGCCCTCTATCCCCCACAGTTCAGAGGTTCAGCTCCATGCCCGCATTCAACCGCCGACGCTTCCTCCAGGCAGCGGGTGGCACCGCCGGCGTCGCGGCTCTGTCCGCCAGCATCATGCGTGCCGTCGACATTCCCCCCTCCGCCCGCTCGGGGTCGATCGACGACGTCGAGCACATCGTGGTGCTCATGCAGGAGAACCGCTCCTTCGACCACTACTTCGGCACGCTCAACGGCGTCCGCGGATTCGGTGATCCCCGGCCGATGGTCCTGGAGAGCGGCAAGTCCGTGTGGCACCAGTCCGGCGGCGGCGAGGAGGTCCTGCCCTACCACCCGGACGCCGACGACCTGGGAATGCAGTTCATCGCCGGGTTGAGCCACGACTGGGAGACCGGACACCAGGCATGGAACAAGGGCAAGTACGACGACTGGACAGCGGCCAAGACATCGGGCTCGATGGCCCATCTGACCAGGGACGACATACCGTTCCACTACGCGCTGGCCGACGCCTTCACGGTCTGCGACTCCTATCATTCGTCCTTCATGGGAGCGACCGACCCCAACCGCTATTACCTCTACTCCGGGCACTGCGGCAATGACGGCAAGGGCGGCGGACCGGTCCTCGGCAACGAAGAGGTCGGCTACGACTGGACCACCTATCCCGAGCGCCTGGAGAAGGCCGGGGTGTCGTGGAAGATCTACCAGGACATCGGCGACGGACTCACGAAGGACGGGCTGTGGGGCTGTCTGGAGGACGCCTACCGCGGGAACTACGCCGACAACTCGCTGATGTTCTTCAACAAGTTCCGCGACGCCAAGCCCGGCGACGCCCTTTACGAAAAGGCGTGCAAGGGAACGAACGTCAAGGAAGGCGGCGATCTTCTCGACGACCTCCGGGCGGACGTGAAGGCAGGGAAACTCCCGAAGATATCCTGGATCGCCGCTCCCGAAGCATTCAGCGAGCATCCCAACTGGCCCGCGAATTACGGCGCCTGGTACATCTCCCAGGTCCTGGACGCGCTGACGTCCGACCCCGAGGTGTGGAGCAAGACCGCCCTGTTCATCACGTACGACGAGAACGACGGCTACTTCGACCACGTGCCGCCGCCCTACCCGCCGGCCGACTCCTCCTGGGGCGCGTCCACCGTCGAGACCGAGCTCGATGTCTTCCCCGGCGACAGCGACTACAGCGCGGGCCCCTACGGGCTCGGCATGCGGGTGCCCACGCTCGTCGTCTCCCCGTGGTCCACCGGCGGCTACGTCTGCTCCGAGGTCTTCGACCACACCTCGGTCATCCAGTTCATGGAGCGCCGCTTCGGCGTCCACGAACCGCACATCTCCCCCTGGCGCCGCGCCATCTGCGGCGATCTCACCTCCGCCTTCGACTTCAGCCTCAAGCACACCAAGCCCGCGTCCCTGCCGAGCACCGACGGCTATGAGCCGCCGGACCACGAGCGGCACGACAGCTACACCCACTCCCCGCCGGCCGCCCCGGCCCTGCCCAAGCAGGAAAAGGGCGCACGGCCCACCCGGCCGCTGCCCTACGCTCCCCTGGTCACCGCGGCCGTCAAGCCCTCCAAGGAGAGCATCGAGCTCACCTTCACCCCGGGTGACGAGACCGGCGCCTGCTTCCTGGTCACCTCCGGCAACCGCGACGACGGGCCCTGGACCTACACCGCCGAGTCCGGCAAGAAGATCTCCGACACCTGGAGCACCGGCCCCTCCGAGGGGACGTACGAACTGACCGTGCACGGCCCAGGCGGCTACCTGCGCACCTACGAGGGCACCGCCGCGACCGCGAGCCCGGAGGTCACCGCCCACCACGACCGGGACAGCGGCCGCGTCAAGCTCACCTTCACCAACCCCGCCGAGAACTCCTGCGACATCACGATCACCAACGCCTACGGCGGCAAGAGCACCAAGATCACCATTGCGCCGGGCGGCCGTCAGAGCCGCTGGGTCGACCTCGGCCACAGCAAGCGCTGGTACGACCTGCGCGTACGGTCCGACAGCGACAGCGCCTACCTGCGCCGGTTCGCCGGGCACGTGGAGACCGGCGAGCCGGGCACCAGCGACCCGGCGCTGCGCACCGCCTGACCCCGTCCGCTAGGCCCCCTCGCCCTCGCCGTCACCACCCGGCCGGACGCGAAGGTGCATGCGCTCGCCCTGAGCCCCGTACAGGGCGAGGAATTCCACGGGGATGTCACCGGCGTTGGCGAGGCCGTGCGGGGTGCGGGTGTCGAACTCGGCGGCTTCGCCCGCGGTGAGCACGAGGTCGTGCTCACCCAGGGCCAGCAGCAGGCGGCCGGAGAGGACATAAAGCCACTCGTGGCCCTCGTGCGTGCCCTGCTCGGGGCGCGCGGCCTGCCGGGTGCCGTGCTTGGCGACCGGCATGACCTGCTTGTAGGCATGCATGCCGCCGAGGTAGCGGGTCAGCGGGACCCAGGTGTTGCCGTGGCGCATGAACGGCCTGGGGTGGATGCGCGGGTCGCCCGTCTGGGGCGCGCCGACCAGCTCGTCCAGCGGTACGCCGTACGCCTTGGCCAGCGGCAGCAGGAGCTTCAGGGTCGGCTCGCGCTGCCCGGCCTCCAGCCGCGAGAGCGTGCTCAGGGAGATCCCCGTCTCCTCGCTCAGCCGGGCCAGCGTGGCGCCCCGCGCCTTGCGCAGTGCCCGCAGCCGCGGTCCGACGGCGGTCAGCACATCCGTGAGTTCGGCCTCGTCGCTCATCCCTCCATTTGCCGACGTGGCAAATATCTTTGTCAAGCCGTCATGGCCACGCGCAGGGTTGCCGGAGAGCAGAAGGAGCACCCATGAGCGAGCAGCACACCCACACCCCCACCGACTCCCCCACCGCTTCCGCCGCCGGATCGGCCGCAGCGTTCTGGGACGAGCGCTACAACCAGAGCGGCCGTCTGTGGAGCGGCGAGCCCAATGCCGCACTCGTCCGCGAGACCGAGGGCCTGACCCCGGGCAGCGCCCTGGACCTGGGCTGCGGGGAGGGCGGCGACGCGATCTGGCTGGCGCGGCAGGGCTGGCGCGTCACCGCCACCGACATCTCCCGCGTCGCCCTGGGCCGCGCGGCCGAGCACGCGGCCCAGGCGCAGGTCGCCGACCGCGTCGACTGGCAGCACCACGATCTCGGCACGTCCTTCCCGGCCGGCCGCCACGACCTGGTCTCCGCCCAGTTCCTGCACTCCCTGCACGAGATGCCGCGCGAGGAGATCCTGCGGAACGCCGCCGCGGCCGTGGCGCCGGGCGGCATCCTCCTGATCGTCGGCCACATGGGCTTTCCCGCCTGGGAGACCGAACCGCACCCCGGCGTGGACTTCCCCGGCCCCCAGAAGGTCCTGGCCTCTCTCGACCTGCCGGCCGAGCAGTGGGACGTACTCGTCTGCGACACCCATGAGCACGCCCTGACGGGCCCCGACGGGGAGCCCTCGACGCGGACCAACTACACCGTCAAACTGCGGCGCCACACCCCGAAGGCCTGACCGTGACCTTGACGTGTTTCATGATCGGCTGGTCGCTCTGGGTACTGAAGTCGCCGAGTGCGCACAGCACGTTCATCTCGGGCATGTAGCCGGCCGCGCAGCCCCGGGGGATGTCGTAGGGGATGGCGAGGAAGCCGTTGAGGTGGCGCCTGCTGCCGTCCTTGGCCGTGCTGGTGATGTCGACCGGGGCGGAGTGGGCGATGCCGCGCTCGCGCATGTCGTCGCGGTTCATGAAGACGAGGGTGCGCAGGTTCTTGATGCCCCGGTAGCGGTCGTTGTCCGAGTAGATGGTGGTGTTCCACTGGTCGTGCGACCGCATGGTGCCGAGCGCCAGGGTGCCGGGGGCGGGGACGACGTCGGGCAGGGCGGCGGCGGAGAACTCGGCGCGCCCCGACGGGGTGAGGAAGACCAGCTCGCGGGCGGGCTGCTTGATGCGGAAGCCGAGCGGCAGCCGTACCCGGCGGTTGAAGTCCTCGAAGCCGTCGAGGGCCTGGGCCATGGTGTCGCGGATACGGTCGTAGTCCTCGATGTACCACTCCCAGGGGGTGGCGCTGTCGGGCAGCGCCGCCCGGGCCAGGCCGGCGACGATCGCGGGCTCGGACAACAGGTGCGGGGACGCGGGGCGCTTCATGCCGATGGACAGGTGCACCATGCTCATCGAGTCCTCGACCGACGAGCTCTGGACGCCCCTGCGCTGATGGTCCTTCTCGGTGCGGCCCAGGCACGGCAGGATCAGGGCCCGGCGGCCGTGGACGAGATGGCTGCGGTTCAGCTTGGTGCTCACCTGGACGGTGAGGTCGCAGCTGCGCAGCGCCTCGTAGGTGTAGGGGGTGTCGGGCGCCGCGAGGGCGAAGTTGCCGCCCATGGCGACGAACACCTTCACCTCGCCCCGGTGCATCGCCTTGATGGTGGCGACGGTGTCCAGGCCGTGCTCGCGGGGCGGGTCGATGTCGCAGACCTCGGCCAGGCGGCTCAGGAACTCCTCGGTGGGGCGGTGGTCGATGCCGCAGGTGCGGTTGCCCTGGACGTTGCTGTGCCCGCGCACCGGGGACGGCCCCGCCCCTTCCCGTCCCACGTTGCCGCGCAGGAGCAGCAGGTTGGCGATCTCCCGGACCGTGTCGACGCCGTGCTCGTGCTGGGTGACGCCCAGGCACCAGCTGACGATGCTGCGGTCGGCGTCGCGGTAGACGCGGGCCGCGTCGAGGACGTCGGCGCGGCTCACCCCGGACTGCTTCTCGATCTCCTCCCACGGCGTGGCCTCGCACAGGGCGCGGTACGCGTCGAAGCCGGTGGTGTGCCGGTCGATGAACTCCCGGTCCAGTGCCTTCGGGTCGTGCCCGGACTGTTCCAGGATCGCCTTCGCCATGCCGCGCAGGAGGGCCATGTCGCCGCCGATGCGCGGCTGCAGGTTCAGGGTGCTGGTCCGCGTCGCCTTGTTGAGCGCCATGTCCGTGAACTCGTGCGGGACGATGGTGCGGGTGGCGGCGGCCTCGACCAGCGGGTTGATGTGCACGATCTGGGCACCGCGGTCGTGGGCGTCGGCGAGGGCCGTGAGCATCCGGGGCGCGTTGGAGGCCGCGTTGACGCCCAGGATGAACAGCGCGTCGGTGGCTTCCCAGTCCTTGAGGTCGACGGTCCCCTTGCCGGTGCCCAGCGATGCCTTGAGCGCGCGGCCGCTGGCCTCGTGGCACATGTTGGAGCAGTCCGGCAGATTGTTCGTGCCCAGTTCGCGGGCCATCAGCTGGTAGAGGAACGTGGCCTCGTTGCCCAGCCGGCCCGAGGTGTAGAACGCGGCCCGGTTCGGGTCGTCCAGGCCGCGCAGTGCGCCGCCGACCACCTCGAAGGCGTCCTGCCAGCTGATCGGTACGTAGTGGTCGCTCTCGGGGTCGTAGACCATCGGCTCCGTCAACCGGCCCTGGTTCTCCAGGTCGTAGTCGCTCCAGCCGTACAGCTCGGTCACCGAGTGCGCGGCGAAGAACTCCCGGCCGACCCGCTTGCGGGTCATCTCCCAGGTGACGTGCTTGATGCCGTTCTCGCAGATGTCGAGGTGCAGCCCCTTGGTGTCGTCCGGCCAGGCGCAGCCCGGGCAGTCGAAACCGCCGTCCTCGTGGTTCATCCGCTTGATCGCCCGCGGCCCGTCCACCAACGCGCGCTCGCGCACGAGGAATTGGGTCACGCCCTTGGCGGCTCCCCAGCCGGCGGCCGGATGGTGGTAGGGGCGGGACTCCGGAGCACCGGTGGGGGCGGGTCCCACGCTGGGCTCCGGCGGGTCCTGCTGCTCGTGGGACGCGCTCAAGAGTGTCAACCTTCCGGCACGCGGACATGGCCCCATAACGGGACTTTCCGCCCAGGCTAGGCCTGCCGCGCCGTCCGCGCCACGGCTGGCCCGCAGGGGTGGCCGCCACCCCTGCGCCGCCTGATCACCGAAGCGCCCAGGCGCTCCGGCGGCCCGCTACCGGGACAGGTTCACGGTCAGGGTCACCATCGACCCGCCGGGGCCCCCGGAAATGGTGAGCTCGTCGGTGAGCAGGCCGGCGAGCCACAGGCCCCGCCCGCCCGCGTGGCCGTCGAGGCCGGGAGCCAGCACGGGGATGACGTCGGCGCTGAAGCCGGGGCCCAAGTCGTGGATGTGGCAGGCGAGATGGCCGTTGCTGCGCTGGAGGACCAGGGTGCCGCCGCCGCCCGCGTGCTCGACCGCGTTGACCGCCACGGCGTCCAGGGCCACGATGAATTCGCTGCGGCGCGGCTCGGCAAGACCTAGGTGGTCCGCGTACTGGTCGACGAGCATCCGCAGCCGGGGCAGGTCGTCCTGGGTGAAGCGTGATTCCAACAGGGTGACGGGAGGGACCTCGCGGGGGCCTGGCGTGGTCGTCATCAGCGGTCCACCTCACTGATCACCATGTGCGGCACCTGGTCGGCGCCTGCTCGGCGCAGTATGCGGGCCGGTGTCGGTGGACAGTGGACCCGGACCGGTCCGTGCGCATGCTCCAGAACCAGCCGCAGCAGGTCCACCGCACAGGCGACGCCGAGGAAGACCAGGCCGCCCAGGTCCACGGTCAGGGGCTGGGCATTCTCGCTGCGCCTGAGCCCCTCGCGCACGGCGCCGATGAAGTCCTCCCGGGTGGCGATGTCCGCCTCGCCGGTCAACTGCACCAGCCCCTCCGCGTGTTCCACGTGCAGGGCACCCAGGCGGGGCAGCAGTCGGCAGGGGTGTGCCTCATGCATGGCCGTCAGGACACCGGGGTCGAACCAGCGGCTGTCGTAGGCACAGATCTCGGTATAGGGGCGGCCGGTGAACAGATGCTGGGCGTGGGACTCACGGTGCATCATCACCTGGACATCGGCGCCCAGATCCCCCACCCAGTGCATGTCGATATAGGTGCGCAGCCCGCTGTAGCCCTCGGCCAAGGCCTGGTCGGTCTCCTCGGTGATGCGGTCCCACTGCCGGTGGGGAGTGAACGCGTCCTGGGGGTGGATGAGGGCGCGCATGCTGCTGAGCACCAGCTGCCCGTTCTCGCGAGCGGCTCCCAGCAGGGCCCCCGGCGCGTCGAGCCGGTTCCACACCTGTTCCTCGTGCAGGTGCGGAGCCGCGAAGACCATCACCTTCTCGCGCTTCACGAGCCCCGCCCACGCGAAGGCGGACACCACGTCGCGGCCCGCATCGTCGTCGGCGTAACTGACGAAAGCATGATCGCCCGCCCGGAGGTGCTGGACCGGGATCGTTCCGACCGACGCCGAGCCGGCAACCGCCATCTCTCACCTCCGGGGCCCACAGGGCCCGACGGGAACAAGTGCGGGCCACACGCTAGCGGTCCGTAGCGCACGGCAGCGCATCCCCGAGCAAAGCGACAAATAGCTGGTGCCGCCGTCTCTCATGACGATCGCAAGTGCGCGAAGATGCTCCGTTCCGGGCTGATTCTGTTCGCCAGAGGACGTTCAACGGGCTGCATGGGGCGGCTGGCATGAGCGCGTGGCATGGGCGGTGCCCATCACCAGCCGCACCCTGCCCCTCTCCGGCGCCGCCGAAGTCAGGGCTGCGCGAGGGTGTGCTCCACGAGTGCGCGCGCATAGGCGGCGTCCAGCCGGCTGGGGCGGAAGAGGATGCGGTACATCATCGGCGCCACGACCTGGTCGATGACCTGTTCGGCGTCCGGGGCGGCCTCGCCCCGCTCCGAGGCACGGGCCAGAACGACGTCGATCTGGTCCGCCGCGAAGGCAGAACACTGGCCGGCGTTGCTGCCGTCCGGGTTCCCCAGGAGGGCGTCCCTGATGTACGCGCGGCCCGCAGGGGAGGCCATCTCGTCGAGGAACTGCTCCGCCCACGCGCCGAGGTCCGCCCGCAGGCTGCCGAGGTCGGCCGGCAGCTCTTCAGGGCGCAGGTGTTCGACCGCGACGTCCGACAAGAGCTCCTGCAGGTCCCCCCACCGGCGGTAGACGGTCGACGGCGTCACGCCCGCGCGGGCGGCGACCAGAGGGACGGTCAGCGCCTCGCGGCCCAGCTCGGCCTGTAGCTCACGGACTGCCGCGTGGACCGATTCCTGGACCCGGGCGCTGCGCCCTCCGGGCCGAACCATGGGCTTGGGACTCATGACTCCACCTTACCGCCTTAATGCAAAATCGTAGCTTCTAGGTGGTGCCGCCGCCACGACCGCCCCACCAGCTCAGGCCGCCGTCGGCGCAAGCCGCCCGGCTCCGGCGCCGGCCGCCTCATAGGCCCGCCCGACCCGCAGCACGGTCGCCTCACCCAGGGGGCGCCCCATCAGCTGCATGCCGATCGGCATGCCCGCGCGATCCTGGCCGACGGGCAGGGTCAGCGCCGGCACCCCCGTGACGTTGGCCGGTGACGAGAGCCGGACGTAGCTGTCGGAGACGGCCTCCACCGTGCCGTCCGCCCACCGCACGCTGTCCTGGCCGGACTTGGCCGCCGTCATCGGCACCGCCGGGGCCGCGATCACGTCGACGCGGCCGAACAGCCGCGCCCAGGCCTCGCGCATCAACGTCCGCGCGCGCTGGGCCCGGAGGTAGTCGCCCGCGGTCACGAACTCGCCCGCCTCCAGGAGGACGCGGACGTCCGGCGCGTACAGGTCAGGCGTCGAGCGCAGCGTCCCCTCGTGGTACGCGGTCGCCTCGGGGACCATCAACCCCCACAGGGTGGCCTGGATGTAGCGCGTCATGGGGATCTCGACCTCGACGAGTTCGGCTCCCAGGTGCTCCAGCTGCCCGATGGCCCGGCGCACGCTCTCCTCGACCTCGGGGCTGATGCGCTCGAAGTAGTAGTTGCGCGGCACGCCCACCCGCAGTCCTGACAGGTCACCGGCCTCCGGGGAGGTCCGGCCGCCCGACGCCGCCGGGCCGCCCGAATCCCACCCGACCAGTGCGGCGAGGACGAGTTCCGCGTCCCGCACCGTGCGGGTGAGGGGCCCGACGTGGTCCAGGGACCAGGACAGGGAGGTCACTCCGTGGCGGGGGATCAGGCCGTACGTCGGCTTGAGGCCCACCACGCCGTTGAGCGCCGCGGGCACGCGGATCGATCCGCCGGTGTCGGTCCCCAGCGCGAAGGTGGCCTCTCCGGCCGCGACGGCGACGGCCGAGCCGCCGCTCGACCCGCCGGCGACCCGGCTGTGGTCCCAGGCGTTGCGGGTCTGCGGGGTGGTCAGCCCGTAGGCGAACTCGTGGGTGTGGGTCTTGCCGAGCAGCACCGCTCCGGCCGCGGCCAGGCGCGCGGCGACGGCGCTGTCGCCTTCGGCGACATGGTCCGCCCGCACGCGGGAGCTCGCCGTGGTGGGCATGCCCTCGGCGTCGATCAGGTCCTTCAGACCCATGGGGATGCCGTGCAGCGGGCCGCGCGAGCGGCCCTCGGCGATCTCGCGCTCGGCCTCGGCCGCCGCACTCCGGGCGGAGTCCGCGGCGACGGTGACGTAGGCCTGGAGGCGCGCTTCCACCGCGCCGATGCGATCCAGCACCGAATCGGTCAGCTCGACCGGGGACAGCTCCCCCGCACCGATGGCTCGGGCGGCGTCGGTCAGTGACAGCTCATACGGATGCATCGAGGTCCTCCAGTCCGGCCGTGTAGGTCATCGCGGGCGGCGTGTCCCCGAAGTCCAGTTCGCGCAGCGTGGCGATGACGGAGCGGATGTGGTTTGCGGTCGCCGCTACCTCCTCGTGGCGGTCGCTCGCCAGCGGCAGGCCCGCGCGGAGCGCCCATCGGGCGGTCTCCTGCGGGGTGAGTCCGGTGGTGTCCATGCGGGCCCTCTCGGCTCGGCTCGTCGCGCCGCGCGGGGCGGCGGTCCGCCCGGCAGCACTCAAAAGCTAATGGTTTGCGTTAGCGAGACAGTAGGGCTTACGTTGACTTAACGCAAACAGATTGCTTTTAGCGGCGAACTCACACCAGCCGCTCGCGCCACGCAAATACCAGGCACTCGCGCCACGCAGAGGAGCACCTCCCATGCCCACCCCCGCCCACCACGCCACCGACCTGCCGGCCTGGACCGTGGGAGACCTCACCGTCCACCGCGTCGACGAAGTAGCCCTGCCCCCGCAGACGGGCCCCTGGCTGCTGCCCGGAGCCACGCCCGAGGTGGTGGCCCAAGCCCCCTGGCTGCAGCCGGACTTCGCCGACGACCAGCGCGTCCTGCGGCTGGCGAGCCACAGCTTCGCGATCGACACGAACGGGCTGCGCGTGCTCGTCGACACCGGCATCGGCAACGGCAAGCAGCGGGCCAACCCCGCGTGGAACAACCTGAACAGCGACTACCTGGCGCGGCTGAAACGGGCCGGCTTCGCACCCGAGACAGTGGATCTCGTCGTCCTCACCCACCTGCACACCGACCACGACGGCTGGAACACCCGGGCGGACGGAGACAGTTGGGTGCCCACCTTCCCCAATGCCCGCTACCTCACGAGCCGTGCCGAGGACGACTACTGGGCCGGTGTCGACATGGAAGAGGCCCGGCGCCAGATGTTCCGCGACTCCGTGGACCCCATCAAGGACGCCGGACTGCTCGACCTCGTCGACGTACCTCTTGAAGGCGCCGACATCGCGCCGGGCGTCCGTCTGCGTCCCACCCCGGGTCATACGCCGGGCCAGGTGGCGGTGGAGCTGAGCAGTCAGGGCGAGAGCGCGCTCATCACCGGTGACTGCGTCCACCACCCCGTCCAGCTGGTCCACCCCGATCTGGGCAGCTGCGTGGACATCGACGCCGCGGCCGCGACCAGGACCCGCCGGGAGCTCCTCGGCTCGCTCTCCGGCACCCGGACCCTGCTGCTCGGCAGCCACTTCCCGCCGCCCACCGCAGGCCACGTGATCCCCGAGGGCGACTCCTACCGACTGGTTCCCGCCTGAGGGCCGAGGCCTCCTACGCCGCGAACTTCTCCCTGGCGGCCGGGGTCACCGGAGTGAAGAAGTTGACGAGGTTGCCGTCGGGATCGCGGAAGAGCAGGGACCGGTTGCCCCAGGGCATGGTGGTGGGTTCATTGACGAACTCGTCGATGAAGCCGATCAGGTTCTGGTGCACGCGGTCCACGTCGTCCACCAGGAACTCGAGGATCACGGAGTGGTTGTCCGCCGGCCGGGAGGATCCCGGCGCGAACAGCGGGACGGTGCGGGTGCTGCCGATGGCGAGCGTGGAACTGGCGGCCTGGAGCTCGGCGAAGTCCTCGGTGTACCGGGTCGCCGGGAGCCCGGTGGCCTTCTCGTAGAACGCGGCGAGGCGCTCCACGTCGTCGGTGATGATGCGGATCGAGACGAAGTCCACGGCGTTCTCCCTGCAGGTGATGTGGTGCGGTTGCGCTCCCCACGCTAGGACCAATAGGGGACAGAATCCGCCCTCTATCAGCCCTAGACTCGGATCATGTCCCGACCCACCAGCCGCGTCCTCACCCTCCTGGAGCTGCTCCAGTCGGGCGGCCTGCGGACCATCGCCGAACTCGCCGACCGGCTCGACGTCGACAAGCGCACGGTGCGGCGGTACGTGGAGCACCTGAACGACCTCGACGTGCCCGTCGAATCGGTGCGCGGCCGGTACGGCGGCTACCGTCTGGCGCCCAGCTACCGGCTGCCTCCCCTCATGCTCAGCGACGACGAGGCGCTCGCCGTGCTCCTCGGCCTGATCGCGGGCCAGCGGACGGGGCTTGCCACCGCGACGGACACAGCGAGCGAAACGGCGGCGGCCAAGATCCGGCGGGCGCTGCCCCCGCATGTCGCCCGGCGGCTGGACGCGGTCACGGAGTCGCTCGCCTTCACCCAGCCGTCCGCCGGGTCCGGCACCCCGGACGGCGCGGCGCTGCTCGCCGTCGCCGACGCCGTGCGGCACCGCCGGCCGGTCTCGATGCGGTACACCGACCGCGAAGGACGCAGCAGCAGGCGCACGCTGCACCCGTACGGGATCGTCGCCCACTCGGGCCGGTGGTATCTCACCGGTCATGACCCCGGGATCGGCGAGGACCGGACCTTTCGACTCGATCGCGTCGCGGACGCGCGGACCCAGCCCGGAACGTTCGAGGCACCCGATGGACCGGACGCGGCGCAACGCCTCCTGTCGGGCCTCGCCGCGGCGCCGTACCGGCATGAGGTGACCCTGCGGATCAACGGAACGGCCGAGCAGATCCGCGCGCGGCTCCCCGCCAGTGTCGCCACCCTTCACGAGCCGACACCCGCGGCGGACGCGGATCTCGCCGCCGGGCCCGAGCACTGGCCGCGCGTCGAGCTGCGGGCCGAACACCTCGACTGGCTGCCCCCGGCCCTCGCCTCCCTCGACCTGCCGTTCAAGATCGAACGCCCCGCCGAACTGCGCGAGATGGTCGCCGCGTTCGCCGACCGTCTCGCGGGCAGCGCACGCAGGGACTGACGACTGAGGCAACTAAGGCAGTTGTCCCGCCGGGCCCGGTCGCCGACGCTCACAGGATGAACAAAGCGAGCGGAGCGATCGACTACACATGGCGCGACCCCATCACCGACGAGGAGTTGACCGACCTGGTCCGGTCGCACGGCGGCAACGCCGTGGCCGGCTGGTGGAACAAGATCCAGAAGCACAGCCTCGGCTGGGTGGCGGCACGTGACCCTGAGCACCTCCTCGTCGGATTCGTGAACGTGGCATGGGACGGCGGAGACCACGCCTTCTTGCTCGACACGAAGACCCGGGGCTCGCACCAGCGTCGCGGTATCGGCACGTCAGTCGTCCGCCTGGCCGCAGCGCATGCGCGGGAATCGGGCTGCGAGTGGCTGCACGTCGACTTCGAACCCGGGCTACGGGACTTCTACTTCGCCGCCTGCGGCTTCCGTCCGACGGAGGCGGGGTTGATCCATCTGCCGTCCGCGAGGGGCGAGGCTACTTGAGGTAGGGGCCGTCCGTGCCTACCTTGCCCGGTGCCGGGTTGCCCGGCAGGTCGAGCACGTAGGCGCGCAGGTTGCCCTTGCCGGGGGCCGCGACGGAGAGCTTGCCGTCGGTCACGGTCTTCTTGTCACCGGTGACGGCGTCGGTGTAGGTGCCGTTGGGGATGCCGCTGTAGCTCGCGTCGCCGGAGACGGTGACGAGGGCGAAGCTGTCGACGGACCCCGAGGTGTAGCGGCGCTTGTACGCCATCTGGCCGCTGATGCCCTCGGTCGAGTACTGGCCCGACTGGAGCGCGGGCACGGCCCGGCGGATCTGGTTGAGCCGCTGCACATGCTTGACCAGGGGCTGGTCCAGGGTCTTGGCCACCTCGCCGCTCGCGCTGTCGAACGTGCCGAAGTCCGATGCGGTGACCGTTCCTTGGAGGCGGTCGCCGTAGTAGGCACGGCCCGTCGTCGCCAGTGGGCACTTGGGACCGCAGTCGATCTGCTTGCCCTTCTGGAACTCGATCTCCGAGCCGTAGTAGAGCGTCGGGATGCCGCGGAAGGTCCACATCAGGGCCATGTTCTCGGCCCAGGCGTCGGTGCCGCCCGCATAGCGGGTGGAGGACTTGTTCGGGCCGTAGTCGTGGCTGTCGACGTACACGGCGTTGTACGTCGCGTCGTTGACGGAGTCGTCGGAGTCCTTGCCGTTGTTGTACGCGTTCGAGGCCTCACCGAAGTTCATGTGCATCCGCATGTCGATGACGTTCATGCCGGAGAACTTCGTGCGGTCCGGGGCGTGGTAACTGTTCCCCTCCAGGAACGCGTTGGTGCTGGTCGGCTGGTTGCCCGTGCCCTGCGCCTGTTCGTACGCGTACATCTCCAAGGACGCCGCCGCGTCATCCGCGCTGTACTCCTTGCGCTCCTTCCACGTGTAGAACTGCGCGGAGTGGTTGACCGAGCCGCGGTTCCACTTGTCGTGCACGAAGGCCGCGACCTCGCCGAAGACGTAGAAGTCGTCGGCCTTGTCCGCGCCGTACTTGGCCACCAGCTTGTCGTGCAGCGCGGGCAGGAAGCGGCGGTTCCAGGTGGTGCGCGGGATGTGCACGGCGGTGTCGACGCGGAAGCCGTCCACGCCCATGTCGATGTACTTGTTGTAGGCGTCGATCAGGTACTGCTGCACATCGGTGTTCTCGGTGTTGAAGTCCGCCAGGTCGTCGTGCAACCAGCAGCTGCGCGAGTCCTCGCCCTCCCAGTTGCCGATCCAGCACTGGTGGTACGCGGACTTCGGGAACATGCCCGATGTGGGGCTCGGCCACTGGCAGTTGTAGATCTTCCGGCCGTCGGCGCCGGTGCCCGACTGCTTGCCCCAGTCCTTGCAGGTGTTGCCCGCCGGCTCCGCGGTGGACCAGCGGTCGCCGTTGTAGGGGTTGCCCTGGGCGTCCTCGTCGAGCGGGTCGTACTCCTTGCCCTCCACCTTGTCGTCGTAGTAGTCGCCCCACTCCGCGTCCTGGACGCCGAAGGCGGTCGGGGTGAACAGGCCCTTGGCGCCCCAGCGCGAGCTGTGGTTGTAGACGACGTCCTGATAGATCTTCATGCCCTTGGCGTGCGCCCGGTCGATGAGCTGCTGGTAGGAGACGCCGTCCGACTCCAGGCGCGGGTCGATCTCGTAGAAGTCGTATCCGTGGTAGCCGTGGTAGTCGTAGTCCGACCGGTTCATGACCACCGGGGTGATCCAGACCGCCGAGAAGCCGAGGCCCTTGATGTAGTCCAGCTTCTCGGCGAGGCCCTTGAAGTCGCCCCGGGTCATGGGGTCTTCGTTGGCCGCGTTCCCGGACGACGTGTGCTGGTTGCCGCCCCGGTTGTTGGTCGCGTCGCCGTCGTTGAAGCGCGCGGTCATCGCAAAGTAGATCGCGTCCTTGCGCGGGTCCCCGCCGAGCATGGTCGCGGGCTCCGCCGCGGTGGCCGCGACCGTGCCCTGGGCGGCGCTCCCCGACCCTGGCAACAGGGTCAGGAGCAGACCGCCCAGGACGGCGGCCACGAGCAGGCGTGTTCTGTGGTGCGACATGCAGCCTCCTGTACGCAGTGGGGTACGTGGGAGGGCCGACGCGCCATCAGCCCGGATGGGATGTCTCGCGGGGCCGGGTCAGGCCCCTGGTTCAGCCTCGCTCGAAGACGGCGACGCTGCGTGCGGGGACGTCGAAGGTGCCCGAACTCCGGTCGTACGCAGCCGACTTGACCACGGGGTCGGCGCCCTTCGCCTGGATGGGGTGCAGGGCGTACGCGGTGTCCTTCAGGGCCGTGACGTGCTGCCGCTGTGCCTCCGGGGTCGCGTTGAAGACGACCACGAGGTTCCCGAGCTCCATGGTGATGACGCCGGGGATCTCGGCTGCGGTGCCCGAGAGAGGGAAGGCGAGCCGCGACTGGACCTGGCCCGCGGTGGCCAGGGAGAAGGCGGGCTCGGTCGCGCGCAGCTTCACGAGGTCCTGGTAGGCGGCCGACGTTCCGTTGATCTCGGCGCACCCCGGCGTCAGGGTCGGGGAGGTGAGCAGGGGCTTCCCGAAGGCCCACTTGTCCTTGTTGTCGGCGGCCGGGGGCAGGCCGCGCCCGAAGCCGTTGCCGTCCCGGCAGTTCCAGTGCAGGGCGTTGAACCAGTCGCCGCTGTCGAAGGAGTTGCGGTCCAGGGACTTCGAGCGCAGCAGGTCGCTGCCCGCCTGGGACAGGGACGGGCCCTGGGCCAGGGTGGCGGTCGCCATCGCGAGCACCTGCATGCGGGCGCGTTCGGCGGCCGTGGTGTCCGCGGGCAGCTTGAAGGCGAGAGCGTCGTACAGCGATTCGTTGTCGTGGGCGTCGGCGTAGGAGAGGGCGTCGCCGGGGGCGGCCGCGTAGCCGGCCGGGGCGCCGTTGTAGTCGACCTCGGAGCCCTTGACGCGCTTTCCGGCGGAGTCGGTGAACGTGTAGCCGGCGAGATTGCCGGTGAGGGCGACCTTGAGCAGGTCCTGGTAGTGCAGGAGCCGGGCCTTCTGCTCGGCCGGGGTGCCGTTGGCCTTCGAGGCGTTGGGGTCGGTGAACAGGCCGCTGGCGAAGCCCTGGACGCCGGGGTCACCGTCGAAGGGGCCGCCGCCGCGCACCGCGTCGCGGCCGCGGTCGGAGAAGGTGGCGACGCCCGTGCCCGCCATGTTCTTCTGCGTGGCCTGGACGAAGCGGGCGTCGTCGGCGATCTCGCCGAAGTTCCAGCCCTCGCCGTACAGGACGATCTTCTTGCCGTCGACGCCGTCCTTCTTGACGGTCAGTGCGTCGAGCGCCTTGCGCACGGCCAGGATGTTGGCCTTGGGGTGGTGACCCATCAGGTCGAAGCGGAAGCCGTCGACCTTGTACTCCTTGGCCCAGGTGACCAGCGAGTCGACCACGAGCTTGCCCATCATGGCGTTCTCGGGGGCGGTGTTGGCGCAGCAGGTGGAGGTGGCGACCGTTCCGTCGGCCATCAGCCGCTGGTAGTAGCCGGGCACGATCTTGTCGAGGACGGACTTGTCCGCCTGGCCGCTGGCCACCGTGTGGTTGTAGACGACGTCCATCACGGTCCGCAGCCCTGAGCCGTTGAGGCCCTGCACCATCCGCCGGAACTCGACCGTGCGGCGGGTCCCGGCGGGGTCGCTCGCGTAGCTGCCTTCCGGCACCGTGAAGTGCAGCGGGTCGTATCCCCAGTTGTAGGCGTCCTTGGCCGCGGTCTTGGTGACGCAGGCCTGCTGCGCGTCGGAGTCCGGGGCGGGCGCCGTCAGGTCGCAGTCGGGCTCGGCCTGGTCGGCGGCGCGCTCGGGGATGGTGCCGATGTCGAAGGCGGGCAGCAGGTGGACGTAGGAAGTCCCCGCCTCGGCCAGCTTGCGCAGGTGCTTCATGCCGTCGGAGGCCGTGTCGGTGAAGGCCAGGTACCGGCCGGGGTGCTTGGCCGTGCGGTCCTCGACGGAGAAGTCACGGACGTGCAGTTCCTGGATCTGCGCGTCGCGCAGCGGCGTGGCCTTCGGCTTCTTCAGCTGGGCCCATCCCTTGGGGGCGAGCTTCGGGTCGTCGAGGTCGACGGCGATGCTGCGCTCGGAGTCTGCGGTGAGCGCGGTGGAGTAGGGGTCGGTGACCTTGTTGGTGACGACCTTCTGGACGCTGGGCGCCCACACCTTCACCACGTACCGGTACTGCTTGCCCGACCAGCTCCTGGCGCCGGCGACGGACCATACGCCGCTGGCGTCGTCGCGCCGCATCGCCACGCGCTTGCCGTCGAGTTCGAGGCTGACGGACTGGGCGGTGGGAGCCCACAGGGCCAGGGTGGGGCGGCCGCCCTTGAACTGCGGGCCGAGGGCGGCCTTGGTGGCCGCAGCGCTGTAGAGGTCGTCGAGGACGCCCTGGGTCTGGACGCCGGTGGCGCTGATCAGGGTGCCGTCGGCGCTGCTGCGGGTGGCGACGAGCTGGCCGGTCAGCGCGTGGCGGACCCGGTCGCGGTCGCGCGGGTCGACGGTGAAGGCCGCGTAACTCTTCAGATGCGGGTACTTCTCACGCTGGGCCGCGGTGAGGCCGCCCGCCGCCGGGGTCAGGCGGATGCGCTGCCCCGTGCCCGCGAGTTCGCCGTCCTTGACGGTGAGCTGCCCGTCACGTGCGTACACCAACTCCTGGGAGGCGGCGTCTCCCTGGACGTCCCAGGCGACGGTGTTCTCGTCGATCCACTGGGCCCGGGAGGTGGACAGGTCGAGCGCGGCGGGCGCGTCGGCCGCGGCCGGTGCCCGGGGTGCCGCGGTGGCCGATGACGTCAGGGGAGCGACCGCGGCGAGCAGGGCGATGGCCGTGGCGACGAGGGTGCGGCGAGGGGAGCCGGTCAAGGGAAACTTCTCCTTGTGTGGTGCGGCAGGGGGCGGTACGGAACGTGAGGGCGCCAGCGGGGACGTGAGCCGGCCCGGCGATGGGACCCGGATCGGGGCGGGCCGCCCGGCGGCGGGGAAGCGGGAGCCGGGCGGCCGGTCGTGCGGGGCGGGCCGCGGTCAGCAGCTCCTGGCCCCGGTGTGCAGGGCGAGCGCGGTGTTGGGCGCGACGGCGGCGGTGAACTGGCCCGAGCCGTTGACGGTGACGCTCCTGCCGCTCTGGACGTCGCAGTAACTGCCCGCGGCGAGGGAGGTCTGGAAGGTCCGGTTGACCGTGGAGCCCTCGTGGTTGATGGCCACGTAGGCCTTGTCGCCGCGGCCGAACGCGATGGCGTTGTTGCCGTTGTCCCACCAGTTGGTCATGCCGGTCCCGCGGGCGGTGTTGCGGAACTTGACCATGCTCTTGATCTCGGGCCAGGCGTGCTGGCACTTCCAGCCGTCGCTGTAGCAGGCTTTGACCTGGCCGCCGTCGGGGGAACCCGCGTCGTTGCCGCTGAACTCGTAGCCGGAGTGCACGTCCGGGGCGCCGTAGGGCAGGGCCAGCATGAAGACGTGCGCGAGGGTGTAGTTCGCGCCGTCCTTGTAGTTGAGCGTCTGGCCGTGCCGTTCGGTGTCGTGGTTGGCGACGAAGACGGCGGCCGAGCCGCTGGGCAGGTAGCCCCAGCCCTCGCCGAAGTTCTTCAGGTACGCGAGCTTCTCGTTGTTGAAGACGCGCTTGAGGTCCCAGCCGTAGCGGAACTCCTGGGCGTCGCCCGTACCGGTGTACTCGCTCGGGGAGACCGCCTCGCCCGCGCCGTACAGCGTCTCCTGCTTCCAGTAGACGCCGGGGTCGGTCAGCCGGGACTTGATGTTCTTCAGGTCGTCGGCGGGCATGTGCTTGGCCGCGTCGATGCGGAAGCCGTCGACACCCAGCGACAGCAGGTCGTTCAGGTAGCCGGCGATCCTGCCCCGCACGTACTCCTCGCCGGTGTCCAGGTCGGCCAGCCCGCCCAGTTCGCAGTTCTGGGTGTTCCAGCGGTCCTGGTAGTTGCTGATGGGCGCCTTGCAGCTGTCCATGTCGTTGACCGAGTAGGTGCCCGGGTAGTCGTACTTGGTGAAGGCGGAGCCGGCCGAGCCGGTGCCGGAGGCGTTGGTCATGTGGTTGATCACCGCGTCGGCGACGACCTTGACGCCGGCCGCGTGGCAGGTGTCGACCATGTTCTTGAACGCGGCCCGGTCGCCGAGCCGGGTGCCGATCTTGTAGCTGACGGGCTGGTAGGCGGCCCACCACGCCTCGCCCTGGAGACGTTCCTGGGGCGGGGAGACCTGGACGTAGCCGTAACCGTCGGGGCCGAGGCGCTGGGTGCACTCCTTGGCGACCGAGGAGAACTTCCACTCGAAGAGCACGGCGGTGACGTCCTTGGTGCCGGGCGGGGCGGCCTGCGCCTGCGGGGCGCCGGCGACGATGCCACCTGCCGCTCCCGCGACCAGGGCGAGTGCTGCGGCGACGGGTCTGCGGACTTTGGTCTTTCGGCCAGCCATGAGGGCCTCCTGCGGGAGTGAGTGTGACCTTGTCCGGCAACGCGCCATGCCCGTAAGGCCGCTGAAGGATGTTGCAGAAACATTTCAACGCCGTTTTCGGTCGAGACCGTACGACCCTCGGAAACCCCGGTCAACCCTCTGCGCACACTCTCGCGCCAGATGGGCGGCACCGGGGTTTCGTACGACGCAAAACCTTTCGCAAGACCTTGCGGCGGTGTTACGTTCAACCACGACTCCGGTCCGGACGGCCGGGGGACCCGTACCACGGGCCCCACGCGCCCGGCCGTTCGGACCGGAGGCATGAGACGGGGAGGCCCCGGAGCCACATCGTGACCCCGCTGCCCCGACCGGGCCGGCGCCGGGGACCTCCCTCTCAGCACCGACCCCGCCGTGCAGGCGCGGGCTCTCAGCGCGGCGTCAGCGTCGCGGCTGTGCCGTCGACCCGCGCACCACGAGCTCGGGCTGGAAGACGAACTCCGTCTGCTGCACGGGGTTTCCGTGTATTTCCTCGAGCAGGGCGCCCACCGCGGCGCTCGCCATCGCCTGGACCGGCTGGCGCACCGTCGTCAGCGGCGGGTCCGTGAACGCGATCAGGGGCGAGTCGTCGAAACCGACCACGGAGACGTCACCGGGCACCGAAAGACCGCGTTCGCGAGCCGCACGGACGGCGCCGAGCGCCATCATGTCGCTGCCGCAGACCATCGCCGTGCACCCCCGGTCGAGCAGAGCGCTCGCCGCCGCGTGGCCGCCCTCCACCGTGAACAGCGTGCGCTGCACGAGCCCTTCGGCCTCCCCCTGTTCCAGGCCGAGCAGACCGTGCAGCGCCGCCGTGAACCCCTCCGCCTTGCGCAGCGAGGGGACGTACCGCGTCGGGCCGATGGCCAGACCGATCCGTTCGTGCCCCAGGTCGACCAGGTGCCGCACCGCCATCCGCGCGGCCGCGCGGTCGTCGGGCGAGACGAAGGACACCGGGATGTGCTCGTTGTATCCGTTGATCAGGACGAACGGCACACCGCGGGCGTGCAGTTCGAGGTACCGGGTGGGGTCGGCCGTCGTGTCGGCGTGCAGCCCGGAGAGGAAGACGATGCCGCTGACCCGGCGCTCCTCCAACTGCTCGACCAGCTCGTCCTCGCTCGCCCCGTCCGGCATCTGCGTGCACAGCATCGGTGTGTAGCCGTGCCCGGACAGGACCTGCTCGACGACCTGCGCGAAGGCGGGGAAGATCGGGTTGCTGAGCTCGGGGATGACCAGGCCGACCAGACCGGCGCTGTGCCGCTTGAGCCGCATCGGACGTTCGTAGCCGAGCACGTCAAGGGCGGCGAGCACCCGGCGCCGGGTGCCGGCAGCGACCCCCGGCTTGCCGTTGAGCACCCGGCTCGCGGTGGCCTCGCTGACGTCGGCCTGGGCCGCGATGTCCGCGAGCCGCGGGGCGCCCCGGTCGGCGTCCCGCGGCAGGGAAAGGGTCACACCGCCCACCAGACGGTGGTGTCGGCGGGCAGCTGGACCTTGCCGTCCACCGTCTCCACCTCGGCGTTGGCCAGCAGGATCCGGCCGGGGGCCGGGATCCGCACGCTCTCGCCGGTGGTGTTCGCGGTGCAGACGAAGCCCTCGCGACGGAAGGCGAGGACCCCCTCGGGAGCCTCCAGCCACTCCAGCGAGTCCCCCGCGCCGAGCCCGGGCTGCTCCCGGCGTACGGCCAGAGCGCTGCGGTACATCTCCAGGGTCGACGCGGGGTCGCCCAACTGCGCCTCGACGCTGAGCCCGCCCCAGCCTTCGGGCTGCGGAAGCCAGCTGCCGCCCGCGCCGAATCCGTGGCTGGAGCCTTCGACGGTCCACGGGATGGGCACGCGGCACCCGTCCCGGAATCCGTCCTGGCCGTTCGCCCGGATGAACGACGGGTCCTGGCGCACCTCGTCCGGCAGGTCGGTGACGTCCGGCAGGCCCAGCTCCTCGCCCTGGTAGACGTAGGCGGAACCCGGCAGCGCCAGCATCAGCAGCGTCGCGGCACGAGCGCGGCGCAGTCCGAGCGCGCGGTCCCCCGCGGTGCGCAGCTGGGTGCCGAGCCCGGGCGGGTTGGCGAACCGCGTGGCGTGGCGGGTGACGTCATGGTTGGAGAGCACCCAGGTGGCCGGGGCGCCGACGGGCCGCATCGCGGCCAGCGAGACGTCGATGACCTCGCGCAGCTCGGCCGCGTCCCAATGGGTGCCCAGGTACTGGAAGTTGAAGGCCTGGTGCATCTCGTCCGGGCGCACATAGGCCGCCGCACGCTCGACGGTGGGGGTCCATGCCTCGGCGACGAGGATCCTCTCGCCCGCGTACTCGGTGAGGACCTTGCGCCAGCTGCGGTAGATCTCGTGCACGCCGTCCTGGTCGAAGAACGGCATGACGTCGTTGCCGAGCAGCTTGAGCTGGTCCTTGCGGCCGATGTCGGGCAGCCCCTCGGCCTTGACCAGACCGTGGGCGACGTCGACACGGAAGCCGTCGACGCCCATGTCGAGCCAGAAGCGCAGGATCGAGCGGAACTCGTCGTGCACCGCCGGGTGTTCCCAGTTGAAGTCCGGCTGCTCGGGCGCGAACAGGTGGAGGTACCACTCGCCGTCCGAGACCCGGGTCCAGGCGGGCCCGCCGAAGACGGACTCCCAGTCGTTGGGCGGGAGTTCACCGTTCTCGCCCCGGCCGGGGCGGAAGTGGTAGCGCTCACGAAGAGGCGAGCCCTGGCCCTCGCGCAGGGCGCGCTGGAACCAGTCGTGCCGGTCGGAGGAGTGGTTGGGCACCAGGTCGACGATGATGCGCAGGCCCAGGTCGTGAGCCTCGCGCAGCAGCGCGTCGGCGTCGAGCAGGGTGCCGAACATCGGGTCGATCGCGCGGTAGTCGGCGACGTCATAGCCGGCGTCGGCCTGCGGTGACGAGTAGAAGGGGCTGAGCCAGACGGCGTCGACGCCGAGGTCCCTGAGGTAGGGAAGGCGGGCGCGGATGCCGTCCAGGTCGCCCATTCCGTCACCGTTGCCGTCGGCGAAGCTGCGCGGATAGACCTGGTAGATCACCGCGCCACGCCACCAGTCCGTGTGGGTGCCGGAGGCGGGGGCTGCAGGGGCAGCGAGATGCTGGGTCATGTCTTCCCTGAGATCGAGAGGTCGAGTGCGGGGGGGGTGGGGCGCGTCAGGACTTCGTGGCACCGGCCGTGAGGCCCGAGACGAGGTGGCGCTGCACGAAGCCGAAGATCACCGCGGCGGGCACCGCCACGATCACGGCCGCGGCCGTCAACGAACCCCAGTCGCTGGTGTACTGATTGACGAAGGTCTGCAGACCGCCCGCCAGGGTGAGGTTCTCCTCGCCGGTCATGAAGGCGGAGGCGTAGGCGACCTCGGCCCAGCCGGTGATGAAGCTGTAGAAGCCGGTGACGGCGAGACCTGGCTTGGCCAGCGGCACGATGAGCCGCCAGAAGGTGCCGAACGGGTTGAGCCCGTCCACTCGCCCGGCTTCGTCGATCTCCACCGGGATGGTGTCGAAGTACCCCTTCATCATCCAGGCGCAGAACGGCACGGCGATCGTCAGATACGTGACGACCAGACCGATGGGCTGGTTCAGCAGGCCCAGGCTGGCGAGGAGGTTGTAGAGCGGCACGATGAGCACCGCGACGGGGAACATCTGGGTGATCAGCAGCAGCCACATCAGCGGCCGCATGCCGGGGAACCTGAAGCGGCTGACGGCGTAGCCGGTGGTCGCGGAGATGAAGACGCCGATGACCGTGGTCAGGCCCACCACGAGCAGGGAGTTGCCGACCCAGCTCACGAACTCGGTGTCGTTGACGACGTGATCGTAGTTGCCGAGCGTGAAGTCCTTGACCAGGGCGGTGGAGAACGCCTCGCTCGTCGGCTTGAACGAGGTGATCAGCAGCCACAGCGGTGGGAGGACCGCGACGGCGGAGGCGATCAGCAGGGTCGCGTGGAGCGCGACCGAGGCCAGCGGCCCGCGTTCGCCGCGCTCCCTGACCTTGGCCTGGGGCCGGCTCGGGGACGAGGTCTTCTCGTCGGTCACGGTGGTCACCACACTTCTCCCTGCTTGCGGAGCGCGCGGCGGTAGACCACCGCGAAGAGCGAAAGGAGCAGCAGGATGATGACGCCCCAGGCCGCGGACCCCGCGAAGTCGCGCGGGCTCACGACGAACGAGAGCCGGTAGGCGTACGTCACCAGGATCTCGGTGGCGTCACCCGGACCGCCCCGGGTGAGCAGGAAGATCACCGGGAACATGTTGAAGGTCCAGATGCTGCTGATGAGGATCACGGTGCTGCTGACGGTCCGCAGACCCGGCAGTGTGATGTGCCGGAAGCGCTGCCAGGCGTTCGCGCCGTCCATCTCCGCGGCTTCGTACAGCTCGCCGGGGATGGACTGGAGCCCGCCGAGCATGGCGACCAGCATGAACGGGACGCCGAGCCAGACATTGACCGTGATCACCGAGAGCTTGGCCCAGGTGGGGTCGTTGAGCCACGGGATCGCGTCGATGCCGCCGCCGGCGAGGATCTTGTTGAGGATGCCGTTCTTCTCGTTGAAGAGCAGGCGCCAGGTGAACACCGAGACGAAGGCCGGCACCGCCCACGGCAGGATCAGCGCCATGCGGTAGAAGGAGCGCCCCGCCAGCTTGCGGTTGAGCATGTTCGCCAGGACCAGGCCGAGGGCGAAGGAGAGCGCGACGCAGGAGACGGTCCAGATGATGGTCCAGGTCAGCCGGTCCCAGAAGACGCCGTCGGAGAGGACGGCGGTGTAGTTGTCCAGGCCGACGGACTTGTAGGTCGCGGGGATGTGGTTGACGCCGATGGTGCGCTCGACGTTCGCCTCGTTGGCGTCGGTCGTCGACAGGTACAGACCCCGCACCAGCGGGTATCCGATGATCACGCCGATCACGGCCACCACGGGGGCGACCATGCTCCAGGCGTACCAGTGGGTGGACAGCGACCTGCGCAGGCGTCCGGGTGTCTTGCCGGCCGGCCGGCCGCGGCCGTGGACGCGCTGGGCGTCCACGGCCTTGGCCACCGACTGGCTGCTGTCAACAGCCATTTACTTGTAGTCCTTCAGCAGCTTGCGGTAGGCGTCGCCGACACCCTTCGCCCCGTCCTCGGGCGAGGTCTTGCCGCTGAGCACCTTGCCCATGTTCAGGCGGATCGGCTCGAACAGTGCGTTGGCCTCCGGGATCCACGGCCGCTCCACGGACTTGTCCACGGCCGGCTTGAAGAACTGCACCATCTGGTTGTCCTTGACGGACTTCACCTCGTACACCGAGGTACGGGTGGGCAGCAGGCTCAGCTTCTCGGTGGTCTGCTGCTGCACCTTGGCCGAACTCATGTACTTGATGAACTCGTAGCTCGCGTCGAGGTTCTTGGAGCCGGCGTAGGCCGCGAGGTTCCAGCCGCCCTGCGGGGAGGCCTGGCGGTCGCTGCCGCCGGGCACCGGGGCGATGCCGAGGTTGTCCTTGTCGCTCTTGAACTCCTTGCCCTGCATGGCGCCCTCGATGGACCAGGGTCCGTCGATCGCCATGGCGACGTCGCCGTCCTTGAAGGAGTTCAGCTGGTTGTTGTAGCCGTCACTGGCGTCCGTGGTGGCGGCCTTGGAGTCGACCAGATCCTTCATGACCTCGAAGCCCGCGGCGCCCGAGGGGTCGTCGACGGTGATCTTCTTGTTCTTGGTGTCGAGGAGGTCGCCGCCCTCGCCGTACAGGTACGGGAGGTAGTAGTACGGGTCGTCGCCGCGGAGGTAGAGACCGGTCTTGCCGGACTTCGACTTGATCTTCTTCGCGGCGGTCTTGACCTCGTCGAAGGTCTTGGGCGCCTCGACACCGGCCTCCTTGAGCATCTTCTTGTTGTAGAAGAGCGCCAAGGTGTCGATGGTCTGCGGGGCGGCGTAGGTCTTGCCCTTGAACTTGGTGCTGGCCGCGGCCTGCGGGAGGTAGTCGTCCGCCTTGTCCAGGGCGGGGGTGCCCTCCAGCGGGGCGAGGTAGCCGAGGTTGGCGAAGTCCGCGACCCAGGCGACCTCGGTACGCATCACGTCGGGGGCGCCGGAGTTTCCGCCCGCCGCGTTCTTGAACTTGGCGTTGGCCTCGCCGAACGCGACGCTCACGTAGTTGACCTTGACGTCCGGGTGGAGCTTCTCGAAGCCCTTGGCCAGCTCCTTGTAGGTCCCCTTCTCGGCATCGTTCGAGGTGTCCCAGAAAGTGACGGTTCCGGAGAGCTTGCCCGAACCCTTCTTGCCACTGTCACCGTCGTCGCCACCGCATGCTGTTGCCGTCAAAGCCAGGGTGGCGACCAGCGCGGTGGCCGCAATGCCACGTCGCATGTGAACTCCTTCAACTGATCCCGGAACAAGGGGGAGGCGAAGCCCCAGCGGGGCTGCCACCTACGAGCCGCACTCGACGCGGCGCCGGGTTGCCAGGGAACGTAACAGGATTGAAAAGCGCCCGAAAGACCTTGCGAGAAATTTCTGCAAGGTCTGCTGATCGTTACCCCTGTGTGTCCTTACGGTTGCCCTTGCTGCGCTTGACAGGCCCCTGAGGTGGCGTCTGTGTGCCGGGACGTGCCACTGGGCCCCGCAAGAACCGGGCATCACCGGAGTTTCTGCAAGTCTTTCCAGCTGGTGGGCAATCCGGCCGATCACCGGTACAGTCCCTGCATGACCGCACGGCTCGTCGACATCGCAGCGCAGGCGGGGGTGAGCGAAGCCACCGTCAGCCGTGTACTCAACGGCAAGCCCGGTGTAGCTGCGGCCACCCGCGAATCCGTCCTGGCCGCCCTGGACATGCTCGGCTTCGAGCGTCCCTCCCGGCTGCGGCAGCGCAGCAGCGCCGGACTGATCGGCCTGATCACGCCCGAGCTGGACAACCCGATCTTCCCCGCGCTGGCCCAGGTCATCGCCCAGGCCCTGACCCGCCAGGGCTACACGCCGGTCCTTGCCACCCAGACGCCGGGCGGCTCCACCGAGGACGAGCTCACCGACATGCTGGTGGACCGCAGCGTCTCCGGGATCATCTTCGTCTCCGGTCTGCACGCCGACACCACCGCCGACATGGAGCGCTACGAACTGCTGCGCGGCAAGGGCGTGCCCTTCGTCCTCGTCAACGGCTTCTCGGCCAAGGTGAAGGCCCCCTTCGTCTCCACGGACGACCGGGCCGCGGCCCGCCTCGCCGTCACCCACCTCGCCTCGCTGGGCCACACGCGCATCGGGCTCGCGGTGGGCCCCAAGCGCTTCGTGCCCGTCCTGCGCAAGATCGAGGGCTTCCAGATCGGAATGCGCGAGCGCCTCGGGATGTCGACCGCGGACTCCGAGGAGTTGATCGAGCACTCCCTGTACTCGCTGGAGGGCGGCCAGGCCGCGGCGGGCACGCTGATCGGCCGGGGCTGCACCGCGATCGTGTGCGCCAGCGACATGATGGCGCTCGGTGCCGTCCGGGCCGCCCGGGAACGCGGCCTGGAGGTACCGGGTGACATCTCGGTGGTCGGCTACGACGACTCCCCGCTCATCGCGTTCACCGATCCCCCGCTGACCACCATCCGCCAGCCGGTCCAGGCGATGGGCCAGGCCGCGGTCCGCACCCTCCTCGAGGAGATCGGCGGGACCCCGGCCCCGCACAACGAATTCGTCTTCATGCCGGAACTGGTGGTCCGGGAATCGACCGCCTCCGGCCGGCAGGAGCGGCGCTCGGCCTAAGGCCGGCGGCCCTGGGCCGGGGCAGACAGCAGCGGCTGCCACCAGGCGCGGTTGCCGCGGTACCACCGCGCGGTCTCGGCCAGCGCCGCGCCGAAGTCGGCGGCCGGGCGGTAGCCCAGCTCGGTGCTGATCTTCGTGTGGTCCACCGCGTAGCGGCGGTCGTGTCCCTTGCGGTCCGTGACGTGGGCGATGCGCGCCGGGTCCGCGCCGCACAGGGCGAGCAGCCGGTGGGTCAGCTCCAGGTTCGTCAGGGAGGTGCCGCCTCCGATGTTGTAGATCTCGCCGGCCCGCCCCGCGGTGCGCACCAGTTCCAGGCCGCGCACGTGGTCCTGCGTGTGCAGCCAGTCCCGCACCTGGAGTCCGTCGCCGTAGACCGGAACGCTCTCCCCGCGCAGCAGGGCGGTCAGGAAGCGCGGGATGAGTTTCTCCGGGTGCTGATGGGGGCCGAAGTTGTTGGAGCAGCGGGTGACGCGGACGTCGAGGCCGTGGGTGCGGTGGTGGGCGAGGGCGATCAGGTCGGCGGCGGCCTTCGACGCCGCGTAGGGGGAGTTGGGGGCCAGCGGGGATTCCTCGGTGGCGGCTCCGTGCGGGAGCGAGCCGTACACCTCGTCGGTGGAGACCTGGAGGAAGGTGCGCACCCCGCGCCGGAGCGCGGCGTCGAGCAGTGTCTGGGTGCCGAGCACGTTGGTGCGGGTGAAGTCGGACGCGGCCTCGATGGAGCGGTCCACGTGGGACTCCGCCGCGAAGTGCACGATCTGCCCGTGGTCGGCGGCCAGGGCGTCGACCAGGTCGGCGTCGCAGACACTGCCGCGGACGAAGGTGTAGCCGGGATGGCCGTGCACCGCTCGCAGGCGTTCGAGACTGCCGGCGTAGGTGAGGCTGTCCAGGACGGTCACCGCGCCCGCGCCGTCGGCGAGGTCCTTCGGGCCGTCGGGGCCGAGCAGGGTGCGGACGTAGGCGGAGCCGATGAAGCCGGCGCCGCCGGTGACGAGAATGCGTGTGTTCATGCGGTCAGCTCACAGGTGAGAGCGCCGGATGCGCCGGCGGACGAGGATCACGGGGTCAGCTGCACCCGGCTGTGGTCGCCGATGACCAGCCGGTGGGCCCCGGGCAGCCGGGGCGCGGGAGACACGACGGCGCCGCGGCCGATGAGGGACGCCTCGATGCGGGACGCGCCCTCGACGCTCGCGCCGCGCAGCAGCACGGAGTGCGCGATGGCGCTGTCCTCGATCCGGCAGTCCTCGGCCACGGACGTGTAGGGGCCGATGCTGGAGTTGTTGACGACGGTGCCCGCGCCGATCACCACGGGCCCGACGACGCGGGAGCCGCGGACGACGGCGCCCTCGGCCACGCGTACCCGGCCGACGAGAGTGCTGTCCGCGTCGACCTTGCCGTCGATGCGGCCCGGCAGGCCGTCGAGCACCTGCCGGTTGACCTCCAGGAGGTCCTCGACGCTGCCGGTGTCCCGCCACGGCTGCACGGTGGTCTCGGCCGCCACGTACAGCCCCCGCTCGATCATCCACTGCACGGCGTCGGTGATCTCCAGCTCGCCGCGGGCGGAGGGCCGGATCGCCCGTACCGCCTCGTGGACCGCCGGGCCGAAGGCGTACACGCCGATGAGGGCGAGGTCGCTGCGCGGCCGTTCCGGCTTCTCCTCCAGGCGCAGCACACGGCCGCTCCCGTCGAGTTCGGCGACGCCGAAGGACGTGGGGTCCGCGACCGCCGCGAGCAGCAGGCGGGCCGCCGCTCCGGGATGGTCCGAGGCTCGCTCCAGGAATCCGGTGAGGCCTTCCTGGAGGTAGTTGTCGCCCAGGTAGAGCAGGAAGTCGTCGTCGCCGAGGAACTCCCGGGCGATCAGCACCGCGTGGGCAAGGCCCAGCGGCTGCTCCTGGTGCAGATAGGTGACCCGCAGCCCGAAGGCCGCGCCGTCGGCCACGGCCTCGCGGATCTCCGCGCCGTGCCGGCCGACGACGATCGCGACGTCCTGGACGCCGGCGGCGGCGATGGCTTCCAGGCCGTGGAAGAGCACGGGTTTGTTGGCGATGGGCAGCAGTTGCTTGGCGCCGGTGAAGGTGAAGGGCCACAGCCTGCTGCCCGTTCCACCCGCCAGGACAAGAGCCTTCAAGGAAGCCGTCCGTCCAGCGGGGTGGAAAGGGGATGTGCTCTCACGGGTCCCTCCTCGTACTCGAAGCTCGAAGCGGTCCCCCGACTCAAGCAGAGCGCGCCACACCGTCGCAAGACGTGGCTGAAATTTTCTGAAAACTCTTGCCAGGACCACGGCTGCTTTGTTTGACTCGCTCCGCATCGCCGGTCCCGCCGTTCAACTGCGGTTCCGCACGGCGCAGTTGGCACGCGGTTCGGACAACGACTGGGGGCAGCAGTGACAGGTCACCGGCAGCGCGCGCAGCTGGACAGGGAGGCCCTGCACCTGGCGCCAGGCGCCTCCGAGGAGACCGCCGTCGGCGGGCGCGTCTTCGCGCACGGCCAAGGGGCCGTGCTGACGGACCTCGACGGAAACGAATACATCGACTTCGCCGCCGGCACCCTCACCCAGTCGCTCGGCCACTGCCACCCGGAGGTCGTCGAGGCCCTCACCGCCCAGGCCGCCCGGCTGTGGAACGTGCACGACGCCGCGACCGAGGATCGCGACGAACTCCTGTCGCTGCTGGCCCGGTTGCTGCCGGAGCACCTCGACACCTACGCGTTCTTCTCCACCGGCGCCGAGGCCGTCGAGGCCGCGCTGCGCGTGGTGCAGGCGACCGCCCCGCCGGGACGCAACCGGATCGGGGCGCTGCGCCACGGCTTCCACGGCAAGACGATGGGCGCCCGGATGCTGGTGCACTGGGACATCGGCCACCAGGCCTTCGCCGGGAACAGCGTCCTTGGCTACTCCCCCAACTGCTACCGCTGCCCCCTCGATCTGGAGTACCCCTCGTGCGGGGTGCGTTGCGCCGCACTGGTCCGCAAGCACATCGCCGAGAAGCCGAACGTCTCCGCACTCGTCTTCGAACCGGTGCTCGGCGCCGCCGGAGTGATCGTCCCGCCGCCCGGCTACTGGGAGCAGATCGCGGAGGCCTGCGCGGCCAACGGGGTGCTGCTCGTCGCCGACGAGGTGCTGACCGGCGGCGGACGCACCGGGGCCTTCCTCGCCTCCGATCTCCTCGGTGTCGAGGCGGACTTGGTGGTCCTGTCCAAGGGCATGGCCAACGGCTTCCCCTTCGCGGTACTCGCCGGACGCGCCGAGCTGCTGCGCTCTCCGGCCGCCGCGAGCGCCGGCTCGTACGCCTCCACCTACGCGAGCAACCCCCTCGGCATCGCCGCCGCCCGCGCCACGCTCACCGTCATCGAACGCGACCGCCTTGCCGAACGCGCCAAGCGACTGGGCGAGTTGCTCGGCGAGCGGCTCCGCGCCCTGCACGCGCGCTTCGAACACCTCGGTGACGTCCGCGGGCTCGGGCTGCTGTACGGGCTGGAGTTCGTCACCGACCGGCACAGCCGCACCCCCGCGCCCGAGATCGCCCGCGCGGTGTACACCACCGCCCTCGACCAAGGCCTGCGCACCGCGATGGGCGGCCACATCCTGCGCCTCGCCCCGCCGTTCACGCTGGACGAGGCGCTCCTGGACGAAGGCGTCCGGATCCTGGAGAAGGCCATCGAGCAGGTGACGGCGTGAGCGGTGCCCCCCGCACGGACGCCGCACGGCACGTGATCGTCGCGGAGAACCTGACCAAGGAATTCCGTGTCGCCGAACGCAAGCCCGGCCTCCTCGGCTCCCTCGCCACCCTCTTCACCCGCGAACACCGGATCGTCCGCGCCGTGGACGGGGTCTCCTTCGCGATTCCCGCCGGGGCCAAGACCGCCTACATCGGCGCCAACGGAGCCGGGAAGTCCACCACCATCAAAATGCTCACCGGCATCATGACGCCCACTTCCGGGCGCTGCCTGGTCGCCGGGATCGAGCCCTACCGCAAGCGGCAGCTCAACGCCCGCTCCATCGGGGTCGTCTTCGGACAGCGCAGCCAGCTGTGGTGGGACCTCTCGGTGCCCGACTCCTTCCGCATCCTGCGCCGCATCTACGACATCCCCGAGCCGGTCTACCGCCGCAACCTCGCGCTCTACCGGGAGCTCCTGGACATCGACGCCCTGGGCACCACACCCGTACGGCAGTTGAGCCTCGGGCAGCGGATGCGCGCGGAGATCGCGGCGAGCCTGCTGCACGATCCGGCCGTCGTCTTCTGGGACGAGCCGACCATCGGCCTCGACATGGTCCTCAAGGAGGCGGTGCGGGTCCTGGTCAACCGCGCCAACCACGAGCTGGGCACCACCGTGGTGCTCACCAGCCACGACATCGGCGACATCGCGGCGATCTGCGACAGCGCGCTGGTCGTGGACCGCGGCCGGGTGGTCCACCAGGGCTCCATCCACGACCTGCTGCGCACCGCCGACCGGCGCTGCGTCACCTTCGACCACCGCGACCCGCTGCCCGCCCGCGCCGCCCTCGATCTGATCGAACGGGGCCTGCCCGGGGTGCGGGCGAGCGAGGACGGCGGCGGGCGGATCCGGGTCGACTACCCGGCCGGCCTCTTCACCTCCCGGCAGGTGCTCGCCTTCCTCCTGGAGCGCTTCGACCTCACGGACTGCTACGCCCCCGAGCCGGACCTGGAGGACGTGCTGCGCCGGATCTACGGGCGCGGCGACAAGGCCCAGGAACAAGCAGACGCCGAAGGCACGGCGCGTGCCCTCAGCGGCGGGAGCGGTGTGCGATGAACACGGCCTCGCGGGTCCGCCGCTATCTGCCGTTCGCCACCGGCGGTCTCCAGTCGCTGCTCCAGTACCGCTCGATGTTCCTCGTCACCGGGGTGACCGCGGCGGCGGGCGCCGCCGTCACCGTCTTCCTGTGGCGGGCGGTGTACGCGGACGCGGACGGCGTCGGGCCCGGCGGCTTCACCTCGGCCGGCATCACCACATACTTGCTGGTCGCGCAGGTGCTCCAGGTGCTGCACGCCAACCGCGTCGACGACGAGGTGGCCGCCGAGGTCTACCGCGGCGACGTCGCGGTGATGCTGGTGCGCCCCGTCAGCTATCCGCTGATGCGCTTCGCCGCCTGCCTGCCGGTGGTCGCCGCCAACGGTCTGCTGGTGGGCGTGCCCGTCCTGCTCCTGTTCTCGCTCCTGGTGCCGATGGCCGCCCCGCGCCCCCAGGACGCCGCGCTGTTCGCCCTCTCCACCGTCCTGTCGGTGCTCATCGCCTTCTGCGTGAACCTGCTGACCGGCATGACCGGATTCCTCACCACCAACACCTGGGGTGTGCGGATGGTCAAGCAGAGCGTGGTCGCCTTCTTCGCCGGGCAGCTCGTGCCGATCGCGCTGATGCCCGGGCCGCTGGCCGCCGTCGCCCTGGCGCTGCCCTTCCGGGGGATGGTCGACGGGCCGCTGACGCTGCTGCTCGGGCGGTACGAGGGCGTGGCCGGGGCGGCGGGCGTGCTGGCCCAGCAGCTGGGCTGGACCATCGCCCTCGCCGTGCTCTGCGCGGCGCTGTGGCGCGCCGCCATCGGCCGTCTCGAGGTGCTCGGCGGATGAGAGTGCCACCCGGCGGACCCGCGCACACGGCCCTGCGGTACCTGCGCCTGTCCTGGTTCCTCGGCGGCGTGGGCCTGCACCGGCTCGCCGCCTACCGCCTGGACTTCGTGCTCGGCGCCGGGGCGTTCCTGGTGCGGGTCGGCGTCCAGACGGCGGTGGTGGGCCTGGTGTTCCGCCAGGTGCCCGCGGTGGGCGGCTGGTCGTACCACCAGGTGCTGTTCCTGCTCGGCTTCTCGCTGCTGCCGCGCGGCCTGGACCACCTCTTCACCGACCAGCTGTGGGAGCTGGGCCGCAAGCTGGTGCAGCGCGGCGAGTTCTACCGCTATCTGATCCGGCCGGTGAACCCGCTCTTCTCGCTCCTGTCCGAGCGCTTCTTCCACCCCGACGGTCTGGGCGAATTGATCGTCGGCGCGGTCCTCGTGACCTGGGCGGGTTCCGAGCTCGACCTGGACCCGACCGCCACCCAGTGGGCGCTCGCCCCGCTCCTCGTGCTGTGCGGGGCACTGATCCACACCGCGGTGAAGCTCTTCTTCGCCTCGCTGTCCTTCTGGACCGTGACCAGCCTGCCCGCCATGTACGCGGCCAACCAGGTGTCGGAGTTCGTCGGCTACCCGCTGGACATCTACCACTCCTCGCTGCGCGCGCTGCTGACCTGGGTGCTGCCCTTCGCCTTCACCTCCTACGTACCGGCCGCCTATCTGCTGACCGGCGATCCGGGCCTGCTGGTGTGGCTGCCCGTGGTGACGGCCACAGCCGTCCTGCTCGCCCTCGCCGTGTGGCGGCGCGGCATCAACAGATTCGACATGACCGGGAGTTGAGACGCCGTATGATCCGCAACGACGAGCTCGAACCACTGCTGCGCACCGCCCCCTGGATGTCCGAGGACGGCCGCGGCGCCGAGCGTTACGAACGCGTCGACCACGCGGTGCTCGGCTCCGCCGCGATCCTTCTCGTGGTCGCCGCGGTCGGCGGCCCCGCGGACGGGCAGCGGTTCTTCGTTCCCGTACGCCGCCCGCGCAGCTCGCGCGGGCTCGAAGAGGCGCACGGCACCGAGGAGTTCAACGCGGCCGTGGTCACCCGCGCCTTCTCCGCCGGGCTGTTGCACACGGCGCGCGGCGGCACCGTGGACTTCCGCGGGGCGGGCGCGGCGGCCGGTGAGGTCCGTCGGCTGCCCTTCGAGCAGGGCTGGTCCTCCAACGCCCTGTCCCTGATGGACATCGGCGGCGTGCCGCACATCCACAAGACGTACCGCAGGCTCGACGGGGCCGTGCACGAACCGGAGTTGCTGCGGCGCCTCAGCGGCACCGGGCACACCCCTGAATGGGCCGGTGACTACAGCTACACGGACCCCGCCACCGGCATCCGGCACCCACTGGGGGTGATCTACCGCTATGCGCCGGGCGACGGCATCGACCTTCCGCTGCGCGAGAACCTGCGCTCCCTGTGGCCACGCCTCACCGGCGCCGGGCAGTCGCCCGCCGACGTCGTGCGGCCCCATCTGCTCCCGCTGGAGGGCCGGTTGCGGGCAGCCGGTGCCTTCCTGCACGCCTTCCACGACGACCTGGCCGCCCGCCTCGGCGGACGGTCCGCCGCGGAGTACCCCGCCGACCGCGCCCTGGACCGGGCCTCCGCCCGGTGTGCCGCGCTGGCCGGGGCCGAGGTGGCCCTGCCCACGGCCGCGCGCGACGCCGCCTTCGCCGCCCTGGACTCCGAAGTCCGCTCCCTGCGGGCGGCGTTCGCCCGGCAGGGCGTCGTACCCGGTGCCGGGCCGTGCCACGGTGATCTGCACCTGTCCCATCTGCTGTGCGATCCCGGCGGCGATGACACCTGGCAGATGACCGTGATCGACCTCTCCACGCCCGCGCTCGGGCCCGACGAGCCCGGCTGGGCGGCGCAGTCGCCGCTTCAGGACCTGGTCGCCGTGGAACGCGCCCTGGAGTACTTCGCGGCCGACGAGGCGGCGTTCGAGAGCGCCCGGCGCCTCGGGGTCGACTCGCTGGAGACGATGCGCGGGGCCCTGGACGGCGCCCCCGGGTGGGCGCCCGCGGACCGCGCCGTACTGCGCCAGGTGTTCCGTACGGCCGATGTGTGGCGCGAGCGCGTGCTGCGGCTGCTGCTCGGCCCGACCGCCGACAGCCCGCTGCGCCGCCTGCTGTATCTGCGCCGCCTGCTGCACGAGCTCGCCTACAACTACGCGCACGCCCGCCCGTATCACGCCGCGATCGACCTGCGGCATGCCCTCGCGCTCGGTGACGCGCGCGTCCCGGCCCCCCTTCCCACCGCCGCTTCGACCTCCGCGAGGACGTGACCGTGACCGAGCCGACCGATCCGCGCCTGCACATCATCGAGACCTACTTCGAGTGCTGCGGCTTCGACCACACCTTTCTGCAGGGCGGCACCTCGGTGTACCTGTGGAACCTCTCCCGGGAGTTCGCCGCGCGCGGCCACCGGGTCTCCATCGTCACCCCCGCCCACGGCAGGCTCGACGACCTGCGTGCGCGGTACGAGGTCGAGGACCTGCCCTACGAGGACGTCCACACGGTGCCGATCGTGCTCGACCCGCAGGTGTGGCGGGGATTCCCCGCCGAGGTCTCCCTGGAGCTGCGCACCACCGCGCACCGCATCCGGCTCGACGGCGTCGACCTGTACTTCCTCGCCGACGCGTACCTGAACCAGCTGCCCGACACCTTCTACCCGCCGTACTCCGCCAAGGGCAGCGACCTGGTCTTCTTCAAGCCCCTCGTCTTCCAGATGGACAGCGTGCGCTTCCTGCGCAGCTGGTTCGGCGACGAGAAGGCCCTGGTCCACACCCATGAGCCGTACTACCACTACCTGCTGCCCGCCGCGCTGCGCGACGACCCGACGAAGCTGGTCGTCAGCAACGTGCAGAGCAACATGCCGATCACCAAGAAGGTGTACGCGCCCAAGGTGCGCCGGCTGTTCGAGGTGCTCGGCGTGGACCGCGCGCTGCCCGCGCCCGACGCCGCCGACGGACTCCCGGAGGCACCGCGGCAGTACCAGCAGCTGACCCATCTGCACTACGACTACCCGCCGGACCATGTGGCGATCTACGAACTGACCGCCGAGCACGCCGACTTGATCGACTTCCTCTCCGAAGGACAGCTGGACTTCTACGCCTCCTTCCGCGACACCCCCTTCGAGCAGCTCTTCGCCCGGCTCCCGATCTCCGGGGTCGTACGGCGCAACGCGCACAAGATGTTCGTGGGCGGCTGCGCCATCTCCGACGAGTGGCTCGGCATGGACCCGGCGGACGTCGACCGCGAGAAGGTGCTCGGCGGCCTCGGCCTCGATCCAGCCCTGCCCACCTTCTTCCACAACGCCCGCTACGCCGTGCACCACAAGGGCCAGGTGGAGTTGGTGCGCGCCGTGGACCGCGTCCTCACCGAGGGACTCGCGGCCAACTTCGTGGTGCGCTGCATCTCCGGCAACGGCATCGACGACCCCTTCTTCCACGAGATCGCCCGGCGGCACGCGGGACGGCTGCACCTGGAGTGGGAGCGCGTGGACGAGCGGCGGGTCTTCGACTACGCCGCCGCATCCGACTTCTGCCTCTTCCCGTCCAAGTTCGAGATGGACACCTTCCTCATCGCGCAGGGCGAGGCGATGGCCGTCGGCGCGGTGCCCATCGCCACGGACCAGCGGGGCATGGCCCACTTCCGGCACGCGGACGGGCCCGCCACGACGACCGGCTTCGCGGTGAACCGGTCGTTCGCCGAGGACGACAGACTGCTGACCGCCGCGCTCGCCGACCGGATCCGCGAAGCGGTCACGCTGTGGGCCGAGGACCCGGACCGCTACCGCGAACTGGCACGCCGGGCCGCCGCCGTCGCCCGCGTCTTCACCTGGCAGCACTGCGCGGACCTGCACCTGGCCGCCTTCACCCGGCTGTGGCGGGGCGAACCGGCCCAGCTGCCCGCCGAACGCGCCCTGCTCCACGGCTGGTGGGACCTGCTGCCCGAGGAGCGGCTCACCCCGGACGCGGCGGTCGAGCACGGCGACCTCGCGGCCTACGAACGGTGTGCCCCGCTGGACGGCGCCGCGGCGCGCCGCCTCTTCCACGCCGCCTGGCAGCGCGCCGACTTCGCCGCCTGCGAGCGGGTGGTGGAACGCCTGCCCGACGCCGTGCCCGAGGAGGACGTGGCGCGCCTGCGCACCCGGTGCACCGCTCTCGACGACGGGCGCCTCACCTACCGGCTGCCGCACGCCGACCGCGTCGAACTGGTCGTGCCCGCGCCGCGCGGCGCCGGGGCCCGCGCCCTGCCCGACGTCCGGCCGCTGACTTCCGTGGGCGGCGGGGAGTTCACCGGCCCCGCGCCGGACCGCCCCGGCGCCTGGCTGCTCCTGACGCTGTCCTCCGGTCGCGTGACCTGGGACGAGGTGCGGCATGGCTGACACGAACGCGGTCCGCGCGGTCCTCCTCGCGGGCGGCGAGGGCAGACGCATGGGTCCCCTCGGCGCCGGACGGCTCAAGCCGCTCGTGCCGTACGGAGGAGCCTGCCGCCTGATCGACTTCAGCCTCGCCAACGCACGGGCCTCCGGTCTCGGCGAGGTGCTGCTGCTCTCCCAGTACGAGGAGCGGCAGCTCATGGACGACCTGCACCGGGTGTGGAACACGACGCCGGACTTCCGGGTGCACTTCGGCCCGTACGACGACGCCTACCGGCGGGCCGCGCACCGCCTGCCGCCCGAACTGCCTTCCCGTACCTGGCCGTTGGAGCGTGGCACGGCCGACGCGCTCATCCGCAAGAGCGACTACGTCTTCGGGGGCGGCGCCGAGCACGTCCTGGTGCTGCACGCCGACCACGTCTACCGCTTCGACCACGGGCCACTGATCGAGGAGCACCGGACCTCGGGCGCGGCGCTGACCCTGGCGTACCAGCGCATCGAACCGCGCTGGGTGCATCTGTTCGGCATGGTCGAGTTCGATGCCGCCGGGCATCTGACCGCGTTCGTCGAGAAGCCCGAGAAACCCACCAGCGACCTGGTGTTCGCGGCCTTCTGCGTCTTCGACGCGCGCGTGCTGCGACGCCATCTGGAACTCCTCGACGGCACGGACTGGCAGCACGACATCAGCCGCGACGTGATCCCGTCGATGCTCGCGGCCGGTGAGCACATCCGCGGCCATGAGGTCGTCGGCCACTGGGAGGACATCGGCACGGTCGAGCGCTACCACCGGGCGCATCTCGCCCTGGCCCGGACGCCCGCGCCCGGTCTGCCCGTCGGGCGGATGCCGTGGACCCTCGCTCCCGAGGTGCGGCGCGAGCGGGTGGCCGAGGGCCCCGGGGTGCGCGACTCGGTGGTGCCCGCGGACCTGCTCAACGACGGTCTGGTGGAGCAGAGCGTGCTCTTCCCCGGCGTACGCGTCGGAGCGGGCGCGCGGGTGCGGCGCAGTGTCGTCCTGCCCGGCGCCGCGATCCCCCCGGACGCCGACATCGACTCGGCGGTGGTCCTCGAGGACGGCACGGTCCAGCAGGTGACCGAGGGAGCAGCGGCATGACCCCCAGCACAGCCACCGACCGTCCGGTG
Organism: Streptomyces sp. NPDC054047; assembly: GCF_055585065.1. Classification (NCBI taxonomy): domain Bacteria; kingdom Bacillati; phylum Actinomycetota; class Actinomycetes; order Kitasatosporales; family Streptomycetaceae; genus Streptomyces; species Streptomyces sp. NPDC054047. The sequence continues at coordinate 96,893 of NZ_JBVJKV010000007.1, read as the reverse complement.
CACGTCATCCAGGTCTCCTTCGAGTGCGGCGGCTTCGACGGCCGGCTGATGCGCGGCGGCCTCTCGCCGCTCGTCTGGAACCTCTCGCGGGCCTACGCGGCGCGCGGCCACCGCGTCTCGGTCGTCACCCCGGCGCACGGCCTGCTCGACGCGCTGCGGGACCGCTTCGAGATCGAGGAGACGCAGTACGTCCACCGGCACGCCGTGCCGCTGGTCCTCGATCCCAAGGTGTGGCCCGACCATCCGGCCGAGCTCACGCTCGACCTGACCACGCGCGCGCACCGGCTGCGCCTCGACGGCGTGGACGTCTACTTCCTCTCCAACTCGTACCTCGATCTGCTCCCGGACCGCCTCTACCCTCCGCCCAGCATGGAGGGCCGGGACCTGTCCCACTTCAAACCGCTGGTCTTCCAGGTGGACGCCCTGCACTTCATCGAGGAGTGCGGTGGCGCCGAGCCCGCCGTGGTGCACGGCTTCGAGCCGTACTACCACTACCTCCTGCCACCGGTGCTCGCCGCCGATCCGTCGCGCCACACCGCAGGCACGGTCGCCGCCAACGCGCCCGTCGCGCAGAAGATCTACCGACCGCAGGTCGAACGTCTCCTCGACCTGTTCGGGGTCCGCGACACGGTGGACCTCGACGCCCTCGACGCGCCACCGCCCGCCGAGGGCAGCGCGGCGGCGGTGATGTCCAAGGCCCTGGCGGGCACCCGGATGCACGTCGAGTACGGCCCCGACTACGTGGGCCTGTTCCCGCTGATCGCCGCACACGCCGATCTGGTCGGCTTCGTGTCGCCCGGTCAGCGCGCCTACTACAGCACCTTCCGCGACACTCCCTTCGAGGCTCTCTTCCACACACTGCCGATCGCCCGGCAGGTGCGTGAGCAGCCGGACAAGCTCTTCCTCGGCGGCTGCGGCATCTCGGACAGCTGGCTGGCACGGGACCCCGGCGCCATCGACCGGGAGCACGTGCTCGGCTCCCTCGGGCTCGATCCGGCACGGCCCGTCTTCTACCACGCGGCCCGCTACGCGGTGCACCACAAGGGGCAGTTGGAGCTGATGCGGGCGATCGAGGAGGTCCTCGCCACCGACCCCGACCTCAGCTTCGTCATCCGCTGCTCGACCGGCGGGGGCGGCCAGGACGCGCCGACCGCGGCCAACGCGTACTTCCAGCAGATCGCCGACCGCCACCCGGGCCAGGTCCACCTGGACTGGCGGCTCGCCGACGAGGACACCCTCTTCGCCCACGCCGCCGTCGCCGACTTCTGCGTCTACCCCTCCAAGTACGAGCTGGACGGCTTCCTCATCGCCCAGGCCGAGGCCATGGCCTGCGGGGCCGTGCCGATCGCCACGGCCCAGCAGGTCACCGGGCACTTCCTGCACACCCTGCCGCTCACGGACCCGGCGGCGACCGGCTTCCGGGTGCGCGGCTCGTTCCGCGACGACGACCGGGCGCTCGCCCGGGAGCTCGCCGTACGCATCCGGGAGGCCGCCGCGCTGTTCCGCGAGGACCCCGACGGCTATGCCCGTCTGTCGGCCAACTCCCGCCGCACGGCCCGGGAGTTCACCTGGGCACGCGCCGCCGAGCTGCACCTGGCGGCCTTCACCGGCCTGGTCCGGGGCGAGCGGCCCCGCCTGCCGGCCGAGGAGGTCATCCGCCACGGCTGGTTCGATCAGCTGCCCGACGCGTCCTGGCGCGAGCATCGCGACCTCATCGCCGACACCGCGGCCGCCCTGGGGGACGCCGTGGCCTACGGCCGGGTCGCGCCGCTGGACGGGACCGCGTACGAGCGGCTCTTCGAGGCCGCCCACGGGCGGGCCGACTTCGTCCGCTGCGCGGAGGTGGCCCGCGCCGCGGACCGCCCCGACCTGCTGGACCGGGTCCGTGAGCGCTGCCGGGTGACCCGCACGCCGGACGGCGCCCTGACGGTGACCTACCGCCATCCGGGACTCGAACGGGTGGAGGTCGCGGCCGGTGCGGGCGGAGCCCCGGCGCCCGCCGCGGCGCTGGAGTCCGCCGCCGAGGCCCTGGCCTCCGACGAGGCGGTTCCGTCGGGATACGGTGCCGCGCTGGTGGCGCTCGAACCGGCCGGTGACGACGTCTTTCGCGGGAGGCTCGACGGGCCGCCGGTCGGCCCCGAGCTCGTCCTGATGCTGACGCTCGCATCGGGGCGGGTCACCTGGGACACCGTCCCGGTGACCGAACCCCCCTTCCGGGTGGTCGCCACGGATCTGGACGGCACATTGCTGCGCGGCGATCTGTCGGTGTCGGAGCGCACACGACGGGCGCTCGCCCTCGTCCAGGAGGCCGGTGCGCACCACCTGGTCGTCACCGGACGCCCCGCCACGGCCTGCAAGGAGTTCCTGGCCGCTCTCGGCTATCGGGGGCTCGCCGTCTGCGGGCAGGGCGCCCAGCTCTACGACGCGGCCGCCGACCGGCTGATCGACTCGGCGGCGCTCGACCGCGACCTCGCCCGCGAGGTGGTCGAGCGGGTGGAGGCGGCGCTCGGCCGTCTCGAACTCGGCGTCGTCACCGCCCCGCCCGAGAGCCGCTTCAAGGTCACTCCCGGTTTCGGCGAGCGCGTGCGGCACGGCTGGGACGTCACGACCGACCGGGCGCTGCTGTGGGCCTCGCCCATCGACAAGCTGGTCCTGCACCACCCCGCCGTGCCCGAGGACGAACTGACCGCCACCGTGCGGGCCTTGTTCGGCGACGCGGTCTCCGTGGTGCATTCGGTGAAGGGCATGGTGGAGGTGCTGCCGCCCGGCGTCACCAAGGGCGCGGGCGTGGCACGGGCCGCGCGGCTCCTGGGGTTCACGGGCGCCGACACCATCGCCTTCGGGGACATGCCCAACGACGTTCCGCTGCTGGCCTGGGCCGGACACGGGGTGGCCGTCGCCAACGCACACGCCGAGCTGCGCGCCATGGCCGACGAGATCGCACCCGGCAACGACGAGGACGGGGTCGCGGTCGTCCTGGAGCGGCTCTTCGAGTCTGCTTCGCCTGCTCCCCTCGGTGGCGGACACGCCGGGGACACCCCGCAAGCAGCAGGCACCGAGAGCGCCGAGGCCCGCCCGTGACCGACGCCCTCACCGCGCTCGCCCGCGCGCACGGCGTGGCCACCGGCTACACCACCGACCGGGGGCAGCGGGCCGTCGTGTCCCCCGAGACCCTGGTCGCCGTGCTCGCCGCCTGTGGAGTGGACGCCTCCACCCCGCGGGCGGCGCGCGGCGCCCTGGACGCCCACCGTGGCGTGGAGGCGGCACGGCTGCTGCCTCCCTGCGTCGTGACCCGCGCCCACGGCGGTGGGGTGCTCCTGCCGGGGCCTTTGCCCGGGGACGCCGAGGTGGAGCTGGCGGACGGTCGCCTGGTGTCCCCGGACGCTCCTCTGCCGCCCGGCCACCACACCCTGCACGTGCGCGTGGGGCAGCGCGGCGCCCGCGCGCCGCTCCTGGCGGTCCCCGACCGCCTCGCCCTGCCCGAGCACCGCACCTGGGGCTTCCTCGTCCAGCTCTACTCCGTGCTCTCGCGCCGCTCCTGGGGCATGGGCGACCTGGCGGACCTCGCCGAACTGGCCGCGTGGTCGGGGCGCTCGCTGGGCGCCGGCTTCGTCCAGCTCGGACCGCTGCACGCCGCCACTCCGGGGCCGCTGCCCGACCCGTCGCCGTACCGCCCCAGTTCGCGCCGGTTCCCGGACCCGATGCACGTCCGGGTGGAGGCGGTGCCGGAGTACGGGCTACTCGGGCCGCTGGCGCGCTCCAGCGTCGACGGTCTCGCCGCCCGCGCCCGCGCGCTCAACGAAGCGGTGCTGGAGGGCAGTTCGCTCATCGACCGCGAGACGGTGCGTGACCTCAAGCACCGGGCCCTGCGGTCGGTGCACGAGGTGCCGCTCTCCCCCGGCCGCGCCGCGGAGTTCGCCGCCTTCGTCGCCCGCGAGGGCGAGGGGCTCACCGACTTCGCCACCTGGTGCGCCCTGGCCCAGGTGCACGGCGCCGACTGGCGGACCTGGCCGGGCGAGCTGCGCGATCCGCGCTCCCCGGCCGTGGCACGGGCCCGCGAGGAGCTCGTGGGGGCCGTCGGTTTCCACCGCTGGCTGGCGTGGATCACCGATCAGCAGCTCGCCGCCGCGCAGGCGGCGGCGCTGGACGCGGGCATGGCCGTGGGGCTGGTGCACGACCTCGCGGTCGGTGTCGCGCCCGAGGGCGCCGACGCCTGGGCCCTGCGGCACTGTCTGGCCGCCGGGATGAGCGTGGGCGCGCCGCCCGACGACTTCAATCCGCACGGCCAGGACTGGGGGCAGCCGCCCTGGCGCCCCGACGCGCTGGCCGCCGAGGGCTACCGGCCCTTCGCCGAACTGCTGCGCGCGGGCCTGCGGCACGCGGGAGCGCTCCGCGTGGACCATGTCATGGGCCTGTTCCGGCTCTGGTGGATTCCCGAGGGGCGCCCGCCCTCGGAGGGCACGTACGTCCGCTACGACGCGCAGGCCATGCTGGGGGTGCTCGCCCTGGAGGCCCACCGGGCGGGGGCGAGCGTGATCGGCGAGGATCTGGGCACCGTCGAGGACGGCGTGCGCGAGGAGCTCACCGCGCGGGGCATCCTGGGCACTTCGGTGCAGCGCTTCGAGTACCTCGGCGGCAGCGCCGGCCGGCACGGCCCGTTGCCGCCCGCCGAATGGCGCGAGAACTGCCTGGCCACGCTCACCACCCATGACCTGCCGAGCACCGCGGCCTGGCTCACCGGCGAGCACGTGGAACTCCGCGAGCGGCTCGGCCTGCTGACCCGCCCCGCGGCCGAGGAGAAGGCGGAGGCCGCCGCGGAACGCGACGGCTGGCTGGCCGAACTGGAGCGGCTCGGGCTGCTGCCGGCGCCGGAGGGCGAGGTGGCCGCCCTGCACCGGTTCCTGCTGCTCACCCCGGCCCGGATGCTCGGTGTCTGGCTCCCGGACGCGACCGGTGACCGCCGCCCGCAGAACCTTCCCGGCACCGCGACCGTGCACCCCAACTGGCGGCTCCCGGTGGCGGATCAGCACGGCCGGCCGGTGGCCCTGGAGGAGCTGCCCGACGTACCCCTCGTACGGAAGATCGCCCGCGTATTCGCGGATCTGGCGCCACGCCCGGATCCGGAACCACACCGCACCGAGACTCGAACGAAGACCGAGGAGAGACATGGCAAGCCTGGCCCTGGCCGAGGCCGAGGGCGTCCGTGAGGACGCCGGGGGCTTCGACCTGCACGCACCGGACGGCACCGGTTACCGGGTCGACGTCACCGACGGGGTCTTCTCCCCGGACAATCCGCTCCTCGCCCGCTACGTCGAAGGGCGCCGCGTGGTGGCCTTCGTCGGCCCCACGGTGGACCGCCTCTACGGACGGCAGCTGCGCGCCTATCTCGGCGCGCACCTGGACCCGGGACACTGGAGCGTGCATCCCATCCCGTCCGGCGAGCACAACAAGTCGCTCGCTTCGGCCGAGAAGGTGTGCGCGACCGCCAAGGCGGCCGGTCTCGACCGGCACGGGGTGATGCTCGCGGTGGGCGGCGGCATCGTCGCGGACATCGTCGGCTTCGCCGCGTCCATGTACGCCCGCGGCATCCGCTACATCAAGGTCAACACCACGCTGGTGGGCCAGGTCGACGTCGGGGTCGGCGTCAAGACCGGGGTCAACGGCCTGCACACGAAGAACATGTTCGGCGCCTATCACCCGGCCCACGCCTCCTTGAACGACCCGGCGCTCCTGGGCACCCTGCCCGCCCGTGAGATCCGCTGCGGTCTCGCCGAGATCGTGAAGATGGCGGTGATCCTCGACGGCGACCTGTTCCGCGCCCTGGAGCGGCACCCCGACGTCTTCCTGCGGTCCGGGCACCGACCCGACGCCGAGCTGGAGACCTACGTGGTCCGCACCTCCATGCGGCTGATGATGGAGGAGCTCTGCCCCAACCTGCGCGAGCACGAGCTGGCCCGCCTGGTGGACTTCGGCCACACCTTCAGCCCCGTGATCGAGACCGCGGGCGGCCATCGTCTCGAACACGGCGAGGCGGTCGCCGTCGACATGGCGCTCTCCGCCCATCTGGCGCGGCTGCTGGGGCTCACCGACGCCGAGACCTGCGAACGGGTCGTCGCGCTCCTGGAGCGGATCGGACTTCCCGTGTTCGACGCCGCGACCTGCACCCCCGATCAGATGACCCAGGCCCTGCGGGCCACCTGGCAGCGCCGGGGCCGCAGGCTCCACCTGGTGGTGCCCACGGCGATCGGCAAGGCGGCCTTCGTCGACGACCTGGAGGACATCCCGCTGGAGACACTGCGGGCCGCCCTCGACGCCCTGGCCGCGCGGGCCGCGAAGGGAGCGGGACGGTGACCGGGCCCCTGCCGAACCTGAACGCGCTCCTGTCCGGCAAGCAGCACGACCACGGCGGCCTCGGGACGATCCTGGCCCACCGTGTGTTCGCCCGCGAACCCGGCGGCCCCGGCGCGGAGTTCATCGACCTCGCCGTGCTGCCGCCCGGCACCTCCATCGGCCGCCACCGGCACGGCGCCGACCGCGAGACCTACATCGTCCTCAGCGGCAGCGGCCTGATGTACCGGGACGGCGAGGAGTTCCGGGTCGGTCCCGGCGACGTCGTCGTCAACCGCCCGCACGGCGAGCACGGGCTGCTCAACGACCGCGACACCGCTCTGCACCTGCTGGTCTTCGAGGAGGAACTCCGTGCCCATCACCATGACTGACGACGCGTTCACGGTGGTCGACGTGGGCGGCACCACGCTCCGGGTGGGGCGTTACGCCCCCGCGAGCGGGGAGGTCTCCCGCGTGCGCAGAGTGCCCGTCGACGGCATGGCACGCTATCCGGGGGCCCCGGTTCCGGTGCTCCAGGAGCGGGTGGTCGACCAGATCGTGCGCGAAGTCGCCCGCCACACGGCCGACCTGGCTGCGGCCCCGGTCGGGGTCGCCTTCGCCGGGCCGGTCACGGCCGACGGGCTGGTCCTGGCGGCGCCGACGGTGTGGGGGCGGCGCGGCGAACCGCTGCCGCTGGCCGAGCTGCTCACCCTGCGGCTCGGTACGCCGGTCTCCGTCGTCAACGACCTGACGGCGGCGGCCTGGCGCTACGCGGCCACGGAGCCGGAGCCGTTCTGTCTGCTGACCGTCAGCTCGGGCATCGGGAACAAGGTCTTCCGCGGCGGGGACGTGCTCCTGGACGCCGGGGGCCACGGCGGTGAACTCGGCCACTGGGTCTGCGACCCCTCCCCCGGCGCGCCGCTCTGCGACTGCGGCGGACGCGGCCATCTGGGCGCCATCGCCTCCGGCCGCGGGGTCCTGGCCGCGGCGCGGCGCACGGCGGCCGCCGACCCCGCCGGCTTCGCCGCGTCACGGCTCGCGGCGCTGTGCGAAGGCCGCGCCGACCGCATCGAGAACCCGGCCCTGGCCAGGGCGCTGGCCGAGGGCGACGCGTTCTCCACCGGCATCCTGCGGGCCGCCCTGGTGCACCTCGCCCAGGCGATCTGTGCCGTCTTCACCGCGGTGGGGGTGTGCCGGTACATCGTGGTCGGCGGTTTCGCGCTGGCCGTCGGGGAACGCTATCGCCGGCTCCTGGTGGAGGAGTTGGTCCGGCAGGGCTGTTTCGGTCTGACCGCGGACCGCATCGACGCGATGGTCGCGCTCGGCGTGGCCGACGACGACCACGGTCTGATCGGCGCGGGCCGTCTGCTGGCCGCCCAGGGCGCCGTGCCGACCGAGCGGGCCGCCCGGTGATCCGGGCGGCCACGCTCGTCGTCGGCAGCGGTTTCGTCGGGACGGGCATCGCCCGCCGCCTGGCCTCGGCGGGGCACGCGGTGACGCTCGTCTCGCGCGGCCGTCCGGCCCAGCCGCCCGAGCGGTACGGGGCGCGCTGGGCCGCCCTCGATGCCACCGACCCGGAGGCCTGCGGGCGGCTCGTGTCCCGGCTGCGGCCGCGGCGGGTCGTCCTGGTGCACGGCCCCTCGGACGTCACCTGGTGCGAGGAGCACGCCGCGGCAGCGGACGCCGCGCACGCCGCCGTCGCGGCCAACTTCTCCTCGCTGGGCGGGCGTTCACGCGTCGTCCTGATCTCCACGGACAACGTCTTCGACGGCCGTTCGCCCGGTCACGACGAGCACACGCCGGTCTCCCCGGCGAACGCCTACGGCCGCGCGAAGCGCCACGCGGAGGAAATCCTCCTGGCCAGGGCGGCGGACGCCGTCGCCCTGCGCGTCAGCCTCGTCTACGGACATGAGCCGGCGGACGCGGGCAAGTGGCTCAACTACTTCGCCGCCTGCGCCCACCGGCTGCGCTCCGGCGCGCGGGTCGAGGCCCCCGACGACCAGTGGACGACACCGGTCCATGTCGACGACGTGGCCGAGGTGACGGCCGCGCTGCTCACCTCCCCGGAGCCGCTCCCGCCGGTGCTGCACCTGGGCGGCCCCGACCGGGTCACCCGCGCCGCGTGGGCCACGGTGATCGCCGGTGCCCTGGACGTCCCGCCCGGCCTGGTGGTCCCCGTGCCCAAGGCCCGCAGCCGCTATGCCTCGCGGCCGAAAAACGCCTGCCTGTCCAGCGGTCTCCTGCCGGTGCTCCCCGCCACGCGGGGCATCGCGGTCCGGGGGGTGGGGGAAGGCGCCCGCGACCTGGCCGCCGCGTTCGCCTCCCCCTGAGCCCCCGTCAGCCGAGTGCCTCCCGGCCAGGTGGCTCTCGGCCGGTGACGCTCAGTCCACGCCCGCGGCGCCCAGCAGGGCTCCGCCGTCGGCGCGCTCGGTGGCCAGGAGCTGCCGGGCGCGCCGGGCGTCGGGAATCCGGTCGCGGTCGCGGGGGTCGACGGTGAGGACGACCTCGCCGTCCGCCACCCGGTACCGCTGCGCGGAGCCGGGCCCGGCGGGCCGCAGACGCAGCCAGTGGCCCTCGTCGGAGAGTGCCCCGTCCCGCAGCGTGATGCCGCCCTCGGGGGCGTAGACCAGCTGCCTGCCGGCGATGCCCGCGCCGCCCTTGGGCCAGGCGACGGTGTGCTCGTCGAGCCACCGGACCCGCGACGCCGACAGGTCGAGTCCCAGCGAGCCGCCGAGCGCGGGCGTCAGACGGTCCGGCTCGCCCGCCACCCGCCAGATCTCGCTGCCGAAGAGCTTGAGGTCGAGGGACTCGTCGCCGGGGACGTCCTTCTCGTCCCGCTTGTGGAAGACGTAACTCAAGTTCTTCGCACCGGGCTTCAGCGGCACCTCGAAGACGAGCCCGAAGGCGTCGGTGCGGACCGGTGCGACGGGTACGTCCCAGTCGGAGGGGTCGGCCGCCCCGTCCCACACGTGCAGGCCCCAGCCGTCGTAGTTCCCGTCCGGGCGGTGGTAGTGCAGGACCGCCGTGGAGTCGTCCGCCGGCGGATAGGCCCCATCGGGCCGCTGTTCGCTCTGGCCTTCCTGCCCCTGCGTGACCCAGACCTCGCCGGTGCGGGTCAGGTCGACGGAGCGCTCGGGTCCGTCGGGGGTGCCGTCCTTCTCGACGGTGTACGACAGGGAGTCGGCGTCCTGGTCGAGCTTCACCCAGGCGAAGGCCCCGAAGGCGTCACGGCCGGTGAAGGCCGGGCCCTGTCCGCCCGCGCCGGTCCTCAGCCGCCAGCCGTCGTAGTCGCCGTCGGGCCGTTGGTAGTGCACGACGGCGAAGGCGCGTTCGACGGCGGGCGGGACGGGCGGCGGTGTGCGGCCCGCGCCGCTGGTGGCCAGGGCGTGCGCGGTGCGGCCCCGGCTGTCCACGACCACCGCCTTGTAGCGCAGCGCGGTACCCGCGGGCACGGTGGGCGCGAGCTGCTGGGTGACCTTGTAGGGGGCGTGGTCGGCGGTGCCGAGCACCTGCCAGGGGGCGTCCCCCACCTGCGCGGCGAAGACCACGCGGTTCAGGCCGCCGCCGCTGGGCGTGGCGGAGACCTCGACCGTGCCGGTGGCGCCCTCTCCCGGGGCGCTCAGCGCGACCACGGGCGGCGAACCGGGCTTGCGCAGGGGTGCGCCGGCCTTCAGGACCAGGGACGAGAGCGCGGGAACGGTCACCGTGATCGTCTTGTCCACCGTACTGCGGACAGCGGTGGCCGTTCCGTACAGCGGCTCGAAGTGCATGCGGGCGGAGTCCGTCTTGATCCGTACGGTCCGGGCCCGGTCGGCGTTGTTGTGCGCGACGACGTATTCGATGCGCTTTCGCGCGTCGGTGCGCGAGTAGGCGTACACCCCGGGCCCGTCGGCCGGGCCGGCGTGGCGTTCGGTGAAGACACCGTCGCGCAGGGCGGGGTGGCGCTGGGTGAGCTTGGAGAGGCGGGCGATGGCGCGGTACAGCGGATGGCGCGTGTCGTACGCGTCGTCGGCATGGGTGCGGTCGGTGCCGAGCTGGTCGTCGTCCCGGTAGGCCGCGGCGTCGGAGGCGAACAGGGGCTGGCGTGCGGCGTTGTCGCCGCCCTTGCCGGTGAAGCCCTGCTCGTCGCCCGCGTACACGACGGGGTTGCCACGGGCGAACATCATCAGCTCCTGGGCGAAGCGGTGCCGGCGCAGCAGTTCCGCCTCGCTCGCCCCGGGGTTGTCGCGGGCCAGGAACCCGCCGATGCGGCCCATGTCGTGGCTGCCCAGGAAGGTCACCTGCTCATAGGCGTTGGCCGTGCCGGTCGTGTAGCGGTAGTCCTGTGCGAAGAGACGCGACAGGTCGCGCGGGGCGCCCTCGCGCGAGGCGGAGTTGCGGGCGATGGCCTGGAAGGGGAAGTCCAGGGTGGCGTCGAGTCCGCCCCGCGTCATGTACGGCGCGGTGATGGCGGGGTCAGCGGAGAAGGCCTCGGCGAAGATGAAGAAGTCCTTTTTGCCGTGTGCGGCCGCGTAGGCGTCGAGCGCCCGGGCCCACTGGGTCCAGAACTCCATGTTGACGTTCTTCGCGGTGTCCACGCGGAATCCGTCGACGCCGAAGTCCTTCACCCAGCGTTCGTAGATGCGCTTCATGCCCTCGACGACTTCGGGGCGCTCGGTCCACAGGTCGTCGTTGCCCATGAAGTCGCCGTTCAGGCCGCTCTCCCCGGCGAAGGTGGAGTCGCCGCGGTTGTGGTACATCGTGGGGTCGTTGAGCCAGGCTGGCGTCTTGGCGTCCCGGTCGGCGTCCGCGACGTACGGCGTGTAGGGGAAGCTGTCGACGTCCACCGGACGCATGCCCGCGTCGTCGTCGAAGGGGCGGCCCTCGGTGTCCAGATAGGGGTGCGCGCCCTCGGACCGGTAGCCGGTCTCCTTCTCGGCGAAGCCGATGGTGTCCGCGGTGTGGTTGGTCACCACGTCGAAGAAGACCTTCATGCCCTTGGCGTGGGCCTTGTCGATGAGGGTGGCCAGCTCCTCCTCGGTGCCGAAGTGGGGGTCGACGCGGGTGAAGTCGGTGATCGCGTAGCCGTGGTAGTTGCCGACGGTGTTCCCGCCCCGTTCCTGGGCCGGCATGTTCTGGAAGACCGGGGTCATCCAGATCGCCGTGGTGCCCAGGCCCTTGATGTAGTCCAGCTTCCCGGTGAGGCCCTTGAGGTCACCGCCTTGGAAGAAGGCCGGGTCGGAGGGGTCGAAACCGGTGCGGTCACGTCCTCCGGTCAGGCCTCCCCGGTCGTTGCCGGGGTCACCGTTGGCGAACCGGTCGGGCATGACCAGGTAGAACTGCTCGCGGGTCAGGTCGTGCCGGGACGGCTGGGCGGCCAGTGCGGCGTCGGAGGGCGGGGCCGGGAGGCCGGGGGGCGCGGCCGTGTGCGTCGCGGTCTGGTACGACGCGGTGGCCGCGGGATGGTGCGTCGCGGACGTCGCCGGGGTAGCGGGCAGGAGCCCCGCCAGCGGTGCCAGGGCCAGCGCGGCGACGGATCTTAATCGTGCGCGTGTCACGGTATGTCCTCCTCGGGTCGTTGCGGACAACACCGGTTGCCCGGCGCGCACGGAGGACACCGCACGCGCCGGGCAACCGGATGGATGGGAACAGGGCTGTGGCCCCGTACTCCTGATGGTTGGTCAGTGCTTCTTGCCGGAGCAGTTCTTGGCGTTCACGTGGAGGGCCAGAGCGCTCTTCGCGGCGACGGCCGCCGCCACCCGGCCGCTGCCGTCGACGGTGACGCGCTTGCCGGACTGCACGTCGCAGTACTTGCCGGCGGGCAGGGAGGTCTGGAAGGCCTGCTTGAGTTCGCCGTCGCCCGCGTTGATGGCGACGAAGGCCTTCTTGCCCCGTCCGAAGGCGAGGGCGCTGCCGCCGTTGTCCCACCAGTCGGTGACCTGGGCGTCGCCCGCGGCGTTGCGGAGGCCGACCATGCCGCTGATCTTCTTCTGCGCGTGCTGGCACACCCAGGCGTCGCCGGAGCAGTCGGCCTCGCTGTTGTTCGGCGGACCGTCGTCCTTGTTGGTGAACGCGTAGCCGGAGTGGACGTCCGGAGAGCCGTAGGGGAAGGCCAGCATGAAGACGTGGGCCAGGGTGTAGGGGGCGCCCTGCTTGTAGGTGAGGACGTTGCCCTGCCGCTCGGTGTCGTGGTTGGCGACGAAGACCCCGGCGGACGCGGAGGGCAGCTTGCCGTCCGCGACGTTCTTCAGCCCGGCCAGGTTGCCGCTCTCGAAGGCTCCCTTCAGCTGGTAGGCGTAGGTGAACTCCTGGACGTCGCCGGTGCCGACGTACTCGCCGGGCTGGACCTCTTCTCCCGGGCCGGGCAGCGTCTCCTGCTTCCAGTAGACGCCGGGGTCGGTGAGCTTCGACTTGATCGCCTTGAGGTCGTCCTCGGGCATGTGCTTGGCGGCGTCGATGCGGAAGCCGTCGACGCCGAGGGTCAGGAGGTCGTTGAGGTATCCGGCGATGGTCGTGCGGACGTGCTCCTCGCCGGTGTCCAGATCCGCGAGGCCGCCGAGTTCGCAGTTCTGGCTCTCCTCGCGCTTCGTGTAGTCCTTGACCTCCCTCTGGCAGTTGTCCATGTCCTCGTTGGCGTACACACCGGGGTAGTCGTACTTGGTGAACTCCGTGCCGCCCGAGCCGGTGCCCTTGGCGTTCGTCATGTGGTTGATGACCGAGTCGGCGACGACCTTGACGCCCGCGTCGTGACAGGTGTCCACCATGCTCTTGAAGGAGCTCCGGTCGCCGAGGCGGGAGGAGATCTTGTAGCTGACGGGCTGATAGGCGGTCCACCAGGCCGGGCCGGTGAGGCGCTCCTGCGGGGGCGAGGTCTGCACATAGCCGTAGCCGGCCGGCCCCAGCGTGTCCGTGCAGGCCCGGGCGATCGAGTCGAAGTTCCACTCGAACATCACCGCCGTGACGTCCTTCGCACCGGGCGGCGTCTTCCCCGGCTTCTTCGGCGGCTTCTTCGCCTCCGCGGTCTTCTCCGCCGTCACCGGGGCGGGCGCCGCCTGCGTCGGCTGCTGCGCTCCGACGTAGAGACTGCCCGCCGCGCCGGCCACCAGAGCGGCGGTCAGGGCGACGGTCCTGCGGGATCTCGACATACGGCCGTGCATCGAAGTCCTCCTCGGGGAGTGGGGGGATGAGGGTCCGGGGCGAGGTGCCGGTGTCGGTGCCGACGCGAGCGCGGGTGCGGTTCTCTCGCGCACGGCACCACCCGGGACCGCCCCTGCATCGCTTTGCCGTCTTGCAGCAAGCAATTGCAACCGGACCCTAGAGGCCGCCCTTTGAAGGGTCAACCCCACCCCAAGGGCACGAACTACCCCACGGGAAGCACGAGTTGAACGGCGACCAGGCGGAAGCCCGCATCCTCCCGCTCCACAAGGACCGCAAGCTCGATGAAAGATTGCACAAACTCTTCCATCGCGATCAACGGACGTGTTTGACTGCATCCCGGCCAGGACAGGGCGGCACGGCAGCCGCCCCCCGCTCGACCCCACCGCATGGATGGAGAGACGGCCGTGACAGCCACCCCGGCACCAGCCACCACAGCCCCGCCCAGCTCCCTGCAGTCGGCCCGCTTCTACATCACCTTCCGCTGCAACTCGCTCTGCGGGTACTGCAACGTCTGGCAGGACGACAAGTTCAAGGGCTACGACGAGCTCACCCCCGACCGGGCCCGCGAGATCCTGGACCAGTTGCACCAACTCGGCGTGCGCTACGTGGACTTCACCGGCGGCGAGCCCGTCCTGCACCCGCACATCGACGAGATCGTCCAGTACGCCAAGTCGCTCGGCATGGCGGTCGAGATCACCAGCAACGGCATCCGCTTCGCCAAGCACATCGACGCGATCGTGCCGTACGTCGACACCATGAACGTCTCGCTGGACACCCTCAAGCCCGACCGGTACCGCGCCATCCGCGGCGTGCCCACCCTGGACCGCGCCCTCGACGTGATCCAGCGCGTGGCCGCCACCAACGCGGGCAACCTCAAGCTCATCTGCGTGGTCACCCGGGAGAACGTGGACGAGGTGGCGGACCTGCTGCGCTTCGCGCAGGAGAACCGGGTCACCATCTACTTCTCCACGATGTTCGAGTACTTCGACGAGCAGGACACCGTCCGCGACACCAACCGGACCGCGCGCAAGCTCAAGATCGCCCTGATCGAGCAGAACGGCAAGCCGCTCACCGCGGGACCGGCGCCGCGCGCCGTCCCAGCCCCGGCCACCGGCTCCGAGTCGATCACCGCCGAGCTGATGCGCCTGCTCTACCAGCCGTTCACGGTGATCAACCTGCACTTCCGCAAGTACATGGAGGCCCTGGACCCGCTCGCGCCCACCGACTGCTACGCCAACAAGCGCATCCTCACCGTCGGTCCCGACGGCCGCCTGGTCCTGCCCTGCTACCACGCCTTCGACAACTCCCTGGCCTGGGACCGCGATCTGCTGGAACTGGTGCAGGACGAGGAGTTCCGCCGCGTACGCGACGAAGAGGTGGGGCAGCGCAGCGAATGCCGCAGCTGCACGGTCTTCCCCTACATCGGGCTCTCCTTCAGCTACCGCTTCGACAAGATCTTCCTCTACCAGGCGCTCTCGGAGGAGATCTCCAAGATCAAGACGCGCTTCGTCAACCCCCTGCACCCCCGCCTCACGCCCGCCTCCGGCGAACTCCTGCACGGCTTCGAGGACCTTGAGCGGTTCATCGACCGCGAGCTGCCCGACCCACGGCCGCCCGCGTCCTCCGACCTCTTCTACCGCTTCGACGTCACCCCCTCCGGCATCAGCTCCGAACTGATCGCCGGAGAGCTGAGCCTGGCCGAACTGCTCGCCGACCACACCGGCGAGTACTGCTGGGGGATCCAGCGCTCCCCGCACACCTGGATGCGCCTGGTCTACCGCGAGCTGGTGCCCCTGCTCGACGAACTCACCGCGCAGGGACTGCTGCCCCGCAGCACGTACGAACAGACCGTCGCGCAGCTCTACGAGGTGCATCTCGCCTGGTGGCAGGCGTACTTGGGGCGCTATTTCCGCGGCGGCCAGACCCTGGACACCACCGGGTCCGTCGCGCTGATCGCCGGGTTCCTGGAGCGGACGGCCACGCTGCTGCCGGACGCGCCCCAGAGCACGCGCGTCCGGCAGATACTGCTGTACGCGGGCTGCGTCCTCGGCCTCGCCCCCGACACCCTTGCCCCGCTCGCGGGCGGCGAGCCCTTCCCGGAGGCGGCACTGACGGCCAAGCACCTGCTGCTGATCGCGGCCGATGCCGACCTGCCCCGGTACGCGGCGCTCCTGCCGGCCGAGGCCGCCGAGCCGCTGCTCCGGGCCACGAGCCCCCCGCAGCCGGCGACTCCTGCCGCCCCTGCCGCCGAGAACGATGCGGACATGGCCCGGCTCCTCGCCCACGAGGACACGATCGACCAGGCCACCGCCGAACGGCTCGCCACGTCCCTGCGCGGCGCCCCCGAGCAGCGACGCGCCGAGCTCGCCCGCCTGCTGCTCGCCCACGAACTGCGCGATCCGCACGCGATCCGCAGGCGCGGGGAATCCATCCGTCACCGCGAAGAGACCCGGCCGAGGAGCGCCTGTGCCCCCTGAGAACCAGTCCGCGAACGAGATCTCCGAGAGCGGGATCGACGTCCTGGTGCTCGGCGGCGCGGGTGTCGACTCGATCGTCTACGTCCCCGAACTGCCGCTCCCCTTCGCCGACAGCTACATGGTGCCCGCGATCGACATGCGGGCCGGGCAGACCGGTGACTTCGTGGCGATGGGCGTGCAGGCCCTGGGCCTGCGCACGCATCACCTCGACATGATCGGCGCCGACCACGAAGGCGACCTCGTACGCGCACTGCACCGCGAGCGGGGCATCCCGCTCACCGAGGTGCTCCAGCCCGGCGGCACCAAGCGCGCGGTGAACCTCGTCGGCCCCGACGGACGGCGCCTCTCACTGTACGACGACAGCCGCTCCCAGGAGGCGGACCGGCTGCCTCCGGCGACGGTCGAGGCCCTCGCCGCGGTGAGCAGGCACGCCCATGTCTCCCTCACCTACCCGTGCGCCTTCACCCTGCCCACGCTGCGCGCGGCGGGGGTGAGCGTCTCGACCGACCTGCACAACTGGGACGGAGTCGAGCCGTACCACGAGGCCTTCGCCTACGAGGCCGACCTCGTCTTCCTGTCGACCGCGGCCCTGGCGGACCCGGAGAAGACCATGCGGCAGATCGCCGCGCGGGGCCGGGCGCAGGTGGTCGTCGCGACGGCCGGGGCCGAGGGGGCCCATCTCCTGGTCGACGGCGAGCTGTCCCACGTACCGACCGTCACGCCCCCGGCACCGGTGGTGGACTCCAACGGCGCCGGTGACGCCTTCGCGTCGGGCTACCTCTTCGGCTGGCTGGCGGGCGAGTCACCCCTGCGGTGCGCCCGCTACGGCGCGATCGCGGGCGCGTACGCGTGCACCGTCCCGGCCACGCGGGCCGACGTCATCTCCCGGGAGCAACTCCTCGCTCAGGACGCCAAGTCGCACGGCGGCACCGAGGAACGCGCATGAGCGGCGCGGCGGCCCGGGCAGGCTACGACGTGGTCATCCTCGGCGGCGGCGTGGCGGGCTGCGTCCTCGCGGCCCGCCTCAGCGAGGACCCCGGGCGGACGGTCTGCCTGCTGGAGGCGGGCCAGGACTACGGACCGGAACGGCAGGCCTGGCCGCAGAAGGTGCTGAACGCCCGCGCGCTGCCGCGCGACGACGTGTGGGAGCGCCACGCCCCCGTCCACCGCATCCGCGCCCGCATCCTCGGCGGCTCCTCGTGCATCAACGGCTGCTGGAACACCTGGGGGTCGGAGGCCGACCACGCGGAATGGGCCGGGGCGGGCGGCCCGCGGTGGACGGCCTCCGCGATGGAGCCCTTCCGCCGCAGGGCCGTGGAGCAGATGGAGCTGCGGCCGGTGCCCGACCATGAGCATTCCGTCTGGAGCCGTGCCGCGCTGAGCGGCGCCCGCGAACTCGGTTACGGGGAAGTGGACATGGCCGCGCGGGGCGGCGGCCCCGGCTACGGAACCCCGCTGCTCAACGCGGTGGGCGGGCTGCGCTGGAACGCGGCCTTCGCCTATCTGCACGCGGCACGTCCGCGGCCGAACCTCACGATCATCGGCGGCGCCGTCGTGGACCGGATGACCGTGCGGGCGGGCCGGGTGCACGGCGTGGACGTCGCCGTGGACGGACGCCGGACGACCGTGCACGGCGACACGTACCTGTTGGCGAGTGGCACGTTCGGGTCGCCCGCCGTGCTGATGCGCAGCGGCATCGGACCCGCCGACCACCTCACGGAGACCGGCATCCGGCCCGAGATCGACCTGCCCGGCGTCGGCGCGCATCTGATCGACCAGCCCGGCGTCTTCGTGCCGCTGACCCCGACGAGGGGCCTGAACGCGAGCCTGGCCGCCAAGGAGGAAGCGGGCGAGCTGTACGTCAACCGGATGCTGATCAGGGCGGCGAGCCCGCGCTGCCCCGAAGGCTCCTGGGACCTGCACATCAACCCCTCCGCGGGCCCGCCCCTGTTCGGCAGGCTGCCGCTAGGCCAGTACGAGGCGGGCATCTCCGCACTCCTCATGAAGCCCGCGTCCCGCGGCCGGGTCCGGCTGCGGTCGGCCGATCCCACCGAGGATCTGGACATCGACCCCGCGTTCCTCACCGATCCGGAGGGGCACGACATCGCGGTCATGCGGGCAGGCCTGGCGATCGTCGAGGAGCTGGCGGCCTCCACAGCCCTGAAGTCCCTGGCGGGCCCGGCCGACGGGCACTCCCCTCGTAGCCTTCCGGACGAGGAGCTCCGCGCCCGGGCGGGCACGTACTGGCACCCCGTCGGCACCTGCGCCATGGGGAGGCCCGAGGACCCTCTCGCCGTGGTCGACGGGGAGGCGCGCGTGCGCGGCGTGGCGAACCTGCGGGTCGTGGACGCCTCCGTCCTGCCGACGGTCCCGGCGGCGAACACCCAGCTTCCCGTGCTCGCCGTCGCGGAAATGCTGGCCGATTCCCTGCGGAACTGAGCGACGATGGCCGAGTCCATCACGGAGCGACACGGAGGAGGAGACATGGCATCGCAGACCGACGTGCGCACCAGCCGTGTGCTGTACGGGTGCATGGGGCTCGGCGGCACCTGGGACACCCGGCCGTACGCCGCCGAGGACATCGCCGGGGCCGAGGCCGCGGTGGACGCCGCGCTGGAGGCCGGCATCACGGTCTTCGACCACGCCGACATCTACCGGCACGGCAAGTCCGAGGCGGTCTTCGGCGAAGTGCTCGCCAGGGCGCCGGGCCTGCGCGAGCGCATCGTCCTGCAGACCAAGTGCGGTATCCGTCTCGCCGACGGTGAGCGGCCCGGTCTGTACGACCTGCGGGGGCCGAGCATCGTCCAGCGCGTCGAGGAGAGCCTCACCCGCCTGCGCACCGACGTGATCGACGTACTGCTCCTGCACCGGCCCGATCCGCTGACCGGCCCGGAGGAGATCGCGAAGGCGCTGGCATCGCTGCACGGACAGGGCCTGGTCCGCCGGTTCGGCGTGTCGAACATGAGCGCCGCGCAGATCGCGCACCTACAGACGCACCTCGACGTACCGCTGGTGGCCAACCAGCTGGAGATGAGCCTGGAGAGGCGTGACTGGGTCGAGGGCGGCGTGCTGGTGAACACACCCGCCGCGGCCGGCAGCGGCTTCCCGCACGGAACGCTCGAATACTGCACGACCAACGGCATCCAACTGCAGGCCTGGGGAGCCCTCGCCCGGGGCCGCTACACCGGCGGCGGCGACTCCCCGACCGCCCAGCTGGTCACCGCGCTCGCCGCCCGCAAGCGGACGACACCGGAGACCATCCTGCTGTGGTGGCTCCAACGCCACCCCGCAGCCATCACCCCGGTCATCGGCACCAGCCGCCCCGCCCGCATCCTCGCCTGCCGCGACGCCGTAACCCGCGAACCGGAACTCACCCACGAGGAGTGGTACGACCTGTGGATCACCGCCCGGGGGAACCCGCTGCCGTAGCCGCCAACGCCCTCGTACGCCAGAAGGCCCACAGCCTCGGACCGGCAGGGCAAGAGTGGCTGGCCGAACTACCCGCCCGCATCGGCGAAATGGAGCGGCGCTGGTCCATCACCGTCGGGCAGCCGCTGCCCGGTGGTACCTCCTCCTACGTGGCGCGGGCGCGGACCCGCGACGGTCGGGACGCGGTGCTCAAGCTCTCGCTGCCCGCAGCGGACTTCGCGGGGCAGGTGCGGACCCTTCGCCTCGCGCGGGGGCGGGGCTATGCGCAGCTGTTCGCCTACGATCTCGGACGTCACGCGATGCTTCAGGAGGCGCTCGGGCCTTCGATGGACCGGCCGGGGCCGGCCCCTCGGCAGCAGATCGAGACGCTGTGCGCCATGCTCCGGCGGGCCTGGTCGGTGCCCCGTGCCGTCGATCCGGGACCGGAGAAGGCCAGCGTCCTGGGTGAGACGGTCGGGCGGCTGTGGGAGAGCCTTGGGCGGCCCTGTTCGGAGCGGGTCGTGAGCCTGGCGCTGGTGTTTGCCGGGCGTCGTGCCGCCGCGTTCGACCCCGACCGTTGCGTCGTCGCGCACGGTGACCCGCATCCCGGCAACACGTTGCGGGCCCCCACCCCGCGCGAAGGTGCGGAAGCGGGCTTCGTCTTCGTGGATCCCGACGGGTTCCTCGCCGAGCGCGCGTACGACCTGGGGGTCGTACTCCGTGACTGGTGCGCGGAGTTGAAGGGGGGGACGGGGCCGCGGCCGGCGGGCTGGTCCGCTCGTACTGCGCTCTGCTCGCGGACCGGACCGGGGTGGACGAGGAGGCGATCTGGGAGTGGGGCTTCCTTGAGCGGGTGTCCACCGGGCTCTATGTGCTCGACTTCGGGGCGGAGGAGCTCGGACGGCCCTTTCTCGACACCGCCGAGCTCCTGGCCTGCCGCCCCTACGCGCAGTAGGTGTCCCGAGCGGGCCGCTCCCCCGTCGCCAGGTAGTGCGAGACGGTCCGGTCGCCGCACGCGTTGCCGTTGTCGAGATACGCGTCGTGGCCGGTCGAGTCGAGCGTCACCATGATGGCCCGCTTGCCCAGGGCCTTGCGGAGGTTGAGGGCGCCGGCGATCGGGGCCACCGGGTCACGCTCGTTCTGGACGAGGAGGATGTTGGACGGGCCGCTGTCGGTGATCCGCACCGGAGCCTCCTTCGGCCGGTACGGCCAGGCCGCGCACAGCATCGCGTTCCTCGGCATCCCGGCGGTCAGGGGGTACTTGGAGCGGCTCGCTGCGACCTCCTTCGCGTACGCGCCGGCCGACCTGGGCCACTCGATGTCGTTGCAGAGGACCGCGGAGCCCACCGCGACGGCGTTCTGCAGCACCTGCGCGGGCGGTGCCTGCGGCACGGGCGGGACCGTGCCCTTCCGGGCGGCCCGCATCAGTTCGGCCAGGCCGGTGAAGTCGTCGGGGTCGTCGAGCGCGTTCAGCATGGTCTGGCGCAGGACGTTGCCGTTGAGCTCCTCGGGGTTGGCGCCGGGCCACGGGATCGGCTCGCGGTCGAGTTCGGCGGCCAGGCGCAGGAAGAGTGGGCGCACCTCGGCCGCCGTCTTGGCCAGGCGGTTCGGATTGCCGGGCTTCGAGGCCCACTTGGCGAACTCCGGGAAGGTGTCCTCGACCCCCTGCTCGTGCCCGGCGAGCCAGGCCCGCGAGACGCGCGTGGGGTCGGGGTCGTCATTGCTGTCCAGGACCACGCGGTCGGTGCGGTGCGGGAAGAGCTGGCTGTAGACGGCCCCGACGTACGTTCCGTAGGAGACGCCCCAAGCGGAGATCTTCCGCTCGCCCAGCGCCGCCCGGACACGGTCCAGGTCGCGGGCCTCGTTGGCGGTGCTGATGTGGCGGAGGAGCTCGCCGCCGTTGCGTGCGCAGGCGTCCGACAACCGCTGGGCGGCGCTCATGTTCTCGGTGATGGAACCGTCGGCGGCGGGCCAGGGACGCAGCCTCGAAGTGGCGAGGTCTGCGTGGTCGAGGCCGCAGCTGACCGGCGTCGAGCGGCCGAGACCGCGGGGGTCGAAGCCGATCAGGTCGTAGGCGTCACGGACCGCCTGCGGGAGCTTCTGGCCCTTGCCCGAAGGGTTGTCGATGCCGGAGCCGCCGGGACCGCCGGGGATCAGGAGCAGTGCGCCGCGGCGTGCCGCGGGGTTCTCACTGGGGATGCGCGAGACGGCGATGCCGATCTGCTTGCCCCGCGGGTCGGCGTAGTCCAGGGGGACTTTGACGGTCGCGCACTCCTGACGGGGGTCGATGCCGCCGCCCTCGCACGGCTGCCAGTCGAGGGGCTCGGCCTTGGCGGGAGGAGTGTCGGAGGCGGCTGGAGTCGAGGCCGTCGCGGCCAGTGGCGCGGTGAGGCTGAGGACGGCCGCGGAGGCGGCGAGCAGGGCCGCGTTTCGCTTGATCTTCGTCATGGGAAGAGCCTCGCCGATCGCGTACGGCCGCCGCATCCTCCCAACTGACCTATGGAGATGGGGGTTTGCCCTAGCGTTTCCCCTAGGTGATGCGGGGTCGCATGTGGCGGGCGCCACACAATGAAAGGCGTGTGACTTAGGTTAGGCTAAGCTAAGTTATCGAGTGATCGCCTCTCCTGGAGGCGCCTCAGTCAAGGAGATTGACGCAGCATGACCTCACTCACCTGCCGCATCCGCCGTACCGCCGCAGTCGCCGTGGCCCTCGCCGCGGGCAGCGCGCTGGCCCTGACCGGTACCGCTTCCGCGCAGCCCGGCCAGACCACCGGCAAAGCGTCCGGCTCGACCGTCGAGTCCGCGCCGCTCGTGAAGGGGCTCTACCAGTCCGCGTACTCCGAGCGGAACAACGTGCTGTGGGCCACCGCGGCGGTGGGCCGGCCGCCCGTCACCAACTCCAGCCTGCTGAAGGTCGACCCCCGCACGCTGAAGGTGAAGGACACGTACACGCCTCCGGTCACCAACGCCGAGACCGGCGCCGTCGAGGCCGTCTACGGGGTCGCCGTCGACGACGAGCACAACACCGTCTGGACGACGAACACCCGCGACAACTCCGTCGCCGTCTACGACCAGCGCACCGGCAAGCACCTCGCCTCGCTGCCCGGCGTGAACCACGCCCGTGAGGTCATCGTGGACGCCAAGCACAACACGGCGTGGGCCAGCAGCTTCGGCGACGGCACCGTCGTCGCCTTCGACACCCGCACCTTCAAGGAGAAGAAGCGCGTCACGGTCGAGGGATCGAGCCCGACCGGCCTCGCCGTGAACGAGCGGACCGGCACCGCCTACGCCGCCGACCTCAACGGCGACCGGATCATCGAGATCACCCGGAAAAGCGAGAGCCCCCGCCTGATCCCGACCGGCGACGGCCCGATCTCCATCGCGCTGTCCAAGAACGGCCGCACCGCCTACACCGCCGACCAGGCCGCAGGCGGCCTCTCGGTCGTCGACCTCAAAAAGGGCGTCGTGACGAAGTCCGTGCCGACCGGCGCGGGCGCCCTGTCCGTCGCCACCGACCGGCGCTCGGGCAACGTCCTGGTCGCCAACCGGACCCCCGGCACCGTCACGGTCGTCGACCCCGCCAAGGGCACCGTCGTGGAGACCCTGGCCACCGGCGCCAACCCCAACCACGTCCAGGTGACGGGCGGCACGGCCTTCGTGGTCGACAAGTCCGGCACCGGCCCCGAGGGCCAGGACAAGGCGCACCGCATCCGCATCGGCCGCTGAGACCCGAGGAACCGGACGCCCGGACCCCCGGACCGGCGAACCGAAGGCCTCCTCAAGTCCGGCCCGCCACAAAGTCCGGCCCGCCACACGACCGTGGCGGGCCGGACGCCGTCACGGACGGGTTCACGCACGCCCGCCGCGCCCGCTCAGCGCACCGCGTGCCTGCGCGGAGCCGTCCGGCCGGTGCAGCCTCCTGCGTACGAGTCGGCTCTGCGCCGCGACCGTCGCGATGACGCCCGCGCCGAGCAGCGGCCAGGCGAGGGGTCCGGCGGCGATCACGGCGGTGACCAGGAGCGGCCCTCCGCTGCGCTGGGCGGACGAGGACAGACCGTGCACCCCGAGATAGGCCCCCTGGGCGTCGTCGGGGGCCAGCGCGATGGACAGCTCCCAGGACACGATGGCGTGCAGTATCTCCGCGAAGGTGAACGCGATCGCCGCGCAGCTGAGGGCGGCCACGGCAGTCCAGGTGCCGCCCGCCACCGAGGCGGTCATGGCGGCGCAGCCGACGACGAAGCAGGCGGCCAGGGGCACCAGGAGCCCGCGGGCCTTGCTCGGCGTACTCCCGAAGCGGGAGAGCGGGACCTGGCAGCAGACGACGAGCACGCAGTTGAGGACCATGAGCAGCGGCGCGAGACCGTGCGGGGCGTCGGTGGCGTGGACGATCCACAGGGGCATGCCGACCTGGAGGACCGCGTCGTCGAGGAAGAGCGCCGCCTCGGTGGCGGTGAACAGCAGATAGGGGCGGTCGCGCCAGGGGCTGGACGACCGGGCGGGGACGGCGGGGCCCGTGGAACCGGTGACCACCCGGGAGGGGGACGGCGGTTCGGTGCAGCGCAGGGTGAACACCGCGGCGACGAGGAAGCTGATCACGTTGCCGACGAGCAGGGCCTGGTAGGCGTGGGTGGTGCCGACGGCCAGGGCCGAAGCTCCGGCCAGACCGCCGATGGCCCAGCCCGCGTTGGAGACGGAGCGCTGCACGGCTTGGTACTTGGTGCGGTCCGGGCCCGCGATGCGGGCGGCGTACAGCTTGGTGAGGACGTTGGCGCCGCGGTCGGCGAGGCTGCTGACGGCCGAGTACAGCAGGAGCAGCGAGAAGTTGTCCGTGGTCAGCAGCGCCAACAGGGCGACGGCCTGCTGGAGTTGGGCGCCGATGAGGACGCGCGTGACGGGGAAGCGGTCGGCGAGGTGGCCCGCGAGCGGGGCGCCGGCGATGCCGACGGCCCCCGAGACACCCATGAGCACGCCGACCTCGGTGACGGAGAGCCCGGTGACCAAGGTGAAGTAGAGGGCCGCCGCCCCCATCCAGAGGCCGGTGCCCGCCTTGTTGATCAGAGCGATCCAGAGCATGCGGCGGCCGTCGATGCCCCCTGGTATGCGTGCGTACAGCGCGGCCCGCCCACGACTGAGGCTCACCACTCCCCCTTGGCTTGCGATGTGACTGCTGGCTTGCGGCGGGACTTGGCGACGTCCGGCTTGACTCCCGCATTTGTACTGGTACAGACTTGCTTACGTGGCAGCACAATATGCGATCAGTGGTACGACCGCCAAGGGCATTACCTCCTCGGTCGAACAGGCCGTGGCCGAGGGCGGCTTGGCGCCGGGCGACGCGCTGCCCCCGGTGCGCAGGCTCGCCGACGATCTCGGGATCAGCGCGGGGACGGTCGCGACGGCCTACAAGGAGCTCCGGCAGCGCGGCATCGTGGTGACGCGCGGGCGCGGCGGGACGGTGGTGGCACAGGCCCCGGCGGTCGGCGCGCGCCGACCGCCCAAGGTGCCGCAGGGGGTGCGCGACCTGGCGGGCGGGCATCCGGACCCGGCGCTGCTTCCGGTGCTCCTGCCGCCCGGGCGGGTTGACCCCGTCAGCGGTTCGCACCGCGGTTCGCCGCGCCGGGCGGGGCTTGAGGAACTGGCCAGGCGGTGGTTCGCGCGGGACGGGGTGCCGGACGCCCGGGTGACCTTCGCGCACGGGGCGCTGGACTGCATGGCGCGGCTGCTGTCCGTGGAGCTGAAACCGGGCGACGCGGTGGCCGTGGAGGACCCGGGGTTCCACCATCTCCTGGACCTGGTACCGGCGTTGGGGCTGCGCATGGTGCCGGTGGCGGTGGACGACGAGGGCATCCGACCGGAGGCGCTGCGCGGTGCGCTGCGGGCCGGGGCCAGGGCCGTGGTGTGCAGCCCGCGGGGGCAGAACCCCGTGGGCGGCTGCTTCTCCGAGGCGCGGCGCGACGCCCTGCTCGAAGTCCTCGGCGGCTACCCGGAGGTGCTGGTCGTCGAGGACGATCACAACGCGGACATCGCGGGGGCGCCCTCGCACACGCTGGCCGCCGGCGGGCTCGAACGCTGGGCCCAGGTGCGGACCGTGTCCAAGCATCTGGGCATCGACCTGCGGTGGGCGGCCCTGGCGTGCGACGCCACCACGCTGGCCCGGCACGAGGGGCGGATGCTGCTCACGTCGGGGTGGGTCAGTCACGTACTGCAGGAGACGGTCGAGCGCACGATGACCGATCCCGCCGCGCGGGCGC
Organism: Streptomyces sp. NPDC054047; assembly: GCF_055585065.1. Taxonomy (NCBI): domain Bacteria; kingdom Bacillati; phylum Actinomycetota; class Actinomycetes; order Kitasatosporales; family Streptomycetaceae; genus Streptomyces; species Streptomyces sp. NPDC054047. The sequence goes on along the minus strand of NZ_JBVJKV010000007.1, from coordinate 71,296 downwards.
TGGTGGCGCGGGCCGAGGATGCCTATACCGAGCGGCGTCAGGCGCTGATCGGCGAGCTGGCGCGGCGCGGGATCGCGGCGCGCGGGGCGAGCGGGATGAACGTGTGGGTGCCGGTGCACGACGAGTCCGCGGTGGTCAACGGGCTGCGCTCGCGGGGCTGGTGGGTGGCCGCGGGCTCGCGCTTCCGCATCGCCGCACCCACCGCCGTGCGGATCACCACGGCCATGCTTCAGGTGGCGGACACGGCGCCGCTCGCCGCCGACTTCGCCGCGGTGCTCGGCGAGTCCGAGGCCACGTACGGGGGTTGAGTCCGCGGCGAGGTCGAATCCGCGGCGAGAGGGACAATGGACGCAGCTTGCCGTCCCTCCGCTCCCCCTGGTTCCGCTGACCGAGGTGCCCCGATGATGAGTTGGCGTCGACTCGCCGAAACGGACTTCCCCCTGCTGCGGCGGTGGCTGGAGCAGCCGCACGTCGCGCGCTGGTGGAACCACGAGACCTCACCCGAGGCGGTGGTACGCGACTTCGGCCCGGCGGCCCGCGGGGAGGAGGCGTCGCAGGATCTGCTCATGCTGCTCGACGGCGAACCGTTCGGCCTCGTGCAGCGCTACCGCTTCGCCGACTATCCCGAGGACGTCGACCAGTTGGCCGACCAGGCGGAGATTCCCCGGGGGGCCATGTCCATCGACTACCTCATCGGAGATCCGTCGCGCGTCGGCCAGGGGCTCGGCACGCGCATGATCCAGTCGATCATCCGAGCCACCTGGACCGATCACCCCGAGGCCAGTGCGGTCATCGTCCCCGTGCATGCGGACAATCGCGCGTCCTGGCGCACCCTGGAGAAGGCGGGCCTGCGGCGGGTCGCCGAGGTGTCGCTGGAACCCGACAACCCCATCGACGACCGCGCCCACTACCTCTACCGGATCGACCGCCCGACAGCCTGAGCCGAGGGCGGGGCGGATCAGAAGGGCTTGGTCGGCAGGTACTTGCCGTCCAGGGTGATGACGGCGCGCTCGCCGCCCTCGGGGTCGGCGACCTTCTTCACGTCCAGCTTGAAGTTGATCGCGCTGATGATGCCGTCGCCGAACTCCTCGTGGACCAGGGCCTTGAGGGTGGTTCCGTAGACCTGGAGCATCTCGTAGAAGCGGTAGATGGTCGGGTCGGTGGGGACGGAGCCGGGGATGGTGCCGCGCGTGGGAATGGTCTGGAGGAGCGTCGCCGCGTCGGCGTCCAGCCCCAGGAGCTCCGCGACGGCCTGCGCGGCCGGCTCCGGCAGGGCGTGCTGACCGAGTACGGCGGCGGTGACGAAGGCGACCGAGTAGCCGGTGACGTCGGCTATCCGCTGCCAGGACAGGTCCTTTCGCACCTTGGCCTCGACGGCGGTGACGGCCAGGGCCTGGCGGGCGGCGGGGGCGAACTGGGCGTGCGGCATGAGAAGACTTCCTTACGTGAAGGGTGGGGTGGGGTTGGGGTGGGATGTCGCGTGGTGCTCAGGCGGCGCGGGCGGCGGAGTCGAGCACCTCGACCGTGCCGGTGGGGATGTCGTAGACCCAGCCGTGCAGCGTGAGCGTGCCCCTGCGCAGGGCGTGGGCCACCGAGGGGTGGGTGGCGAGGTTCGCCAGCTGGGCGCGCACGTTCTCACGTACGAGGACGTCCAGCTCTTCCGTACCGCCCTCACCGGTGGCACGGGCCAAGGAGGCGTCCGCGTGGCGCAGCCAGTCGGCGACGGCCGGCAGGGCGTCCAGGTCGTGCCGCTGAGCGAGGGCGGTCATCGCCCCGCAGGCGGAGTGCCCGCAGACGACGACGTCCGACACTCCCAGGACGGCGACGGCGTACTCGATGCTCGCCGCGACGCCGTCCGGCCCCGGCGTGTGGGCGGGCACGAGATTGCCGGCGGTCCGGACGACGAACAGCTCGCCCGGCTCGCTCTGGGTGAGCAGCTCCGGCACCACGCGGGCGTCGGAGCAGCTGATGAAGAGCGTCGTCGGCCGGTGGCTGTCCGCGAGGTGGGTGAAGAGGTCCGCCTTCGCCGGAAAGACGTCGCGCCGGAATCGCGCGACCCCCTCGGTGAGGTCCTGCATGGTCACTCCCTTCGGTGGCGTCGGCCCCGGTGGGGCTGACGAGATCCACCCTGCATGACCTGGATCTATAGTGTCCAAGACGTATTTGCCATGCCTGTCATCGATGCCATCTATAGTTGGGGGCATGGCCCTGGAACTGCGCCACCTGCGCTATCTGCTCGCCGTCTCCGAACACGGCAACTTCACCCGCGCCGCCGAAGACCTGCGCATCTCCCAGCCGACCCTCTCCCAGCAGATCAAGCAGCTGGAGAAGTCACTGGGCGTCCAGCTCCTGGACCGCACCGGCCGCGGCGTGCGCCTGACCGACGCCGGTGAGGCCTACGTCCCCTACGCGCGCCGCGCCCTGCGCGACCTCGCCGCAGCCGAGCGTGCCGTGCTCGACGTACAGGACCTGACCCGCGGTCATCTGCGTCTGGCGATGACCCCGACGTTCACCGCCTACCTCATCGGGCCGCTCGTCGCCCAGTTCCACGCCCGCCATCCCGCGATCAGCCTCGACGTACGCGAGATGAACCAGGACGGCATCGAAGCCGCGCTGCTCGCCGACGAACTCGACCTGGGGATCGCCTTCGGCGCGGACCACCACCTGCCCGGCATCACCGCGACGGCCCTGTTCACCGAGACCCTCGGCCTCGTCGTCGGCCCGAGCCATCCGCACACCGGACGCGACCGGGCGCTGCCGGTGCGGGAGATGGCAGATGGGCTCGAGCTGGCCCTGCTCAGCGGCGACTTCGCCACCCGCGGCCACATCGACGCCTACCTCAAAGCCCACCACATCCAGCCGCGCATCACCGTGGAGGCCAACTCGATCAACGCCCTGACGGAGATCGTCCACCGCACCGACCTTGCCACGGTCCTGCCCGACGCCCTCACCCGCGACAACACTCACCTGCACCCCGTCCCGCTCACCCCCGCACTGCCCGCCCGCACGGTGGTGCTCCTGCGCCGCGACAGCGCCTACACCAGTGCCGCGGCGCAGGCGCTGACCCGGCTCATCCGGCAGTGGGAGGCGTGAACCGGTCCAGACGCTCGCGCTGCTCGGCGCTCAGCCGCAGGCTCGCCGCGGCGACGTTCTCCGCCAGGTGGTCGAGCGAGGCGGTGCCCGGGATCGGCAGCACGACCGGTGAGCGCTCGAGCAGCCAGGCCAGGGCGACCTGCGCGGCGGTGGCGTCGAGTTCGGCCGCCACGGCCGCGATCTCGGCGGTCGCGGTCGAGGCCGCCGGATGGACCGGCCGCCAGGGCAGGAAGGCGATCCCCGCCGCGTCACAGGCGTCGAGCACGGCCTCGTGCTCACGGTCGAGCAGGCTGTAGCGGTTCTGCACGCTCGCCACGTCGACGATCCGCCGCGCCTCGTCGAGTTCGTCGACGGTGACCTCGGACAGTCCGATGTGGCCGATCCTGCCGTCGAGTTGGAACTCCCGCAGGGTGCCGAGCTGGTCGGCGAGCGGCACCTTCGGGTCGAGGCGGTGCATCTGGAGCAGCCCGATCCGCTCGACGCGAAGCCTGCGCAGGGCCTGCTCGACCTGCTCGCGCAGGAACTCCGGCCGCCCGTTGACCGCTGCTTCCTCGCCCGGGTTCGTCCGCTCGATGGCGACCTTGGTCGCGATGAGCAGGTCGTCCGGGTAGGGATGCAGCGCCTCGACCAGCAGCTCCTCGTTGGCGCCCCATCCGTACATGTACGCCGTGTCGATCAGCGTGACGCCCAGCTCGACGGCCCGCCGGGCCACCGCGATGGAGGCCTCCCTGGCCGCCCCGGCCTCGGTCGCCAGGCGCATCGCCCCGAACCCGATCCGGCGCACCTCGATCTCGCCGCCGATGCGGAAGGTGCTCATCAACGCTCCCCGCCGTCGTCGAAGTCCGTCCGGGCCCGCTCCACCTTGTCCAGGTTCTCCGTGGACCACTGGGCGAGCGTGGCGAACAACGGCCCCAGGCTGCGCCCCAGTTCACTGATCTCGTACTCCGCGCGCGGCGGCACCTCGGGGTAGTACGTGCGCACCACCAGGCCGTCCCGTTCCAGCTGCCGCAGCCGCTGCGTCAGCACCTTGGGCGTGATGCCGGCGATACCGCGCTGCAGCTCCACGAACCGCATCCGGCCGTACTCGTGGAGCGTCCAGAGGATCGGCGTGGTCCAGCGGCTGAACACGATGTCGACGACCGGACCGACCGGGCAGACCTGCGCGCCGACGGGCGTCGCGAGCCGCGCCGGGGCCGAGTTGGCACTCATGAGTCCCCCTTCAGGGAAGTGGGTGGTTCTCCGGACGTCGACGCGGCCTCCCGCCGCCTGCGCAGAAGGTGGCGCCCCCAGACGGTGAGCCCGACCACGGACAGCACCACGGCCCCTCCCGCGAGGGTGACGGAGCCACCGATGACGACGAACAGCAGGAGCAGTTCCCACACGGACGGTTCTTGTTCCATGCCAGAGCCTGCCACGAATTGCGCATCCTCGTGCATTGACGGCTCAGCCCACCCGGTTCAGGGTGTTGCCCCCGAGACGACCTCAAGAAGGGCCCCCTTCATGCGAAGACGCCTCTTTGTCCGTGGACTGGCCGTCACCGGCGCGGGATTGACCCTGCCCGTGCCCTTATCCGGCGCCGCCACCGCCCGGCCCGCCACCGCTGCCGCCCAGGCCTGGCAGCAGGTCGCCGCCCCGGGCGGGCGGGAAGCCGCCCACCTGCTCGCCGTCGCCGCCACGGGGCCCGGACGCGCCTGGGCCGTGGGCGAGCAGGGGCGCAACGGAAGCACCCTCGGCACCCCGCTCGCCCTCAGCTGGAACGGCTCCGCCTGGTCGCCGACCGACCTCTCCCACCTGGCCCACCGCGGCGGCCTGCGCGCGGTCGCCGCTGATCCGGGCGGCGCCGCCTTCGCCATCGGCACGAATACCGCGGGCCACGACCAGCTCCTCGCCTGGGACGGCACGACCTGGCGCGAGACGGACTTCCCCGGCCGTGGCGAGCCGGGGACGCGGCTGACCGATGTCACGTCCGCTCCCGGCGGCCGGTTCTGGGTGTCGGGGCGGCATGGTGACCGCGCCGGACTGATGCGCGGCGACGGCACGACGTGGCGCTGGTGCCGGCCACTGCCGGACGAGGCCGCGCCCACGCCGTCCGGCGTCCAGGTGACATCCGGCGGTGAGGTGTGGGTCCACGGCGACATCATCGCCCGCTGGGACGGCGCCTGGACGGTGCTGCCCCGCACGCTGGGCATCCGCGCCGCGGTGACCGGACTGCTCCCGGTCGCGCACGACGACATCTGGCTCACCGGATTCGCGTACGGCGTGGGCGGACCGCCCGGCAAACCGCCGGGCGTCACCCTGGAGCACTGGGACGGCGCCCGGTGGACCAACGTCAAGTCCCCCTTCACCGTGGGCCTGTTGAGCGGCATCACGGCCGACGCCACCGGGCGGCCCGACCGGATCTCCGGCTGGGACTTCTGGGACCAGAAGCGCGCCCACTACCTGCGCTGGGACGGCACGGCCTGGGTCAGTGAGCGCGGCCCGGAGACGCCGTCCACCTATCTGCCCCAGGCCATCGCCCCGATCCCCGGAACGGACGGCGGCTACTGGTCGGTGGGCACGACCTCGTTCTCGCCGTACCCACCCGCGCAGCTCCGCGTGGAGCGCTTCGTCTGACCCACGGGCCCGACCCCGTCCGGGCTCCTAGGCGCGCGGCGCGATGCTGAAGTCGAACGCGGAGGTTCCGGGGTCCACCGCCGTCACCCCGCCGTCGACGGTCAGGGTCGCGCCGTTGACGAAGGACGCGGCGGGCGAGAGCAGCCAGGTGATCGCCTCGGCGACCTCCGCCGGCTCTCCCGGCCGGCCCGCCGGGACGAGCCGCGTCGCTTCCTCGTACGCCGCGTCCGCGCCGCCGTCCCCCAGGTGGGCCTCCTCGGCGAACCGGGTCATCCGCCGGTCGGCCATCTCGGTCCGCACCCAGCTGGGGCACACGGTGTTGGCGCGCAGCCCGGCCTTGCCGTAGTCGACGGCCAGGGAGCGGCACAGCTGGAGGAGCGCCGCCTTGGACGTGGCGTACGCCGCGTTGGCCACGCCGTTGCGCAGGGCTGCGACCGAGGCGACGGCGACCACCGAGCCGCGCGCCTCGACGAGGTGGGGAAGCGCGGCCCGCAGCAGGAGGAAGGGCCCCGTGAGGTTGGTGCGCAGTACGGCCTCCCAGTCCTCGTCCGAGAGGTCGCCGACCGCTCCGCTGCGCCCGACCCCGGCGTTGAGCACCAGCCCGTCGATACGGCCGTAGGCCTCCGTGGCCGCAGCGACGAGCCCGGCCACCTCCGCGGGGTCGCCCGTGTCGGCGGGGTGGGCCAGCGCCCCGGTCTCCTCGGCGACGCGGCGCAGCGGCTCGGGGCGCCGCCCGGAGACGACGACGCGGTGCCCGGCCGCGCGCAACTGCCGGGCCGTGGCGGCGCCGATGCCCGTTCCGCCGCCCGTGACGACGACAACTCGGCTCTCTGTCATGCCTGTTCAGCCTCCGAACGCAGTCGTGAGCACATGACCGTGATCATACGTAGGCCGCTCACGACCACGTTCGGATGGCCTGCCGGATGGCCCGTTCGGGGCGGTCGCGCCGCCCGGGCCGCCGACGCCTACTCGTCGATCGCCGCGCCGAACGCCGCTCCCGTGCCCGGCGCGCCCAGCGACTCCGCCCCGTACGTCCAGGAGCCCGCCGCGGTGATGCCGCCGGTTCCGGCCGACAGGACCCACACCACTCCGTCGCCGGCGTTCTCACCGGGCGCGGCGGCGAGCAGACCGAAGCGGCCGTCGCGGTTCGGGTCCGTCAGGCGCACCTGGGCGCCCCACTTGTCGCCCTTCTCGGCCACACCGGGGATGTCCGCCGAGTTCTGGTCCCACGACTTGGCGCCGTTCGACGTCAGGCCGACGTCCGAGCCGCGCAGCACCCAGGCCGCCCCCGCGTCCGCGACGGTGCCGATGTCCTCGCCCGGTGCGCCGATGGCGACGTCCGCGTAGCCGTCGCCGTTCGTGTCCGCCACGGACAGATCGGCGCCCCAGCCGTCACCGCGCTCGGCGGTGCCGGGCACACCCTGGCTGTCCTGGGTCCACCACTTGGCCTCGTCCTTGAGGCCGTTCGCGTCGCCGTAGCGGACGCCGACCAGGCCGCCGGTCATCGTCTCGCCGCCGTCGTTCGGGGAGTTGGGCTCGCCGGTCACCAGGTCGTCGTAGCCGTCGTGGTTGATGTCGCCGGACGCGGCCACGGGCCCGCCGCGCAGATCGTGCTCGTAGGCGAGGCCGTCGGCGTTCCCCGAGAAGTACGCGGACCAGCCGTGCCCCGGCTCGTCGCCCACGCTCACGCCGGACACGACGAGATCCGCGTAGCCGTTGTCGTCGTAGTCGCCGGTGGTCAGCGACTCCGGCAGGATGTCGCGTCCGTCGGCCGCAGCGGAGAGGCGCTCGGTCGCCTGGCGCCGCAGCGGCGCCTGCCCCTCGGTCTGCGGTGCGGCGTCGTACGCGAAGAGCTCCAGGTCGTCACGGTCCAGTACGGCCAGCACGTCGCCCGGCGTCTCGCCGGTCAGGTGCGCCGCGGCGAGGCTCAGGCCGAACTGCTCACCCTTGGTGGGCTCCTGGGTCTCCAGCCAGTCGCTGTTCTCCCCGCTGAGGCCGTCCTTCGAGCCCCACAGGATCGCGACGCCACCGGCGTCCGCCGTGTCACCGATGTCCTCGCCGGGGATGCCGACGATCGCGTCGTCGAAGCCGTCCCCGTCCAGGTCGCCGGTGGCGACGGCCGTCCCGAAGCCGTCGGCCGCCTCCGCGGCGCCGGCGACACCGGCCGTCGACTGGCTGAACCGGGCGACGGAGGTGGTGCCTATGCCTCTGGATGAGCCGTACTGGGCGGTGACGAGACCGGCGCCCTTCTGGCCGCTGACCGTGGCCCCGGGGGCTCCGACCAGCACGTCCTCGTATCCGTCGCCGTTGAAGTCGCTGTTGCGGTCGCTGGCGCGCGTACCCCCGGGGGTGCCGGCGACAGCGGACGGGGCGGCGGCGATGCATGCCCCGGTGAGAAGGAGGAATGAGGCCGCGGCGAGGGCGGCCGAACGGTTCTTGCGCACGAGCGGCTCCTGTGAAGGAAGTGGCCGGGCAGGCGCGAGGGTGTCCGGAAAGGGCCCGTTCCTTGTCCGGCGCCCTGTTCGACACCGCATGGGGCAGAAGGGTTGTACGCGACCTTCGTTTCCATGGTTTCGCACCTCGACAGGAGACGTGCCGAGCGGCCCCCGGCTCAGCGCCCCTTCTTGGTGACCACGAACCGGTCGATCACCAGGTAGTCGATCTCGGTGGCCAGGAAGCACTCCAGCGCGTCGCGCGGTGAGCAGACGATGGGCTCACCGGCCACGTTGAACGAGGTGTTGAGGAGGCAGGGCACATCCGTCCGTGCCGTGAAGGCGCGCAACAACCGGGTGAGCGCGGGGTTCTGCCGCTCGTCGACCGTCTGGACCCGCGCCGTGCCGTCCACGTGACAGGCGCCGGGAATCCGCTCCTGGTACTCCTTGCGCACCGGGAAGACGAACGTCATGTACGGGGACGAGGTCTTCTTGCCCATCTCGAAGACCCGGGGCGCCTCGGATTCGATGACGACGGGCGCGAACGGACGGAAGGGCTCCCGGTGTTTCACCCGCACATTGATGATGTCCTTGATGTCGGGGAAGGCCGGGTTGGCCAGGATGCTGCGGTTGCCCAGGGCGCGCGGGCCGAACTCGGCGCGGCCCTGGAACCAGCCCACCACGTTCTTCTCGGCCAGCAGTTCCGCGGTCCTCTCGGCGACCGCGGGGGCGTCGGGCTCCTCCTGCCACGTGACGCGGTCCGCGTACTGCGCCAGGGTGTCCAGGATCTGCCGCTCGTCGTACGAGGGACCCAGGTACGGGGTGGTGACCGCCTCCGCGGGCCGGTTCCTGAGGCCGGAGGTGTACACGGCCGCGCCGATGGCGACGCCCGGGTCGCTGGCCCCGAAACTGACCTCCATGCCGGTGAACGAGGACCGCTCCAACATCTTCGTGTTGGCCACGCAGTTGAGGGCCAGACCGCCCTCGAAGAGCAGCGTGTCCAGGCTGGACGCGGCGCTGAGCGCCCGCAGCTGATGGGCGGTGACGGCCTCGACCATGTGCTGGGCCAGACCGGCGACCTTGACGCGGAAGTCGAACTCCTCGCGCTTCTCGCTGTCGCCGCCGAACAGGGTGTCGAACAGCGCGTAGTAGGCGCCGATGTCGCTGGGGACGGACAGGGTGTAGGAGCCGTTCTCGTGCAGCCGCACGACGTGGTCCAGCAGGGGGTTGTGCTGCGGGGGCGGGCCGTAGGCGGCCAGGCCCATCACCTTGTACTCGTCGTTGTTGGGGACGAACCCCAGATAGCGGGTGATCCTGCCGTAGGCCACGCCGAGCGAGCTGGCCATGTCGACGGTGCCCTCGTCGAAGAGGCGGACCACGCCGTCGCGCAGTTCACCCATGACGGAGGAGAGGGTCTCGGCCCGGCCGTCGCTCACCAGGAAGGCCGCGTCTCCCCCGCCGGACAGGTAGGCGCCGCACATGAGGTGGGCCAGGTGGTGGGGCACCAGGGCGAGCTTGTTGGGGTCGAGCGCGTAGCCGGTGCGCTGGACGAAGTCGCCGTACACCGCCTCGCGGCTGAGCATGCCGGTGTAGAGCTCACCCGTGCGCCGCAGTGCGTCGAACTTCGCCGCGACCGGCATGTCTGCGCCGGATATCCGCTCGATCATCTCCTCGCCCACGGCCGGTGAAAAGCGCCAGGGGAATGCGAAGACGTCGACCTGGTCGAGTGCGACTCCGGCGGATTCCAGGCACCACTTGATCGCGTTGGCGGGGAAATCGGAGGTCTTCTTGACCCGGCTCAGCTGTTCCTCCTCGACGGCGGCGACCACTTCTCCGTCGATGGTCAGAGCGGCCGCGGCGTCGTGACCCACCAGAAGATTGCGGCCGACGCCGGTCGCACCGTAAAGACGTCCGAAAAGTTCCGCACCCTTGGTGAATCCGTTGTAACCGAGCACGATCACAGGCGTTCATCCTTCTCATCGGGACAATTGCTTCTCATCGGACAATGGCGGTGCAGGGAAAGCTACTTGACTCGCGCACCCTTCAGATAGAGTGCCGTCGACGTGCACAGGTGACCGAAAGGATCCGCTTCGTGGGTAACACTTCGTCCACTGACTCCCCTCTGACCAGCACAATCGTCGCCGACGGCTTCGATCGCTGGAGCCCTCCGCTGCACAAGGATTTCGAGACCAATTCCCACAACGGCCGCATCGGCCAGTCTCTGGTCAAAGAGACGGATTCGGTGCGCATCTGGGAGACCCACCTCCAGCCGGGAGAACGCATTCCCGTTCACCGGCACGTACTTGACTACACGTGGATAGCCCTCACCGACGGCCGAGCGCGCCAGCACGCGAGTGACGGCAGCAGCCGAGAGATTTCGTACGTCCGTGGACAGACCCAGCACTTCGCTTTCACCGAAGAGCGTTACCACCTCCACGACCTGAAGAACATTGGCGACGAAGTCCTGTCGTACTTGGTGGTCGAGATGAAAGACGGAGCGAACAAACCCCTTCAATTGCCGGGTGACCTCGCCGGCTCCTGATCCCTCTCACACCGCGGCGGACAGCGCGGCGAGTACCGCTTCGTTCGCGCGCCGGTTGCCGATGGAGATCCGGCAGGTGCCGGGGATCAGGAAGCCGACGTCGGCGACCGTGATCCCCGCGTTGTGCAGCTCCTCCATGACGCGCTCGTGCTTGTGGAGACGGACCAGCAGGAAGTTGGCCTCCGAGGGGAACACCCGTTCCACCGCGGGGTGCTCGGCCAGGGTCCGGGCCATCCGGTCGCGCTCGGCCCGGATGTGCCGGACGCTGGCCAGCGCCCGCCGCGCGTCGGTCAGCCGCTCCCGCACGGCACTCTGCGACGCGTCGGTGAACCCAAAGGGCACCTGCACCCTGCGCAGCGCGTCGATGATGCCGGGCTGCGCAAGCGCGATCCCGCAGCGCGCACTGGCCAGCCCCCACGCCTTGGAGAGGGTCCTGAGCACGATGAGGTTGTCGTGCTCGGCGACAAGACCGGCGTACGAGGGCTTCTCGCTGAACTCGACGTACGCCTCGTCGATCACGACAAGCCCCCGCGCGCCGGTGACAAGCGCCCGCACCTGCGCCGGATCGAGCCTGGTCCCCACGGGGTTGTTCGGATCGCACAGGATGGTCACCCGCGGGTCGCCCACCAGGATCCGCTCGGTGTCGAGCTCGGACAGGTCCTCGCCGCGCAGGGGCACTTCGAGGAGCGGCAGCCGCAGCAGGCGGGCGAAGTGGGCGTAGAGCGGGAAGGTGGGCGGTGTGACGCACACGGCCTCACCGGGCGAGGCCAGCGCCGCCAGGAGCAGCATGACGCCGTCGACCGAGCCGCTGGAGAAGAGCAGATGGTCCGCGGTCAGCGCGCCGGCGCCCTCGTGGCCGGGCAGCTTCGCGATCGTGGACAGGTAGGTGTCGGCGAGCTCCGCCGTGTCGAGGTGGGGGTACTGGCTCGCGGTGCCCAGGAACGGGTTGGTGTTGCTCGACAGGTCGATGGTGTCGAAGCGCGGCTGGTGGCGGGAGCGTGCCGGACCCGGGACCGGCACGGTCGTGACGGGGTCGGCCGCGAAACGCGACAGCGCCGGCCCCGCTTCCGCCTCTTGTGGAACCGTCAGGCCGTCGGCGCGCAGCCAGTGGTCGAGGGGGACGAACAGGTCGGCTCCCAGGTCGCGCTTGCCGTGCCTCTCCCCCGGGCCGAGGTGGACCCAGTGCAGCCCGGAGCGCCGGGCGTCGAGGTAGAGCCCGTACAGAGCCGCCGCGTGGAGGTCGGCGCCCCCGGCGGGGTCGTCGGGGTCGACGGCCTGCGTCAGGTGGTAGAGCCCCCGGCCGTTGTAGGAGGTGGCCGTGAGCACGGCCTGGACGACGCTGTCCCCTCGGCGGCGCACGAGCAGCTGCGTACGGTCACCCAGCGCGCCGTCCGCCAGTGCGTCGAGGGCCTTCGCGTTGTACGGGTCGTGGCCCTGTCCGAGGCGCTCCGCCCGGCGCCAGTGGAGCTCCACGAACGCATCGCGCGCCCACGGCGCCCCGCCCACTTCGCTCAGAGGTATCCGCTCCCAGGTGAGGTCGCGGGAGAGCGATTCGTGACAGCGGCGCAGGGCGCGCTGCCGGGCGCCCCCGACGCGGGCGCGCAGGAGTTCGTCCACTTCCCCAGTCAGCCGCACGACGCACTCGGCACCGGCGGCGACGGGAACGAACCCGGCCGCCCGCAGCGCGCTGGGATCGTCCGTGCGGCGCACGTGGGGCACCAGGATCTGGGGCACGTCCAGTGCTTTGGCGCGGCGCACCAGCTCATCGACCGTGGATACGGTGGGAGTTGGGGCGGCGGGGCTGTACAGGGCCGCTCCGCCGACCAGGGTGGGGCGCTCCAGCACGGCGGGGTCCAGGGAGCTGAACGCGCCTTGCCCTGCGCCTAGTTGGGGCAGGAAGCCCACCGGTTCGGGGGACCCGAGGGCGGCGCTCAGCACCTGCTGGAGCGCCTCTGCGTCTGTGGGCCTGCGCATACTAGCGCTCCCCTCCCTGCTCCGCCGCCTGCTCGCCGGCGTACGCGTCGATGCGGTCGCGGTACTCCTCGAACAGCTCGGCCAGGGTGCGGGCGATGCCCGCCTTCCAGCCGACGGAGCAGTCGCCGATCAGGCCCCGGCGCACGTCGTGGTCGAAGATGGCCGTCTCGCGGCTGTAGTCGCTGCGGTCCAGCTGGAGAGGCACACCGGTGAGCGCGGACATGTACTCCAGCAGGTCGGTCATGCCGACCTCCTCGTCCCCGCCCCAGTTCACCACCCGCGCGGGGGTGTGCGCCGCGCCCCACAGCAGCGGCACCTGCCGGACGAGGTCGTCGGTGTGCAGCAGGTTGCAGTAGTTCTGGCCCTGCCGGGGCACCGCGCACGGCTGTCCCCTGCGCATCTCCTTGAACAAGATCATGGGTACGCCGCCGTGGCCGTACGGGCCGTAGGCGATGTTGAGCCGGGCGATCACCGTCGGCAGGCCGAGCGCTTCGGCCAGGCCCCGCGCCACCCCCTCGGCGGCGAGCTTGCCGACGGGGTAGGTCGGCAGCCAGGGCACCGCCCCGCCCACGGCGTCGTTCTCGCCGTAGCGGTGGGTGCTGTCGGCGCGGTTGTAGACCACTCCGGAGGAGACGTACAAGAACGCCGCGGCGCCGGAGCAGTGGGTCATCAGGCGTGCGGTGCCCGCGGCGTTGACGCGCGCGGTCTCCGCGAAGTCCTTGCCGTCGCCCCGGTGCACCGCCGAGTGCAGGACGTGGGTGAAGTCCCGTGGCAGGTCGGTCAGTTCGTCGGCTGCCATGTCCCAGGTGAAGGTGCGGGCGCCCATCTTCTCCAGGGCCTTGCGGGCGGCCGGGTCGCCGAACCGGCCCAGGCACCACACCTCGTTGTCCGGGGCGAGCGCTTCGGCGACGGGCATCGCGACCTGTCCGGTGCCGCCCGTGACGAGAATCTTCTTGCCTTGCATTTCCGGTGTCCGTCCTTAGCCGAGCGCTCGGGTCAGTTCATGCCGCAAGGTTGCCTGGAAGGTCTGTACGTGCTGCGGGCTCATCAGGGTGTAGTGCTCGCCGTCGACCTCGATGTACTGGTTGGGGTTGCGGGTGAAGTCGTCCCAGTGCCGCAACTGGCCGTCCAGCCATGCCTGTTTGGTGCCCTTGAGCGGGGTGCAGTAGAAGACGCGTACGTCGTCGACCGTCCCCGAGGGTTCGTAGGTGCGGCCCAGGTGCACCATGTTCTGCGCCAGGTGCACCCAAGTGGTGAACCGCTCGACGGTGAGGTCGAGTTCGATCAGGCGCCGTTTCGGCGCGTGGTCGACGAGGTGGGCCAGCTGGTCGGCTTCGGGCAGGGGGCGCAGGGTGGCGGTCAGCCCTTCGATGTCGGCGGCGGCGATCAGTTCGAGGAACAGCGCCAGGTTGATCGCACCGTCGGTGAAGGTGATCTCGTTCATGCGGCCGGAGATGCTCGGCGGCAGGTTGAACACGCCCACGAACTTGACCTCGTCGCCGTCGGCCTCCAGCCGTTTGGCGATCTCGAAGGCGACGGCGCCGCCGTAGGAGTAGCCCGCCACGGCGTACGGGCCGCTCGGCTGGGCCCGCCGGATCGCGTCCACATAGGTGGTGACCATCTCGTCGAACGACGTGAAGTGGCTCTCGCCCTGCCCGAACCCGCGCGCCCGCAGCGCGTAGAACGGCCGCTCGCCGGTGAAGTACTTGGCGAGATTGACGAAAACCAGCACCTCCCCCAGGCCGGGATGGACGCAGAACAGCGGCGTTCCGTCCCCGGTGACCTGCAGGGGCACCAGCGGGTCGTAGGCACCGTCCCCGCCGGCGCCCTGCGCGGCGGTCAGGCGGCCGGCCAGGGCGCGCACGCTGGGGGCCTGAAGGAGCGTGGACATCGGCACGTCGTCGATGCCGAACTCGGTCTGTATCTCCAGTTTGAGCCGCAGCACGTCCAGCGAGGTGCCGCCCAGGTCGAAGAAGCTGGCGGTCGCCGGGACTTTCTCGCTGTTCAGTACGCGCGCGTAGACATCGGCCAGGGCGATCTCGACGTCGCCTTCCGGCGCCACGTAGCCGCCCAGGAAGCGGGTGCTCACCGCGTCCGACCGGCGGGCGGCCTCGTCCAGGGCGCCCTCCTCGACGGCCGCGCGCAGCCGCGAGCGTTGGATCTTGCCGAGGTTGCCGCGGGGTATCTCCGCCTCGGCGACGGGCAGGATCAGCTGGGGCCGAAAGCCCCAGTGCATCACCGTGGAGCTGCGGATCGCCACGAGGGCCCGGTAGACGGCCGAGTCGTCGGCCGGGTCGCCCGCGGGGACGAACGCGACGGCGAGCTGTTCGGAGTCGGCGCCCTCGGGCCGGATCGGGAAGGCCGCGACCTGCCCGCGCCCGACCCCGTCCAGCTCGTCGAGGACCGCTTCCAGGTCGTGGCTGTAGTAGTTGACGCCGTTGACGATGACGGAGTCCTTGGTCCGGCCGACCAGCGTCAGCCGGCCCCCGGCGTCCAGGCACCCCAGGTCGCCGGTGCGGAACCAGCCGTCGGGGGTGAACGCCTGGGCGGTGGCCCGGTCGTTGCCGAAGTACCCGTCGGTGACCATCGTGCCGCTCAGCTGCACCTCACCCGGGTCGCCCGCCGTGGGACCGTCGGTGGAGGCCAGCACCGTGCCGTTGCCGTCGACGATGCGGATGCGCAGTCCCCGCACGGGACGGCCCAGCGGAGGGAACTCCGTCTCCAGGTCGCGGGTGGCGAATTCACGGTTGAAGACGCTGCCCGCGCACGTCTCGGTCATCCCGAACGCGGGCACGATCACGTCGCGGCGCAGTCCGTAGGGGGAAAGGGCGTCGAGGAATGCCCGGACGGTGCCGGTCACGGTGGCCTCGCCGCCGGAGATGATGTGCCGCACCTGCGAGAGGTCCAACTCGTCCAGTGGTACGGGACGTTGGGCGAGAGCCTGGTTGATCTGCCCGAACAGGAAGTTGGGCGTGAACGTCACCCTCACCCGGTGGGCCGCGAGCAGCCGGAGGAATTCCACCGGGTCGGCGAGGACCGTGGCCGGGGTCGCCATGACCTGGTCGGCCCCGTTGAACATCGGCAGCAGGTTCGCCTCGATCGCGGCGATGTGGTCGGCCGATATCCAGTTCAGCGAGGTGTCGTCGGGCCCCAGGTCCAGCGCACCCGCCTTCCCGGCCTGCGCGGCGAGGAGGTTGGCGTGGGTGAGCCTGACCGCCTTGCTCGCTCCGGTGGACCCGGAGGTGAGCATCAGGACGGCGAGATCGTCCGGGGCGGGCGCATGCGGCTGACTGGGCTCGGCGGAGGCGTGGCTCAACTCCTCGACCGTCACGGCCCGCAGGCCGATGTCGGGCAGGTCGCCGTGGGACTCCTTGGACGTGATCACCAGGGGGTCGCCCAGGAGTGTGCGCAGGTGTTCCAGCTGCGCACGCCACCGGGCGGGGTCGGCCGGCGGCGCGACCGGGCAGGGCACGACACCGGCCAGGACGCATCCCCAGAAGGCCCGGAAGAAGTTCTCGGGGTCATGGGCGGAAATGAGCACCCGCTCGCCCGGGGAAGTGCCGTTGTCGCGCAGCCCTTGGGAAATCCGGCAGGCGCACTCCCGCAATTCCGCGTACGAGAGGAACGAGCCGCCGATGAAGGTGATGCCTCGCGATGTGTCCCGCGCCGCTCGCTCGAGCAGCTGCGGGAGCGTCGAGACATGACGTTGGTCCGGCATAGGGATGACGACCTCCGATCAGAGAAAAGCACCATGGCTGAGAACCGGCTCAGGCCTGGGCGCGCCGCGGCGCCCGATATGACGTGCCGAGCTCGGGATTTCTCGCAGATCCAGAATTTCTCGCAGAAACCGCCCGCGGGTGCGGGACTTGGGTCAGCCGCCGACCTCGTTGAAGCGCACGATTTCGTCGATCGTCTTCTGCAGCTTCAGTTCGTCCGGGTCGGAAACGATCGCCTGTCCGAAGCGACCGTAGGGCCCGATGGCCCCGTCGGGCGAGAGAGGATATTCGATCTCGTCGAAGGTGAAGTTGCGCTCGAAATCCTGCTGGGTCAGCGTGCCGTCGCTGGAGCGGCGCAGGAGCAGGTATCCGTAGAACCGCTCGGGCGTGCCGTTGTCCGGGATATCGGCAGGCTCTTCTCCGAGGGCCAGGCTGATTTCCACGTCGAAGAGGTCGACGCCGAACGTCAATTGGTTGACCTGCGGGGACAGTGCCCCGGGGAGGCGGATGGCGCACTCGCCGAAAGTCAGTCCGGCTTCCTGCGCGAACGCTTCCATGTGGAAGACGCAGTCAGGGGCGTCGAGGCTCTCCAGCGCCTGCCCGGCGAGGGCCTCGGCCTGCTGGAACAGTTCCGGGTGGAGCCTCTTGTCCAGGATGTGCGCGGACAGGATGCCGCCCTCGACGGCGCTGAGCGGCGCGATGTGGTTGCTGCTCAGGGACGACCATCGCAGGCGGCCGCCCCTCCAGATGCCGTCCATGTAGACCTCGGGGGCGTCGACGAAGGACTCGGCGACGATCTCGACGTCCGACCGGCTCGGGAACAGCTCCAGGGCGCGCGCGTACTCGTCCGAGGAGCGGACAACGGTCGTGCGCTGCGATCCGGCTCCGGTCGCAGGCTTGATGACGAAGACGTCTCCCAGGTCTTTGGAGAGCTCCAGGAACGACGTGTCCTTCGATACGTAGCGACAGCGCGCCCGCTTGATGTGCGGTGGAAGCCTGCTCTTCTGGAGGTACTTGTCCCGGAAATAGAGGGCCGCCTTGGAGTCGGCGTTCCCAGGAAGATGCAACTGCTGCCGCAAATAGGCTGCCGCAAAAACGCCCATTTCATGGACGGTGAGCACACCTGCCACATCATCAATATCGGCGGCGAGTACCGCTCTCAATACTTCCTGGACGTTCTCCATGTCGGCGACACGTTTGAAGCGCCGCCCTTTCGGCGCATTTGCGGGCGCCTGAACGATATAGCAGACGTCAAGTCCTCGGCTCTGGAGCGCCTGATCGAGGTCGCCCCTATATCCGATGACAATCACCGTCGGCATGCTTGTCTCCCCGTATTAGAGCTAGCCAACCAACACGGTGCATCGTGTCACACGAGATCCAGCCATGTGGATATGCCCAAGCATGATCATTTCCCTGACGAGATGTGATTTAACTCACAAGTAAAGCTTTAGTCGAATGGGCATGAAATGGCCCGCACCGGCCCTGTCCGACGAGACGCATTCATGGGACACGGTCGGCACACAGACGATGAATTCAGCCGGTACGGGAAAACAGGACCCATATGGCACCGCATATGCGAGATGAGACAAGAAGGTCCATGCCGTACGTGAACCGGAGCGGGCCGCGGCACTCGCCGCCGCCCGCTCCGGGTGACCGTCAGGAGGTGGTACCGGTGCTCAGCCCAGGGGCCCCGGGGCCGGCAGCGAGGACGTCACCCGCCGCTCGCCGGGGGTCGCCCGGCACGTCACGTCGGCGGCCGGGAGCTTGCCGGTGGCCAGATAGGAGTTGGCCGCAAAGTCCGCGCACGGGTTCGTGCCGTACACGCCGTGCCCCTCGCCCTCGTCGACCGTCACCATGCGCGAGCCCTTCATCTGACCGTGCAGGGCCTGCGCGGTGACCAGCGGGGTCTGCGAGTCCCATTCGTTCTGCACGATCAGCGCCGGGACCGTGTTGTTCACCTCGGTGGCGGGCTCGACAGGCCGGTCCCAGAAGGCGCAGGGCAGGACACCGGAGGCGAAGTCCCCGTACAGCGGGTAGCGGTCCGCGTCACGGATCGAGTCCCTGCGGTACGTCTCGGGATCGCGCGGCCAGGAGGAGTCACCGCACACCACGCTGACGGTGGCCGAGACGTCGGGCTCCGGCGGGGGCTCGGGGAGATCCTGGGCCTTGGCCCTGCCCCCGGCGGCCTCCTTCAGCCGCACGACCTGCCGGGCCGCGTCGCGGACGGTGAAGAGGTTCGGTCGCACCTGCTCGCGCACCCCGGCGCCGTCGAGCGGGACGCCGTCGATGACGATGGGGTCGCGGTCGGCCCTGGCGACCAGAGCCCAGAAGCTCTTGCCCACCTCGGCCGGTGTGTCGCCGAGCCGGTACGTCGCGTCGCGCGCGGCGGTCCACTTCGTCCACCGCTGGAACGCCCGCTCGGCCTCCGGGGCCCAGATCCGGAACATCCCGCGCCACATCAGCTTCGGGTCGATGGCGCTGTCGAGGACGAAGCGGTCGGCCCGCCGGGGGAACAACTGCGTGTAGACGGCGCCGAGGGCGGTGCCGTACGAGACGCCGTAGTACGAGATCTTCCGCTCACCCAGGGCCGCCCGCAGGACGTCCATGTCGCGTGCCGTGTTGCGGGTGGTGATGTGCGGGAGCTTGTCCCCCGCCTTCGCACGGCACTTGTCGGCCACCGACCTGGCCAGCGCGACGTTCTTGTCGAACGTCCGCAGCGGGCGCAGCAGCACGTTCTCCTCGGGGCTCAGCCCGCACTGGACGGGGGTGCTCCGGCCGACTCCGCGCGGGTCGAACCCGATGAGGTCGTAGCGGTCCTTCACCTGGCGGGGCAGCTGCCGCTCCAGCTCCAGCGGCATCTCCAGGCCGGGTCCGCCCGGGCCGCCCGGGTTCGAGAGCAGGACGCCGTGGCGCTTGCCGGGGGCGCTGGTCTTCAGCCTCGATATCGCGATGTCGATCTTCTTGCCGCCGGGATCACGGTAGTCCAGCGGAACCTTCAGGGTCGCGCACCGCAGGGCGGCGGGGGTGCCGGCCCCGCACTTCCCCCAGACCGGCTTCTGCCGGGCGTACGGGCGCAGGGGGTCGGCATCGGCTGCCGCGGAGGCGGGCGTTGAGCGGGCCGAGGGGCTTGCTGTGGCCGGCGCGGCGGCGAGCGCGGGGGCCAGAGCCGCCATCACGCTCACCGCGAGCAGCGGGACGAGCGGGCGTCTTTGCATGCGGACGATCCTTCCGATCGGCACTGAGGAACAAGAAGGATCATTTCTGGCGAGCGGGCCGCGCGACTCATCCCCTGAGCCAGAGTCTGTCCAACTCACGTGCCATACAGGTGAGTTGTCCGTACTCCGCTGGTAGGAGTACGGACAGGACGAAGCCCCTGAGGGGCTGGGCCTCACCTTCACCTGGGATCAGTCGCACCGGGCACGACGCCTCAGAACTCGTCTGCGCCGTTGCGCAGTTCGGGGGTCCAGTAGCCGGTCTTCGCGACCGCGTCGTCGACCGCGATGCCGCCCTGCGGCGCGCTGACGGCCTTGCTGCCCTCGGCGGGCCCGTCGGCGGCGAAGAGGTTCACGTTGAAGGAGGTGACGGCGCGGTTCTCCTCGTCGACACCACCGTTGTTGATCCGCACGGCCGCGTAGGCGGGGGCGCCGGCGTTCAGCACCACGGGAGTCGCCGGCTTGCTCTTGGCGACGGCCGGAACGTCCTTGGCGGTCTGGATGTCGCCGAACGCGATCAGCGGGTACTGCAGCAGCGTGCAGGTGCGGCCCGAGACGTTCGTGGCGGTCAGCGTGATGTGCGTGGTGGGCACTCCGTCCTGCTTGGCCGCGGAGATCCGCACGTCGTCGGCGGCACAGACCCGAGCCGCGGCGGCGGGCTTCTTCTTGGCACCGGTCTGCGCGGCGGAGCCGGAACCGTCCGAACCGGAGGTGGCCGAACCTGACACCTCCGAACCACCGGCGTCCGTGGCCGCGTCGCCCTTCGCGGACGAGGCGGCGGCGCCCTTCTGCGACGAGGCCGCCCCCTCGTCCTGCACGCCGCCACCGCCGCCACACGCGGTGAGTGTCAGGCCGAGCGCGGCAAAGACGGAGGCGGCGAGTACGGCAGGGCGGCGGATGGAGGTACGCATGTGGGGGCTCCCCGAATGAGGTGGTCGATGCCAGGTGCGGTGAACTGGCCTGCCCACAGCTTCGATCCGCGCGCTGGCGTCCCGCTCACGTCTCACTGATGCCTCGCTGACGCCCTGCGCCCCGGCGCCCCGGCGGGTCCCTGCATGCCGGTGGATTACTGCGTTCGGGTGTCTTGGCGGACCGGGTGCAACCAGATGGCCGCCCATCCGCTTCCTGTCCGACACAGGCATCGCCCACCGTCGTGAGGAAGCCGCCATGACTTCACCCGCCACCGTCCTGCCGACCGTCAACTGGGACGCGGAGGCCGACTTCCTGCTGCCCCCGCCCGACCCGACGCAGCGTCTGGACATGGCGGCCCCGACCGTCCTGACGCCCCGTGACCGGCACCGCCTGACCCTGCACGCCACGCTCACCACGGCCGGAATCCCGCCCCACCCCGACGACACCAAGGCAATCGACGCGCTGAGCACGCTCGACGACACGGTCGCCCTGGCGATCTGCCGCTGGCTCAGCACCCATGCCCATCCGGCGACCCCGCTCACGCAGCTCACATGACGCGCCGCGCACGCACGGGTCAGCCTCTGTGGAACAGGTCCTGCGGATCGACGCGCTCCCAGCGCGAGCGCGGGGCGGGCGCCCGCGGCACTTCCCGTTGTTGGGCACGCCACTCACGCACCAGCGCGTCGTAGATGGGGGATGGTGAAAAGACTTCCCCGCCACCGGCCCTTGTCTCGGCACGGGGCGGCCGCGGCGAAGGAACCCCGTTCCCCGCATCGCTCATGCCCAGTACAACGATCCTTTCCGCTCCCGGCAACGCCGCCCTCGCACCGGTCGGTTCCGGCGAGAGGAAGTGGGCGAGCAACTCCAGGAATGCATCAGGCATTGGGCCCGTGGCATGCGCATGCCACGGGCCCAATGGAGCATTCAGAAGCAGATTACTGACTCCGCGTACCGTCCGTGCCCGGTCTTCGCATTCGTACCCAAACGGTAGAAGTCGAGCGACAGTTCGGTACTGCGGGGCATTGCCGCCAGCGGGCCCGCAGGGCCTGGCTCAGGTGCCCACGTACGCCGAGAGGTGTTCGCCGGTGAGCGTGGAGCGTTCGGCCACGAGGTCGGCGGGCGTGCCCTCGAAGACGATCTTGCCGCCGTCGTGGCCCGCACCGGGGCCGAGGTCGATGATCCAGTCGGCGTGCGCCATGACCGCCTGGTGGTGCTCGATGACGATGACCGACTTCCCGGAGTCCACGAGCCGGTCGAGCAGGCCGAGCAGCTGCTCGACGTCGGCGAGGTGCAGGCCGGTGGTCGGCTCGTCGAGGACGTAGACCCCGCCCTTCTCCGCCATGTGCGTGGCCAGCTTGAGCCGCTGCCGCTCGCCGCCGGAGAGCGTGGTGAGCGGCTGGCCGAGGCTGATGTAGCCGAGCCCGACGTCGGCGAGCCGGTCGAGGATCTTGTGCGCGGCCGGCGTGTGCGCCTCACCCGCGCCGAAGAACTCCTCGGCCTCGGCCACCGACATCGCGAGCACCTCGCTGATGTCGCGGCCACCGAACTTGTACTCGAGGACCGAGGGCTGGAACCGCTTCCCCTCGCAGTCCTCACAGGTGCTCTCGACACCGGCCATCATTCCCAGGTCGGTGTAGATGATCCCGGCGCCGTTGCAGTTGGGGCAGGCACCCTCGGAGTTGGCACTGAACAGCGCCGGCTTCACGTCGTTGGCCTTGGCGAACGCCTTGCGGATCGGGTCGAGCAGTCCGGTGTACGTCGCCGGGTTGCTGCGCCGCGACCCCTTGATCGGCGCCTGGTCGACGGACACCACACCCTCGGCGGCGGGGATGGAACCGTGGATCAGTGAGCTCTTGCCGGAACCGGCGACGCCGGTGACGACGCACAGCACGCCCAGCGGGACATCGACGTCGACGCCCCGCAGGTTGTGGCGGGTGGCGCCGCGGATCTCCAGCGTGCCCGTGGCCTCGCGCACCGTCTCCTTGAGCGCGGACCGGTCGTCCAGGTGGCGGCCGGTGACCGTGTCACTGGCCCGCAGCCCCTCTACGGTGCCCTCGAAGCAGACCGATCCCCCCGCCGTACCGGCGCCGGGGCCGAGGTCGACGACGTGGTCGGCGATCGCGATGGCCTCGGGCTTGTGCTCGACGACGAGGACCGTGTTGCCCTTGTCGCGCAGCCGCAGCAGCAGGTTGTTCATCCGCTCGATGTCGTGGGGGTGCAGGCCGATGGTCGGCTCGTCGAAGACGTACGTGACGTCGGTGAGCGAGGAGCCGAGGTGGCGGATCATCTTCACGCGCTGCGCCTCACCGCCCGACAGCGTGCCCGCCGCACGGTCGAGCGAGAGGTAGCCGAGGCCGATCTCCACGAACGAGTCGAGGGTCTGCTGAAGTGCGGTGAGCAGCGGCGCCACCGACGCTTCCTTGAGGCCGCGGACCCACTCGGCCAGGTCGCGGATCTCCATCGCGCAGGCGTCGGCGATGCTGATCCGCTTGATCTTCGAGGTCCTCGCGCCCTCGCTGAGCCGGGTGCCGTCGCACTCGGGGCAGGTGGTGAAGGTGACCGCCCGCTCCACGAACGCCCGGATGTGCGGCTGCATCGCCTCCTTGTCCTTGGCAAGGAACGACTTCTGGATCTTGGGGATCAGCCCCTCGTAGGTGAGGTTGACGCCGTTGACCTTGACCTTGACCGGCTC
This sequence comes from Streptomyces sp. NPDC054047, assembly GCF_055585065.1. NCBI lineage: Bacteria > Bacillati > Actinomycetota > Actinomycetes > Kitasatosporales > Streptomycetaceae > Streptomyces > Streptomyces sp. NPDC054047. Next base: position 48,110 of record NZ_JBVJKV010000007.1, on the reverse strand, counting down.
CCCGTAGAGGAAGTCCCGCAGCTCCTTCTTGGTGTACTTGCGGATCGGCTTGTCCGGGTCGACGAAGCCCGACTGGGCGTAGACCTGCACGGTCCACTGGCTGTCCGACTTCCAGCCCGGGATGGTGAACGCGCCCTCGGAGAGCGACTTGGAGTCGTCGTAGAGCTGGGTGAGATCGATGTCGGAGACCGAGCCCCGGCCCTCGCAGCGCGTACACATGCCGCCGGTGCGGTTGAAGGTGGCCTTCACGGTCTTGGTCTTGGCGTCGCCGCGCTCGACGGTGATGCCCCCGCTCGCCCGGACCGACGCGGTGTTGAAGGAGTACGCGCTGGGCGGGCCGATGTGCGGCTTGCCCAGCCGGCTGAAGAGGATGCGCAGCATGGCGTTGGCGTCGGTGGCGGTGCCGACCGTGGAGCGGGGGTCGGCGCCCATCCGCTGCTGGTCGACGATGATCGCGGTCGTCAGGCCGTCGAGTACGTCGACTTCGGGCCGCGCCAGCGTCGGCATGAAGCCCTGCAGGAAGGCGCTGTAGGTTTCGTTGATCATCCGCTGCGACTCGGCGGCGATGGTGCTGAACACCAGCGAGCTCTTGCCCGAGCCGGAGACACCGGTGAACACCGTCAGTCGGCGCTTGGGGATCTCGATGCTGACGTCCTTGAGATTGTTCACGCGCGCGCCGTGCACACGGATCAAGTCGTGGCTGTCGGCGGCGTGGAGCGCAGGCGACTGCGTGGTCCTTTTCTTGGCGGGGCTCATGGTGTCTCCATCTGTTTCGGGCGGAGCCGCCTGCGCGGGCTCCGCCGGTGTCGCCTGGCTCGATCTGGCTCGATCTGACTGATCATCGTCGAGCAGTACGTTTGGTTCTACTTCTTTGGCGTGGCGGCGGCAATGGTTCGCCGCCGGTCCGATCGACGGGGGCGGAAGTGGGGGTCATGCCTTCCGCGTCTTGCCTCCGCGTCAGGCCTTTCCCGCAGGCCGCGGCCGTGATCGGCCCCGGTCGGCTCAGCGGTGTTCCTGGATGCGGAGCAGGTTGCCCGCGGGGTCGCGGACGGCACCGTCACGAACGCCGTAGGGCTGCTCGGTGGGCTCCTGGACGATCTCGGCGTCCCTGGCCCGCAACCGCGCGAAGACGCCGTCGAGGTCGGCGGTGGCGAGGAGGATGCCCGCGTAGGTGCCCTTGGCCATCATCTCGGCGATCGTGCGGCGCTCGGCGTCGGTGATGCCGGGGTCGGTGGCGGGCGGCTGCAGTACGAGGGAGATGCCGGGCTGCTCGGCGGGGCCGACGGTGATCCAGCGCATCCCGTCGTACCCGACGTCGTCGCGGACCTCGAAGCCGAGGGTGTCGCGGTAGAAGGCCAGGGCGGCGTCCGGGTCGCTGTGCGGGAGGAAGGTCGCGTGCAGGGTGACGTCCATGCCCAGCACGCTAGATCTGGCCCCGGGCGGACGCTTCTCGATTCCTGATCGGTCCGTCCGGACACCTGCCGCGCCCGCGGGACGGCGTCCGACGAGAACCCTCGCCTAGGCTCGGCCCATGACAGAGCCGCCCCTCTCCGAGGCCGAGATCGCCGAGGCCGAGCAGGAGCTCGGTGTTTCCTTCCCCGAGGACTACCGGGCCTATCTGCGCGAGGTGAGCGCGGGCGGGGCACTGGCCGGGCTGGGGCGGACCGGTCGCGGCTGGTGGTGGGCCGGGAACGACGCGTCGCGGCGCGCGCTGCTGGCCGTGCCGTTTCCGCACCCCGACTCCTACATCGCGGCCGACGACGAGCTGATGGCGCGCGAGCCGCGGGCCGAGGCGTTCGGCGACGAGACCGGGTACCTCGCCGCGTGGCGTGCCTGGGATGAGGAGGTGGGCAGGTTCGAGGACCTGAAGACTGCCGGTTCCGTCGTCGTGCAGGAACACGGCTGCGGCTTCTCCACCCTGCTGGTGCTGACCGGGCCGCTGGCCGGCACGGTGTGGTGGGACGGGCGGGCGACCTGCGACCTGATCGTCCCCCTCTCCCTCGACCAGGTCGGCGGTGCCCGGCCGGTCCGGTTCGCGGAGTGGCTCAGGCACGGCTCGTGGGCGCTGCTGCCACCGGGCTGGGGGCCGCCGACTCCGTCGGCGCCTGTCGTTCCCGGCTGAGGACTCCCCCGGGACATGCCTCGGGGGCGGCACCTCAAGGTGCCGCCCCCGATCGCCGCGCCCGCCGTCAGGACTGGGGGCGGCTGCCGTGGTTCGCGCCGTTCTTGCGGCGGGCCTTCTTCTTGCGACGTCGCTTCGAGGACATGGATACCTCCGTGGTTCCGGTGCAGCTTCCCGGGCTCGAGCCCGGGCGATCATGCGACCCCTACCCACCACGACGCCTGGTAATGACGTGGCCTACGTCACCCGTGTTCAGGCAGGGATCGCGTCGACGGTGGGCACGACGGTGCCGAACAGGTCGGTGATGGTGGTCAGGGCGGCCGTCTGGAGCGCGGCGGCGGGCAGGACCGTGCCGTCCGGGGCGGTGAGGGCGCGGGTGGCGGTGGCCTCGGCGACGACGGTGGGGCGGTAGCCGAGGTTGAAGGCGCCCTGGGCGGTGTAGTTGACGCACATGTGCGTCATGAAGCCGGCGAGCAGCAGGTCCTTGCCGCTGCCCGGGGCGATGCCCAGGTCGCTCAGCGTCTTCTCCAGCTCGGTGGCGTGGAAGGAGTTGGGGAACTGCTTCACCACGACCGCCTCGCCGTCCACCGGGGCGACCTCGTCGCTGATGGCCCCGATGTGGGCGCGGATGTCGTAGGGGGTGTTCTCGCCGCCGTCGTTGAGGATGTGGACGACCGGGGTGCCCGCGGCGCGGGCGCGCTCCAGGAGGCGGGCGCCTGCCGCGAGCGCCGTCTCGGCGCCGTCCAGGGCCATGACGCCGGTGCGGTAGGTGTTCTGGAAGTCGATCATGATCAGGGCGGATTCGCTCAGCCGGGGCGGCTGGTCGTCCAGGCCGATCACGTCGCGCAGGGTCGTGGAGGGCTGATTCGTGTACGTGCTCATGGGTGGGGTGCCTTTCGGGTTTCGCGGATGAAGGACGGCATGAGGCATGGCGAAGCCGCAGGGCTCGCCTGCATGCGCCAGGGACGTTGAAGAGGGAAGAGGGTCAGAAGGTCATCAGGGGGTCTGGACGCGGAAGCGGCGGCGGTAGGCCGCCGGGGTGGTGGCGAGCTGGCGGTTGAACGCCCGGTGCAGCGTCTCCACCGAGCCGAGCCCGGCCGCGGCGGCGACCCGGTCGAGGGGGCTGTCGGTGGTCTCCAGCAGGCGGCGCGCCACCTCTACGCGAGCGGCCTCGACGTAATCGGCCGGACTGGTGCCCGTCTCCTGTTTGAACACCCGGGCGAAGTGCCGCTCGCTCAGGCACATCCGGGCCGCGAGTGCCCCGGCCGACAGGTCCTCGTCGAGGTGTTCGGCGATCCACAGGCGCAGTGCGTCGATGTCGCGGCGGGCGGAGGCGGGGCGGCTGAGCGGCACGGAGAACTGGCTCTGGCCGCCTTGCCGCTTGAGGTACATCACCAGCTGCCGGGCCACCGAGAGCGCCACGTCCTCGCCCTGGTCCTCGGCCACGAGTGCCAGGGCGAGATCCAGGCAGGCGCTGATCCCGGCCCCGGTCCACAGCCGGCCCCGGTCGGTGCGTACGAAGATGGGGTCCGGGTCGACCGTGACGGCCGGGTGCTCGGCGGCGAGCTGGGCGGCGGTCGACCAGTGGGTGGTCGCCGTCCTCCCGTCGAGGAGCCCGGCCGCGGCCAGCACGTGCGCGCCCACGCACACCGAGGCCACGCGGCGGGCGTGCGGTGCGGTCGCCTTCACCCACTCCACGACGTCCGCGTCGATACGGGCGAGGGGACCGTCGTCGGTCATGTCGACCGCGCCGGGCACCAGCAGGGTGTCCACCTGCCCGCGGACCTCGTCGAAGCCCAGGTCGGCCACCAGCCGCACCCCCGCCGACGTACGGACCTCACCGGCGACCGGCCCGGCGAGGCGGACCCGGTAGCCGGCGCGGCCCGCGGTCTCGCGGTTGGCCAGCGCGAAGACCTCGGCCGGGCCGGTGACGTCGAGGAGATCGACGTCGGGGAAGACCGCGATGACGACACGGTGCGCAGTGGGCATGAACCCATCCTCACCGCCGCAACCGATGGCCGCAATGACGATTCCCTGTCACATCCGGACATGCGCAGGGACGGCTCGGCGAGCGCGGTGGCGCCGTGCGGAACATTCGTCCAATACGGCCGCTTCTGGCCTCGGCATAGTCGATGACGCGGGCCGAGGATTGCTGTCCGGCAAACCGATCCGCCCGACCGACCCGCCAAACGAGGGGAAGCAACGATGACGCACGACGACACCACCACGGCGACGCCGCCCACGACGGCGCACGACACCGAAGGCGCCCACGAACTGGTCGCACAGCTGGTGTTCGGAAGCCTCGCCGCGCAGACCGTCCGCGCGGCCGTCCGGCTCAGGGTGATCGAGCTGATCGGCGACAAGGAGCGGTCGGCAGCCGAAGTGGCCGCCGATGCCGGAGCGCGAACTCAGCCCATGTCCAGGCTGCTGCGCGCCCTGGCGAGCCTGGGCCTGCTGCGCGAACACACCCCGGGCTCCTTCTCGGTGACCCCGGCAGGCGCCACCCTGGACCCCGCGCGGCCCGACTCGATCACCTCGCTGGTACGGATGTTCACCGAGCCGACGATGCTGCGTGCCTGGGAGCACCTGGACGAGAGTGTGCGCACCGGTGACGTCGCCTTCGACGCGATCTTCGGGAAGGGCTTCTTCAGCCACCTCAAGGAATTCCCCGACCTGTCCGCGGAGTTCAACGCGGCCATGAGCCAGGCCACCAGGGCGACGGCCGCGGTCCTGCCGCACGCCTTCGACTTCGGCCGCTTCACCACGGTGGCCGACATCGGTGGCGGTGACGGCACCTTGCTCGGCGCGGTACTGCGCGAACACCCGGCCCTGCGCGGCGTCATCTACGACACCGAGGAGGGCCTGGCCCAGGCGCCGGCGACGCTGGAGCGGCAGGGACTCACGCAGCGATGCTCCCTGGCGAGCGGGGACTTCTTCCGCTCGGTTCCCGAAGGCGCCGACCTCTACCTGCTGAAGAGCATCGTGCACGACTGGTCGGACGACCAGGCGGTCACGATCCTGAGCCATTGCCGCGAGGTGCTGCCGCCCGCGGGGCGCGTACTGATCGTGGAGCCCGTCCTGCCCGAGGTCGTGGACGGCGCATCGGCCGGACTCACCTACCTCACCGACCTCAACATGATGGTGAACGTGGGCGGCAGGGAACGGACGCGGGCCGACTTCGAGGACGTGTGCCGCAGGGCGGGCCTGTCCCTCACCTCGGTGACCCCGCTGGTGCGGGCGGAACCGTTCTGCCTCATCGAGGCGACGCCGACGCCATGAGGTCGTCATGAAGATCATCACGACCTGATGACATCCTGCACGATTCAACCGCATGTGGCCTACCGTGTTCCGCCTGGATCAACCTTGGGGGGACATATGCGCGTTCGCGCGACCGCGGCTACGGCCGCCATGCTTCTGGCCGCTCTGACCGCGTGCGGCGACGACGGCGACAAGGCCGACGCCAAGGCGGCGGACAGCTCGAAGGCCTCGACCTCGAAGAAGGTCGACTGCGCGGACGAGGACATCAGTCAGGCCGACTGGATGAACCACTGCTCCGACGAGGGCGCCGACACCAGTGCCGACGGCGCCGGAACCGAAGAGCAGGCGACGGGCCTGAAGTTCGGCGAGTCCTACACGTGGCCGGACGGCCTGAAGGTGTCCGTCGCCGAGGCGAAGGTGTTCACGGACTACGACGCGGAGCTGATGGAGTCCGCCGAGCCCGGCAGCACCGACTTCCGCGTGAAGTTGAAGCTGACGAACTCCGGCAAGTCCGCGGTCTCCCTCGATGACCTGTCCGTCATCGTCGAGGGCGCCACGAACGGCGGCGAGGCGGAGTCGACGGCCTTCGAGAACGGCGCCGAGCCGCTCGACGGCCGCCTGGCTCCCGGCGTGTCCGCGACGAAGACCGACGACAGCGTGCTCGAGACGAAGTACGGGAAGAAGGTCGTCGTCACGGTGCAGCGCAGCAGCGAGGACTCCGACCTGGACTTCCCGGAGTTCGCCGGGTCCATCACCGGGTGACCTGCCGGGGGCCGCTGCTTCGCCCGCTTCAGGCCGGATGCCGCGCGAACCAACGGGTCACAGGAAGCGGCGGATCGGCCGGACGGCCGCTTCCAGGGCCCGTTGGGCGACTGGGCGTCTTTTCCAGCGGCCCTCCTGGATCAGTTCGCTACTCGTCACGTCGTCTTCGAAGTGGTCGTCCAGTGCCGCGGTGAACTCCTGGTCGAGGACCGCGAGCATGACTTCCTCGTCGTGGTCGAGGGAGCGGCGGTTGAAGTTCGTCGAGCCGATCAGAGCGGCGACGCCGTCGACGGTGATGACCTTGGCGTGCATCATCGTCGGCTGGTACTGGAAGATCTTCACCCCGCAGGCGATGAGGTCCTCGTAGTAGTGCTGGCCCGCGAGGTGACTGACCCGCTTGTCGGTGTGCGGGCCGGGCAGCAGGATCTCCACCTCGACCCCGCGGCGCGCGGCGGCGCACAGCAGCTCGATGAAGTACGCGTCCGGCGAGAAGTACGCGGTGGACAGCCGGAAGCGCTCCTCGGCGGATTCCAGCATCACGCGCATCAGGGTCTGCATGTCCTGCCAGCCGAAGCTGGCCGAGCCGCGGACCACCTGCACGATGGCCTCGCCGTGCGGGCGCTGCTCGATGAACCGGTCGCGGTCGTCGAAGAGTTCCTCGTGGCACTCAGCCCAGTTCTGCGCGAACGCCGCGGCGATCCCGTCCACCGCGGGGCCGCGGACCTCGACGTGGGTGTCACGCCACTCGTTCTCGTCGCGCGCGTTGCCACACCACTCCTGCGCGATGCCCACCCCGCCCGTGAACGCGGTCTCCTCGTCGACGACCAGGACCTTGCGGTGGCAGCGGTGGTTCTGCTTGAGCGGGGAGAGATACAGCGGCTTGCGGAACCACGCCACCTGCACCCCCGCCCGGTCCATCGCCTCGAGCTGCTCGGTCTCGATCAGCCGGCTGCCGAATCCGTCGAGCAGCAGCCGCACCCGCACCCCGGCACGGGCCCGCTCCGCGAGCGCCTCGGCGAACCGCAGGGCGATGTCGCCCTTCCAGTACACGAACGTCATCATGTCCACGGTGTGCTCGGCACGGCGGATCCCGGCGAGCATGGCCGCGAAGATCTCGTCCCCGTTGCGCAGGGGCGTGAGCGCGTTGCCCTCGGTGGCCGCGATCCCGATCAGCCGCTCCAGGCGCCTCCGTATCCGCTCGATGCGGTCCTGGGCGGACGGTTCGCCCGCCTCGCCGGGCGTCAGCGGGGTCAGCTCGTGCGGTTCTTGCGTACTGGTCATGGCGTCCCTTGGCCGGTACGCGATGAGGAGACTGAGGCCGCGGCCCGGTCCGGCGCGGGCTGGGCGGCGAGCCGACTGTACCGGGCGGGGCGGCGGGGCCGTCGGGGCCCCGGCGCATACACCTCGCTCCGCAGGGCACACGGCAGGCACGCCTCGACCCAAGGAGTTTTCGTGATCATTGTCGGTATTGTCGCCGTCTGTATCGTTCTGGCCATACTCGCCTTCTTCGTGCCCCGTCTGTCACGGCACCCCGAGCGCGGCACTCAACGCACCCTGGGAGCCGGATCACGCGCCGGCGGCAAGGCCCCGGGCATCCTGGGCCGGATCTTCAGCAAGCCTTTCCGCAGCAGCTCCAAGGCCGTGGGCCGCAGTGGCTCCGCCGGTCGGCGCACCCGGGGCAAGATGCCCTTCTGATCCGACCTCCACCGGAGCACGCCCTTCAGCGACCGTCAGCCCCCTCCCCCGAGGCCAGCCGCTCCTGAAGCCGCGCATGCCGGAACTGGTAGACGGCCCCCGCCTGCCGCAGCACGCCCCGCTCGTGCGCCTCCGCGAGGAAGGCCATCAGACGCCAGGGAAGCCGACCGGTCGAACAGCACCACAGGCGGGCCGTGAGGAGGCGCCCCCACGCGGACAGGGCGACGGTGACCAAGCCCATCGGGATGACGACGACGGTCGCGACAGCCGCCCCCATCGGCAGCATCGCGACGAACAGGTTGCAGAGCCAGGCCACCAGCGTGATCAGGAATCCGCGGATCAACGCGGTGTCCCGGTCCGTTCTCAGGCTGGCCAGCGGGCTCGGCGTGCGGGACGTGTCGACGGGCGCGCCGAGCCAGCGGTGCAGCCCCGCAGCGAACCCCGCCACGACACCCAGACCGAGACCGCCGGCCAGCCCGAACGACACGGCGGAGCCCATGAGTTGCCCGGGATCCTGCCGGGCGATCCACCGCCACTCCGCCTCGTCCATCCGGTCCTCGACGCCGTCGGTCGCGACGAGGCGGCCGTCGGGCAGACGCACCCGTACGGCACTCGTCGCCGCGGTGCCCGCGGTCACTTCCATGGCGGCCGTGACGCTCGCCCGCCTCGTGGCATCGGCGCACGGATGGTCCGCCGAGAGCGCGCTCAGCGGGACGAAGGCGGGTTCCCCTCCGTAGTAGGAGCAGCCCCCGATGACGTCCCCCTCCAAAGGGCGCGCCCAGCGGACGTACGCCGTGCCGTCCGGGCGCAGCCCGTAGCGCGTGCCGTCGTCCGCCACCACGTAGCGACCGCCGTCGGCGGGCCGGTGGACGGCCGCCCGGAACGGCAGGTCATCGCGCGCCTCCGCCCTCCCGGCGGCCGTGCCGCCCTCCACCAGCGCGAACGCCAGACCGAGCACGGCTCCCGCCGGCAGCCCCACACCGACCCCGCGGACCAGCGCCCTGCCGAGTCGGCCCGCCCGCCCCGGTCCGTACCGCCGCCGGGACGGACCGCCGGCCTCGACCGCCGTCGCCCCCTCGCCCCGTACGGCGAAGGCGCCGAGCGCGGCCGAGACGGCAGCGACGGTCAGCAGCGTCGGCGCCGACACCGGATAGATGACCAGCTCGGTGATGAGCACGGCGGGGATCGCGACGAAGATCCCCGCCGCCGCCTTCCACACCCAGCGCCGGTGGCGCCAGGTCCGCAGCACGGGGAACGGCATCGTCGCCGGCGCGGGAGCCGCCGTGACACCGATGACACCGAGCCCCGCCGCCACCGCCACCCCGTACAGCGCGCCGACGGTCAGCCGGCCCAGCAGCTCGTGCATGCCGGCGAACGGCACGTCGTAGAAGGGGTCCCGGACGAGCGGACGGGTCGCCCCCACGATCGCCGCCAGCGGGATCACGTACGCGACCGAGAGCAGCAAGGTGCGCCGCAGGCCCGCGTTCTCGCGCGCGAGCGCCGCGTACCCCGCGCACAGACCGGTCAGGACCGCGGCCGCCACGACCGGCGACTCGGCTCCCTGCCCCGAAAGCCACACGGCGAGGCAGATGATCTCCGTGACGGCCCCGAGCAGCAACAAGGGGGCCAGCGGGCGCAGCGGGCCCGGAAGCGCCGTGTGCAGCTCCCACCAGGCCAGGTCGCGGGTACCGCGCCGCTCCAAGTGCCGTGCCAGGAAACGGAGTCGGCGCATCGCCTCGTCTCCGTCCCAGCGGGCCGACGTACGGAAGGACGCGGGGACGAAGGCGTCCAGCAAGTGCTGTTCCATGGCGGCCGGTTCGGCGAGTGCGCGGCGGCTCAGCAGTTCGGCGGGGTCGGCGCCGCTCTCGCCGTACACGGCGCGTGCCATCGCCACCATCAGGGGCAGCTCCAGGACCTGGCGCAGGCAGCGGGCCGCCGCCTCCCCGGGGTGGCGCCTGACGTGTTCGAGCACCGGGTCCCAGGCCGTGGCGCGTGCGCCCGCGGGGCCGCGCACGGGGCGGGCCGTGCGGATCAGATATCCGGCCGCCTCCTCGAAGCCCAGCGGCTGGAGTTCGACCACGGCGGCCGATGTGAGGACGTCGCCGGCCTCGACGACGTCGGCGTACACGTCGCTGCGGCAGGTGAGGAAGAGCGGGTCACCGGCGTCGAGTTCCGTGTTCAGCCGGAAGACCGCGCGCGTACGCAGCTGCCCGCCCAGTTCGTCGAGCCCGTCCACGACCGGCAGGACCCGCCCGCAGGACACGAGTTCCGCCGCGAGCACGCCTCCTGACGGTCCGACGGTGGCCAGGGCCGGGTGGCCCGCGACGAGACGCTCCACCATCCACTGGCGCAGGTCCTGCTGGTCGGGCTGCCAACTCGACGCCTGGAGCAGGAAGGGGACGGGGTCGCCCGCGCCCCGGTGCTCCAGCAGGTCGAGGGTGAAGCGCACCGCGAGCACCGTCTTGCCGCTGCCCGGCGGGCCGAGCACGGTCAGCCGCCGCGAGGGCACGTAGCCGAAGATCTGCGTGATGTCGGCGAGGAGGCCGGACAGGTCGGGGCGTTCGGTGTCCCGGGCGGGCCAGCCGATCGCCTCGTCGAGATCGGAGAGCCAGGGCTGCGCGGGCGCCCACCGCACGGCGAGCGGCTCGGGGTCCTGGAGCCTGCGCAGGCGCCACTCGGCCAGCCACTGGGCGCGCACCGCGTCGGCCAGGGCGTCGGCGGATCGGTCCAGCTGCTCGGCGGGCGACAGTGCGACAGCGGGCCGCACCGTGGTGTGCAGGAGCCCGGCCAAAGACACCAGGAACCCGAGGACCGAAAGGAGCGGTCCCACGCCCTCAAGGCTCCGGTTCCATACGGTCACCGCCATCAGGGCGCCGGTCCCCAGCGCCGCCCCCACCCACACCCCACGCCGCCAGTACCTCATCAGTCGCGCCCCCGTCCGCCGCGCCCTGGCCGGTGCCGCACATTGTCCCAGCCGGGATGCGACCGCCAGGGCGGAACGGGGCACACCGGTCAGGCGCTCACAGGCTCGCCAGGAGGTCGTCGAGCGGGGCCGGCGTCCGTTCGGGGCCGAGTGCCTCGACGAGGAGGCGGCCGTAGCGGATCTTGCGGCCCTTCTTCGTGCCGAGGAAGCGCCGCAACTGCTGCTGCCGGGGCCGGTCGTGCTGTGCGGGCTGGTGCAGGAAGGTCTGCCAGGCCCGCAGGTCGCCCTCGGCCCGGACGGTCTCCTCGACCTTCGCCGTGCCCAGCGCGCGGATGAGCTCGTCCTCCAGGTCCGACACGCACACGAAGAAGTCCCCGCGCGGCGCCCCCGCGCGCTCCAGGCCCCGGTCGTAGAACGGCTGCTCGCGCACGTCGCACAGTCCCGCAAGGCGGAGGTCCAGGCCGGGCGGCCCGAGGAGTTCGGCGTAGCGGGCGATGCTCATCGCCCCGCCCATCGACACGACGCACACCCCCTCGGCGGCCAGGTCCCGGCCACGCCGTTCGGCCAGCGCCTCGACCGCCTCGCGGTCACTGGGCCCTTCCAGCAGCACCGCCGTCGTGACGCCCACCCGCTCGGCCAGGTCACTCGCCGGCCCGCCGGGACCGCCCGCGGCCCAGCCAGTGACCGCGTCCCGGAACGCCTCCATGTCTGCCATGCAGGGAGTGTGCACCTTCACCGGCGACACGGCACGGAATATTCGACGGCCGCACGCGCCATGCGCGGCGCGCTCGGTGCGCTCAGTTCCGGTAGGCGGCGACCGCGATCCGGACGAACGAGCGGATCAGCGGATTCGTGTCGCCTTCGTTCCAGGCCGCCACCACACGGCTCTCCGGCATGTCGATCAACGGCACGACCGTGAGCCCGTCCCCCGGTCCGTGATCCAGGAGGGTCATGCCGACGGTGCCGTTCCAGAGAACGGCTTGCCGGCACTCCGCGACGGCGCGCACCACCGGGCCCTCGCGGGGTTCTCCGCCGTTCCAGTACGACTGCCAGAGCGGGTCGGTGCCCTCCGGGAAGACGAACCACCGGCGGTCGGCCAGGTCCGCGAGCCTCAGGCCGGCGCGGCGGGCCAGCGGATCGTCGGCGCGCAGCAGCGCCCCCACCGGATCGGCGCGCAGTTCGTGCACGGCAAGGCCGGTCCCGTCGAACGGCCCCCGCGTCAGGGCGACATCGACCAGCCCGGCGTGCAGCCCACAGGTCGGGTCGGTCAGATCGGTCTCGCGGATGCGCACCTCGACCTGCGGATGCCGCCCGCGATAGGCGTCGGCAAGCCGGGTCGCGGCCGGATCGGTGCTGTCCCCCAGGATGCCGACGGTGAGGGTCGCGGTACCGGCCGCGGCGGCCACACGCACCCGTACCCGGTCGGCGTGGTCGAGCAGACCGCGCGCCTCGTCGAGCAGCACCGCGCCCACCGCGGTGAGGGTGACTCCGGCGGGCGACCGGTCGAACAGCGCGGCGCCCACCTCGGTCTCCAGCTGCTTGACGGCCCGGCTCAGCGGCGGCTGGCTCATGTGCAGCCGGGCGGCGGCCCGGCCGAAGTGGAGTTCCTCGGCGACCGCCACGAAATAGCGCAGCGTACGTAGCTCCATGCAGCGACGATACCCGTGCGGTATCGGTGTCCCGGAACAGGTCTTGGACGCTCGTAGCACCCCGGCGGTGGAATCGGCCCATGACCGACGAACCGAGAACCAGTGAACCGCCCACCGCTCCCGCCGTATCGGTGGTGGGTCCGCACGACGGCGAGACGATCGTCCTTGGCACCACGCGACTGCGCGTCCTGGAGGACGGCAGCAACACCGGGCACCGCATCGGGCTCGCCGAATCGGTCCTCGCACCCCACACGCCCGGACCGCCGCAACACCGCCACGCCCAGCACGACGAAGGCTTCTACATCGTCTCCGGCACGGTGCGGTTCACGGTCGGAGACGAGGAGTACGACGCGACGGCGGGCACCCTCGTGATGGTCCCGCCCGGCGCGCCGCACACCTTCGCCAACACGACCGACCAACCCGCCGTCATGGTCAGCACCTTCACCCCGGACCTGTACGTGCAGTACTTCCGCGACCTGCAGGCCATGATCGCCGACGGCCAGGCCCTGACCCCGCAGGCGAACATCCAGGTGATGAGCCGCTATGCCACCGAGCCCGCTCCCACGCCCGGTGACCGTGGAGAAGAAGCGTGAACGCCGCCTACTGGGTCGTGGCCGGACTGCTCTCCCTGTTCTATCTCTACGGAGGCGGGCTGAAGCTGGTCCGCACCCGTGAGCGGCTGCGCCCCATGATGGCCTGGGTCGACAGCACCCCGATGCCTGCCGTCAGGGCCATCGGGCTGACCGAGGTGCTCGGCGCGATCGGGCTGATCCTGCCGCCGCTGACCGGCATCGCCCCCTGGCTGGCCCTGGCCGCCGCCATCGGGTTCGTGGTCCTCCAGATCGCCGCGACCAGGGTTCACCTGAGCCGCGGCGACCGCCGGATCGCCCTCAACATCACGCTGCTGCTCGCCGCGTCCGCGGCCGTCTGGACGGCGACGACCTGGCTGTGAACCCGGTGAGCTACTTGCGCCAGAAGAGGTGGTGCGTCACGCCGCTCGGGCTGGGGACGACATCGAGGTGGAACCGGTCACGCAACTCGTCGGGAGACTCCCAGAGCCGTACCCCGGACCCGAGCTTCACCGGGGAGACCACCACGTGCAGGGTGTCGACGAGGTCGGCGTCGAGGAACTGCCGGATGGTGGTGGCCCCACCGCCCAGGCGCACGTCCTTGCCCTGCGCCGCTTCCCGCGCCTGTTCGAGGACCGTGGCCGGGTCGGCGTCGACGAAGTGGAACGTGGTGTCGGAGAGGGTGAACGACGGACGCGGGTGGTGGGTCATGACGAACACCGGGGTGTGGAACGGAGGTTCATCGCCCCACCAGCCGCGCCACTCGTGGTCGTGCCAAGGCCCGCGTTGAGGCCCGAACTTGTTGCGGCCCATGATCTCGGCGCCGATGTTGTTGGCGAAGTCGCGGGTGAAGTAGTCGTCGAGCCCGCGGCTGCCTCCGGGGTCGGTGCGGTTGGGCCAGCTCGCCGTGGCCCCGGCCCAGGCGAACAGGTCCCCGGGGTCCACGTGACCGAACGGCCTCTCCAGGCTCTGGTCCTCTCCGGCGCCGATTCCGTCACTGGAGACGTTGAAGTTCTGGACCCTCAGCAGCTGAGTCACGTATTCCTCCTGCGTTCCACGTAGTGCTCACGTGTAGTCGACAACGGTGTTGAGACTCCCCTGACTTGAAGAAATCATCGCTGCCGGAGCCTTCGCTACTTTCCGTTGGCCGAGAAGTGCTGGTAGTCCGGGTTCGCCCAGCGCCCGCCCCACTGCCAGCCGACCCTGCGCATGGCGGTCCACACGACGTCCCCGGGCCGGATCATGCCCTTGACCAGGCGGTCGCGCCGCAGGTACTTCGCCGCGGACGCCGGGTGGACCCGGCCGTTGACATCGACGTACGGGTTCTCGACGGTGTTGATGTCGATCGCGTTGCCGTACGAATGCTGCGACATCCGCCCCGGATTCCCGGTCACCCGGCGGCAGTTGAAGGCAGAGGTGTTGTCGGCCGCCATCGCCGCCGTGTCGCTGCCGCCGAACTCGGCCACCACCCGCATCCGGCGGATCGGGAACTTCGCCGCGAAGGCCTTCCGGAAGACGTACAGCAGAGGCTTCACCGAACGCTCGTGGACGATCAGTTCACCGGCGTGGATCCGGCCGTCGAAGCCCCAGTGGTTCATGCGGATGAGCCGGAGCCGCCGCGGCGGAACGGGGCACCCGGGGCGGTAGGTGGAGCCGAGCTTGGCCGCGGGCACGGCGGTGACCCGTGCCGCGAGGCCGGGGCCGGGGGCGGAGGCGGTGCGGGAGGCCGGGGCATCAAGGGTGCGCGCGTGCGCACCCCCTCCGCCGTCCACGCCGCCGACGAGGAGCAGGGCCATGGCCACGGGAACCACGCGATGTGTGAAGTGCACCTTTTGACCTCTAGCACGCGCGAAGTGATTCTGACGGAAGCCACAGCACTCGGCTCTTGGCGGCCGCCGAGGACCGCCGAGGGCCCCGCGGGCCACTGAAAGTCACTGGAGTCACTGAGGGGCGCTCGGCCGGGAGCTGGAGCCGGTCAGGTGGGCGTAGACGACGATGTTGCCGGAATAGCCGTCGCTCTTGCTGTAGTTGCCACCGCAGGTGATGAGGCGCAGCTCGGGGCGCGCCCGTGGTGCGTAGACCTTGGTGCTGGGGAAGTCGTCCTTCTCGTACTCCTCGACGCCGTCGACGGTGAACTCCGCGGTGCGGCCGTCCTCACGGGTCACCTTGACCTTGGCGCCCTTCTTCAGGGCGCCGAGTCCGTAGAACACGGCGGGCCCCTCGGGGGTGTCGACGTGTCCGGCGATCACGGCGGTGCCGGTACTGCCGGGCAGGGTGCCGGCCTCGTCCCATCCTGCGAGGTTGGCGTCGTCGGGCGGCGGCGCCTCGAGGCCGCCCTCCTCGGTCCTCGCCAGGTCGGTGAGCGGGGCGTCCACGTCGAGGACGGGGATCTTGACGCGGACGGGGGCCGACTCGGGCAGGGAGGCCGCCGCGGGCGCCGCGGCTTCGGCCCGGCCCGACTCGAAGGCCTTGGCCTGGGCGGCGGAGGGCCTGGGCGGGTTGCCGGAACCGGGCTCGTCGCCACCGGCAGCCGTCCAGGACCACACGCCGCCCAGGGCGAGGGCGGCGAGCGCACCCCAGGACCAGGTGCGGCGCCGCGGACGACGGTCCGTCGATGTGTAGGGGTGGGTCATGCTGCCGCCGTCCCTGCCCGGTTGAAGGTGAGTGGAGGTGGAAGTGGAGGTGGAAGTGGAGGTGGAAGTGGAGGTGGAAGTGACCCGGCCCCGCCGGGCGAGCCTGAGCTCTGCGCGGCGGGGCCGGTCGACCGGCAACGGGAGGTCAGCGCTGGCCGGAGGTCTTGCGACGGTGCATGTACACGGCGGCCGCGCCGACGGCCAGCACCGCGGCCCCGGCGGCCAGCTCCACCGGGTTGCTGCTGCCCTGCGCGCCGCCCGAACCGGCGTGCACGCCGCCCCTGACGGCCGGGTCCGTGGAGTCGCAGAACCGCTGCGCGGTGGAGGCGGCCATGTTGGCCTCGTCCTCGGCGGCCTTCTTCTCCTCCTGGGTCGCGTTCGGGTCGGCCTGGACCGTGTCGGCGTTCTTCTGCGTGATCTCCGCGTCGTCCAGGGCCTTCTGGCAATCGGCGGACACGGCCTGCGCGTTGGGGGCGGAGATCGCCAGCGCGGCGCCCGCAACGGCCAGACCGGTCAGCACTCGGATGGAACGCATGGATGTACCTCCAGTACGGGCACGGCCTCCGGGGCTCTCCTGCCGCGGAATGTATTGCTGGCGTCGACCGCGCCACTACCAACAGCCCTCCCGCCCCACGGCGTGTCGCTACCGGCGACACGCCACACGTCCCTCGCACGGCCCACACGGGGCCACTCGTCTGGCCGGAGAGAAGCCTTCGCCGGAGGACCGGCTTCAGTCCTGCCAGGACCAGTCGCGCACCTCCGGCAGGTCGACACCGTGCGCACGCACGTAGGCGTGGTGGCGCAGCCGCGTGTCCTCCATCTCCTGTCGCACCTCGACCGCGCGGACTCCCAGGCCCGGCACCCGGTCGATGACGTCCATCACCAGGCGGAAGCGGTCCAGGTCGTTGGCGACCACCATGTCGAAGGGCGTGGTGGTCGTGCCGCGTTCCTTGTAGCCGCGCACATGCAGGTGCGGGTGGACCGCACGCCGGTAGGCGAGGCGGTGCACCAGCCAGGGGTAGCCGTGGAATCCGAAGATCACCGGCTTGTCGCGGGTGAACAGCGCGTCGAACTCCGCGTCCGGCATGCCGTGCGGGTGCTCGCCCTCCGGCATCAGCCGCGCGACGTCCACCACGTTGACCACGCGCACCGCGAGGTCGGGCAGGTGGGTGCGCAGCAGGCTCGCGGCCGCAAGGACCTCCAGGGTGGGCACGTCCCCGGCGCAGGCAAGCACGGCGTCCGGCTCCCGCTCGGAGGTCTCGCTGCCGGCCCAGGTCCACACACCGGCGCCCCGCGCGCAGTGCGCCCGTGCTTCGTCCAGGCTCAGCCAGTCGAAGCCGGGCTGTTTGCCGGCCACGATCACATTCACGTAGTCGCGTGAGGCCAGGCAGTGCTCTGCGGTGGACAGCAGTGTGTTGGTGTCCGGCGGCAGGTAGACCCGTACCGCCTCGGGGCTCTTGTTGAGGACGTGTCCGATGAAGCCGGGGTCCTGGTGCGAGAAGCCGTTGTGGTCCTGGCGCCACACATGGGAGGTCAGCAGGTAGTTCAGTGAGGCGATCGGCGCCCGCCAGGGCAGCTCGCGGGTGGTGCGCAGCCATTTGATGTGCTGGTTGACCATCGAGTCGACGATGTGCACGAACGCCTCGTAGCAGGAGAAGAGGCCGTGGCGCCCCGTCAGGAGGTAGCCCTCGAGCCATCCCTGGCAGGTGTGCTCGGAGAGGATCTCCATCACCCGCCCGTGCCGGGAGAGGTGTTCGTCCACGTCGTGGATCTCCTCCTGCCAGGCCTTCCCGGAGGCTCCGTAGACCGCGTCGAGCCGGTTGGATGCGGTCTCGTCCGGACCGACGATCCGGAAGTCGCGCCGGTCGGCGGTGTCGGCCATGATCTGCCGCAGGTAGTCGCCGAGGACCCGGGTCGGCTCGTGCAGGGTGGCGCCCGGCTTGTCCACGTCGACCGCGAACTGTTCGAGCGGCTTGAGCGGCAGCGACCGCAGGAGCAGCCCGCCGTTGGCGTGCGGGCTGGCGCCCAGGCGCAGTGTGCCCCGCGGCGCGCTGTCGATCAGCCCGGGGTCGGGGCGCCCCTGGGCGTCGAACAGCTCCTCGGGCCGGTAGGAGCGCAGCCATTCCTCCAGCTGGTGGCGGTGCTCGGCGCTCTCCCTGACGTTGGCGAGCGGCACCTGGTGAGCGCGCCAGGTGCCCTCCACCGGCTTGCCGTCCACCGTCCTGGGCCCGGTCCAGCCCTTCGGCGTACGAAGAACGATCATGGGCCAGCGGGGTGCGGGGGCGTCCTTGGGGCGCTCGGCGTCTCCATCTGCCCTGGCCGCACGCTGGATGGCGGCGATGGTGTCGAGGCAGTGGTCCAGGGCGACCGCGAAGTCCCGGTGGACGGTCATGGGGTCGTCGCCGGTGACGTGCACGGGTTCGTATCCGTATCCGCGCATCAGGTCGTCGAGCTGGCTCTCGGGCAGCCGGGCCGGGATCGTCGGGTTGGCGATCTTGTAGCCGTTCAGGTGCAGGACGGGCAGCACCGCGCCGTCGTGCACCGGGTCCAGGAAGGTGTTGGAGTGCCAGGAGCCGGCCAGCGGTCCGGTCTCGGACTCTCCGTCGCCGATGACGCACACCGACAGCAGGTCCGGGTTGTCGAAGGCGGCGCCGTAGGCGTGCGAGAGGGAGTAGCCCAGCTCGCCGCCCTCGTGGATGGAGCCGGGCGTCTCGGGTGCGACATGGCTGGGGACCCCGCCGGGGAACGAGAACTGCCGGAACAGCCGGGTCATGCCCTCCCCGTCGCGGGTGACGTCGGGGTAGGTCTCGGTGTACGTGCCGTCCAGCCAGGAGTTGGCGAGGACCGCGGGCCCGCCGTGTCCGGGGCCCCAGACGCAGACGGTCGCCAGCTCGCGCGCCTTGATGACGCGGTTGAGGTGGGCGTGCACGAGGTTGAGTCCGGGCGAGGTGCCGAAGTGGCCGAGGAGGCGCGGCTTGATGTCCTCGACCGTCAGGGGGCGCCGCAGCAGGGCGTTGTCCATCAGGTAGATCTGCCCCACCGAGAGGTAATTGGCCGCCCTCCAATACCGCTCCAACGCCCGCAGTTCGGCGTCGGAGGGTGGTGCGGCCGGTGAGGCCGGGTTCGGGCTCGGGCTCGGGTTCGCCGCGGGATCGCCCATGGCTGCTCCTTACGAAGGGGGACTGCCGGCCGGACGTCACGGCGATGGGCCGGATGAGTGACGGGTCACGCTCAACGTAACGGCGCACCGGATCACCCGCCTCCGGGAGTCGGCCGGACGCATGGCCCGCCGGGACGTCCCGGCCCCGCGTTATCTTGCTCGGGGCGCGGGGCGCGGGGCGCGGGGAGAGCAGGCCGTCGCCTAACGGCACAGCAGTCACAGCCGCCGCAGGCAAGGATCGGAACATCGAGGAGCTGAACATGGGGGCGCCGGACGCGCCGGAGACGGCCAAGAGGCTGCGGGCGATCAGCGACGAGCTGGCGGACCGCTTCTATGAGCGGGCCGACGTGGTGCGGACGCTGCTGGTGACTCTCCTTGCCGGTCAGCACTCGCTGGTGCTCGGCCCGCCCGGGACGGCGAAGTCCGAACTGGCCCGGGAGCTCACGGGCAGGATCGAGGGTGCCGGACGCCGGCTCAAGGAGCTGATCCTGGAACGCAGGCTGGCCCCCGGGGACGCGCTGCCCACGGAGGCCGAGCTGACGGAGCTCTTCGGGGTCGGCCGGGTGTCGGTGCGCGAGGCCCTCAAGGCGCTCCAGGCCGTCAACGTCGTCGAGATCCGCCGCGGCCACGGCACCTTCGTCGGCTCGCTCTCCCTCTCGCCGTTCGCCGAGGGCCTCGCCTTCCGGGCCGCCGTCCGCCACCGCCTGGGCGAGCCGGGGCTCTTCGAGCTGATGAAGGTGCGCGAAGCCCTGGAGGCGGGGCTGGTCGGCGCGGTCACCGCCGGCATCCCCGCCGAGGACCTCGCCGTGCTGCGCGCCCTGGTCGCCGAGATGGAGACCGAGGCGGGCGCGGGACGGGTGGCGCGCTCCACCGACCGCGCCCTCCATCTGGCGCTCTACGCCTCGCTCGACAGCCATCTGCTCAGCGAGGTCCTCGACGCGTTCTGGGCCGCCATGGACCGCGTACGCGAAGATCTCGACGACGGCCATCAGGACCCGGACGCCACCTGCGCCCAGCACCGCGAGATCGTCGACGCGCTCGCGGCGGGCGACGGCGAGCGGGCGGTGCGCGCCATGCGGACCCACTTCGACGGCATCCGCACCCGCCTGGACCCGGCCCTCTCCCTGCCTAGGGAGTGATCGCCACGGTCGCGCTGCCCGCGGCCCGCTTGCCGCCGGTCCGGTAGGTGGCGGTGACCCCGGCGCTGCCCGAGGCGTCCTGCGCCGCGGTGACCGGGACCCTGACGGTGGCCCCCTGGCCCGGGTCGAGCGCGGGCACGGCGACCTGACGGGTCGTCCACCCGGCCGGGACGGTGAGATCGATCGTGCCCAGGGCGCGACGCGTGTCCATCCGGTTGACCACCCGGACCTCCAACTCCCCGCTCACGCCCGCCTTCAGGCGGGCGGGCGGCGCGATGGTGATGTCCGCGCAGGTGCCGCCCAGCCAGTCCAGCTCGAAGGAGGCGTAGGTGATGTGTGCGTAGTCGCCGCGCTCGTAGAGCAGTCCCACCCGCCCGTTCGGCAGCCGGGTCAGTGTCGAGTAGGCCGCGCTGCCCGGATCGACGACCTTCCTGATGGGCCAGGTCCTGCCGTTGTCGCAGGACATCTTCACGGTGAGGTTGCGCCGCGCCGCGGCGTCCTCGGTGTTGCTGAACAGCAGCCATGAGGACTGCGGGTGCGAGGCGGGGGCCTCGGCGTCGTAGCGCATGATCGAGGCGTTGTTCGCCGGGTCGGTGAGCTGGGTGTCCTGGGTGAACGGGGTGTAGTTGACCCCGCCGTCGGTCGAGTAGGCGATCGTCCGGTAGGGCTTCGAACGGTTGTTGAGCATGATCCTGCCGTCGGACAGCTCGACGGTCTTGTTCTCGTCCCCGCCGGGACCGACCGGATTGCCCATCCTCCAGGTCGCCCCGTGGTCGTCGCTGTAGGCACTGGCCGCGTAGTTGGCGCCGTCGATGCGGACGGCGTACTGCTGGAGCAGCCGGCCCTTGTGCGGGCCGCGGCGCAGCTGGATGCCCTCGCCCGACGCCGCGAACATGCCCGCCCAGGCAGGGTCCTTGATCTGCTCGGTGATGCGGCGGTGGGTCCAGGTCAGCCCGTCGTCGTCCGAGTAGCCGTAGTCGGCCTGGAGGATGTCCGGGTCACTCTCGTCGTTGCCGGTGCCCGAGCCGGGGAAGCCCTGGTTCACGGAGGAGGCGTAGAAGACGAAGATCCGGCCGGTGGTGCGGTCGACGAGCAGACTCGGGTCGCCGTGGCCCTTGGGCGCGGCGTCCTTGCGCACCACTCGTTGGGTCTGCCAGGTCACGCCTCCGTCGGTGCTCCGGCGCAGTACGACGCCGAGGTTGCCCGGCAGGTCGCCCAGGGTGGGCCTGGCGTCGTAGGCCGCGAGCAGCGTGCCCTCGACGGAGGTGGTCAGGGCGGGGATGCGGTAGTACGGCGAACCCACTCCGTTGGCGGTCAGGTCCTGGGAGGTCAGCTCCCCCGAGTCGGCGGGGGCGCCGTGGGCGGTGCCGGTCGCGGCGCTCACGAGCACCGCGACGGACAGCAGGGCGACGGGGACTCTTCGGTGCATGGACGATCTCTCTTCTCGGAAGGGGGTGGGGCTTCTCGGAAGGGATGTGCCGCCGTCAGGAGCGGTCGGCCCGCGCGAGCGGCGGGCCCCAGATCGCGTCCATCATCGCGATCGGGACCAGCGCGGGAGCGGTGCCGCGCGGCGGGTGAGACCGGGAAGCCGGACGCGAACGCCGGACGCCGGACGCCGGACGCCGAACGCCGAACGCCGGACGCATCAGACAGAAGACGTCTGATGTCCTGACGGCAGACGGGACCCTAGGCAGCGCCCTCCCGGGCCGTCAAGGCCCCGCCCTGCCGGGAGCGCGCCCCGGCAGAGCCATGAGAAGACACGAGAAGACAGGGACGACCAGGTCAGGCCTGCGCGGCGTCCCTGGCGCGGGCCTCGGAGATCCGGCGCCGCACCGGCGCGTAGTGCTCGCCCAGCGACTTCATGAAGGCGGCGGCGTCACCGGCACGCGCGGCGTCCACGATGCTCTGGTGCGCGGCCACGGTCTCGGCCTCGTCGGCGTGCGTGAACCCGTCCAGATGCGGCGCGACGATCGCGTACACGTCCCAGAAGGCCATCGAGAGCTGCTCGACGAGCTCATTGCCCAGCGGCTCCACGAGCAGCGCGTGGAAGGCGCGGTCCGCCTCCACGAAGCCGCGCCCCTCCCCCGCGCCCTGCTCGCGCATGGCGGCCACGAGGCGATCGAGCGCGTCGAGTTGGCCGGGGCTGAGCGTGGTGACGATCCGGTCGGCCATCCCGCGCTCGACGAGCTCGCGTACGTCGACGAGGTCGGCCAGGACCTGGAAGTCGTCGCCCGGCGAGAGAAGACCGCGGAAGGTCAGACTCTCCACCAGGGCGGACAGGCTCAGCCGGCCGACATAGGTGCCGTAGCCGTGGCGGACCTCGACGATGTCCAGGGCGTTGAGGATCTTGACGGCCTCGCGCACGCTGGAGCGGCTCGCGCCCAGCGCCTCACACAGGGCCGGCTCGGTGGGCAGCGGGTCTCCGGGGCGCAGCCGCTCCTCGAGGATGTAGCGCTTGATGCCCTCGACGACTTCCTGCCGGAGCAGCTGCCGGCCGGGCTTCGCGCCGGACATGGGTGAACTCCCCACCTCTTGACCCCTCTCGATCGTCGAGCTACGTCCCCACGCTACCAAGGCATCAGACATCGGACGTCTTACGCATAAGGTGCACGGTCCTCGCGATCCCGCGTTCCCCTCTGCCGCGTGCCCATCCCTGGCTCCCGCCGCTGTCCGGGTGGATTTGCGGCGGGGCACGTCTGTGTGCTCGGGGAAGAGGGGAGGCCCTCACTACACCCCATGATCACGTACCTGAAAGGGACCCCATGCGTATTCGTACCGCCTTGGCCGCCACCGCCCTCTCCGCCGCCGCCGTCCTGGGCGCCGCCGGCACCGCCCTCGCCGACGAGGGCCACGACCAGGGCTGGCATGGTGGCTACGCCTTCGAGAACCTCGGCGGCCCCGCCGGGATCACCGAGGGCGCCGGCTACGGCGCGAGCGGCCACGACAAGGCCTGGCAGGGTGGCTACTACACCTTCGAGAACCTCGGCGGTCCCGCCGGGATCACCGAGGGCTCCGGTCACGGCACGGGCGGCTTCCACGGGCAGTTCGACGGCAACCACTGACACACCTCGAAAAGAGGGGGCCCGCCACGTGCGGGCCCCCTCTTTTCGGTCTGCGCGTTCTCCGGTGTGCGCGTGTCGCCCGCGCCCGGACGACACGGCGCGTCACCCACCAGGCGATCAAGAGGGAGAGGAAGAGGAGAGCGACGTCCGCCGCGACATGCACGAGCCCGGTCAGCGCGCTCCGGCCGATCAGCACCGAACCGGCCAGGCTGGTGAACCAGCCCGCCACCACCATTAGGGACACCACCACGGCGACCGGCACCCCGCCGAGCCCCACCGCACCGGCATTCGCGTCCGCATCGAAGCTGTCGGCAGCGGCGCCGCCGAGCGCGACCAGCAGCCAGAAGCCCAGGACCACGGGCAGAGCGGCGCTGAAGAGGATGGCCGGGAACCCGGCCGCGGCGTAGAGGAACTCCCCCATCCCCGCCCCCTTCGCGCCGCCGCAGCTCAGGTCCCGGAACCGGACCCGCTCGCACGGTCCGGCACCGGGACCCGCGCCCCCCGTTCCTGCCGTGGTCATCCTGGTCCGCGGGACGGCTGTGGCGCATTGCCGTATCCCGGCAGTCTTAACGCCTTCTTGATGCCGGGCAGCGAATCTCGGCGGAGTCACCTACCACTCAGCAAAGCTCAGGCCGGTTTCCACTATGATTCCTCGCACAACCGCCTGCGCCGAGACGCGATCCGGTGCTGCGTGCTCCACTTAAGACCCCCGTCGCACCGAGCCTCGTCCGCACGGCCCCCGGGCTCCGCGACCTGAGCGTCCTTGTCAGCCGAATCGGGTCACGGTGTGTGGATCGTGCCCCGGTGGCAAGACGTACCAGTGAGACAAGCCGATCGGAGTGTCAGCGATATGGGTCTGAGTCCCGAACCCGATCACAGGTCCCGGGATGCGGCTCATGCGGGTTCCGAGTTCATCGAACTGCTCGAGGTCATGTGGGAGCAGGGGCGTGAGGCCGTACCGACCGGCCCCGTGTCTCCGTCCCAGCTGCGCGTGCTGTACGCGCTGGACCGCGAGGAGGGCATCAATCTGCGGATGCTCTCCGAGGCCCTGGGGTCGGCCCCACCGTCCGTGAGCCGCCTGTGCGACCGGCTGCAGGCCACCGGACTGATCGAGCGTACGGCCAGTCCGGTCAGCCGACGCGAGTTGGAGCTTCGCCTGACCGGCCACGGCAGGGCCTACCTCGCCGACCTGCGAAAGCAGCGGGAGAGCATCCTGATGTCCACCATCGACGCCATGCCGCCCAAGGCCCGGCACGCGCTGCTCGAAGGACTCAGGGGTTTCCGTGACGTGGCGACCGCTTCGGAGCGGGACGACGGCGGAGCCAGAACCTGGCGCTCGGTCGGTTAGACCGCGCGCCAGGCCGGCCCTCGCCCGGCGCGGCTACCGTCCGAACCAGTCCAGACAGACCACCAGGGCGTCGTCGTCCAGGGGCAGCGATCCTCGGTAGTCCCCGAGATCACGCAGCACCGCCTGCGGCACCTGCGCCGCCGGCAGCAGGCGATGCGCGGACAGGGACCGTGCCAGCGCCCGCTCCCCGTACAGCTCCCCCGCCTCCGATACGCCGTTGTAGACCCCGTCGCTGCCCACCAGAATGCGGTCACCCGGTTCGAGGCGCAGGCGCTCGGCGACGTAGGCCGTCTCCTCGAACATCCCCAGCGGAAGCTGCGCGTCGAAGCCGACGGACTCGACCGAACGCCCTCGGAGCCGCCACATACGGGGGGATCCGGCGTCGACGGCCTCCACCTCGCCGGTGGCGAGATCGAAGCGCAGCAGCAGGACGGAGGCGTGCAGCTCGCCCCGGTACTGCGCGTAGACGGCCTGGTCGGCGAGGCTCGCCTGGCCGGGAAGGTCCAGCCCCGCGCGGCGGGCATTGCGCAGCGCGTTGACCACGAGGTTGGTGAGCAGCGCCGCCTCCATCCCCTCGCCCATGCCGTTGGTGACGGTGAGCGTGAGGTGGTGCGCCGAGACCGACCAGTCGAAGTTGTCGCCGAAGATCGCGTACGCGGGCTCCAGGTGGGCGCCCAGCGAGAACTCGGGGCGCGACACCGAGCGGCCGGGCAGCAACTGCCACTGCATCTCGGCGGCGAGCGTCAGGCGGGCGGCCCGGCGCGCGAGGAGGTACAGGTCGGTGTCGCGTTCGGCGACGAGGATCTCGTGGCCCAGCGCCTCACAGACGCGCTGCATCTCCGGCAGGTCGGCCTGGTCGAAGTGCTCGTCGGGAACAACGACGGTGAGCACGCCCATCCGGTCTCCCCGGACGGTCACCGGCAGGTGCACGGTCGCCGCGCCGTCGACGGCCTGCGCCTCGATGCGAGCTTCCTGGGCGCCGAAGGCCCTGCCCTGCGGACTGCCCTGGATGGACACCGACTCGGAGGTGTACGGCACGTCCTCCACCACCTGGAGGGTGGTCAAGCCGTAGTCGGCGAGCCGCAGTTCGACCTCTTTGACCCCGTACTGCTCCCGCAGCGCCTCGGTCACGGCATCGAGCAACAAATGGGGCGCCGCACTGCGCAACGCCCGCTCGACGGCAGCGAATCTGTCCACGTGATCCTGCTTCTCGTTAATCCACGCCGAAGTGAGTGCCCGGCCGACAGCTCCCCCGGTCCGTCGGCCTTCGGCGTAAGGGGGCATGCACTCAGTCCAACACGGCGCGCCCGAGGAGTCACTCCGGTGGCTGGGGCTGTCAGGTATGGGCGAATGCCTGGCTGGAGCCGGGCAACCTCCCACATCGTACGATGCACGGCGGCAACTATTTCCCCACAGCAAGAAAAATTGGGTCAACGCACATGCCTCCCCCGAGGCGGGGCAGGGGCCGTACGAGGAAGTCGTACCACCAGGGGAGGTAGAGACATGTCACTGATCTCTGAACAAGCTGTTGAGACCGGGCGAGAGGACGAGGCGTCGGTCTTGGAGGAGACGCGAAACTTGGACGATGCTCCGGACTTGGGCGACGCGTCCGCCGTCGAGGGTGCGCTGCCCTGGATCGAGGACACGGACAAGGTGGCCCCGAAGGACGCCCGCGCGCTGTCGAAGCTGTTCTTCGACCGGCTGCAGACCTTGGAAGAGGGCACGCACGAGTACCAATACGCACGCAACACCCTTATCGAGATGAACCTGACCCTCGTGCAGTTCGCGGCCCGCCGGTTCCGCAACCGGGGCAACGGCGACATGGAAGAGATCATCCAGGTCGGCACCATCGGCCTCATCAAGGCCATCGACCGGTTCGACCTCAGCCGTGAGGTCGAGTTCGCCACCTTTGCCGTCCCGTACATCCTCGGTGAGATCAAGCGGTTCTTCCGTGACACCACCTGGGCCGTGCACGTACCGCGCCGGCTCCAGGAGCTGCGCGTGGAACTCGCCAAGGCGAAGGAGGAGCTCTCCGCCCGTCTCGACCACGACCCGACCGTCAAGGAGCTCGCCGAGCACCTCTCCATCACCGAGGAAGAGGTCATAGACGGCATCGTCGCCTCGAACGGCTACACCGCCGGTTCCCTGGAGGCGCCCACCGACGGCGGCGAGAGCGCGTCCGCCCCGACGCGCACCCTGGCCGACGTGATGGGCGGTCCCGACCCCGCCATGGAGACGGTGGAGAACCTGCACACCCTGGCACCGCTGCTGGACGAACTCGACGAGCGGGAGCGCCGCATCATCGAGATGCGCTTCGGCCAGGAGATGACGCAGTCGCAGATCGGAGCCGAACTCGGCTTCTCCCAGATGCACATCTCCCGCCTCCTGACCGGGACCCTCACCAAGCTCCGCACCGGAATGCTGGCCTGACGCCGGCATCCGCGGCACCCGACCCGTCGGGAAGACGAGACATCGCGACACCGAGAAGCGAGAAGGAGAAACACCGTGCTGATGGCTCACCCCGCGATACTGCGTGACCTCGTTGAGCAGTACGGCACGCTCACGGTTCTGCAGGCCGAACAGGGCACCCAGGAGATCCGGCGCCAGCTGGAGGACGTCACCTACACGCTGTGCGTCTCCACCGGCACCCACACCGCCGAAGCAGCGCTGATCGCCGCGGAGGAGCAGCTGATCACAGCCTTCCGCGATGAACCGGCCGCGAGCGTATAGCCGTCGGCCGCCTCAACTCGTCCAGCGGGTACGCCCGCTGATGGATCACCTGATGGATCACCGTTCGTGGGCCTCGGGGCGCCGACAGCGCCCCGAGGCCGACTGAGTCATACCCTGGAGAAGAATTTCATGCTGCTGGCACACCCCGTCGTCCTGCGGGACCTGGTGGAGCGCTACAAGGCCCTGGCCGTGCTGCGCGCCGACCGGGGAGGCGCCGCGAGTCGGCAGGAGTACGAAGACGTGGCCTACAGCCTGTGCCTGGCCACCGGCACCAGCGACATCGACGCCGCCGTGGTGGCCGCGAGCCATCAGCTGCCCGGCGCCCGCCCCGCCGACGACTCACTGCTGTCGGCCGACGCCCTGAGCTGACGCCCCGGCCGGCCCACGGCCGGCCGCCGAGGAAGGCCGTCGATCGGCCGCACCCCAATGCGGCCGATCGACGAAGCCAAGCGTCCGAGGCCGTTCCGACGCTTCGCACCCCGCGTCACGTGTGCCCCATCCGTTCCTCGGCATGCGTAGCGCGTCAGGTGAACATCGCCCGGCCGGCGGCACCGTCAGCGGCCGAGTGCCTTCTTGAGCTCCTGCTTGTTCATGGACGAGCGGCCCTCGATGTTCTTCTTCTTGGCCTCGGCGTACAGCTGATCCTTCGTCGGGCCCTGCGCGCCGCTGTGCGAGCGCTCGCCGCCTCGCTCGTACGCCGACTTCTTGTCCCGCGTCGACGTCTTGCCGGCCGTCTTCGACTCACCCGAGCGGGCCCGCTCCTTGTTGACCGTCCGGGCGGCGATCTCCTTCGCCCGCTCGGGCGAGGTGCCGCGGTC
Source organism: Streptomyces sp. NPDC054047 (assembly GCF_055585065.1). NCBI lineage: Bacteria > Bacillati > Actinomycetota > Actinomycetes > Kitasatosporales > Streptomycetaceae > Streptomyces > Streptomyces sp. NPDC054047. The sequence continues at coordinate 20,242 of NZ_JBVJKV010000007.1, read as the reverse complement.
CTCGGCGCTCTCCTTGATGTGCTCGTACTGGCGTTCACGCTTCTTGTTCGATCCAGCAGGCATGTGATGCCCCTTCCTCGTCTTCCTCGTCTCGCTCACCAGCGGGTTCGCCCGGTGCCGCGTCCTCATGATTCGTCGTGGCCGCGCGGGCCGCACGTCGGCGGACCGGCACGGGCGCCTTCTCCGGGCTCGCCCGGAGACGCCGCGGCAGCGAGCCGGGCCCCCTGCCGGTACGTGCGCTCAGGTACCCGGGAAGTACCGGGCGATACATGGCTCATGGGCGCGGCGAACGCCCTGCCGCGGGCCTTCGCGGGCCTTCACGGGCCTTCTTTGACAGCGCCGGGGCAATCCGCGTACCTGGTGGTTGTTTCCTCTCCGAGTCGAGGGGCAGGCGGAGTTCGTGCTTCGGACCGGAGGCGCATTCGCGGGGAGCGGTGTGTTCACTCCCGCCGGATGTCCGGCTCCGGGGTCACCCCGTTTCTCGCGGTCCCTTGTTGGCCCACCGCTGAGGAGCGATTCCAGATGCTTACCGATCTCGCCGCACCCTCCTCCCCTCGCCGCACGGCGACCAGGCACATCCACGACGACGCCCCCGACACCAAGGCGGCCGCCACCCACCTGGCCGCGCTCGATGACGGCCCCGAGCACGACCTGCTGTGCGAGGAGATCGTGACCGCATGGCTGCCGATGGCACACAGACTGGCCAGCCGGTTCCGCAACAAGGGCGAAACCATCGAAGACCTGCGTCAGGTCGCCGCGATGGGCCTGATCAAGGCCGTCAACCGGTACGAGCCCGAGCGCGGGGCCTTCGAGAGCTACGCAGTGCCCACCATCACCGGCGAACTGCGGCGCCACTTCCGCGACCGCATGTGGGACGTACGCGTGCCCCGGCGCGTCCAGGATCTGCGCAACAAGGTCCGGGTCGCGCGCCGCGATCTCCTGGAGCGGCCGGGAAGCGCCACCGAACCCGGCATCGCGGAGATCGCCGGGCACGCGGGGCTGACCGAGGACGAGGTCCGCGACGGGATGGAGGCCATGACCAGCTACAGCGCCCTGTCCCTGGACGCCGAGATATCGTCCGCCGACCCGGACGGATTCAGCCTGGCCGACACCCTGGGGGCGCCCGACCCGGCCTACGACTGCATCACCGACCGGGAGGCCGCCAAGGCAGGTCTGCGGCGGCTGCCGGAGCGTGAGCGGACCATCTTGTACCTGCGCTTCTTCGAGGACATGACGCAGAGCCGGATCGCGGAGGAGCTCGGCATCTCCCAGATGCACGTCTCCCGCCTCATCACCACCAGCTGCGCCCGCGTCCGCTCGGAGGCCACCCGCGGGGACGACGGCGCCGGGCACTCTCAAGCGGCGTGACGGCGGTTCGTGCCGTGCGCGCCGTGCGCGGTAGTTGAAGCTGCCCCTGGGGCGCCAGGGCCGCCCCAGGGGCTCGTTCGGGCCTCGTCGGCCCCGGTCCGGACACGGATACTGGGGCCATGGAGTTCGTCTTCTTCATGACCCTGCCCGGCCTTGTCATCCTGCTGACCGTCGTGGCCTTCGCCGACCAGCTGTTTCTCCGTGCAGGCCGCGCCGGACTGCTGCCGTGGCGCAACAGCGCCCGGCAGGGCCAGATATCGGCGACGGGTTTCGAGCAGCTCCACGCGAGCTTCTCGCCGGGGAAGCAGAACGAGCTCAAGGAACGGCAGTCGGCACTGGTGATGCCGGACGGCGAGGACGACGGGGCGCCACCGCACCGCACGACGGTGGACCTCGACGCGGGGGTCGCGGTCGTTCGCGGGACGGAGCCGGCCGGTGAGGTCCGGGGCCGCTCCTCACTCGGGTGATCCGTCCCTCGGTTCCTCCACCGCTCTGGGTGAACCAGCCCGGGAGCGTCCCTTCTTACCGCCAAGTAGTATCGCGTGCCACCCTGCCTTGTGACGCCGAGCCGTGAGGAGACCCCGTGTCTGCCCGTCCCCCTGGTCCGCTCCTTCCTTCGTCCGCCTGCCTCCGCCCCTGCCGGGGAGCGCGGCGATGACCCGGATCCAAGTCGGCTCCCTCGTCGATGACTTCACGCTGCCCGACGAGACGGGCACGCCCACGTCCCTCACCTCGCTCCTGTCCGATGGCCCGGTGGTGGTGTTCTTCTATCCGGCCGCGATGACACCCGGCTGCACCTCGGAGGCATGCCACTTCCGGGACCTGGCGGCGGAGTTCGCGGCGGTGGGCGCCAAGCCGGTGGGGATCAGTTCGGACGCCGTCGAGCGCCAGCGCGAGTTCGCGGGGCTGCACACGCTCGGGTTCCCGCTGCTGTCCGATCCGCAGGGCCAGGTGCGCGGGCAGTTCGGCGTGGCACGCGGCTTCGGCCCCCTGCCGACCAAACGGGTCACCTTCGTCATCGGGACCGACCGCCGCGTCCTCGAGGTGGTGCGCAGCGAGTTCCGGATGAGCGCCCACGCGGACCGGGCCCTGGCGGCTCTGCGGTCCGCGGCCGGCTAGAGCACCGAACAGACCCGGTCCCCATGGAGGCCTGGGTGAAATGCCCCGACATGGCGCACGGTTCGCGCCTCGCCGCCCATGAGGCCGTCTCCACCGCGCTGGCCCGGCACGATGACCGGGCCCTGCTCGCGCTCGTGGAGACGGCCGCACCGCTCGGTTCCGGCATCGGCGGCACGTCGGCCCTGCTGGACGTCGCCGGGACCCCGGTCTTCGTGAAGCGGGTGCCCCTCACCGATCTGGAGAGGCGACCGGAGAACGTCGGCTCCACGGCCAACCTGTTCGGCCTTCCCCTCTTCTGCCAGTACGGCATCGGCAGTCCCGGCTTCGGGGCCTGGCGGGAACTCGCCGTGCACACCATGACGACGGACTGGGTGATCGCGGGAGACCACGAGGGGTTTCCCCTGATGCACCACTGGCGGGTGCTGCCGGACTCCGCGCCGCCGCGCGACTCCACACTGCCCGCTGAACTGGCCGACACCGAACGGGCGGTGGCCTTCTGGGGCGGCGGATCGCAGGTGCGCAGCCGGATCGAGGGGCTCCAGCGGTCCTCGGCGAGCGTCGCGCTGTTCCTGGAGTACGTCCCGCAGAACCTGCACCAGTGGCTGGGCGAGCAGCTGGGCACCGGCGGCGAGGCGGCCGAGCGGGCCTGCGCCATGGTGGAGAGGGACCTGGAAACCGCAACCGCGTTCATGAACGCCAGCGGCCTCCTGCACTTCGACGCCCACTTCGAGAACATCCTCACCGACGGCCGGCGGCTCTACTTCGCGGACTACGGCCTCGCGATGTCCTCCCGCTTCGCACTGTCGCCGCAGGAGGCGGACTTCTTCGACCGGCACCGGACGTACGACCGCGTCTACGCGCTCACCTATCTGGTGAACTGGCTGGTCACCGCCGTGTACGGGGACGAGAGAGACGATCGCGAGGCGCGGATTCGCGCTTTTGCCCAGGGCGAGCACCCCACAGGAGTCCCGGCGGCGGTCGCGGCGATCGTCGCCCGGCACGCGCCGCTCACCGCGGTGATGGCCACGTTCTTCCGCAGGCTTCAGCGCGAGCACCGGCAGACGCCCTACCCGCTGGCGGAGATCTGCCGGATCGGCCGCGGGTACAGCCCGCGCATCGCCTGACGGACCGCCGCACGGTGTGTCAGGGGTGGGGCGCGGCGGGTGTCCAGGCCGCTTCGGCCGCTTGCGCGGTGGGGTGGGTGGGGAAGACCCGGTCCAGCCCGACCATGCCGAGGATGCGGCTGATGTGGCCGGGGACCGCGGCCAGGGCGATGTCCGCCCGGGCGGCCAGGGCGTGGTTGCGGGCGGCGATCAGGGCGGAGATGCCGCTCGAGTCGCAGAAGGTGATGCCGGTCAGGTCGACGACGAGCTGCTGGTCTGCCCGCAGGGTCAGCTTGGGCAGGAGTTCGCGCAGCTGGGAGCAGCTGTCGTAGTCGAGTTCGCCGGCCAGTTCGACGACGGGCCCGGCGGCGGTGGTTCGGGTATGGATGGCGAGCTCAGTCACTGCTGCTCTTCACTGGTGGGTCGGGGCACGCTGATGGCGAGGACGGCGGTGTCGTCATCGACTCCGGTGCCGAAGGTGTCGAGCAGGTCACGGATCGCTGCGACGGCGCCGGACGCGGTGGCCGGTGCCAGCGTCTGGGCGAAGTCGAGGAGGGCCTCGTCCCCGTAGCGGTCGTCGTCGCTGTTCGAAGCCGTGTGGGCTTCGGTGAGGCCGTCGGTGTGCAGCAGCAGGGTGTCGCCCGCCGTGAGACGGACGGCGGTGGTGGCGATGTGGGCGTCGGGCAGGACGCCGATGAGCTGGCCCCCTGGGGTGGGCAGGTAGTCGGCGCTTCCGTCCGTGCGCATCAGCAGGGCCGGGGGGTGGCCGCCGCTGGCCAGCGTGACGCGGAAGCCGCCCTGGTCGGTGTCGGGGGTGAGCAGTCCGAAGATGACGGTGCAGAACCGCGGGTCCTCGCCGTTGTACTCGTGGTTGAGGACCGTGTTGAGGTTGCTCAGGACGGCGGCCGGGTCGGGGTCGTAGACGGCGGCGGCCCGCAGCGTGTAGCGGGCCAGGGAGGTGACGGCCGCGGCGGCGGCACCCTTGCCGCACACGTCGCCCAGGAACAGCCCCCATGTCCCCTCGGCGAGGGGGAAGAGGTCGTAGAAGTCGCCGCCGACCTTGTCGGCGGAGGCGATGTGGTAGTGCGCGGCCACTTCCAGGCCGGGCACGCTCACCAGCGCCGGGGGCAGCAGGGTCTGCTGGAGGGCGGCGTTGAGCCGCTTGAGTTCCTCGCGTTCGCGCTCTGCTTCCTGACGGGCGCGCAGCAGCTCGGTCTCGTAGGCGCGGCGGTCGCGGGCGTCGAAGACCGTGGTGCGGATCAGCAGCGGCTGGCCGTCGCCGCCGGTCTTGACCGTGGAGGTCACCAGGACGGGCAGCCGGCTGCCGTCGGCGGCCCTGAGCTCCAGGGCGATCTCGCTGATCTCGCCCTGCATGCGCAGCAGCGGGGCGAAGTGCGTCTCGTGGTAGAGCCGGCCGCCCACCGTCAGCAGGTCGGCGAACGTCCTGCGGCCCACCAGGTCGTCGTGGGCGTAGCCGAGCCAGTCCAGCAGCGTCAGGTTGATCTTGGCGATGGTGCCGTCGAGCAGCGTGGAGAGGTAACCGCACGGCGCGTGCTCGTACAGGTCCTCGACGCTGTCCTCCAGGAGTGCGGAGAACGCCGCGTGGTCGCCTCCGGGCAGCTCCTCGGGGTCCGGGTGCTCGCCGCTCCCGCCGTCGCTGGTCCTGGACATCATCGTGTGGCTTCGACGAAGTCGGTGATCGCGGCGGCCGTCTCCTCCGGCGCGGCGAGCTGGGGGCAGTGCCCGGTCGCGTTCAGGGTGACGAGACGGCTGCCGGGGATCTGGGCCTGCACGAAGGCTCCGACCTCCGGGGGCGCGATCGCGTCGCTGGAACACTGCGCGACCAGGGCGGGGACGCTGACCTCGGCGAGGTCGTCGCGGTTGTCGGACAGGAAGGTGACCCGGGCGAAGACGCGGGCGATCTCCGGATCGGTGCTGCAGAAGCTGTTGGTCAGTTCCTCGCCCAGCTCCGGCCGCTCGGGATTGCCCATGATCACCGGAGCCATGGCGCCCGACCAGCCCAGGTAGTTCGCATCCAGTGAGCCGAGGAGCTCGTCGATGTCCTCGGCGCTGAACCCGCCGCGGTAGCCGGTGGCCGGATCGTCGATGAAGCACGGCGAAGGGGCGAGCAGCACCAGACCGGCGAATGCCTCCGGTTGCCGCGCCGCTGCCAGGACGCCCATCATCGCGCTCACCGAGTGCCCCACGAACGTCACCGGGCCGAGCGCGAGGTCACGGCATATCTCCAGCACGTCCTGTACGTAGCCCTCCAGCGAGGAATAGCGTTCCTCGCTCCACGCCGACAGGTCCGAGCGCCCGGCCCCCACGTGGTCGAACAGCACCACGGTGTAGTCGCGCTCCAGGAGCGGCGCCACCAGCCGCCACATGTTCTGGTCGCATCCGAACCCGTGCGCGAGCAGCACCACCGGTCCCCCGGCCCGACCGGACACCGTCACGTGGTTCCTGCTCCGAACAGCCATGCGGGATATCCTCGCAGAATCCCCGCTCACCGCTTCCTCAGCGCTTCCTCGGCGCTTCCTCGGCGCTTCCTCGGCGCGGGCGGGGGTCTGTCACCATGTTCTGGACTGCACTCGCTGGTGCGGCGCGGGCCCGAGCAGACACCGGAAACCTGCCTGGCGGTACGGGCGGTCTTGCTCGAACGGATTATCGATCCAACCCAGAACAGTATGCGACGCGTCCAGCAGGGTAGGTGAGCGCAGACAACGGGGACGAAGGTGGAGAAGAAATGGAGTCAGCCGGCATTGACGGCGCGGGGCCGTCGAGAGCTCGCACCATGGGCGTAGCCGTGCCCTTGAACGGCGGGGACGCCTCCATCGCCGAGGCACGCCACCTCGCGATCGACTTCCTCACCCGCGCCCAGGTGGACGAGAACGTGGCCGTCTCCGCCCGCGCGATGGACCTCACCCAACTGGTGGTGAGCGAGCTGGTCACCAATGCCCGCAAGTACGCCCCCGGGCCCATGCTGATGGAGCTGTGCATCGAGGACGCCGCGGTGGCGGTGACCGTGCACGACAGCGCCCGCGTCCGGCCCGTCGCCCGCTCCGAGGACCCGCACAGAATCGGCGGGCACGGCCTGGAGATCGTCATGGCCGTCGCCCAGAAGTTCCACGTCCACCTCGAACCGGCCGGCAAGCGCGTCACCGCCCACATCGCCCTGGCCGCCGAACCGGCCGCCGGCGTCCCTCGCGGCGCCGCCCCTCACGCCTCACGGTGACCTGCCGGCGCCGGTGACCTGCTGACAGCCGCCGCGCGCATCCGGTAGGCCGCAGGAGTGACACACGCGATGGCCGGGTACACGGGGCACCTCATGGGCCGGTGCGCACGCTACGTATCTCTACGAGGGCACCCACCGCACTGAGCCCGTCCGCCCCGCTGAGAAGGAGCCCCACCATGCCGGACAAGGCAACGGCAACCGACGTCGTAGAACTGATCCTCGACGACCACCGGCGGATGGAGGACCTGTTCCGCCAGATGCGCAGCGTGGAAGCCGAGCGGGCCGATGCGCTGAAGAAATTCGCCGGTCTGCTCGTCGCGCACGCACTCGCGGAGGAGGCCGAGGTCTACCCCGCGCTCAGGCGCTACCGCGACATCGACAACGACGAGGTCGAACACGGCGTCGAGGAGCACGAGGAGGGCAACGAGGCGCTGCTGGCCCTCCTGGAGGTGGACGAAGTCGGCTCCGACGACTGGGACGAGAAGCTGGAGAAACTCGTCGAGGCCGTGGCCCACCACACCGACGAGGAGGAGCGGACGATCCTCAACGGCGCACGCGAGAACGTGGCCATGGAACGCCGCGAGGAACTGGGCGCCGCCTTCACCAAGGAGCGCGCCAGGCACCTCGACGCGGACTGCGGAAGCATCGACAACGTCCGGCGCCTCGTGAAAGATTGAAACGGGCTTGGCGGACCAATCCGCACCCGCCCCCGCTCCGGATAACCCGATGTGAGCGAAGAAGTGAAAACATCGAGGCGCGAAGGCGTATGGCGCCCAGTCGGGCTCGGCGCCTTGAGCGGCCTTCTGGCCGGTTACGCCGCGCTGGCGACGGCCGAGCTCGTGTCCGCCGCGGTACGCCCCGAGTCCAGCCCCGTGATCGCGGTGGGCGGGGCCGCGATCGACCGCACCCCGACCGCGGTGAAGGACTGGGCGATCCGGAACTTCGGGACGGAGGACAAGCTCGTCCTCCAGCTCGGCATCCTCGCCGTCCTCACCCTTCTCGCGCTCGCCCTCGGAGCACTGGCGGCCCGGCACCGCCGTATCGGCTCGGCGGGAGTCCTCCTGTTCGGCGTGGTCGGCGGCCTGGCCGCGACGAACCGGCCCGACTCCACGAGCGTCGCGGACGCGCTGCCGTCGGTGGCCGGCGCCCTGGTCGGAGCGGGGCTTCTCTATTGCCTCGTCGGACGCCTGCGGTCACCCAGGACACTCAGGTCACCCAGGTCACTCGAAAGTCCGGCTCACGACGAGGCGACGGGCGGCTGGGACCGGCGGGGATTCGTCCTCGCTGCGACGGCCGCGGCAGCCGCTTCCACGGGCGTCGGCCTGCTCGGCCGCTCGCTGAACGGCGCGCAGGGGCAGAGCGCCGTCGCCTCCCGCGATCAGATCAGACTGCCCGCCCCCGCATCGGCAGCCTCGACCGTGCCCAAGGGCGCGGCGCTGCGGGTCAAGGGCATCAGCCCGTACATGACGCCCAATCAGGACTTCTACCGGGTCGACACCGCGCTGGTGGTCCCCAAGGTCGACGCGACCTCATGGCGGCTGCGCATCCACGGCAAGGGGGTCACGCGCGAGACGACCGTCTCCTTCGCGGACCTGCTGGGCATGCCGCTCATCGAGCGGAACATCACGCTGGCCTGCGTCTCGAACGAGGTGGGCGGCCCGTACGTGGGCAACGCCCGGTGGATCGGCGTACGGCTGGCGGATCTCCTGGCGCAGTGCGGCGTGCGGCCGCCGTCGAAGGGCGGGCCCGCGGACCAGCTGGTCGCGCGGTCCGTGGACGGGATGACCATCGGCAGCCCGGTCGAGGACGTCATGGACGGCCGCGACGCGATGCTCGCCCTCGGCATGAACGGCGAGCCGCTGCCCTTCGCGCACGGTTTCCCCGTACGCATGGTGGTCCCCGGCCTGTACGGGTTCGTGTCCGCCTGCAAGTGGATCGAGGACATCGAGCTGACCACGTTCGACGACTACGACCCCTATTGGGTGAAGCGGGACTGGGCCCGCGAGGCCCCGGTCAAGACCCAGTCCCGGATCGACACACCCAAGCCCTTCGCCCGCCCCCAGGCGGGCACCGTGATGGTCGCCGGGGTCGCCTGGGCCCAGCACCGCGGCATCGACAAGGTGGAAGTACGCGTCGACGACGGGCGCTGGCAGCAGGCGGATCTCGCCGCCGAGGACACCCGGGACACCTGGCGCCAGTGGTCCTTTCCCTGGAAGGCCACCTCGGGCGGCCACACGCTCACCGTGCGGGCGACCGACCGCACGGGCGAGGTCCAGACCGAGAAGCGGACCCGCACCGTGCCCGACGGGGCCAGCGGACGGCACTCGGTGGTGGTCACCGTCGACTGACCCGCCCCACGCCATTGAAACGGCCCTGGTACCGAAGACCTGATACCGAAGATGTGACGGCTCATTCGCGTGGCGACCGAACGCGATGGCCGCGAACGGTTAAGCACATGCCATGGAAGAAAACGCGGCTTCCCCCTGCGTGCGGGTCCGGGGGGCCAACGAGCACAATCTGAACAACGTGGACGTGGACATTCCGCGGGACGCGATGGTCGCCTTCACCGGCGTCTCCGGCTCGGGCAAGTCCTCGCTCGCCTTCGGCACGCTCTACGCCGAGGCCCAGCGCCGGTACTTCGAGTCGGTCGCGCCCTACGCCCGTCGGCTGCTTCAGCAGGTCGGCGCACCGCACGTGGAAGAGATCACCGGGCTGCCGCCCGCCGTGGCCCTTCAGCAGCGCCGCGGTGCGCCCAGTTCGCGGTCGACGGTGGGCACGCTCACCACTCTGTCCAACCTGCTGCGCATCCTCTACTCCCGTGCCGGCACCTACCCGCCGGGCGCCGAACGGCTGGAGGCCGAGGCGTTCTCGCCCAACACCTCGGCCGGCGCCTGCCCCCAGTGCCACGGCCTGGGCGCCGTGCACGACGTCACCGAGCAACTGCTCGTGCCGGACCCGTCGCTGAGCATCCGGGACGGCGCGATCGCGGGCTGGCCGGGTGCCTGGCAGGGCGCGAACCTGCGCAGCATCGTGAGCGGTCTCGGCATCGACATCGACAGACCCTGGCGCAGGCTCAAGAAGAAGGACAGGGAATGGCTGCTCTACACCGACGAGCAGCCTTCCGTCCTCGTCGAGCCCGAGCCGGGCCGTGTCGACTACGGCTACTACGGGAAGTTCTGGAGCGCCCGCAAGCACGTCATGCACGTCCTGGCCGACTCCAAGAGCCAGCGGATGCGTGACCGTGCGATGCGGTTCGTACAGGGCGTGCCCTGCCCCGCGTGCTCGGGCAGCGGCCTGCGGCCCGAGGCGCTCGCGGTCACCTTCGCGGGCCGCTCCGTCGCCGAGGTGAACGCGCTGCCGCTCGCCGAGGTCGCGGCCCTGCTGCGGCCCGTCGCGAAACCGCCGAAAGCACCGGCCGCCACGGCGAGCGCCCGGTCCGGGGAGAGCACCGAGGCCGCGGTGCGGATCTGCGCCGACGTGGTCGCACGCGTCGAGGTGCTGCTCGACCTAGGCCTCGGCTACCTCAGCCTCGGCCGCCGCTCGACGACGCTCTCGCCCGGCGAGGCACAGCGCCTGCGGATCGCCACCCAGTTGCGCTCGGGCCTGTTCGGCGTCGTCTACGTGCTCGACGAGCCGTCCGCGGGCCTGCACCCCGCCGACGCGGAGCCGCTGCTCGACGTGCTGGACCGGCTGAAGGCCTCGGGCAACTCGCTGTTCGTCGTGGAGCACGACATGGACGTCGTACGACGGGCGGACTGGGTCGTCGACATCGGGCCCGGCGCCGGTGAGGCCGGCGGACGGGTCTTGTACAGCGGTCCGGTCGCCGGCCTGGAAGAGGTCGCGGAGTCGGCCACCGGCGACTACCTGTTCGGACGCGCCCAGCAGCCCGCGCACAGCCCCCGCGCGCCGCAGGGCTGGCTGCACCTGCGCGGTGTCTCCCGCCACAACCTGCGGGACGTGTCCGTCGACGTACCGCTGCGCGTGCTGACGGCGGTGACCGGCGTATCCGGGTCCGGGAAGTCGACGCTGGTCACGCAGGTGCTCGCCGAAGTCGTGCGCAACCACCTCGGCCTCGCGCCCGAAGAGCCCGACGAACCCGGCGAACCCGGCGAGGGCGAGGCGGAGCTGGAGATCGACGTGCGGGACGCGGCCGGGGTCGAATCGTTCGACCGGCTCGTGCGGGTCGACCAGCGGCCCATCGGCCGCACGCCCCGCTCCAACCTGGCGACGTACACGGGGATGTTCGACGCCGTACGCAAGCTGTACGCGGCGACGGACGAGGCGAGGGCGCGCGGCTACACGCCAGGCCGCTTCTCCTTCAACGTCGCCGAGGGGCGGTGCGAGACGTGCCAGGGCGAGGGGTTCGTCGCGGTCGAATTGCTGTTCCTGCCCGGGACCTACTCCCCCTGCCCGGCGTGCCACGGCGCGCGGTACAACGCCGAGACACTCGAAGTGACCTACCGCGGCAAGCACATCGCGGACGTGCTCGCGATGTCCGTCGACGAGGCCGCCGTGTTCCTCGTGGACGTTCCCGCCGCGGCCCGAAGCCTCGAAACGCTCCGGGAGGTGGGCCTTGGATACCTTCGCCTGGGCCAGCCCGCGACGGAACTCAGCGGCGGCGAGGCCCAGCGCATCAAGCTCGCCACCGAACTCCAGCGGGCCCGGCGCGGCCATGCGCTCTACCTGCTCGACGAGCCGACCGCGGGCCTGCACCCAGCGGACATCGCGCTGCTGCTGCGACAACTGCACCGACTCGTCGACGCCGACAACACGGTCGTCCTGGTCGAGCACGACCTCGACACGATCGCCACCGCCGACTGGGTCATCGACCTCGGACCGGGCGGCGGCGACGCGGGCGGCCGGGTGGTCGCCAAGGGCACACCCGCGAAGGTCGCCAGATCGAAGCGCAGCGCCACCGCGCCCTATCTCGCGCCTCGGCTGGTGCGCTCCTGAGCGCACCAGCCGACGAAGCTGTCGTCGAACCAGTAGTCGAACCGGTCGTCACGCCGGGTCGATGCGGAAGATGCTGCCGCCGATGTCGAGCACGTACAGCTCGCCCCTGCCGCCCTGCATGAAGGAGATGACCTCGCCGCCGTTGACTCCGAGGTCGCTGGCGCCGGTCACCTTGCCGTTCTCCATCCGCAGGGCGCGGATGGTGCCGTCGCAGTAGTCGCTGAACACGTACTGACCCTTGAGGGCCGGGATCGCCTTGCCCCGGTAGACGTATCCGCCGGTCACCGAGCAGCCGAGCCCGGTGCGGTCGTACTCGTGGACCGGCGGCACGTGGTTCGCGGGCTCCGTGCCGCCCCGGAAGGGATGGCTGCCCTCCATCTGGGACCAGCCGTAGTTCTCGCCGCCCTTGCTGGCGGCCGGGGCCCAGTCGATCTCCTCCCACGCGCTCTGGCCGACGTCGCCGATCAGCAGGTCGCCCGTGCCCGCGTCGAAGGAGAACCGCCACGGGTTGCGCAGCCCGTACGCCCAGATCTCGTCCTTGGCCTTCGGGTCGCCCACGAAGGGGTTGTCCGACGGGATCGCGTACGGCTTGCCGCCCCTCGGGTCGATCCGCAGGAGCTTGCCGAGCAGTGTGTCGAGGTTCTGCCCGTTGCCGTGCGGGTCACCGCCCGAACCGCCGTCGCCGAGCGCTATGTAGAGGTAGCCGTCGGGGCCGAACTTGATGTCGCCGCCGTTGTGGTTCGGATAGGGCTGCGTCTGGGTGATGACGGTGCGCCGGGTCTCGGTCCTGATCTTGCCGTGCCGCACGGCGAACTCGTCCACGGTGCTGGTGCCTTCGAGGTTCGTGAACGAGATGTACAGGTGCGCGAACTTCTTGTCGAACGCGATGCCGAGCAGCCCGCGTTCACCGTCGGTGGTGGTCTCCTTGGATATGTCGAGGACGGGCTTGCTCAAGCCCTTGGGGCTCAAGACCCTTACGGTGCCCGCGCGTTCGGCCACCCAGACGGTGCCGCCGGGCCCTGCGGCACCGGCGGTCGGATTCGCGGCCGTGGTCACCTTCGTGAGCGCGACCTTCGGAACCTCGCGTGGGGCGGCGGGCTCGTCGGCGGACGCCGCGGTCAGGGCGAGGGAAGCGACGAGACAGATGGTGGCGATGATCGCCGAGCTTCTGGTGCGAACGTTCACCGTGATCCTCCTGGAGGCGGCGAAGAGGGGGTCACCCGGCTGCTCGGGGCAGACGTGGACGGGGTGCGGCCCGCACCGGCACGCAACCTGGGTGGGGGGATGGTGTGCTAGTGGCCACGGATGAGGATACTGGGACAGGGGTGCCTGGTATAGACCAAGACGCCACTCATCTGCTCCCCGCCCTCAATCCACCAACTCCCCACAACACAGCGCCACTTGGGAAATGACTGCCACCCGGTGAGGTGCATGCTGCGGGCGATGTTGCCGAGCCAGTGGGCGCTTGGCTTGGGGGTTACATCGTCGCCGCGACCGCGGGCCCTTCACCGGGCGGGTGAGATCCGCCGGTGTCACAGATCCAGGACGAGGCGCGGACCGGCGGCACGCGATACGCAGATGAACATCGTGTCGTTGCGAGCCTGTTCGGCGGGGGTGAGGAGGGAGTCGCGGTGGTCCACGACGCCGTCCAGGACCGGGGTCTCGCAGGTGCCACAGGTGCCCTCCCGGCACGAGGACAGGACCTGTACGCCGGCCTCCTCGACGCTCTGGAGGACGGACTTGTCCGGCGGGACGGTCACCGTCACACCGCTGTGGGAGAGCTCGACCTCGAAGGAGGCGGGCCCGACCTCGAAGGAGACGACCGAAGGGCCTTCGCCGTCGTCCGCCCGCGCCTGCGACTTCGTCTTCGTCTTCGGCGTGAATCGCTCGACGTGCAGCGCGCCGTCGGGCCAGGTGGCGCACCGCCGCTCCACCGCGTCGAGCAGGGGCTCGGGACCGCAGCAGTAGACGAGCGTGCCCGCGGCGGGACTGCCGAGCAGCCCGTCCAGGTCCAGGAGACCCCTCTCGTCCTGGGGGCACAGCTCCACCCGGCGGGGATGGTCCACGGCGAGCTGCCCGGCGAAGGCCATGGTGGCGCGGCTGCGCCCGCCGTACACCAACCGCCAGTCGGCTCCCCGCCGCTCGGCGGCGTCGATCATCGGCAGGACGGGAGTGATGCCGATGCCGCCGGCGATGAACAAGTAGCGCTCGGAGTCGACCAGTTGGAAGCGGTTGCGGGGTCCGCCGACCCGGACCGTGTCGCCTTCGGCCAGCGTGTCGTGCACGTGCCGGGAGCCGCCCCGGCTCTCCGCCTCGCGCAGCACGGCCACTTGGAGGAGGGAGGTGTCCCCCGGGTCTCCGCACAGCGAGTACTGCCGTACGAGGCCGGGGCCGAGGACCAGGTCGATGTGGGCGCCGGGGCTCCAGGCGGGCAGCCGCCCGCCGGAGGGGTGGGCCAGGCTGAGCCGGACGACGCCCTCGGCGAGGTGCTCCTTGCGCACCAGGGTCAGGTCGAGTTCGCCCCCGCCGCCCGGAAAGGTCGTGCTGGTCACGAGGACTCCCCCTTCACGGGCGCAGGAGCAAGAGCGGGAACAGGAGCAGGAACAGGAGCGGGGGTGAACTCCGGTGCGGGGCCGGGACGATGGCCATCGGGGTGACCCAGCAGCCAGTCCCACAGCTCCACCGGATCCTCGAACTCCCGCCGCGCACCGCAGTGGCAGGCGGCCAGCAGCCGGTCGGTGCCGAGCACCCAGTGGATGCGGTGGACGCCCTGCCCGGAGAGGACGGGCGGGTGCGGCGGGATCACCGGGCCACCGCCCGGTCCTGGGCCGCGGTGTCCCCCTGGGCCAGGCGGGCGAGAATCCGGCGGGCGGCGAGGCCGCCCGTGTCGATGTTGATGCTCAGCTCCTGGTAGCCGTCCGGCTCGGTGTCCAGGGACTTCTGCAGGACGTTGAGGGCCACCACGTCCTGCATGACCACCGTGTGGTTGCTGGCGCGCAGGAATTCGGTGACGTCCTGGTCGTCGAGGGCGAAGTCGCGGGCCACCGCCCAGAAGTCGTACGTCGTCTTCTCCGTCGAGGGAGTGATGCCGTAGACGACCTCCACGTGGAAGGCGTGCGGGTCGCTGCCGTCCGGATGCGGCTGGGGAGCGCCGACGGGCGCGATGCGCGAGTGGAGCAGGTAGAGACAGGGCGCGTGGTACTCGATGTCCTGCCAGCGGCTGATCCGGCCCGCGATGCCGGTGGACTTGGCGTAGAACGGAGGGCACTGGGCGTCGTCCATGTGTCGGCTCACGCGGATGATCCCGGCCGTGTCGTCGACCTCCGTGGTGATGGGGGTGTCGGCCACCTCGGGGGTGCCGATGTAGCCGCCGTGCAGGTACGTCTCGTGGGAGAGGTCCATGAGGTTGTCGACCAGCAGGCCGTAGTCGCCGTCGATCGGCTCCATGCCCGACACGACGGTGTACTCGGGCGCGTCCATCCACGGAGCGCGGGGCGGCAGGGTGTCCCCGGGCTCGCGGTCGCCTATCCACACCCATACGAAGGAGTCCTGTTCGACCACCGGGTACGTTTTCAGGCGTGCCGTGCGCGGGATGCGCTGCTGGCCGGGCACGGAGACGCAGCCGCCGTCGGTGCCGTAGGTGAAACCGTGGTAGCCGCAGACCACCCGGTCGCCGTCCAGCCGGGTCGGCGCCTGCGACAGCGGGAAACGCCGATGCACACAGCGCTCCGCCATCGCCACCGCGCGGCCGTCCTGCGTGCGGTAGAGCAGGATCGGCTCGCTCAGTACGGTGCGTCCGAGCAACTCCCGGCCCACCTCCCGGCCGTAGGCGGCGACGTACCACTGATCGCGGACGAAGGCAGTCATGATGTTCCCTTCGGAAGAGGGCGTTCGGAGCGCCTCGGAGCGGGGCGTTCAAGGCGCCATCGTGGAGTTGGCGCCCTCGGCCCACCAGAGGGCTTTCCGCATGCCGGGAAACATCTGCTCAAGGGATGGGTGTGGGGCCGGCGCCGGTCGGGCGGTTCAGACCCGCGGCGTGACCATGGCGCGCGAGATCGCCCGGGCGCTCGTGCACACGAGCCGGGCCAGTGCGTGCGCGGAGGTGCTGCCGCGGTGCACCACCAGCGACACCGAGGCGATCACCGTTCCGCCGCGGTGCACCGGGGCGGCGACCGACAGGGCGTCCATCGTGACCTGGCGGTCGCTGACCGCGTAACCGTTGGTCCGCGTATCGGCCAGCATGCGGCGCAGTTCACGCGGATCGGTGACCGTGCCCGGCGTGAAGCGCTCGAAGGGGCCCGCGAGCGCCTGCTCCTGCACCTCGGCAGGGGCGTGCGCCAGCAGCACGAGTCCGACGCCGGTGGCCGTGAGGGCGAAACGCCCCCCGACACGCGTCAGTACGGGCACCGCGCCGGACCCCGCGATGCGCTCGACGAAGACGACCTCGGTGCCCTCGCGCACCGCGAGCTGCACGTTCTCGCGGGTGATCTGGGAGAGGTCCTCCAGGAACGGCAGCGCCCGCTCGCGCAGCCCTTGCCCTCGGGGCGCGAGGGAGGCGACTTCCCACAGCCGCAGGCCGACGCGGTAACTCCCCTTGTCACCGCGCTCCAGCGCTCCCCAGGCGGTGAGCTCGCCGAGCATCCGATGCACGGTCGACACCGGGAGCCCCGTCCGGCGGGACAGTTCGCTCAGCGTCAGCTCCGGGCAGTTCGCGCTGAACGCACCGAGGATCTGCAGGGCGCGGCCAAGCACCGGCCGGGCGCCCGGCTCCGAGCCGCGGCGGCCGGCCGCATCGGCATGCTGCGCCTCATGTACGCGCGAGTCGTCCAATACGCCCTCACCGATCTCCCGACGTGCCTTGCCGTCCCGACGTGCGTTCCGGTCGGCGACCGTCCCAGGCTGCCGCCGTCAGTGTGCAAGAAGGCCGCGGCCACGTCGACACTTCCTGCCCGGCGGAGCCGGTGACGGCACTCGCTACGGTGGGGCCCATCGGGACACCAAGAGGGCCGCGCGGCGGCTACGCGCCAGGGCTGGCCAGGCGCGACCAGATCCTCGAGGCCGCGCTGCTGCGTTTCGGCAAGGACGGCTACCGCAAGACGTCGCTGGCCGACGTCGCCCGTGATGCCGGGATCACCCATGCCGGGCTGCCGCACCGCTTCCGCGACAAGCAGCAACTGCTGCTGGCCGTGGTGCAGTACTGGCACGAGCGGCTCGACGCCGTGACGCGCTCGCACCTGAACCGCCTGATGAGCGGCATCGCGACCGACGGCAAGGGGCGGCCCATCGCCGACGGCCGGATGGCGCGAGACGGTCAGCCCCTGGGGTTCTTCCGGAGCCCGCTCAGGCGTTCAGCGGTGCCGGGCAGCGAGAGCGACCAGAGCTGCTCCCGCGTTTCCTCCTCCACCACCTGGTCGTGCCCACGCCCGTCGCCCGCGCGCCGCAGCGACTGCTTGGTACGGCGCACGAGTTCCGGTTCGACCGTGCCTGCCCTGGCGGCGAGGGCGTGGGCCGTGGCGAGCAGATCCGGGTCGGGGACGCACCGGTAGGCCAGTCCGGCGGCGGTGGCCGCGGCGCCGTCCAGGCGTTCGCCGAAGAGCACCATCGCGGCGGCCGTCTGGGGTCCGACCAAGCGGTTCAGCATCCAGGTGTGGCCGCCGCCGGGGTGCAGCCCGAGCTTGAGGAAACGGGTGTCGAACCACGCCGATTCGGCGGCCACCCGCACGTCGCAGGCCAGCGCGAGGTTGAGGCCTGCGCCGACCGCCGGGCCGTTGACGGCGGCGATGGTCGGCAGCGGCGAGCGGGCCACCCGGAGGAAGGACTCGTAGACCGTCTCGACTCCCGAGGTGTCGCCCTCGGACGCCGCCAGGAGGTCCGTGAGGTCGGCCCCGGCGCAGAAGGCCGTGCCCGCCCCGGTGAGGACGACCGAGGTGACGTCGGGGTCCTTCTCCAACTCGTCGAAGGCCGCGATGAGTTCGGCGACGAGCGCACCGGACAGGACGTTGCGGCGGTCGGGGTCGTCGAGCGTGAGCGTGGCGGTGCCCCGGTCACGCTCCATCCGCAGCAGGCCGCTCATGCGCCACCGCCCGGGGCGCCGAACGGCTCGGCGGACGGCGTGGCGGGCGGCGCGGCGTCGGCGAACCGGGCCAGCAGGTCCTTCTTGGAGACCCTTCCGACGTGTGACAGGGGGAGGCTCGGCATGATCTCCAGCCGCTCGGGGAGTTTGGATGTGGCGTCTCGTCCTGGGACAGAAACTGGGTCGGCTCGTCCAGGGTAGGCGGCCCCACTCCGTCGCGGGGGACCACACCCGCACACGAGCGACGACCGATCCGCCGCCACGCCTGCCGGACGGCCCGGCTGAAGGGACCGGTGGGGGCACACCCCGGTCCACCGGTCCCCTGATCCGCCCGTCCCCCGGTCCGCCTATCCGACGCGCTCGATCCGCGCCTCGCGGATCAGGAACTTCCCGGCCTCGCGCACCTCCTCGAACGCCTCGTTGTTGAGCAGCACACAGCTGCCCGACGTCGAAGTGACCTCCACCGTGGTGGACTTGGAGTTGTCCAGGTTCGTCACCTTCAGCTGCGTACCGACGGGGAACTCGTTGCTGGAAGCGGCGGGCGCGCCGGCCTCGCCGGACAGCGTGACGGTGGAGCCGGCGCAGACGACCTCGCCCTCCGCCCCCGTCTCTCCGCCGTCCCCGGGCGGGGCCGTGGCCGAGGCATCGCCACCGGACTCCTCCGCCGGCGGCTGAGCGGCGTCCCCACCGGCATCCTGCTCCTCACCGGCACCTGCTCCTTCACCGGCGCCCGCTTCGTCACCGGCCCCGGCACCCTCGCCCGCACCGGCCTCTTCGCCGCCGCCCGCCCCGGCCTCCGCTTCCCCGCCCGCGTCGCAGCCCGAAGCCGCCTGCTTTCGCCTGATCTCCTCGATCACCGCTTCCCGATTGGCGATCCGGGCAGCGGACTGCGCGTCGGGATTCGCTCGCTGACCTGCGATGAACTTCTCGTTGTTGCTCAGCGCGGTGGCCAGCCCGTCACACGCTCCCGAGGCCTGGCTCGTGCCGGTCATCACCACCGCGGTTCCCGCCACCAGCGCGGCGGCGCCCACCATGAGGGCGACCTTCTTCTTACGGCTGAGGGTCTTCTTGCGCGACACGTGCGACTCCTGTCCCCGACGGTGTACGCCACCGCCGGATGGGCTTCCGTGTGCCGTCACGTACGCGCGGCGAGCCCGTTCGTCTCAACCGCCCCACCCACAACTCGCGTATCGGAGAGACGCGTACGGCTTCAGACGACGGCGTCGAGGAGCATGAACGCCGCCACAGCCAGCAGCACGATCGCGAAGGAGCGCTGCAGCACGGGGCCCGACGTCTTGAGGGCCAGGCGCTCGCCGTCCCACGCGACGCGCCCAGGAGTGCGGCGCCCACGAACGGGCCGATGGCCGACCAGCCGAGGCCCGCGACGGCAGCCCCTCCCCCACCCCCAGCGGGCCGATCAGTGCGCCCGGACCGGCCCCGGTGGCTGGCCGCTGCCTTTCACCGGTCGCACCGCGCCGCC
This sequence comes from Streptomyces sp. NPDC054047, assembly GCF_055585065.1. Taxonomy (NCBI): domain Bacteria; kingdom Bacillati; phylum Actinomycetota; class Actinomycetes; order Kitasatosporales; family Streptomycetaceae; genus Streptomyces; species Streptomyces sp. NPDC054047. Next base: position 911 of record NZ_JBVJKV010000007.1, on the reverse strand, counting down.
CCCAAGGCCTCGGCCGCCGGGGCGGGACGCAGCATCCTGAGCGCGGCGAAACCGGCGACAGCGGCGGTGAGGATGGTCTGGGGCAGGCGGCCCGCGACGGCTCCGGCGAGCGCCGCGGGCAGGAGACCGGCGACGCGCCTCCGTCGGCGACGGTTCGTCGACCTCGTGGGTGTGAACCTGGCCTCCGCCCGCGACCGGGAGGACGGTCCGGATCGTCTCGTACTTCGATGCGTGGACGGCGGCCAGCTGCCGGCCCAGCAGCGGACCCACGTTCATCGCCTCTTCCCACGGGGCTCCCGAGCGCCCAGCAAGGCTGCTTGCCGTTACCGCGGGTTCGGGGAGGTTACGGCACTGGTGGCGGGGTGCCCGGCGAGCGCGACGCGCCGAGAGCGGAAGAGCGAACAGGCCGTCGGGGAAGGGCCGGTCGAGATCACAAAGTGCACGTGCCGGGGCGACCGCCACCTCGGGAGATGCTCCGCCGGCAGCGAGTTCCGGACCCGGGTGACCAGGTGAGACTGTTTCGCCCGTTACCCTTTGCTGTATCTACGGCGTCAAATAGTGGGCGCCGAACTCTGGAGGCAATACTTCATGCTCATCGCTCAGCGTCCCTCGTTGACCGAAGAGGTCGTCGACGAATTCCGCTCCCGGTTCGTGATCGAGCCGCTGGAGCCGGGCTTCGGCTACACCCTCGGCAACTCGCTGCGCCGGACCCTTCTCTCCTCGATCCCGGGCGCGGCCGTCACGTCGATCCGGATCGACGGTGTCCTGCACGAGTTCACCACCGTGCCGGGCGTCAAGGAAGACGTCACCGACCTCATCCTCAACATCAAGCAGCTCGTCGTGAGCAGTGAGCACGACGAGCCCGTCGTGATGTACCTGCGCAAGCAGGGTCCGGGTCTGGTCACCGCCGC
>NZ_JBVJKV010000006.1:0-463486 GCF_055585065.1 Streptomyces sp. NPDC054047 | reverse complement strand
AGCGCGAGGGCATCCACTCCGTGGGCGAGCTCGTGGCCCGCTCCGAGGCGGACCTGCTCGACATCCGCAACTTCGGTGCGAAGTCGATCGACGAGATCAAGGCGAAGCTGCACGGCATGGGCCTCACGCTCAGGGACAGCCCGCCCGGGTTCGACCCCATCGCCGCGGTCGACACCTTCGCCGCGACGGACGACGCGGACGCCGCGGACGCCGGTTTCGTCGAGACCGAGCAGTACTGATTCCTGCTCCAGGTCGCGCGGAGGTCCCGGGAGCCACTCCCGGCCTCCGCGCCGACCAGGCGCACGTCGGTGCCATCTCAGAGGCGTGCCTCTGAAGCGGGCCGCTCCAGCTTTTTGCTGGGGCGGCCTTTTTTGCTGGAGCGGCCCCGCGCTGCTGTCGGGTCATGTGTACGACACAGGACGCACCGAGCGATCGCGCTCGGCGAGCTTGGATCGGCCCGCTGCTCTCCACCCTGCTCACCCTCCCCACGGCCTTCTTCGCCTTGGTGGGCGCCGCCCTCTCCCCCATGTCCTGCGACTCCTGCACTCAGGCGCAGGCGGCCCGCTTCAGCCCCAGCTTCGACACCGCGTTCACCGTCTTCCTCTACGGTCTCGTCATTCCCGCGGTGCTGCTGCTCGCCGCCTGGTCCCTGCCGCGACGCCGACGCCACGCCGCCCGCCGCACGCTCCTGGCGACGCTCGCTCCCCTCTCCGTACTCGCCCTGTATCCGCCGTTCACCCGTCTCGTCGACTGGCCGTGACCGGCCTCGGGCCGCTTCACCCGCCGAGTGTCGCCGTCAGGCGGTCCAGGTCCGCCAGCAGCGCCGCGAGGCGTTTCGGGGGGATGGCGTCGGTCATCTGCCGGTCGATCGTGTAAACGGCCGTGCGTGCCGCCGCGAGGTGGCGGTGGCCCTCCTCGGTGAGGTGGGCGGGGAGGGCGCGGCCGTGGTCAGTGGTGGTCGCGCGGATGATCAGGCCGGCGTCCTGCAGTCCGCGCAGGACGACGTTCATGGACTGCCGGGTGACGAAGGTGCCGCGGGCCAGCTCGGCGTTGGACAGCCCGGGTTGCTGGTCGAGGAGTTCGAGGCAGGCGTACTGCGGCACGGTCAGTCCGTGCTCGCGCAGGGCCTTGTCCATCGCACCGCGCAGGGCGGCCGCGGCGCCCTTGAGGCGGTAACCCAGTCGCTCCGTCACGTCGGGGACCGGCTCGGTCACGTCGAGGACCGGCTCCGTCATGTCGGGGACCGGGATCGGGTCGGGGGTTGTCCCATCACTCATGTCAGGAGTTTGACATAGGTGAGCGCACACACCTACCTTCCCTTATGTCAAAGTCCTGACATCGAGCATGTTTGAGGAGCCCCCATGACCACCGCCGTTTCCGTCACCGGGCCCGACTTCATCGCACTCCAGGTGCGCGACGTCGACACGGCCGCCACCTTCTTCGAGACACAGCTCGGCCTGCGCCGGGCCCCGGCCTCACCCCCTGGCGCCGTGGTGTTCAGCACCGAGCCGGTACCGTTCGCCGTCCGCGAGCCCCTGCCCGGCGTGGACCTCGACAGCGTGGAGCGCCCCGGCCTCGGCGTCGCCCTGTGGTTCCGGACCAACGACGCCCAGGCTCTCCACGACCGCCTCCAGGCCGCCGGGACGCCCATCGTCACAACCCCGCAGGACGGCCCGTTCGGCCGGATGTTCACCTTCCTCGGCCCCGAGGGCTACGCCATCACCGCACACGGCAGCTGACCGGGCACGCCTTCGCCTTCACCCGCGGGGCGCCTCCCCCGGCCCGCCCCGCCATGGGCGGGCCGGAGCGGCCACGCTCTCCGCAAGACCGCACCCTTGCGCCGGACGCCGCCCGTGTAGTCGGCTGATCCGCATGGGGAAGAAGAGCATGGCCACACTGACCGCCGCCCTTGTCGCGGGGTCCCTTCTGACGGGCGTACCGCATGCCGGTGCGCAGGACGCAAGGCAGGGCACCGACAGCTCGTCGCCGCCGACCGGGTCATCTCTCGTACCCGGAGTCGACCTGGACACCGCCACGATTCCGGAGTTGCAGGCGCGCATGGCGCACGGTTCGCTGACCTCGGCGAAGCTGACCCGGGCCTACTTACGGCGCATCGAGAACGTCGATCCCAGGATTCACTCGGTGCTGCGCACCAGCCCGACGGCCCTGCGCCAGGCGGACGCGAGCGACGCCAGGCACCGGCGTGGCAAGACCCTCGGGCCACTGGACGGCATCCCCGTTCTGCTCAAGGACAACGTGAACACCCGCGACATGCCGACGACGGCCGGGTCACTCGCACTCGCCGGGAGCCCGCCCGCCACCGATGCCGCGCTGGTGACCCGGCTGCGCAAGGCGGGCGCTGTGATCCTCGGCAAGACCAACCTGTCCGAGTGGGCCAACTTCCGCGCGGCCAAGCCGACATCGGGCTGGTCGGCGGTGGGCGGGCAGACCAACAACCCCTATGTCCTGGACCGGAACCCGTGCGGTTCCTCCTCCGGCTCGGCCGCCGCGCTCGCCGCGTCGTTGTCGCAGGTGGCGATCGGCACCGAGACGGACGGCTCCATCGTGTGCCCGGCCGGGATGAACGGCGTCGTCGGCCACAAGCCCAGCCTCGGCCTGGTCAGCCGGTCGGGCGTGGTGCCGATCTCCGCCGAGCAGGACACGGCCGGGCCCATGGCACGCAACGTGATCGACACCGCGCTCACGCTCTCGGTGCTGAGCGGGGGCGAGAGTTCGCGTGGCCGCCCGGCCGAGGACGCGGCGCCCGAACAGCGAACAAGCCTTCGCGGCAAGCGGATCGGACTGTGGCGCCTGCCCTCGCTGGGACCGGAGGTGGACGCGGTGATGACCCGTACGGCGAAGAAGCTGCGCAAGGCCGGAGCCGTGGTCGTCGAGGTGACACCCCCGTACCAGGCGCGACTCGCCGAGCTCGAGTTCCCGGCGCTGCTCAGCGAGTTCCACCGGGACATCGACGCCTACCTCGGCACGCGCGAAGGGCCCCGCGACCTCGCCGAGCTGATCGAGTTCAACCGCGGCCGTCCCGAGGAGCAGGCCTGTTTCGCCGGCCAGGAGCTGTTCGAGCAGGCACTGGCCGCGCCGCCCACCACCGACCCCAAGTACCGTGCCATGCGCGCCGAGTTGAAGGACCTCTCGCGGCGCTCCCTCGACCAGACCATGGCCGCCCACCACTTGGACGCCATCGCCGCGCCCACGAACCCGCCCGCCTGGACGACCGACTGCGCGCGCGGCGACAACGACGTCATCCCGTCCTCCACACCGGCGGCCGTCGCCGGCTATCCGTCCCTCTCGGTGCCCGCCGGGTCCGTGGACGAACTGCCGGTCGGGATGCTCCTGATGGCCGGTGACCACCAGGACGCCGAGCTTCTGTCGCTGGGGGCCGCGGTGGAGCACCGGCTGAAGGCCTGGCGAGCACCGCGCTACCTGCCGACGGCCGAATCCGGCGCCCGGCGGTGAGCACGGGGTCCGGTCCGCGGACAGCGGCAGCCAGGGCCAACCAGGCTCAGGTCACCATGCGTTGACGACCGGCGCACCCGGCTCGTGCTGCCCCCAGGCCTCGCTGAGGCGCACGAGCCGGTCCGCCGCGGCGATACCGCACAGGGAGGCGACCTTGCCGTCACTGACTTCGAACACCACGGCGCCCACGACCCGGCCGTCGACCACGGCGAGGACGGCCGGGGAGCCGTTGACCGGCGCGAGATGGAACGCGGGCGAGCCGCCGGCCAGCCGCCGCTTGGCGGGCGTGGGCCTGAAGCCGGCCCGCACGAGGGAGGCGATGCGCTCGCGCGTGTCGTACCGCAGCAGCCGCCTGGCCAGTCCTGCGCCGTCCGAGACCGCGGTCGCGTCGGCCGTGAGCATCGCCACCAGCCGTTCGGTGCGCCCCGACGTGGCGGCGGCGAGGAACTCCTCGACGACGCGGCGCGCGGAGGCGGGGTCGGCCTCGCCGCCACGGCGGCGCTCGGCGGCGACCCGGATCCGGGCCCGGTGCACATGCTGCTGGCTGGCGGACTCGGTGATGTCGAGGATCGCGGCGATCTCGGCATGGCTGTACGAGAAGGCCTCACGCAGGACGTAGACGGCCCGCTCGACCGGCGCGAGGCGCTCCAACAGAGTCAGTACGGCCAAGGACACCGATTCGCGCTGCTCGAAGGTGTCGGCGGGGCCGAGCATCGGGTCGCCCTCCAGGAGCGGCTCGGGCAACCAGGCTCCGGCCGCTCGCTCGTGGCGCGCCTGCGCCGAGCGCAGCCGGTCGAGGCAGAGGTGGGTGACGACCTTGGTCAGCCACGCTTCCGGCACCTCCACCCGTGCGCGGTCCGCGGCCTGCCAGCGCAGGAACGTGTCCTGCACGGCGTCCTCGGCGTCGGCGGCCGAGCCGAGCAGACGGTACGCGAGCGAGGCCAGCCGACCTCGGCTGGCCTCGAACCGATCGAGGGCTGCGCTGTCCATGCGGAGCAGCCTATGCGGCGACCCTGACACCGGTCCGGTCGGGTGCGGTGACCAGGCGGCGCCTGCGCTTCGGCATGCCGAACGTCGGGTGGGCGATGCCGAAACCGGCCCCCTTGAGCACGCCCGCCTTGAGCCGCGCGGCCGTCCTGCCGCCCAGGTACCAGGACTTCGACCGGGCGCCCCCGTCCACCATCTGGAAGATGGCGTCCCGCCGCCCGAGGCTGATGTGGTTGCCGTAGTACTTCAGCCCGACGGTCGGGATCTCGCCGCCCGTCAGGCGCGCGATGATCGCGGCGGTCGCCTGCATGTTGGTGAAGCCGGCCGATGCGCAGGACATCGGCAGCGGCCTGCCGTTCTCGCCGATCGCGTAGGCGCAGTCACCGGCGGCGTAGACGTCCGGGTGCGAGACCGAGCGCATGGTGCGGTCGACGACGATCTGGCCGCTCTCGGCGACCTCAAGGCCGCTCGCGGCCGCGATGGGGTGCACGGCGAACCCGGCCGACCACACGGTCACGTCGGCCGGGATCGACCTGCCGTCGGCGGCGACCGCCCGCGTCGGCTCGACGGCTTCGATGCCGGTGTGCTCGTGGACGGTGACGCCGAGCCGGTCGAAGGCCTGACGCAGGTGGCGGCGGGCCTTCGGCGAGAGCCAGGCGCCCAGCTCGCCGCGGGCGGCGAGCGCGACCGAGAGGTCGGGCCGGGACTCGGCGAACTCGGTGGCGGTCTCGATGCCGGTAAGCCCCTCACCGACGACCAGTACGGTGGCGCCCTCGCCCAGGCCTGCCAGGCGCTCGCGCAGCCGCAGCGCCGAGGACCGGCCGGTCACGTCGAAGGCGTACTCGGCCACTCCGGGGACGCCCTGGTGGGCCACGGAGCTGCCGAGCGCGTAGAGAAGGGTGTCGTACGCGAGCTCGCCGTCGCCGTCATCGCCGGTCACCGCGACGCTCCTGCGCTCGGGGTCGACGCCGGTGACGCGCGCAAGGCGCAGCCGGACCCCGGTGCCCGCGAAGACGTCGGCCAGCTTGCGGAAGGCGACGTCCTGGCCGCTCGCGAGCTGGTGCAGCCGCATCCGCTCGACGAAGTCGGGCACGGCGTTGACGACCGTGATCTCGGTGTCGGCGGGAGAGAGCCTGCGGGCCAGGTTTCCGGCGGCGAAGGCCCCGGCGTATCCGGCGCCGAGTACGACGATGCGGTGCTTCATGGCGTTGCTCCTGTCTCGTTCGTGTGCCGCTTGAACGAGACAGCGCCCCGATTGCTGACAGGAGCGGGGTGTGACGCCGGTCACCACATCCCGCGTGCTGACGTGTCGGGGCGCGTCGAAGGGGCGTCGAGGCTACGCGTCAGCGCGGAGCGAGGATGTCGAACTCGTTGCCCTCCGGGTCGACGAGGCACGTCCACGGCGAGTCGCCCTGGCCGAGGTCGATGTCGGCGGCCCCCAGAGCCCGGGCCCGGGCCGCCTCCGCGATTCGGTCGTCGCCGGGGTAGGGGCGCAGGTCGAGGTGGACGCGGTTCTTGACGGTCTTCGTGTCGGGTGTGCGCTGGAGCTTGAGATAGGGGCCGACGCCCTTGGCGGAGCGCAGCGTCGCGTGGTCGTCGGTGACCTCGTGCAGGGTCCAGTCCGTCGCCGCGTCCCAGAATCGGGCCATGGCCCGCGGGTCGGCGCAGTCGGCCACGACCGCGCCGATCGGCCCGGCGTCGCGGTAGATCTCCCGGGGCTCCGCCACACAGAACTCGTTGCCCTCCGGGTCGGCCAGGACCGTCCACGGGACGTCGCCCTGGCCCACGTCGACGGGCGTCGCGCCGAGGTCCTTCAGGCGCGCGACCAACTCCGCCTGATGGGCCGGGGAGGTGGTGGCGAGGTCGATGTGCACGCGGTTCTTGACCGTCTTGGGTTCCGGGACGGTGATGACGTCGATGACGACGGCGGAGGGATCGGGATAGGAGAAGCCCTCCGGTTCGAGGTTGGTCACGATGCCGGGTACCTCGACGGAGGCGCTCCAGCCGAGCGCGTCGGCCCAGAACCGGCCGAGCGAGGAGTCGTCCCGAGCATTCATCGCAATCTGAACAAGCCGCATCGTCATGCCGGTGATCCTATGCACACCGACCTGCGGCGTCATACGCATTTACCGCCGCCGACCAGGCGATCGACCCGCTCCCCGACCGCCGCACTCAGCTCGCCGGCCGCCGCACTCAGCGCGCCGACCGCCGCGCTCAGATCGCCGGCCGAAGAGCGGACACGACCCCAACTGACGCGTCCATGAGGCTAATTGAGAGCACTGCGATTCTGCAGCCGCTTCACGTTGTCGCCGAAGGTCCACCCCTTCGAGCCGTCCCAGTTGATGGACCAGGTCATCAGGCCCTTCAGCGCGCCGTTGTAGTGGTTCCACGCCTGCGTCACCAGGCTCGGGGCCATGTAGCCGCCGCCCGCGCCGGGTTGTGCGGGCAGGCCAGGGACCTGCTTGTCGTAGGGGACCTTGATCGTGGTGCCCTGGACGACGAGACCCTTGTTCAGGCAGTCCGTCTGCGCGACGAATCCCTGGACGGTTCCAGCGGAGTAGGAGTCGCCGGAGCAGCCGTACATGCTGCCGTTGTAGTACTGCATGTTCAGCCACCAGAGGCGGCCGTTGTCCGCGTACTTCTTCACGATGGGGAGGTACGTGCCCCAGATCGAGCCGTACGCCACACTGCCTCCGGTGACGTACGCCGTCTCGGGGGCCATCGTCAGGCCGAAGTTGGCGGGCATCCGGGCGAGGACGCCGTCGATGATGCGGACGAGATTGGCCTGCGAGGCGGAGAGCCGGTTGATGTTGCCGCTGCCCACGAGGCCGGTCTCGATGTCGATGTCGATGCCGTCGAAGTTGTACTTCTTCAGGATCGGCACCACGGTCTCGACGAAGCGGTCGGCGACGGTGCTCGAACTGAGGTCGATGCCCGCCGTCGCGCCGCCGATCGACATCAGGATGGTGGCGCCGTCTGCCTTGGCCTGGCACATCTCGGCCGGTGTGGCGACCTTGACCGTCGAGTCCATGCCGTCCTCCCACAGGACGGTGCCGTCGGAACGGATGACGGGGAACGCCGCGTTGATCACGTTGTAGCCGTGGCCGCGCATGCGGGTGTCGGTGATCGGAGTCCAACCGAACGGCGGGTGGACGCCGTTGGCGGCCCCGTCCCAGTTCTCCCAGTAGCCCTGCAGTACCTTCCCCGCGGGCTTCGACTTGACAGCGCACGTTTCGGCCCGGGCGTTCTGAGTGCCCTGTGCCTGTGCGGCTCGGGTGATGTCCTGGTGCTCCTGCGGCGCCGTGCCACGGTTGGGCGCGGCGCCTACGAGCAGCGGTACGGCGAAGGCCATCGCGAGGCCGACCGCGAGGAGGCGGGACGGCGCGCGGCGCGGGATGAGGGCATGGGGAGAGGTTCGGGATGACACGCTTACCTCCTGGACTGTGGTGCCTGGAGACGTAAGTGGTGCGACGGGCCACACCGTAAAGAGGTCCAGACCTTCCGTCAATAGGTCTGGACCAGAGCGATCGAGCAGGAGGCCTCACCCGCCATGGACATCCTCGACTCCCGCGATCCGCTGGCCATTTCAGTGACCGCGGCGATCCGGAAGGGCGACGTCCCCGCTCTGCGTCAGCTTCTGGCCGACCACCCGAAGCTGGCCACCAGCCGCATCAGCCAGGATGGTCCCGCCGCGGGCCGACGGAGCCTGCTGCACATCGCCACCGACTGGCCCGGCCATCACCCCCACGCCGAGGCGGTCATCACCACCCTGATCGCGGCGGGCGCCGATCCCGACGCCCGCTTCGTCGGCGCCCACACCGAGACGCCGCTGCACTGGGCCGCCAGCAACGACGACGTCACCGCGCTGGACGCCCTCATCGCCGCGGGCGCCGACATCGAGGCCTCCGGCGCCGTCATCGGCGGCGGCACCCCGCTGGCCGACGCGCGGGGCTTCGGTCAGTGGCGGGCGGCCCGCAGGCTACTGGAACACGGGGCCCGGGCGGACCTGCAGGACGCGGCCACGCTCGGCCTGCTCGACCAGGTCGAGGCCTTCCTCGCTGCCCCGGACTCCCCCACCGCGTCCGCGATCACCAGCGCCTTCTGGGGCGCCTGCCACGGCGGTCATCTCCCCACCGCGCAACGCCTGTTGCGGCAGGGAGCCGACGTGAACTGGATCGGCTTCGACGACATGACGCCCCTGGACATCGCCCGCGCGCAGGACGCCGACGACATGGTCCAGTGGCTTCTCACCCAAGGCGCCAAGGCACGCGCGGACTTCGGCTGAGACCGGGGCACATGTGAGACCGGGTCACGCACGAGCCCGGGTCACGCGTGAGACCGAGTCACGCACGAGCCCGGGTCACGCGTGAGACCGAGTCACGCACGAGCCCGGGTCACGCGTGAGACCGAGTCACGTGTGAGACCAGGTCACGCACGAGGCCGAGTCACGTGTGAGACCGAGTCATGTGTGAGGCCGGGGCACGCACGAGCCCGGGTCACGTGTGAGACCGGGTCACGTGGTGCGGGCGGCGTCTCAGCCCGCGAAAGCACCGTCGGCCTTGAACGCCAGCTCGGCGAAGCGTTCGCCCATGCGGCGGTGGGTGGCGGCGTCAGGGTGGAGCTGGTCGGGCAGCGGCAGCTCGGCGGCGTCGGCCTTCCCGTACAGGTCGCGGCCGTCGAGGTAGTGGAGGTTGGGGTCCTCGGCCGCCCGCTGCTCCACGATCCGGGCCAGCTCGTCCCGGATGACGCCGAGTGTCAGCTTCCCGCTCGCGGTCTCCTCCGGTTCGCCCATGGCGACGAAACTCAGCCGCCCCTCGCCGAAGGCGGAGAAGTCCGGCGCGCTGGGGCCGGGCGTGTCCTCGTGGATGGGGCACAGAATGGGCGAGACGACCAGCAGCGGCGTGCTGGGGTGACCTTCGCGAATGGTGTCGAGAAAGCCGTGCACGGCGGGGCCGAAGGCGCGCAGGCGCATCACGTCGGCGTTGACCACGTTGATGCCGATCTTGACGCTGATCAGGTCGGCGGGGGTGTCCCGCAGGGCGCGCGCGGTGAACGGGTCGAGCAGGGCGCTGCCGGCCAGGCCGAGGTTGATCAGTTCCACACCGCCCAGGGAGGCGGCGAGTGCGGGCCAGATGCCGGTGGGACTCGCGGCGTCGGAGCCATGGCTGATCGAACTGCCGTGGTGCAGCCACACCTTGCGGCCCTGGTCCGGCACGGGCTCGACGGGCGCGTCGGTGCGCAGCGCGACGAGCTCGGTGGTCTCGTTGTGCGGCAGCCAGATTTCGATGTCCTTGGTGCCGTCCGGCAGTTCGGTGAAGCGGAGGCTGCCGACCGGGCCCGACCGGGTCTCGGTGGAACCGGTGGTCATGTCGACGGTAAGGGTGTTGCCGCCACTCACGGCCGCCTGACCGGCCGGGCGGCCGTCGACGAGCAGGTCGTACAGGCCGTCCGGCCGGGGCGGGGCGCCCACGTAGACGCGCTTGGTGGGCAGCGTGTCCAGTTCGACGGCGGTGGCCCGGGTGCGGAACACCAGCCGTACGCCGGAGGGCTGGGCCTCCGCCATGGCCAGCTGCCCGTCGGTGCACTGGGCGCGGGCCCGCGCGGGCAGCCGGTGCGGCAGGACGCCGTGCGCGGTCTGCTCCAGGTCGAGGGCGCCGCGCAGGAGGTCCGCGGTGATGGGAGTGGTGATCCAGTCGTGCTCGGTGTCCATGGTCTCCGCCTGCTGATCAAGGTTTCTGGGTGGTCGGGAGGCACCGATGCGTCGGTACGTCGCACCTGCCACGGGAGCCGGCCCGCGGGCCCGTGCCGGGGCCTGTGCCGGGGCGCGGCCCACGGCGTCACGGAGCGGGCCAGTTCCGCAACAGGGCGTCGAGGGCGTCCAGGATGCGTGACCACGATTCCTGCGAGCCGGGTTGGCTGTGGCTGAAGCCGCCCGCCATTTCCAGGCTGACGTAGCCGTGGAAGACGCTGCCCAGCATCCGGACCGCGTGGGTCTGGTCGGGCTCCGTCAGGTCGTAGCCGCGCAGGATCGCCCGGGTCATCGTCGAGTGCCTGCCTCCGGCACTGGCGGCCGCCGCCTCCGGGTCGAGCCTGAACTGGGCCGCGGCATAGCGCCCGGGGTGCTCCCGGGCGTAGTCGCGGTAGACGTCGGCGAACGCGGTCAGGGCGTCCTTGCCGGCCCGCCCGGCCAGGGCCGCCGCGCCCCGGTCGGCGAGTTCCTCCAGGGAGAGGAGGGCGATCCTCGTCTTGAGGTCCTGGGAGCTCTTCAGGTGCGAGTAGAGGCTCGCGACCTTGACGTCGAACCGTCTGGCCAGAGCCGAGACGGTCACCTGCTCGAAGCCGACCTCGTCGGCCAGCTCCGCCCCGGCCCGGGCCAGGCGCTCCGTGGTCAGTCCTGCGCGAACCATGCCCTTCCTCTCCTTCGACCCAACCGATTATGCAATTGCCTAAAGCTTTTAGGCAAACCAGTTAGCCATGAAGGGAGGCAGCTGCACCATCACACCGTCTTGACCGTGCCTCCGTCGATCACGTAGTCCGCGCCGGTGACGTTGCCCGCCACGCCCGAGAGCAGGAACGCGATCAGTGACGCCACCTCCTGCGGCTCGGTGATCCGCCCACTGGTGATGTTGAACGCCTCCGGGATCCGCTCGAGGAACGCCCCGTGCTCGACCCCCGCACCGGCCGCGAGCTTGCCGCCGAAGCCGTCGGGGTCCTCCCAGATGGCGGTGCGCACCACGCCGGGCGAGACGGTGTTGACCCGCACGCCCCGCGGCCCGAACTCCTCGGCCAGCGACTTGCCCAGCGAGGTGAGTGCCGACTTGGCCGCGCTGTAGGCGACGGGACCGGCCGCGGGCAGGCGGGAGTTGATGGACGAGACGTTCACGATCGCACCGCGTCGCTCGATGAGACTGGGCAGCGCCGCGCGACTTGTGCGCACCGCGCTGAGCAGGTTGAGGTCGAAGACGCCCTGCCACTGCGCGTCGTCGGTGTCGAGGAAGCCGACCGGCTCCACCGCTTCACCGGCGCCGACATTGTTCACCAGCAGGTCGATGCCGCCCAGCTCGGCGAAGGCACCGTCCATGAGCACGGCCACGCCCTCCGGGGTGCTGAGGTCGGCCGAGACGGCGAAGGCACCCGCCTCCTTGAGCTCGGGGGTGATGGTGCGGGCCGCGCCCACGACGCGTACACCCTCGTCGATCAGCGTCCTGACGGTGGCCAGGCCGATCCCGCGGCTGGCACCGGTGACGACGGCGGTCTTTCCGTTGAGGTCGAGCTTCATGCTGTTCCAGCTCCTTCGGACGAAAGTTTCTTTACCTACAGGTACAAAACATGGGTACACGTCAGCAGCCAAGGACCCACTGAACTCCGTACGCAGAACTGCCCGAACCCGGCGGACCGGCGAACCGGCGGACCGACGGACCGACGAGAACCGTCAGAGAGAGTCGACCGTCGCCTCGATCACCCGGGAAAGACGCTCCGGCCCTTCCACGACCCGCGCCATCAACCGCAGGCCGACGACCGTGGTCAGCAGCAGGCTCCCGACGGCGCGGGCGTCACGAGCCGGGGAGATCTCCCCGGCCCGCTGCCCCTTCTCCACCAGTACGGAGAAGGCCTCCTCGGTGCGGTCGAACATGCGCCGGACCAGGTCGGCCGCCACCTCGTCCGTCCCGGCCAGCTCCGCCGCGGTGTTCACCGCCATGCAGCCGCGCCGGTCCGGGTCGGCGAGATCCATTTCGACGAGCAGCCACAGCGCCGCGCGCAACCGCTCCTTCACGGGCCCCGACTCCTCGAGCATCTCGATGAGAGCCGCGGCCTGACTGTCGCGGTAGCGGCGCAGCGCCCGCTCGAACAGAGCGTGCTTGCTGCCGAAGGTGTTGTAGAGACTGCCCTTGCCGATGCCGAGCGCGTCGACGAGGTCCTGGGGCGTGGTGGCGGCATACCCCTTGCGCCAGAACACGTCCATGGCCCGCTCGACGGCGGCGTCCGGATCGAACTGCTTCGGCCTTCCCATGAACAGAGACTAGGCCGTTCTTGACCCTCAGGTCAAGAACTCTGCTCAGGCGGCGCGACGCACCCGTGCGGCCTTGCGGGCCTCCGCCATCTCGCGGGATTCGGCAGTCCGGCGGGAGCCGCCGCCGGAGCGGCCGGGCTGCCCCGGACGCGTACCCATCCCCCGGAAGGGGGCGCCGCCGCGCTTGGGACGCTCGGTGCTGGGCGCGCTGCCGCCGATCGGCACTCCGGAGGGCGCCTTCGCACCGGTGATGCGGCTCAACGCGGCCTCGCCGGAGCGGACTTGGGTGATCTGCGGCCGAATACCGGCGGCGGACATCAGGCGGCTCATGTCGCGGCGCTGGCCCGGCGTGACCAGGGTGACGACGCTGCCGGACTCACCGGCGCGGGCCGTACGGCCGCCGCGGTGCAGGTAGTCCTTGTGGTCGCTGGGCGGGTCGACGTTCACGACCAGGTCGAGGTTGTCGACGTGGATGCCGCGGGCCGCGACGTTCGTGGCGACCAGGACCGTCACGGCGCCGGTCTTGAACTGGGCCAGGGTGCGGGTGCGCTGCGGCTGGGACTTGCCGCCGTGCAGCGCCGCGGCGCGTACGCCGCTGCCCATCAGGTGCTTGGTGAACTGGTCGACGGCGTGCTTGGTGTCCAGGAACATGATCACCCGGCCGTCGCGGGCCGCGATCTCGGTGGCGGTCGCCATCTTGTCGGCGCCGTGCACGTGCAGTTCGTGGTGCTCCATCGTGGTGACCGCGCCCTTGGAGGGGTCGACGGAGTGGACCACGGGGTCGTGGAGGTAGCTGCGCACCAGCAGGTCGACGTTGCGGTCGAGCGTGGCCGAGAACAGCATCCGCTGGCCGTCGGGGCGCACCTGGTCGAGCAGTTCGGTGACCTGGGGCATGAAGCCCATGTCGGCCATCTGGTCGGCCTCGTCCAGGACGGTGATGCTCACCCGGTCCAGGCGGCAGTCCTTGCGCTCGATGAGGTCCTTGAGGCGACCGGGCGTCGCGACCAGCACCTCGGCACCGGACCGCAGCGCGCCGGCCTGCCGGCCGATGGACATGCCGCCGACCACGGTGGCCAGCTTGAGCTTCAGGGCACGAGCATAGGGAGTGAGCGCCTCGGTGACCTGCTGGGCGAGCTCCCGGGTGGGTACGAGGACCAGGGCGAGGGGCCGCTTCGACTCGGCGCGCTGACCTGCGGTGCGCACGAGGAGCGGGAGCCCGAAGGCGAGGGTCTTGCCGGAGCCGGTGCGGCCGCGGCCCAGTACGTCCCGGCCCGCGAGGGCGTTCGGCAGCGTGGCCGCCTGGATCGGGAACGGCTCGGTCACGCCGAGATCGGTGAGCGTCTTCAGCAGCTGGGCCGGCATGTCGAGCTCGGCGAAGGTCTCCGCCGCCGGGAGACCCGGGGTGACGGTGACCGGCAGGGCGAACTCACCCTGCGGGGCAGCGGGACGACGCCCCTGGCCGCCGGAGCGATTACCGGGACGGGGGCCACCCTGACGGGTGCTACCACCGCGGGAGCCGCCGCCGTTGCGGGGATTGGAATAGCGGTCGTTCGGGCGAGCTGAACGGTTCACGGAGAACCTTCCTCGATATGGCACGCATCGAGGAATTCTCGGTGGATTTCAACCGAACGAATTGCAAGCACGAGCCGAATAAAAGACAAACTTCTGTAAACAGCAACGAGCTGGTGCCCGCACCGAGAGGTGCGGGCACCAGCGTCGTCTTACGCTTCAGCGTCAGGCAGGAACGATGTTCTCGGCCTGCGGGCCCTTCTGGCCCTGAGTGACATCGAAGTTCACCTTCTGGCCTTCCTGAAGCTCACGGAAGCCCTGGGTGGCGATGTTCGAGTAGTGGGCGAAGACGTCGGGGCCGCCACCCTCCTGCTCGATGAAGCCGAAGCCCTTTTCCGAGTTGAACCACTTCACGGTGCCAGTAGCCATACTAAATATCTCCTTCGGGGCAAGCCCGGGACCCGCACTGTGCGGACCCCGGCGTCGCCACGTTGATTGCCCCGTCCGGAAAACTTCTTCCGGAAATACAAAAGTGCCCGGCGGAATTGTCCACCAAAGGCACTTGAAGTCTTATGGGAACCACAACTGCAACTACGATCAACAGTAGCACGAGATGGCCTTCACGGCACGAGCAACCTCGACATATTTCGCCCGACCGGCCGCCGGACCGCGCCACATTGCGGAAATCTACGGGCCTCCCAGGAGGGGCCTGCGGCCTCGACGGGAGTGAACGCGGGCCCCGTACCGCCGCGGGAGCGGCTCAGCCGGGTCGGCCCAGGCCGGCCGCATCGCCGACGCCGGGTCACACGTGTGCGCATCC
This sequence comes from Streptomyces sp. NPDC054047, assembly GCF_055585065.1. Classification (NCBI taxonomy): domain Bacteria; kingdom Bacillati; phylum Actinomycetota; class Actinomycetes; order Kitasatosporales; family Streptomycetaceae; genus Streptomyces; species Streptomyces sp. NPDC054047. The sequence continues at coordinate 448,685 of NZ_JBVJKV010000006.1, read as the reverse complement.
GACAACAAGTGGACGCCGGGGACCTCCGCCGGCCGCCGAGCAGAGGGGGCAGCTCCCCCGCGACGCCCTCCACTCCCCTCCGCCACCCCTCCCTTCCCTTACGGACACCGCTGTTGTCACGTGTAAATACTGGACAGTTCAATACTGAAACGCACATTCCATTGCAATCTCGTTATGCATTGACTCCTTGACGCCGGGAACCCTCCGGGGTTGGCTTTCAGCCACCTCGGACCACGACGAAGCGGTCCGATCGAGGAAGTGGGCGAATGAGAACCCGTACGCGTGAAGCCGCCGTCGTCGTATCCGTGAGCGCCTTGGCACTCTCGCTTGCCGCATGCGGCAGCCTGCTGGGCTCCGACGACGACGGAAAACAGACCGAGAGGAAGGGTGACGAGGTCACCGTCGGTCTGCTCCTGCCCGAGGCGGAGACGGCTCGCTACGAGAAGTTCGACCACCCCATCATCGAGAAGCAGGTCAAGAAGCTCACCAACGGCAAGGGCAAGCTCGTCTACGCCAACGCCGGCGAGGACGCCGCCAAGCAGAGCAGCCAGCTGGACCAGATGGTCGCCGACAAGGTCGACGTGATCCTGGTGAGCGCGGTGGACGCGAAGAAGATCGCGCCCTCGGTCAAGAAGGCGAAGGAAGCGGACATCCCCGTCATCGCCTACGACCGGCTCGCCGAGGGACCCGTCTCCGGGTACGTGGCCTTCGACAACGAACTGGTCGGCCAGGTGCAGGGCCAGGCCATCCTGAAGGCGCTCAGCAGCGAGAACCGCCGGAACAGCAAGATCGTCATGATCAACGGTTCGCCGACCGACCCGAACGCGCCCGTCTTCAAGGAAGGCGCACTCTCCCAGCTCAAGAACCAGGTGGAGATCGCCAAGTCGTACGACACCGTGGGCTGGAAGCCGAAGACGGCCGGCGTCCACATGTCCGAGGCCATCACCGAGCTGGGCAAGGACAACATCGCCGCCGTCTACTCCGCCAACGACGGCATGGCGGGCGGGGTCATCAAGGCCCTCAAGGCCGCGGGCCTCACCGACCTGCCGCCGGTCACCGGGCAGGACGCGGAACTGCCGGCCGTGCAGCGCGTCGTCACGGGCGAGCAGTACATGACCGTCTACAAGCCCTACCCCGAAGAGGCCGTCGGCGCCGCGCAGATGGCGGTCCGGATCGCCCAGGGCCGCATGGTCGAGTACGACGCCCTGGCCGGGGACAGGTCCGAGAACGCCACCACGAAGAACATCCCCTCCCTTCTTGTCTCGGTGCGCCCCCTGACGCGGGACACCATCAAGTCCACGGTCATCGAGGACGGCATCTACAAGGTCAAGGAGATCTGCACGCCCGAGCTCAAGGCGGCGTGCGCGACGGTGGGCCTCAAGGGCTGAGGGCCCGGAAGCCGATGGGCGGCGCGCCCGGTGCTCAGTTCCAGTAGTCGCGCCGGGGCAGCTCGAGCCATATGTCGGGCGGGCCGGTGACGGCGCGGGCGTCGGTCGGTCGCAGGCCGACGTAGGCGCAGGAGTAGGCGACGGCGTTGTGGCGGTAGAGGTAGGAGGCGAGGACTTCCTCGGCGGAATCCTCCGCGTCGGGTCCGCCTCCGGGGTGCAGGTCCCCGCCTTCCATGACGCCGTCGCGGGCGATGCTGCCCTGGTTGCCGCTCTTGGGGTTGGCATAGAGGCCGTAGCAGACGGTGCCCGCGGAGAGCAGGGTCAGCACCCCGGGCATCTCCGGTGCGTAGCCCCAGGGCTGGGTGAGGACGCAGCCGCCCGGCACGTCGGTGGCGCCGATGACCGGCAGGAACTCGTCCATGTCGTACGACCAGGGGTCCGCCACGAAGGTGTCCAGCTCGGGATCTTCGTAGGGCTCGGCGCCCAGTCGGCGCGCGGCCTCGGCCACGTCGATCCCGGCCACGCACGCCAGGCCCGTGCCGTCGACGTCGAGGTCGCCAAGGGCCGCGGTCAGCCGTCTGCCCTCCGTCGCGGCAGCGGACTCCGCCGGGGTCAGGCCGCGCTCGCCGGAGGGAACCCTGAAGAGGTCCGGGGTCGGCCCCGCCAGGCTGAGCCGGCCCGGGGACCAGCCCGCCAGCATGGGCCGCCACGGGTCGGCCCCGGCCGCGGCCAGGACACGGGCGTTGTCCGCGCGGTCGGACAGGACCGCGGCCCACAGAGCGGTACAGCCCTCCTCCTCCGCGTCGACGTCGTCGACGCGGCGGGCCAGTTCGGCGACCACCTCGGGTGAACCGGACACAGCCGCCCGGTGCAAGGGGCGGCCGGCGCCCCACCCGTGCGGGTCGGCCCCGCGCTCGAGCCGCTCACGCACCAGCGCGAGATCCCGCCAGCCGTCCCAGCCGAGACCCGCCCAGCCGCCCCCCTCGACAACAGCCATGCCACTCCCCCTCGTACTCACTGATACAAGTCACTGAACGCTACAGACGGCCACTGACAATCTCCTCCGACGCCTGCCGGGGAACGCGGGCGCCCGGGCAGGTGTGGCTGACCATGTCGGCGAAGGCTTTGGCCAGGGGCGACAGCGCGTCCCAGCGGCGCACCGCCCAGCCGGTCCACAGGGTGGGCAGTTCCGGGATGGGGATCAGGCGCAGATCGGGGTGGGCAGGACCGCGCCAGCCCGGCAGGTCGGGGACGATCGCATGGCCCAGGCCGAGTTCGGCGAGCAGCAGGGCGGTGTCCCAGTCGGCGACGCTGGTGTCGGAGGCCGGGCTGATGCCGCGCTCGGTGAACCAGGCGTCCAGGCGCGCGCGGGAGGTCGTGCTCTCCGGAAGCCCGATGAGCTGGATTCCGGCCAGGTCGTCCGTGGTGATCAGCGGCTTCGTCGCGAGGGCGTCGTCGCGGTGGACGGCAAGCACCCAGGGAAGTTCGATGACGGGGCGTTGCTCGATGCCCTTCACCGGTGCGCCGAGGCTGATCCAGGCCAGGTCGAGGCCGCCCGCGATGAGGGCGTCGAAGCAGCTGCGGCTGGAGTGCGCGGTCTGGAATTCGAGACTCACCCGGGGATGGCGCCGGCGGAAGGCCACGATCGCGTCGGACATGAAGTGCCGCACCGTGGTGGCGCCGGTGGTGATCCGCACCGCCCCGGCCTCACCCCGCACCAGGTCTCTCAGCCGGCGCAGGGCGTGGTCGATGTCGCCGAGTCCGCCTGCCGCCGCGTTCTGCAGGAGCAGTCCGGCCGGGGTGGGCACGACGCCGCGCGGGTGGCGTTCGAGCAGGCTGAGCCCCAGCTCCCGCTCCAGGCGCTTGATGTGCTGGCTGACCGCGGGCTGCGTACAGGAAAGGTCGCGGGCGACGGCGCTGAGGCTGCCCGTTCGGCAGACGGCGACGAAGACACGCAGGTCGTCGAGGGTCATGGAGAGTGAAGCTACAGCTTGGGGGTCTGCAAGGAAATCCGAGGATTGACTTGGGTGTTGGGCGGGCGGGACGATCTTCCCGGGCCCAGGGCGGCAACCCGGCCCGGCACGCACACCATCCGGAGGGTGCGCGTGCCGGGCCGGGTGCCGACCCGTCGGCTCCGCACCAGACGCTTCCGTCCCGGGCCGCGCTCCGGTACGCCGACCGTCCCGGGAAGGGCGATCCATGCACGCACTCGAGACAGTGGCCATCGCGGCCGCGGCCGTCGCGGCCGGCGGCATCAACGCGGTGGTCGGCTCCGGCACCCTGATCACCTTCCCCACGCTGCTCGCCTTCGGATACCCGCCCGTCCTCGCCAACGTCTCCAACACCGTCGGACTCGTCCCGGGCGTCATCAGCGCGGCGTACGGATATCGCGCCGAGCTCAAGGGGCAGCGGTCCCGCCTCGTCAAGCTGGGCTTCGCCTCGCTCCTGGGCGCCGTCATAGGAGCGGTACTGCTCCTGAAGCTGCCCGCCGACACGTTCCGGGCCGCGGTGCCGGTGCTGATCCTGATCGCCTGCGTACTGGTGCTCCTTCAGCCCCGGCTGCAGAAGTGGCTCGCGCGGCGCGACAGCCCCGGCCGTGCGGACGGCGGTGTTCCGCTGTGGAGCGGTGTCCTGGTCACCGGCGTCTACGGCGGGTACTTCGGCGCGGCCCAAGGAGTGCTCCTCATGGGCCTGTTCGGGTCGTTCCTCCGTGACGACCTGCAGCGCCTGAACGCCGTCAAGAACGTCCTGGCGTCCATCGTGAACGGCGTAGCCGCGGTCATCTTCATCGCGGTGACGACCGTCGACTGGAAGGTGGTCGGTGTGATCGCCGTCGGCTCGACGCTGGGCGGTCTGCTCGGCGCGCGCGTGGGCCGCCGCCTTTCACCCGCCGTGCTGCGCGGGCTGATTGTGGTCGTCGGGGTGACGGCGGCGATCGCCGTGGCCCTGTGAGCGGGACGTGGCCGTGTGACCAGGACGTGGCCGCATCAGCGTCGGGACGCCCCGGCGAGACGCACGTCACCCTCTGCGCTGTCGATTCGCGCCGAGCCGACCCGTGTAGGAGGTGTATCCGCCACCAACGGCTAGGAGTGCACCATGGAAGCCCGCTTGAACCTCTTCGGCAGCCCGCTCGCGGCCAAGTCCCTGAAGCACATCGCCTCGGCGAGCAGGGTGATCATCTCGGAGTCGACGCTGCCGACCGCCACCCAGGACCTGGTGATGCTCCGCGCGAGCCAGATCAACGGCTGCGGTTTCTGCACCGACATGCACACCAAGGACGCCGCACACGCCGGTGAGACCTCCGTGCGCCTCAACCTGGTCGCCGCCTGGCGCGAGGCGAAGGTCTTCACCGACGCCGAGCGCGCCGCCCTGGAGCTGACCGAGCAGGGCACCCGTATCGCCGACGCGGCCTGCGGTGTCACCGACGACGTCTGGGCGAACGCCGCCAAGCACTACGACGAGGAGCAGCTCGCCGCCCTGGTGTCGCTGATCGCCCTCATCAACGCCGCCAACCGCCTCAGTGTCATCGTCCGGCAGCCCGCCGGGGACTATCAGCCCGCGGGGGCCTAGGCCGCCCGGCTCTGGCGCCGGTATCCGCCCGGCGCCAGGCCGTACTCCCGTTTGAAGGCCTTGGCGAAGGCGAACTCCGAGCCGTATCCGGTCCGGGCGGCCACGGTGGTCAGCGGGGCGTCGGACTCGCGCAGCATGCGGGCGGCGGTCGTCATGCGCCAGCGGGTGAGATAGGCCATCGGCGGTTCGCCGACCAGTGCGGCGAACCGCCGGGCGAACGCGGCGCGGGACAGACCGGCCCGCTCCGCCAGCGACTCGACCGTCCACGACGCCGCGGGGTCGTCGTGCATGGCCGTCAGGGCGGGCGCGACCGCCGCGTCGCCCAGGGCCGCGGCCCAGCCCTGCGCGGCGGCCGGGGGCTGGTCGTCCAGCCAGGCCCGCAGGATGTAGAGGAGCAGCGAGTCGATCAGGGTGGGCACGATGCCGTCCGATCCGACGCGGGGGTTCTCCAGCTCGGAGCCGAGGAGTTGGACGGCCGCGCTGAGCTCCGGATGGCGCCCGTGCCGCGTCGGCAGGTGGATCACCTCGGGCAGCTGGCGCACCAAGGGGTGCGGTCGGCCCTGGTCCAGGTGGTAGTTGCCGCACAGCAGGCTGGTCTCGGCGCCCTCGCCGCCGAGCGTGACCGAGCCGATCGGTGAACCCCCTTGGTACTGCTGGGCCTTGAGCTCCGCGGCCGGGGTGGAGGGGTGGTCGGCGAGGATGTGGCCCCGCCCGTCGCGCAGGAAGATCACGTCGCCGGGGTTCAGCGGGATCGGCTTGAGGCGGGGCGGCGCGTCGGGCAGCGGGACCAGCCAGCAGGTCCCGTACAGCACCACGTGGAACCCGGCGCCCGCGACCGGCGGCAGCCGCAGGCCCCAGGGGGCGCGGCCGTTGGTCCGTACGGACGCCGGGTGCCCGGTGCGCATCGAGGCCAGCGCCTCGGTGAGGATGTCCATCGGGCCTCGCCCTTCCTGATGCCGCGTGCCGCAGGTGCCGTGTGCCGCCGGTGCCGGATGCCGCAGGTGCCACGTGCCGCAGGTGCCGTGCCGGCCGGTGCGGTCGGCCTGTTCAGACCGTCAGGACAATCTTGCCCTGTACGTGTCCCGCGGCGACCAGCTCGTGTGCCTTGCCGGCCTCCGCCAGCGGGAACGTCTCCTCGACATAGGGACGGACCCGGCCCGCGTCGATCAGTTCGGCGAGCGCGTCGAGCCCGGCGGAGTCCGGCTCGACCAGGACGCCGGAGAAGCGCCGCCCCGCGGCCTCGGCGCGCGCCGCGAGCTCCCGGTCACCGTGTTCCAGGATGCTGATGAGTACGCCGCCGGGGCGCACCACGCCGAGCGACAGATCGCCCTGGGCCGTCGAGTCGAGGAGTACGTCCACGTCCTTGACGACCTCGGTGAAGTCGGTGGTCCGGTAGTCGATGACCTCGTCGGCGCCGAGGCCGCGTACGAAGTCGTGTCGGCCCGCGCTGGCTATCGCGATGACGTGGGCACCGCGCGCCTTGGCGATCTGTACCGCGAAGTGGCCGACGCCGCCCGCCGCCCGCTGGATCAGCACCCGGTCGCCCTCCTTGACGTCCGCCGCCCCCACCAGGCCCTGCCAGGCGGTGAGTGCCGCGAGGGGGACGGCGGCGGCGTGCACGTGGTCGAGCGAGGCGGGCTTGCGGGCTAGATCGCCGGACGGCACGGCGACGTACTCGGCATACCCGGTGGCGGCGCGGGGGAAGAGCGGCATCCCGTACACCTCGTCGCCCACCGCGAACCCGGCGTCGGCGCCCGCCTCTTCGACCACTCCGGAGATGTCCCAGCCCACGCCGAACGGCGGCTCGCCGAGCAGCGGGAAGGCGCCGGACCTGACGGCCACGTCCACCGGGTTGACGGCACTGGCGTGGACCTTGACGAGGACTTCACCGGCCTGCGGCTTCGGCCGTTCGGTCTCCACGACCTGGAGGACCTCGGGGCCGCCGACGGACTTCTGGGTCACTGCACGCACGGTAACGCTCCCTGGATTCATGCCTTGCTCGGCTGCCCGGACGGGCTGCTCTGCTCGATGTCCTCAACCCTAGGGAGATCGAATGAGCCGCAGAATGGCCTTCTGTCTCGCCTACATGTCCCAGCGTCTTGCGCCCTGACCTCTTCGGCCATGCGTGCCCCAGGTCACACCGTGAGTGGTCTTCGCCGGTCACAATCCCGCGTCGCGAACCGTCAGAGCAGTGAGGCAGTCAAGACGCCCGGCCGGAGTCACTCCGCCCAGGCATCCGTCCGATGGGAGCATTTCTGATGTCCACCGCCTACGTTGTCGTCACCGTCCTGGCCGCCGTCATGGTGGGCTTCTCGGCCGTGTCCGCCCTCCTCCGCGCCAAGTGGGTCGTGGAGCCCATGGCCGACTACGGCGTCCCCCTCTCGTGGCTGCCCTGGCTCGGCGCGGCCAAGGCCGCCGGGGCGGTGGGCCTGCTGGTCGGCCTGATCGTGCCGGCCATCGGCGTCGCGGCCGGGATCTGCCTGGCGCTGTACTTCGCCGGCGCCGTCATCACCGTGGTCCGGGCCCGCTGGTACGCGCACATCCCGTTCCCGCTGGTGTACGCGGCGCCGGTGGTCGGCGCCCTGGCGCTGGGCTTCGCCGCCTAGCCACAGCCCTACGAACAGCACCAGGAGCGCCTCAGTCGCAACTTCCGCACCACGCGCATTACTTGAAGGGTTGACTGAGCCCTGACAACCAGTATGGTCTAGGCCAATGAGTCGACCGAGGCGCCCGGTTGTCTCTCGCCCCTCATCCCCCCACCCAGAGGGAACAGAGATGAACAAGAAACAGAAACTGGCAGCCGCCCTGGGCGCGGGATTCGCGCCCGTGCTCGTCCTGGCCTCCGTCACCCCGGCCAGCGCGCACGGCTACGTCTCCTCACCCCCGAGCCGGCAGGCACAGTGCGCGGCAGGCACCGTGTCCTGCGGCGAGATCACCAACGAACCGCAGAGCGTCGAAGGCCCCAAGGGGCAGACGACGTGCAGCGGCGGCAACGCCCGCTTCGCCGACCTGGACGACGACGGCAAGGGCTGGAAGGTCACCGATGTCGGCTCGTCGCAGGAGTTCAGCTGGAAGCTGACGGCACGTCACAGCACCAGCACCTGGCAGTACTTCGTCGGCGGCAACAAGATCGCCGAGGTCGACGACGGAGGCGCCCAGCCGGGCGAGACCGTCACGCACAAGGTCGACTTCGGCGGACTCAGCGGCAAGCAGAAGGTGCTCGCGGTGTGGAACATCGCTGACACCGCCAACGCCTTCTACGCCTGCATCGATGTGAACATCGGGGGCTGAGCCCCTGAGGGGTGGCTCCCCCACACCACCCCGCACCATCCCGACCACCCAACCCGGCCTGCCGGGCCGCGGCGCCGACGCGCCGACGGCTCGGCAGGCCGGGCTCTTTCGCGCGCGGCACGAAATGAAGCCCACTGTCGGTGGGGGCTGAGATGGTGGACGTATGGCCGATCTGCGCAAGACCCTGGAGACGCACGTCAGCAACAGCTCCGTGGCAGGAGCGGTGGCCCTGGTGGCCCGCGGCGACCGGGGCGAGGAGGTCGCGGCCGTCGGGTCCGTCGATGTCGAGGGCACCGCTCCGATGGCCAGGGACTCCATCTTCCGTATCGCGTCGCTGACCAAACCCATCGTCGCCGCCGCCGTCATGATGCTGGTCGAGGAGGGCCGCATCGCCCTGGACGACCCGGTCGGAGAGTGGCTGCCGGAGCTGGCGTCGCCGAGCGTCGTCCGCACCCCGGGCTCGCCGGTGGACGACGTGGTCCCGGCGGTCCGCCCCATCACCGTGTTCCACCTGCTCGCCTCCCGCACCGGGTACGGCTTTCCCTCCGACTTCTCGCTGCCCGCGCTCGCGCCACTGTTCAGCGAACTCAAGCAGGGTCCGCCGCAGCCGCAGGCCGTCCCCGCGCCGGACGCCTGGATGGCCGCGCTGTCCCGGATCCCGCTCCTGCACCAGCCCGGCGACGGCTGGCTGTACAACCTCAGCTCCGACCTCCAGGGCGTGCTGATCTCCCGGGTCACAGGCGAGCCACTGCCCGAGTTCCTGGCGGAGCGGATCTTCGAACCACTCGGGATGACCGACACCGCCTTCTGCGTGCCGCCCGGCAAACTCGGCCGGTTCACCAGCTATTACGCGGCCGGGGCGGAGGCCGGACCCGAGCGCGACCCCCGAAGCGGCCTGGAACTGCTCGACGCCCCGGGCGGGCAGTGGAGCAGCCCGCCCCCGTTCCCGTCCGGCGCCGGCGGCCTCGTCTCGACCCTCGACGACTGGCTCGCCTTCGGCCGCATGCTGCTCGCCGAGGGCACCACACCGAAGGGCCACCGTCTGCTCACGCCCGCTTCCGTACGCCAGATGACCACCAATCAACTCACCGCCGCCGAGCGGGAGTCCGCCGGTCTCTTCCTCGAAGGGATGGGCTGGGGATTCGGCGGCGCGGTGGACGTCGAGACGGTCCAGCCGTGGAACGTGCCGGGACGCTACGGCTGGGTCGGCGGCACGGGCACCACGGCCCACATCACCCCGGCCACCGGCGCGGTCACGCTCATGTTCAGCCAGTTGCAGATGGGCGGCCCCGGCTTCCCCGACCTGATGCGGGACTTCTGGCGGTACGCGGCCGGGGCGTAAGGCGACAGACGGCGACTTCGGCCCCCTGCCGCTCCGGCGACCACTCCCTGCCGAACGGTCGGCTACTGCATCTGCCGCCGCACCAACTCATGCAACCGCCCGCCGGTGTCCGCCAACAGCTGGGCGGGTGGGCCCTGTTGGACGATGCGGCCCTCTGACATGACGATGACGCGGTCCGCGTCAAGGACCGTGGAGAGGCGGTGGGCTATGACGATGCGGGTGGCGTTCAGGGCGCGGGTGCTGTCGATGACCGTGCGTTGCGTCTCGTTGTCCAGGGCGCTGGTCGCCTCGTCGAAGAAGAGGACGCGGGGGCGGCGGATCAACGCCTGGGCGATCATCAGGCGTTGGCGCTGGCCGCCGGAGACCGCTCCGCCGCCGGAGATCATCGTGTGCAGGCCCATCGGCATGCGCTTGATGTCCTCGGCCAGGCCCGCCATCGCCGCGGCCTCCCACGCCTCCTCCTGCGTGAACGTCTCGGCGCCGCAGATGCAGTCCAGGATCGAGCCGGTGAGCGGCTGGGCGTTCTGCAGGACCACGCCGCACTGGCGGCGGACGGCCGCCTGGTCCAGGGCGGAGAGGTCCTGGCCGTCGTACAGGACGCTGCCCGAGACCGGCTTGTCGAAGCCGATCAGGAGGCGGAGCAGCGTCGACTTGCCGCAGCCGCTCGGGCCTACGACCGCCACGAACTCGCCCGGGCGGATGGACAAGGAGACGTCGTCCAGGACCAGGGGGCCGTCGTCCGCGTAGCGGAAGGACAGGGCGCGGGCCTCGATCTCGCCCTGCAGTTCGCCCGGCTGTGTGCTCGCGCCCCGTACCTCCGGCGCCTCGTCGAGCACCGGCTTGATCTGCTCGAACATCGGGAGGACCGCGGCGGCCGAGAGCAGCGCCCCGGTCAGCTGCGTGACGGACGTCAGGAGCATCGTCACCGCCGTGCTGAAGGTGAGGAACTCACCCGCCGTGAGGCTGCCGCGGGCCGGGCCCGCCAGGAGGATGAACATGATGAGCGTGCACAGCGGCAGGTAGACCGAGTTGAGGACCGTGGTGACGTTCTTGATACGGCCCGCGCGCTGTTGCAGCTCCCGGCTGCGGGCGAACTCCCCCGCCCATGCCGCGTACGCGAAGCTCTCCGCTCCTGCGACGCGGAGTTTGGGCAGGCCGCGCAGGGTCTGGAACGCCTGGTTGTTGAGCTTGTTGCTGAGCTCCACCAGGCGGCGCTGCCAGCGCAATTCCCACAGGCCAAGGGTCAGGAACACAGCCGCGATCAGCACCAGCATGCCCAGTGCGGCCAGGGCCAGTGGGACGCTGTAGAGCAGCAGCAGGACCAGGTTCATCGCGCCGACCGTGCCCGCCTGCAACGCGACGGGGCCGATGCCCGAAAGGACCCGGCGGATCGCGCTGACGCCCATCGCCGCGCTCGCCAGTTCACCCGTGGAGCGCGAGGCGAAGAAACGGGTGGGCAAGCGCAGCAGGCGGTCCCAGACGGCGGGTTGGAGGGCGCTTTCCATGCGGCCCTCCATCCGCAGGATGGTGAGGTTCTGCAGCAGCATGAAGGCCGCCGAGACGATGCTCGTGATCATCACCGCCAGGGAGACCTGGACGATGAGGCTCTTCTCGCCGTTCGGGACGAACACGCCAAGGACCTGGCCCGTCGCGACCGGCACCAGCGCGCCGAACGCGACCGTCACCAGACCGGCGATCGCCAGATTGCGTACGTCGCCGCCGGTGCCCCGCAGGCTGAAGCGGAAGAGCCGCCACGGCGTCAACGACCTCTCCGGCAGCGGCCGGTAGAACATCACGCCCTGCGGTTCGAACTCGTCCGCGTTGGTCTTGTCGATGCGCGTGCGCCGTCCGGACGTGGGGTGCACGGACTCGTAGCCGCCGCGCCGCCACAGCAGCGCGACCGGTGCCCCGCTGGCCGCGCGGTGCCCCACCAGCGGGCCGGTGTTCTCGCGCCACCAGCGCCCGTCGAGCCGTACGGCGCGGGTGCGGATCCGCGAGGCCACCGCGACCTGCTCCACCGGGTCGATCCGGTCGCTGACCGCGCCACCCTCCGCGGCCGCGGACAGCGTGATGCCCGCCGCCTCGGCGACCAGGCGGCAGGCCGCGTACGTGGCGTCGTCACCGCCCCGCGATGCGCTGCGGCGCGCACCGCCCCTGCCGGAGCGGCCGATGGAGTCGATCAGGGTGCGGTCGGCCTGTTCGCGGACCGTCTCACCCGCCTTGATGCCCGCCGCCGTGCGGTCCTCGTGGGCCCGCTCCAGGCGCTCGATCCAGCGGTCGAGGGTGGAGAGCAGCCGGTACTGCTGGTTGACCATGCGCTGCCACATGGCGGCATCCACGAGCAGATCGCCCGCAGCCTGTGAGCTGTAGGCGGAGCCGTACTGCACACTGCCCGGCGCGACCGGCATCCAGAGGATGTCGTCGTCGGTCACCACGTCGTCGGCCATGGTGCGGCCGTCGAGCGGTGCCTCGAAAAGCACCCGGTGGCTGCGTCCGATGCCGAGCGCGAAGGCGTGCTCCAGGAGGCTGAGGGCCTGGTCCTGGGTGTCGTACTGACTGGGGTACTGCTGTTCGTAGGCCCAGGTGTCGCCGTAGTCGGGGCGGTAGAGCTCGCGCAGCGGGATGCGGCGCAGCTCGCAGCCCTGGAGAGGGCGGCCGACGAGGGTGTGCTGGGGGCCTTCGACGGGGCCGAGCAGCAAGGTGCCCGGTTCGAGGCGGCCGAGGAAGTGCCAGTGGCCCTGCTGCACGGCGTCCACCGCGAACAGGTCGAGCGCCCCGGCCACGACCAGCCACAGCACCTGCGGGCCTTCGAGGTGCACGCTGCGCAGGCCCGTGCAGTCGGCCGGGGTGCCGAGCGCGCCGAAGGCGGCGGCGACCGGGTCGTCGTCGTACGCGGCCTGGGTGTACTGCTCCGGTACCGAGGTCACCTCAGTGCTCCTTGACCAGGTCGGCGTAGGGTCCGCCCGCGGCGACGAGGTGTTCGTGGCGGCCGCGTTCCACGACCACCCCGTGGTCGAGGACGACGATCTCGTCGCTGTCGCGCACGGTGCTCAGGCGGTGCGCGATGACGACGCAGGCGCAGCCGCGGCGGCGCAGGTTGTCGATGATGACCTGTTCGGTCTGAGCGTCCAGGGCGCTGGTCACCTCGTCGAGCACGAGGATGCTGGGGCGCCTGACCAGGGCCCGCGCGATCTCCAGGCGCTGGCGCTGCCCGCCGGAGAAGTTGCGGCCGTCCTGCTCGACGCGGCCGTGGATGCCGCCGGGCCTGCGGGCCACGATGTCGAACAGGCAGGCGTCCTTGAGGGCGGCGACGACGGCGTCGTCCGGGATGGAGGGGTCCCACAGCGCGACGTTGTCGCGGATGGTGCCCTCGAAGAGGAACACGTCCTGGTCGACGAAGGAGACGGAGGCGGCGAGCGCGCCGCGCGGGATGTCCTCCAGGCGCTGTCCGTCGATGCGGATCGTGCCCTCCCAGGGGCTGTAGAGCCCCGAGATCAGCCGGGAGACGGTCGACTTTCCGCTGCCCGAGCCGCCGACGAGCGCGACCTGCTGGCCGGGGCCGACCGAGAGGGAGAAGCCCGTCAGGAGCGGCTTGTCCAGGGGGCTGTAGCCGAAGGTGATGTCGTCGAGGGTGACGTGGCCCTTGAGGCGGCGGGTGCTCGCGGCCGGTTCGGGGCGCGAGTAGAGGGCGTCGACGGGGAAGTTCTCCACGTCCTTGAGGCGGGCGACGTCGGCGCCGAAGTCCTGGATGCGGCCCGCGACGCCGTTGAGGCGGGTGATCGGCGCGGTGAAGCGGGTGACCAGGGCCTGGAACGCGACGAGCAGGCCGATCGACAGGTGCCCCTCCACCGCGCGCAGGCCGCCGATCCACAGGATCAGCGCGCTGTTGAGCGTCGCGAGGGTCGGCGCGACCACGCCGAGCCAGGCGCTGGGCACACCGAGGCGCTGCTGCTCCTCCAGGGTGGTGGCGTGCTGCCCGGCCCACCGCCGGAAGTAGCCGTTCTCGCCGCCGGTGGCCTTCATGGTCTCGATCAACTGCAGGCCGGTGTACGAGGTGTTGGTGAGCTTGGCGCTGTCGGCGCGCAGCTTCTGTGTGCCGGTGGCCCGCAGCCGGATGACGATGCGCATCGCGACGATGTTCAGCAGGGCGATGCCGACGCCGACGAGGGTGAGCTGGGGATCGTACGTCCACAGCAGGGCCGCGTAGAGGAGTACGACGATGCCGTCGACACCGGCGGCCGTGAGGTCGCGCGCCAGGGTCTCGGCGACCGCGTCGTTGGACGCGAGGCGCTGGACGAGGTCGGCGGGGCTGCGCTGGGCGTAGAACGTGACGGGCAGGCGCAGCAGATGGCGCAGGAAGCGGGCGCTGCTGAGCGTGGAGGAGATGATGCGCCCGCGCAGCAGGTTCGCCTGTTGCAACCAGGTCAGGACCACGGTGAGCGCCACCATCGCGCCCATCGACGCGAACAGCGCGCCCAGCAGCGAGGTCTGATCACCGATCAGGAACAGGTCGATGTACGTGCGGCTGAGCGCGGGCAGGGCCGCGCCGACCGCGACGAGCAGCAGGCTGGCGAAGAGCGCGGCGAGCATGGTGCCCGTCGTGCCGCGCAGCCGCGCGGGAAGCGCCCGCATGACACCGGGCCTGCGCCCTCCGGCGCGGAAGTTCTCGCCCGGTTCGAGGACCAGGACGACACCGGTGAAGCTGGTGTCGAAGTCCTCGGAGGGGACGAAGCGCCGTCCCTTGTCGGGGTCGTTGATGAACACGCCGCGGCGGCCGAAGCGGCGTCCCATGCCGTCGTAGACGACGTAGTGGTTGAACTCCCAGAAGAGGATCGCGGGCGCCTTGACCTCGGCGAGCGCGGCCGGTTCCATCTGCATGCCCTTGGCCGTGAGGCCGTAACTGCGCGCCGCCTTCAGGAGGTTGCTGGCCCGCGAGCCGTCGCGCGAGACGCCGCACGCGATGCGCAGCTCCTCCAGCGGGACGTGCCGTCCGTAGTGGGCGAGGACCATGGCGAGGGCGGCGGCGCCGCACTCCACGGCCTCCATCTGAAGGACGGTGGGCGTACGGACGGTCTTGTGCCGCTTGCCCTTCGCCGCGGGACGCGGCGGAGCGGCGCGGCGGCGGCCGCGCTGCGGGGGCTCGGGGCGGTGTCTGCGACGGCCGCCGGGGGGCGGCAGTTGCTGCTGGTGCGCCGGGGAGGGGTGCGGTGCGGTCACGGAAGCAGCCAATCGATCGGGCGCTGCTCGGCGAGGTGGAAGGCGCCGCTGGCCAGGGTCATGGAGGTGAGCTCGAAGGGCGGGCCGCCTGCGGTCGACCACTTGTAGCCGGACTTGGTGCCGGAGGAGTTCTCCAGGCGCACGAGGACGCCCACGGGCGGCCCGTCCTTGGTGAACTGCTCGGCCAGTTCCTTGTCGCCGAGGAATCCGCTGATCTTCTGCTCGCTCTGGGCGGCTCGCCCGATCGCCTTCACGCGGCCGCGCAGCATGCCGTACTCCTGGGCGGGCACGGACTGGACCGTGAGGTCCACCGAGGCTCCGACGGGCACGGTGGCCGCGCTGTCCGCGGGTACGTAGATCATGGCGAGGAGGGGGTCGTCGTCGCCCGAGGCGCGCTCGACGGTCGCGACGTCGTCGCCGGTGGTGACGACGGTGCCGATCCTGGCGACCAGCGTGGTCACGCGGCCCGCGGCGATGGAGCGTACGACCTTGTCGCCCCGGTCAGTACGGACCTTGAGCACGGGAGCGCCGGCGGCGAGCTGCTTGCCTTCTTCGGCCAGGACGCCGGTCACCTGTCCGGTGACGGGGCTCTGCAGGACGTAACTGCCCTGGCCGTGGGTGAGGATGCCGGGCGCCTTGAGCGTGGAGGAGATCGAGCCGGTGACGGCCCAGATGCTCGCGGCGGCCATGACGACGAGGGTGACGGCGAGGACGAGCAGGCCCTGGGGTCGGGCGTAGCGCACCGGCAGGTCGAGTTCCTCGGGCGACTGCAGCTTGGACAGAGCCTGTTGGCGGAACTGCACGGAACGCTTCCCTTACTTTGCCTGTGGCGGCTACTTGCCTGTGGCGTCTGCTTTGCCTGTGGCGTCCGTGAGCCCCGGAACCAATGGTTCCGGGGCTCACGAATCATGGCGTCTCGGTGAGCGGAAGGCTCAGAGACCAGCGGTCAGGCCGGAGGCCAGGCCCGTGACGGCGCCGGTGTTGAGACCGGTCGCGCCCTCGACGGTGCCGACGACGCCGCCGACGACGCCCGAGACCGGGGCGATGGAGTCAACGGTGCTGGTGACGTTGCCCGCGACACCGGCGACGAGGCCACCGGAGACGTTGTCGAGGTCGGCGTCGGAAATCTCGAGGGTCTCGACCTGGGGGGTGTAGTTCATGGTGTGAGCTGCCCTTCTCATGAATGGTGCAAAGGTGTTTCCAAACACTGCGGAACCTGATGTGCGAATTCCGCGGTGGCCAGGATCAAAGCACGTTCGCACGTCGTACATCCAATCGACCAAGCGACGGCCGGCGGCGCCTGCGGCATCGAATCACCGCTGCGTGCAGGCATGTTCACCGCGCGGGGGCAGCTCCTTCACAAGATTCACAGAAGGAAATCCAGCGAGCGGAAGGACTCCCTCCACCAAAGCGGACACTCTCGCACCAAAGCGAAAGTTCTGTGGTCAATGCACAGGACTTTGTGTGGCGTCTTCGCCGAATGGCGTGACTGGGCTGCGTATTCGATGTGCAGGTTTATTGAAGGCGTGCCGAATCATGGCCGAAGGGGACACGGTCGTGGCCGCCGAAGGGGACACGCCCTCCTCGCTCAGGCCTCCGCGACCGCACCGTCGGTGGAGGCGCCGGAGGCGATCCCATGGCCGGGCTCCGGCACCGACTCCGGGGCCAGGAGCACCGATCGGCGGCCGTCGACGCCGACCGGCACGTCGCCGTCGACGGTGACGCGGCGCAGGGTGCGCTCGTGGGCGTCGGAGTCGTCGACTCCGTAGTGCTGCGTGGCACGGTTGTCCCAGATGGCGACGTCGCCCGCGCGCCACTGCCAGCGCACGGTGTTCTCCGGCCGCTCCACGTGCGACTGGAGTACGCCGATCAGGGCGCGGGAGTCGACGGCGCGGAACCCGCTGAGTTTCTGCAGGAAGTTGCCCAGGATCAGCGTGTGTTCACCGGTCTCGGGGTGGACGCGGACCACGGGGTGCTCGGTCTGGAACGTGACCGCGGTGAACACCTTCCGGTGCTGTTCGAGCGCCGCGGAGGTGGCGCCGGGGCGGGTGGCCGCGTAGTCGTAGTCGTTGGTGTGCACGCCGCGCACGCTGTCGGCGAGGACCCGCAGCGGCTCGGGCAGGTCCCGGTAGGCGGCGGCGGTGTTGGACCACAGGGTGTTGCCGCCGTAGGGCGGGACGACCTCGGCGCGCAGGATGGAGAACGCCGGGTAGGCGGGCACGAACGTGACGTCGGTGTGCCACTGGTTGGCGCGTCCGCCGTGTTCGTTGTCGATGCCGAGGGCGTAACGGCCGTCCACGGAGGGCACGGTGGGGTGGGCGACGGGGGTGCCGAGCAGCCGGGCGAAGGCCTCGTGGCTCTCCCCGTCCAGGTGCTGCTGGTCGCGGAAGAAGACGACCTTGTGCTCCAGGAGCGCGGCGCGCACGGCGGCCACGGTCGTCTCGTCCAGGTCACCGCCGAGGCGGACGCCGGATATCACCGCGCCGATCCGGCCGCCGACCTTCTGGACGGTGAGGGCGGGGCCCTCCACTACAGGCGCTACGGGTGCTGCGGCTGCTGCTACGGGTGCGGACGTCATGGTTCGAAATCCCTTCGGTGGGGCGGGCGTTGGATGCTGCTCGCGGAGCGGAAAGAGGTCAGCGCGGCGCAGAGGGCGTGGCTGTCCAGCCGAGGTGAGGCGTGCGGAGGTGAGGACGCGAGGGGCAGAAAGCCCGGGTGGCCGCGCGGCGGGGAACTGGTGACTGCGCGGCAGGGCCCGAGTGGCTGCGCGGCAGGGAACGGAGCGGCGGTCAGGCCACGTGCGGGCGACACGCCGTGGAGGCGAGGCGGCCCAGGTCTCCGTGGACCCGCGGGAAGAGCGGGGTCATCGCGGTCATGTCCAGGAGCATGGCCGCCCGCCGGAAGCATGGTCAAGGTCGCTCCCGCCCGCTTCACGACCCTGCAACGAGCCCGACATCGCAAGGGTGAGTCGGGCCACCCCGGCTCGCCAAATCCCGGTCCCACAGGGCAGGTTGCACCGCCCGCCCCGCGAACGCTCCCGGAAGGGCAGCCATGCCGCACACCTCCGCACCGCCCACCTCCGGTGACGCCCACCGGGAAGCGAACGCCGCGGCCGTGCTGCGCGCCGCCCTCGACCAAAGCCCGGTCCCCCGCAGCGCGATCGTCCGCGGCGCCGGGCTCAGTCCGGCCGCGGTCTCCCGCCAGGGCACCGACCTGGCCCGCATCGGCCTGATACGGGAGGTCCCGGGGCTGGTGGCGGCCGACGGCGTGGGCCGACCGCAGATCCCGGTGGACCTGACCTCGCCGGGCGGCGGTGGCCCGGTGGCCGCCGGGATCCACATCGGCGTACCGCAGTCCACCTTCTCCGTACGCACTCCACCTTCTGCGTGGCGGACCTGCGTGGCGGACCTGCGCGGCCGGGTCCTGTCCCACGGCACGCTCCGCCACGAGGGCACCCCCGCCGCCGAGCTGCCGGACGCGGTGGGGCGCGCGCCGGCCGCGCTCCTCGCCGAGCGCACGGCGGGCGGACCGGTTCTGGGGGTGGGCGCGGCCGTCGGCGGTCTGAGCCGTCTGAGCCGTCTGAGCGGATCGTGGGTCCGCACGCCCAACCGGCCGTGCTCCCGGTGGCCGCCGCCACGGTGCCGTTGCACCCGCTGTTCCGAAGTCCGCTGTGGACCCTGCGCGAGGCCGCCCCTTGACCAGGGGCGATACGTGCCGTTCAGGGCAGTGCAGCATAATGCGGCCATGCGGATCTCAGCCAGGGCGGACTACGCGGTACGTGCCGCGCTGCAACTCGCCGCGTGCCAGGACGACGGGCCGCTGAAGGCCGAGGCCATCGCGGACGCCCAGGAGATCCCGCACAAGTTTCTCGAAGGCATCCTCAACGACATGCGGCGCGGCGGTCTCGTCCTCAGCCAGCGCGGCGGCAACGGCGGCTACCGCCTGGCCAGGACCGCCGAAAGCATCAGCATCGCCGACGTCATCCGCGTCGTGGAGGGCCCCTTGGTGTCGGTGCGCGGAGTGCGCCCACCGGAGCTGGCCTACAGCGGGCCCGCGGAATCGCTGTTGCCGCTGTGGATCGCGCTGCGGGCGAACGTCCGCCAGATCTTGGAGGGCGTGTCCCTGGCCGACGTCGCGCGCGCCGAACTGCCCACCCCGGTCACGGCGCTCGCCGCGGACCCGGCCGCGTGGACGAATCCTTAGGCGAAGGCGTGCCCGGTGAGGTCGAGGGCCAGCCGGTTTCCCCAGTCGTTGGTGAAGACGGCCGTGCCTCCCTCGTGGCGCACGCCCACGAAAGGGTTGGCGGAGAACATCACGGCGACCCACCGCAAGGAGCGGTCGGCGTCGAGACGGGCGAGATAGCCGATGTTGCCCATCCCGCTTCCCCCGCCGCAGATCCGTCCCGCTCCGTCCGGCAGTGGGCTCTCGAAGGTGGGGTGCGCCTCGGTGACACCGTCCTCCTCGATGGCGCGGGCCACGTCGATCGGTGCTCCGAGACGGAAGGGGATCGGCTGCCCGGCGTCCGGGTGGTAGGCACCTGGGCCGTCGACGTGCACGGCCAGGCCGGTGTCGTCCGGCCGGTACAGCCCGTCACGGAAGGGCATCTCGCCCACCCCCCACAGCCGCTCGATCAGTCCCACGGCCTCACCCCTGGCGGCGGTTGCGCGGGTGGTTGCGCGCCGTGCGCTCGTTGCCATGCTTGTACGCACCGGTCCAGCGGGCCATCACCAGCTGGGCGTCGCCCGACTCGACCTCGGCGAGGAACTTCTCGGCGCGCGCACCGCGCAGCGTGCCGGCCGCGCGGCCGTGGTGGGTGATGGTCACGCTGGTGTCGGGATGTTGCGCGTAGGTGAAGCCGGAAGGTCTTGGCATGGTCGGATGCTAGGCATCCGGGCCGTCGTCGCGTAACCGAATTACGGTGCGACCTCGGGCGACCGACAGGAGACGCCCTCGGCCGACCGGCCTTCGCGATCCCATACGGCGAGACAACGCCGTCCGCCCCTTGAACACCCCCTTGCCGCCGCGGGAGTTCGCGGCCCACTATTCCTATCAATCAGGTAGGGAAACTAGGAATCTGTGAGGCGTCCCCGTGACAACGCTGATCCCCTCCGCCTCGCCGCGCGTCGTCCGGGAACTCGCCGACGACCTCGCCGTCGACGCGGACCTGCGCGACCGGGCGGGCAAGCCCCCGTTCGACGAGGTCTCGCGGCTGCGCGAGGCGGGCCTGCCCGCGCTCCTGACGCCGTCGGGACAGGACAGCGCAGGCGGCCGGGGCAGCGACTGGCGCACGGCGTGTACGGCGGTCCGGGAGATCGCGGCGGCGGACAGCTCCATCGCCGAACTCCTCGCACACCACCACGCCCTGTCGTGGAGTCCGCGCCTCTTCGCCGCGCCCGAGGACGCCGCAGCGCTCGAACTGCGCGCCGTGCACGAGCAGTGGCTCTGGGGCGGTGACATCGAGCTGCCGGACGCGCAGACAGGCACCGGCCTCGCGCTCACCCCGACCGCCGACGGGTACGTCCTGCACGGCCGCAGGGCACTGACCGCGGGCGTCGCCGTCGCGGACCGGCTCGTCCACACCGCGCGGCGCACGGACAACGGCGAATGGGTCGTCGTCCATGTGGACCCGGCCCACCCCGGCATCAGCGCCGAACCCGCGCACGACCTGCTCGGCCAACGCCTCAGCGGCGCGGGCGCCGTCAGCTACGACGACGTGCCGGTGGCCGCGCACCAGGTGCTCGGCACGGTCCCCGTGGACGAGCACGAGATCTCGCCGTTCACCGCACTCGCGCCGCTGACCCGCCGCCTCCTGCTCGTCCAGGTCGGCCTGGGCAACGCGGAGGGCGCCCTGACCGAGGCGCGCGACATCAGCCGCGCCCTGCCGCGCCCCGCCCCGACGGCCGCTCTCACCACCGGCGGGGACTGCGGGCCGCCGCCCACCGACCCCTACCTGCTGCTCGCCTACGGGGAGTTGGCGACGGCCGCGCACAGCGCCGCCTCGGTGGTGGAACGCGCGACGGAGGCGCTGGCCCGGGGCCTGGCGGCGGGGCCCGCGCTCGGCGCCGACGAGCGTGCCGACATCGCGTTCCTGGTGGGCGCGGCCGAAGCGGTCACCACCCAGTCCGCCCTGCACATCACCACCCGCGTCCTCGAACTCACCGCCGACGCGCCCTCCCCTTCGACCGACCCCGGGCTCGACCGCTTCTGGCGCAACGCCCGCGCCCTGACGGCCCACAGCTCCGCCGCGCACCGCCTTCGCGACATCGGGGAGCACTACCTCAACGGGCTGAACTGACCACCCGTACGATCTTTGCTTACCGACGAGGCGTCCCGCACCCGCAAGGCCGAGAGGTAAGCACCCCGTGAAGACCGGCAGTTACTACGAGCCCATCGACGAGCACCGCTACAAGCCCACGCTCCACGCGGGCGGCGCCTGGGACACCGCCGAACAGCACTTCAGCCCGCTCGGCGGTCTCGTCGTCCATGCCATCGACCGCCATCTGGCCGACCGGCCGGACAGCGGCCTCGTCCTGTCCCGGATCAGCTTCGACATCCTCGGGCGCCTGGCCCTCGACGAGTGCGAGATCCGGGTGGAGACCATCCGGCCGGGCCGCACCATCGAACTCCTCGAAGCCGTCGTGCTCATGGCCGACCGTCCGGTGGTGCGTGCCCGCGCCTGGCTCCTCAGCTCCGCCGACACCAGCGCCGTGGCGGGCGGCGGCGCGGACCGGCTCGCTCCTCCCGAGGCGCTGACGCCCTGGCCGATGGCCTCCGTGTGGCCCGGCGGGTACATCGCGTCCCTGGACGTCCGCCCGCTTGCGCCCCCGCAGCCGGGCCGCACGACGGCGTGGATCTCCACCGGCCTCGACCTCGTCGCCGGGCAGAGCGCGAGCCCGCTGGCGTCCTACATCGCGCTGGTCGACACGGCCAACGGCATCGCCGTACGCCAGTCCCCCACCGCCTGGATGTTCCCGAACGTCGACCTCACGGTCCACCTGCACCGGCAGCCCGAGGGAAACTGGACCGGCCTCGACACCACGGTGACGTTCGGACCCACCGGCCAGGGCATCACCAGCACCGTCCTGCACGACGTCACCGGCCCCGTCGGACACGCGCAGCAGATCCTCACCGTGCGCCCCCTGTAGACCACTTGGGCCCGTATGTCGCGTCCATGACATCGTCACAGATTCGACGCACAACGTTCATACAGTGATGCGCCCACCCGTGCCACTCTCCCGTTGGCCCACTTGTCAACTCGCGTAGAACGCGGCTCCTGTTGGAGGGATCCGCGGTGCGTGAGCCTCCGGGAGAGGACACCCCTCACATGCCCGTCCCTCACATACGTCGCTGGAAACCGCTGGCCATGACGGCCGCCGCGCTTCTCGTCGGGATCACCGTCCCGGCCGCCGCCGACGCCGCGACCACGGCCCCCACGCCGGCCGCGGCACCCGCGGGCGCCTACGACGACACGTACTACAAGGACGCTCTCGGCAAGACCGGTCCGGAGCTCAAGAGCGCCCTGCACACGATCATCAGCGACCAGACCAAGCTGTCGTACGACCAGGTCTGGGACGCCCTGAAGGTCACCGACCAGGACCCGGCCAACAGTGCCAACGTGATCCTCCTCTACACCGGCCGCTCGCAGAGCAAGGACAGCAACGGCGGCGACCCCGACCAGTGGAACCGTGAGCACGTGTGGGCCAAGTCCCACGGCGACTTCGGCACCGCGACAGGGCCGGGGACCGACATCCACCACCTGCGCCCGGAGGACGTGTCGGTCAACAGCACCCGCGGCAACAAGGACTTCGACAACGGTGGCAGCGCGGTCGGCGAGGCGCCGGGCAACAACACCGACTCCGACTCCTTCGAGCCCCGTGACGCCGTCAAGGGCGACGTGGCGCGGATGATCCTCTACATGGCCGTGCGCTACGACGGCGAGGACGGCTTCGCCGACCTGGAGCCCAACGACAAGGTCTCCAACGGCAGCGCCCCCGCCATCGGGCGGCTTTCCGTGCTGAAGCAGTGGAACGACGAGGACCCGCCGGACACGTTCGAGAAGAACCGCAACCAGGCCATCTACGACCAGTTCCAGCACAACCGCAACCCGTTCGTCGACCATCCCGAGTGGGTCGGAGCGATCTGGTAGGTCACGGTCCGTCGGTGGGGCAGCGGCCCGGTGCCGCCGCCCCACCCGGCCGGGCGTCAGGACACGACGTCGCCCAGCGGCTTGCCCTCCAGGTGGCCGACGACGTTCTGGATCGCCGCGAGACCGATGCGCACCAGCGTCTCGCGCGTGACGCCCGCGACGTGCGGGGACAGCACCACGTTCGGCGCCTTGAGCAGGCGCAGGGCGGCGGTGGGCGGTTCGGGGTCGAAGACGTCGATGCCCGCTCCGGCGAGCGTGCCGGCCGTCAGCGCGTCGGCCAGGGCGTCCTGGTCGATGAGCGCGCCGCGCGACGTGTTGATGACGAAGGCCGTCGGCTTCAGGAGCGCGAGTCGTTCGGCGTCCAGGAGGTGGCGGGTGTCGTCGGTGAGCGGGGCGTGCAGGCTGACGTAGTCGGACGTACGCAGGAGCTCGTCGAGTTCGACGTGGCGCGCGCCGCCGAGGCGGGCCTCCGTCTCCGCTGCCGCCGGCCTGGGGCCCGCATAGACGATGGTCATGTCGAACACGACCGCGCGGCGGGCGACTTCCTCGCCGATGTGGCCCAGTCCCACGATGCCGAGCGTCTTGCCGGAGAGCTCGGTGATGGACTGCTGGAGCCGGGGCAGCGCCCAGTCGGCCTCGGTGAGGGCGGTGTGCGCCGGGATGAGCTGTTTGGCGAGGGCCAGCATGAGGGCGAAGGTCTGCTCGGCGACGTTCTGCTTCTCGGCGCCGCTGGAGCCGATCGAGCAGACGTGGACGCCGCGTTCACGGGCCGCGTCCAGGTCGACGTAGTCGAAGCCGTGGCTGGCGCACTGGACGACTTCCAGGTCCGGGGCGGCTGCGATGTGCTCGGCGGTGACCGGCGCGAGACCGGTGATGATGATGTGTGCCTCGCGCAGGGCGGCCGGGTCCTCGCCGGCCGACTCGACGACGGTCACGTGCGCCGAGTCGGGGAGCAGCCCGGCGAGGGCGCCGCCCGCCGCGCGGCCGCCCACGTGGGGCGAGACGATGGCGAGGACGTTCTTCAGGGCGGTCATGCGGTCTCCTCGATCAGGTCGTCGGGGGTGAGGGTGGCGGGCCCGGCGTGCCCGGACAGCGCCAGGGTCAGGTCGAGTTCGGCGAGCAGACAGCGGATGACGTGGTCGACACCCGCCTGTCCGTCGAGGCCGAGCCCGTAGGCGTACGGGCGTCCCACCAGGACGGCCTCGGCGCCCAGCGCGAGCGCCTTGAAGATGTCGTCACCGGTGCGGATGCCGCTGTCGAACAGGACGGAGAGCCGGTCGCCGACCGCCTCCACGACACGCGGCAGGGCGTCGGCCGCCGCGACGGAGCCCGCGACCTGGCGGCCCCCGTGGTTGGAGACCACCACCCCGTCCATGCCGGCGTCGGCGGCGCGGCGTGCGTCGTCCGGGTGCAGGATGCCCTTGAGCACGATCGGACCGTCCCAGTTCTCGCGCAGGAACGCCAGGTCCGGCCAGGTCTTCGCGGGGTCGGCGAACATGCCGACGAAGTGCATCACGGCCGCGTTCGGGTCCTCGTGCACCGGCTTGGCCAGGCCCGCCCGGAACGCCGGGTCACTGAAGTAGTTGGCGGTGCCCACGCCGTGCAGGAAGGGCAGATACGCCTGGTCGAGGTCGCGGGGCCGCCAGGCCAGGAGCGGGGTGTCGAGCGTGACGACCAGCGCCGTGAAGCCCGAGGCCTTGGCCCGGTCCAGGAAGCTCTTGGTGACGTCGCGGTCCTTGGCCCAGTACAGCTGGAACCACCGCTGCGCGTCCCCCATCTCCTTGGCGACCTGCTCCATGGGGGTGCTGGACGCCGAGGACAGGATGTACGGGACGCCGCGGGCCGCGGCCGCGCGGGCGGCGGCGGACTCGCCGTCCGGGTGCATGATCGACAGGACGCCGATCGGGGCCAGGGCGAGCGGCGCGGGCAGCCGGTGGCCGAGCACCTCCACGGACAGATCGCGTTCGTGCACGTCGCGCAGCATGCGCGGCACGATCCGGCGCCGCTCCAGCGCCTCGCGGTTGGCGCGGGCGGTGCTGCCGTTGCCCGCACTGCCGGAGACATAGCCGACGGGCCCTGGTCCGAGGCGCTGTTCGGTCAGCTCCTCGAGGCGGGTCAGGTCGGTGGGCAGGCGGGGTACGGCGCCGGTCATGCCGTTGAGATAGATCTCGTACTGGAAGTCCGCCCAGTTCGGCTTCGTCATGTGGTGGGTCCCGTCCGGTGTCCGTGAGACTGCGTGCGACTGCACTACCTGTCCGACGATCCTTGCCACTGTGACAAGCCCCGTCCATGGTCGTACGCACCCTTTTCCGATGGCACTATCACCCTGTGACAAACAAGCGGGAGCGCGTCCGCCAGGAACTCCTGGCCGATTCCCGCCTCGTCGAGGCGGTCGTCGAGGCGGTGCACGAGCAGGTTCCGGCGTACACGGCGCTCGACGGCGGCAGGTTCCCCGAGGTGCGGGCCATCGCGGCCTGGGCGACGGACCGGCTCCTGGACCACTGGGTGACGGACGGCGCGATCGGCGACGGGGAGCTGCGGCGCTTCCGCGGGATCGCGGCGGCGCGCGCCGCGGACGGCCGCCCCCTGCAGGCCGTGCTGCGCGCCTACCGGGTCGCGGCCGCGGTCCTCGCGGACGAGGTCGCCGCCCGCGCGCCACAGCTGTCCGCGAAGGACGCCTTCGCGCTCGCACAGCTGCTGCTCACCGCCATGGACACCATCTCCGAGGAGATGACGACGGCGTACGCGGCCACCAGTGAGCGCCTCACGGGCGACCGCGACAGATCGCTTCAGCTGCTGCTCGACGACCTGATCGCGGGCCGCCATGCGTCGCTGGGCGCGCTCAGCGCCAGGGCATCGCGCCTGGGCGTCCACCTCCCGGAGCGCTACTGCCTGTTGGTGGCGCAGCCGGTGGACGCCAGGGCCCTGGAGAACGGCTCGTCCGACATCTCCCTCCCCACGTCGACCGCGCTGCTCACGGCCCTCGGTGGCGGCGGGAGCCACGGCACGTCACTGGCGACGACCCACGGTTCGCGTGCCGTACTGCTCCTTCCGGCCACGTCCGCCGACGCCGCGCCGGAGGTCCTGCGCCGGCACGCCTGGCGCGGCTGCGTGATCTCGGGCGAGAGCCTGGACCGCGTCGCGGTCGCCCACCGCCTCGCCGCGGGCGCCCTGGACACCGCTCCCCCGCACGCCCACCACGCCGACCGGGTCCTCACCGACGCCGACGCGCACGTCCTGGCGCTGCTCGCGGGCCACCCCGTGGTCAGCCCCGACCAGATCGGCCGCATCGTCCTCGGCCCGCTCGTCGAACCCGCCCAGCGCCACCTCCTGGAAGCCCTCACCGCGTACATCGACACCGGATCGGCCAACGCGGCGGCCCGCGAGCTGCACCTCCACCCCCAGTCCGTGCGCTACCGCCTGCGCCGCGTCCGCGACATCACCTCGCGCGACCCTCAGGACCCGTGGCAGCGCCTCACCCTGGACATCGCCCGCACGATCGTGCTCGGGGGCCGGAGCGGTTAGGGGCCGGCCGCCGCGGGCGCACGAAGGCGCCGCGCTCCCCGGTGCGCGATCCCTCCTCCCCCGGCGCGCCGCCGCGGCTCAACGCCCCGGCGCACGGATCGAGTTCACCTATCCGGACTGATCGCCTCCACCTCCGTTGTGCCGCCCTCGTGGAGCGCGCGAATCTCGTGGCACCCGTGGCACCGGTTTGCGCCCGCGCGGCGCCGAGAGGAGACACATGCCCAGGTCGTTCAGCGGCGAGGAATTCCTTCAAGCACTCACGGCGGACACGGTCCGCGAGAAGACCGCGATCGTCGGGATGGTCAAGAAGTCCGAAGAGAGCGCGGACAGCGTCCAGTTCGCTCCCGGCACGACGTGTCAGGACTGGACGACGATCCCCGTCGGCCTCATCGACCAGGTGGACCTCCTGCGCCAGGTGCCCTGCGACGACCACACCCACAGCCTCGTCCAGCTCACGCTCAAGGACTCCGACTCCCCCGAACACACCGTCCTGGCCGCACTGCTGGCCCACTACGCGCGCGTCGGCGCCGCGCCCGCACCCTCGCCGTGCGGAGCACCGGCGCACACCCAGCCACCACCGCAGGGACCGCAGGCCCACCCGCAGGTCCAGCCGCAGCCGCCCCGCCGGCCCCGGTCACAGGGCCCAGGAGTCCAAGGCCCGGCGGTGACCCCCCTCACCTGGGGCGTCTCCCCTCAGGGCACACCTCCGCAGGGCACGCCCCAGGCCCAGGCCGCGTGCGTGGACGGCAGCTCAGCCTGTGTGAGCGACGGAAGCGGGGGCTTCACCTGCATGGCGTGCTGTTACGGCTACTGGCACGACATCGGCCCCTGCCTCTACGGCAAGTGGTTCGGCTGCAACGGCGTCAACTACAACGCGTACAACTGCTGGCCCATCGGCTGACCTGTGTCCGTCCGCCGGGCGGCGCCGCCCGGCGGACGGACACCTCACCCCCTGCGCCGCCACTCCTGGGCGAGCAGCTCGTAGGAGCGCACCCGGTCGGCGTGGCCGTGGGTGATGGTGGTGATGAGCAACTCGTCGGCGCCCGTGGCCTCCTGGAGCTGTTCCAGGAGGTCGGCGACGCGGCCCGGGGAGCCGGTGAACTGGGTTTCGGTGCGGTCCTCCACCAGCGCACGGTCCGCGTCGGTCCACACGTGCCGGCGCGCTTCTTCCGGCGTGGGGTACTGGATGGCGCCCTCGGCGGTGCGGATGCTGCGCACCCACGGGCCGTAGCCCGCGGCCAGTTCCCGTGCGGTCTCGTCGTCCTCGGCCACGACGACGTCCGCGGAGACGGTGACGTAGGGCTTGTCGAGTACCTCGGAGGGTTTGAACGCGGCGCGGTAGCCCTCCGCGGCCTCCAGCACCGTGCCGGGGCTGACGTGGTAGTTCGCCGCGAAGGGCAGGCCGTTGCGGCCCGCGACGTCCGCGCTCTGGCCGCCGCTGCTGCCCAGGATCCACACCTGGATGTCGGCGCCCTCGCCGGGCACGACATGCGCTTCGACGCCGTCCGCCGACCGGTAGGTTCCGGCGAGCAGCGCCAGGATGTCGTCGATCTGCTCGCCGTAGTCCTGCGCCTCGGCGTGCGGCTGCTGGAGCAGCTTGCGCTGCAGGGCGACACGGGGCGAGCCGAGCAGATGCTCGTACGAGAACCGCGGCGGGATGCGCAGCCCATTGGGGGCGCGGCCGTCGACCACGGGGGTCGCGGTCGGCGGCGCGGCGCCGGACGCTCCGGGCGGTCGGCCACCGGAGCGGCCGAGGCCCAGGTCGAGGCGCCCGGGGTGCAGCGCGTCGATCAGGCCGAACTCCTCGACCGTGGACAGAGCGGTGCGGTGGCCGAGCTGTACGGCGCCTGCCCCGAGCCGGATCGTCGAGGTCGCGGCGGCGGTGAGGGCGAGGACGACCGCGGGCGAGGTGCCGGCCACGCCCGGGTTGAGGTGGTGCTCGGCGAACCAGTAGCGGGCGTAGCCGAAACGCTCGGTCTGCCGGGCCAGGTCGATGGAGTTGTGCAGCGCCCCGGCCGCCGTGGAGCCGGTCGAGATCGGCACCAGGTCGAGGACGCCGAGAGGGATGGCGGGCATGGTGGGTGGTCCTCTCAGTGGTCGGCGGAGACGGGCTCGGGCAGGCGCGCCTCGGGGGCCGTGCGCGCCCCGGCGTCGGGGTGGGCCAGGCCGAGGTGGTCGCGCAGGGTGGCGCCCTCGTACTCCGTGCGGAACACGCCGCGCTCCTGGAGCAGCGGCACCACGGTGTCGGCGAAGGCGTCGAGACCGCCGGGGGTGATGTGCGGGACGAGGATGAATCCGTCGGACGCGTCGGCCTGGACGAAGGAGTTGATCGTCTCGGCGACGGTGGCCGGGGAGCCGACGAAGGACTGGCGGTTGCCGGTCTCGATGACGAGGTCACGGATGGACCACTTGTTCGCGGCCGCGAGCTCGCGCCACTCCCGCGCGACGGCCAGCGGATCGCGGTACATCCGCACCTGGGCGCGGCCTCGGGCGATGGTGTGCTCGCCGATGTCCGGGTCGATGTCGGGCAGCGGGCCTTCGGGGTCGTACGCGGAGAGGTCGCGGTTCCAGACGAACTCCAGGTGCTTGATCGCGGTCGCGCCGCTGACCTGCTTGCGCCGCACCTCGCGGGAGAGTTCCTCCGCATCGGCGTCCGTATCCCCGAGGACGAAGGTCGCGGCGGGCAGGATGAGGAGCTGGTCGTGGGTGCGGCCGTGGCGGGCCAGGCGGCCCTTGACGTCCGTGTAGAACTCCTGGCCCTCCTTCAGCGTGCTGTACCGGCTGAAGATCGCGTCCGCGCCCGCCGCCGCGAACTCGCGCCCCTCCTCCGAGTCACCGGCCTGGAAGACGACCGGTCGGCCCTGCGGGCTGCGCGGGACGTTGAACTGCCCGTGGATGTCGAAGTGTTGGCCCTGGTGGACGAAGGCCCCTGCCTGGGCGTCGCGCAGGAAGGTGCCGGACTCCTGGTCGGCGACGATCTCGTCCCCGCTCCAGGAGTCGAACAACTCGTTCGCCGTGCCGAGGAATTCCTTCGCCCTGGAGTACCGCTCCTCCTGCGGGAGGAATCCGCCGCGGCGGAAGTTCTCTCCGGTGAAGGCGTCCCAGGAGGTCACCACGTTCCACGCGGCGCGCCCGCCCGACAGGTGGTCCAGGCTGGCGAACTGGCGGGCCACTTCGTAGGGCTCGTTGAAGGTGGAGTTGATGGTGCCGGTCAGGCCGAGGTGTTCGGTGACGGCGGCCAGCGCGCTCAGGACCGTGAAGGTGTCGGGCCGTCCGACGACGTCCAAGTCGTATATTTTTCCGCCCTGTTCGCGCAGCCGCAGTCCCTCGGCGAGGAACAGGAAGTCGAACTTGGCGCGTTCGGCGGTCCGCGCGAAGTGCGCGAAGGAGCTGAACTCGATGTGGCTGCCGGCCTCCGGGTCGCTCCACACGGTGGTGTTGTTGACGCCGGGGAAGTGGGCCGCGAGGTGGATCTGCTTGAGCGGCTTGTCCCGCTCGCCCTGTGTCCTGCTCATGACGGGGTTCCTTCCTTCCGGGTCAGGCGGTGGCGGAGGCAGCGGCGGCGTAACGGCTTGCGGGGCGGGTGAGGCCCAGCAGACCGCGCAGGGTGTCGGCCTCGTACGCGCGGCGGAACGCGCCGCGGCGCTGGAGCTCGGGCACCAGGCCCCGGGTGATCGCCGGGAGGTCGTGGCCGACGCCGGCGGGGCGCAGCCGGAATCCGCTCAGCCCGGCCTGATGCAACTCCTGCAGCAGGTCCGCCAGTTGGGCGGGCGTGCCCGTGAACACCCGTGCGTCGCTGGTGTACGGGTGACCGGCGAGGGCGTCCAGACGATCCCGTCGGGCCACGGCGGCGGCCGGGTCGTCGTCGAGGAACACCACCAGGTCGCCGAAGAGGTGCAGGGGCTCGTCGGAGCGCCCGGCCGCGTCCTGTTCGGCGCGGACCGCCGTGACGACGGCGCGTGCGTGCCCGGCGTCGCGCGGGGTGACGTATCCGATGTCGGCGGAACGGCCGAGCAGCCGGAACGGCGCTTCGGTCGGGGTCTCGTGGGCGAGCGCGCTGACGACGGGACGCCCCTGCGGCGGCCGGGGTGTGATCGAGGGGCCCTTGACGCTGAAGTGCTTGGACTCGAAGTCGATGTAGTGCAGCTTGTCGCGGTCGATGAAGCGGCCGGTGGCGGCGTCCCGGATCTCCGCGTCGTCCTCCCAGCTGTCCCAGAGCCGGCGCACGGCCTCGATGTGGTCGGCCGCCTCGTCGAAGAGGTCGAAGGTCAATTCCCGTACGTCCGGCCTGCCGAGGTCCTCGACGGCTTCGAGGGCGGGAAGCGTGCGGCGCCCGAAGTGCGCGGCCTCGTTGCGGCGTGCGGACACCTGCACCCGTACACCGGCGCGGCCCTCACTGACGTAGTCGAGCGTGGCGATCGCCTTGGAGATGTGGAAGGGCTCGGTGTGCGTGGCCACCACGGTCGGCACCAGCCCGATATGGCTGGTCAGCGGGGCGACACGGGCGGCGATGAGGACGGCGTCGAGCCTGCCTCGCACCTGATCCGTGCGTCCGTCGGGCTCGGTGAAATGCGAGGACTGGAGCCCGAGCGCGTCCTCGATCGTCACGAAGTCGAGCAGGCCGCGTTCGGCCTCGGTGACGAGGTCGGCCCAGTACCGGGCGGTGAGCAACTCCCTTGGGCGGGCGTCCGGTTCTCGCCAGGCGGCCGGGTGCCAGCCCGCGCCGTCGAGCGCGACGGCGAGGTGCAGCCCGGCGGAGGGAGCGGAAGGAGCGGAAGAGGGCAG
Organism: Streptomyces sp. NPDC054047; assembly: GCF_055585065.1. Taxonomy (NCBI): domain Bacteria; kingdom Bacillati; phylum Actinomycetota; class Actinomycetes; order Kitasatosporales; family Streptomycetaceae; genus Streptomyces; species Streptomyces sp. NPDC054047. The sequence continues at coordinate 417,421 of NZ_JBVJKV010000006.1, read as the reverse complement.
CGAAGATGAGGGTGAAGGTGATGACGACACGAAAGGTGTGCCTTCCTGATCGACCGTACGAGAACACCGGCCCCTCGGTTCCGAGGGTGCGGCGGCGGGGTGACGGGTCAGGAACGACAGAGCGCGCCGGCGACGCGCTGCAGGTCGATGTGCGGCCGGGAGTACAGATGCACCTGGCGGCTCGGGGCGATCACCGGGACGCGCGGCACGAAGGACACGGGCGACATGGACGGCGCGGACGGCGCGGACGGCTTGGGCGGCGTGGGCTCGGACGACACAGCTGACGCACGTGGCACGTCCGTCACCTCCACCCTTTCCGGCTCGGCGGGCCCCGGGGCCTCGCCGGTCTCGCGCTTGCGGAGCCCTGGATACGGGCACCGCCTGGTCCTCACCTGGAGCACCCCGCCGCGAGGGAGGGTTGCCGGTCAGCAAGCCAGGGCTTGACGCTGACGCTCATAACCTGCTCGGGACGTTACGTGAGGCCGTTGCGGTGCGCAATGCCCGTGGATCATGGGCGTGCTCACATCGCCGGACGCGCCTCGCCCTCCGTCCCCGTCAGGGACAACCGCCGGGCCACTCCTTCTGTTCCGCTCCGGCGCCAGGAGTTCCGCCCGGAGTTGCCTGGGCCTTCTTGACGGCGCCGGGCCCCCGCGCCCAGACTTCCGGGGACGGTCACGTTTTCCCGGACACAACGGGCCTCGACGGCAAGGCTGGTGGACATGACCAGGGCGGTTGGTGAGAGCGGCAGCACCCAGCGGCCCCTCCTGTCCGCGCCCCGGCCCCGCCCCCGCGTCCTGACCAGGCGTCTGCACATCGACCTGCTGCGCGTGTGCAGCGCGTCGATTCCAGCGCTCTGACGTCACGCGGAAGAGACGCCCCCGGCGCCGTGCGCACGGCCCGGTCGGCGCGCCCCCTCAGCTGTCTGGAGAGCCATGCCCGAGATCACTGCGTCGCACCGTTCCCGCACGCCTTCCCCGGAGGATTCCCGCTCCCCGAGCGGCGTCTGTCCCCCACCGATCCGCAGCCGCATCGGCGCCGCCCTGGCGGGCGGCTTCTATTCGGCCCCCCACCGCTACCACCTGTACCTCTCGGCGGAATGTCCCCGCTCCCTGCGCGTCTCGATCACGCTCGACCTCCTCGGACTCAGGGACGCGGTCACGACCACGCTCCTGACACCGGACACCGCCCCGGCGGCGCTCGAAGAGCTGCACCGCTGCTACGAGGCCACCGAGCACCACTTCGACGGCCCGCTGACCGTCCCCGCACTGTGCGACCGATGGAGCGGGCACGTCGTCAGCAACCACACGCCCGACATCCTGGGCGACCTCACCGACCGCCTCGCCGCGCACGGCAACGGCCCGCTGCTCGCCCTGCGCCCACCGGCCCTGGTGACAAGGATCGACGCCTGGCACGAACTCCTCGCCGCCCCGCTCACCCCCGCGACGCTGGACCGCCTCGACCACCGCCTGGCCTCCCACTCCTACCTCGTGGGCGACGAACTCACCTCGGCGGACGTCGACTTGTGGACAACGCTCGTCCACCGCGCCCCGGAAGCGACGGAGGCCACCTCCCCGTACCCCCACGTGCGTACCTACGTACGCCGCCTCCACGAGCACCCGGCCTTCTATGCCAACCACCCTCGCCCCTGTGGTCACCGCGCGTAGGACGCCTCCCGTGCCGTGCGCACCACCTTCCTGCCCTCCGCCGCGCTCAGCCGGCCTGCGCCCACCCAGGAGTCCACGGTCGTCTGGGCGTGCTTGACCAGCGCGCTCTTGTTCCTGAAGGGAGCTGCCGACCAGATCGCGTCGAGGAGCGTCGTGCCGCCCGGGCCCGTCGGGTTGGTGACGCCGGAGTCGGTCGTGCCGAAGACCACCGTCCGTTGGGACCGCTGGAAGTAGGCGTGTGTCGGGTCCTTCGTGCCTTCGGAGAAGGGGGCGAGACGGATGCCGTCGAGCGTGTAGTGCAGCGGCCGGCCGGTGACCGGCGTGAGGGTGGGCAGCAGGTCGCCGGAGAGTGCGGCGTTGCGGTAGAGGCCGAACCGGAGGTAGGTCCTGGCGCTGTCGCGGGCCACGAGATGGACCGGTCCGTAGAACAGGGCCTGGATCTCCGGCTTGTCGAGGGTCTTCTCCACCCGCAGCCGGAAGGGGATCGAGACCCGGACGGTGTCCCCGTCGCGCCAGGTGCGGGAGACCGACAAGTAGCTCCCCGGAGCCGGATCGGCCTTCACCCTGCTGCCGTTTACGGTCACGGCGAAGCCGTCGCTCGCCCACGCCGGTACGCGCAGCCGCAGGTCGAAGGCGGCCGCGGAGCCCCGGACCGTGAGCGTCGCGCCCTGTTCCCTCGGGTAGTCGGTGGCCTGCGTGACCGTGACACCCTTCTCCCTCCAGGTCAGTGTGGAAGGGCTGTAGAGGTTGACGTACAGGGCCGATCCGTCGGCTTTCTGGAAGTAGACCGAGTCCTGGTACTTGGTGGCGCTCTCCATGCCGGTGCCCTCGCAGCAGGTCGTTCCCGCCTTGGGCGTGTAGTCGCGTACATGGCCCGGAAGCAGGCCGATGAAGTACGTGACGAGCGGCTTCTCCGCGTCGGCCTCGTCCTGCTTCGAGCCCAGGACCTGGTTGTACAGGGCCCGTTCGTAGTAGTCCATGTACGCGGGGTCCTGCTCGTGCAGGAACAGCGCCCGGCTGAGCTTGAGCAGGTTGTACGCGCAGCAGGTCTCGGCGGTGGTGTCGCTCAGTGTGCCCGCGATGACGCCGGGCGCCTTCCAGAACTCTCCGGTGCTGGTGCCCCCGATGCCGTACATGCGGGTGGGGACGACCATGCCCCAGAAGTTCTTCGCGGCGGTGAAATAGCGCCGCTCGCCCGTCTCGTCGTACAGCCGCAGGAGTCCGGTGAAGATGGGGATGTGCTGGTTGGCGTGCAGCCCGTCGAGGATGTCGTCGCCCGCGGCGCACGCGTCGATGAGCTTGTCGAGGTCGAAGAGGCGGGCCAGAGCGAGGTGTTCGGCCTTGCCGGTGATGGCGTACAGGTCGCAGATCGCCTCGACGATGCCGCCGAACTCGCCGCTGGAGAAGATGCCCCACATGCGCTGCCGGGTGCTCGCGGGCAGTTTGGACAGGCGGGAGTGCATCCAGTCGCACAGGCCCGACGCCAGGTCGAGCGCCCGGGGGTCGTCCGTGTGGAGGTACGCGTCGAGGACGCCCCGCAGAATCTTGTGCGCGGTGTAGTACGGCGCCCACACGACGGTGTAGTCGCCGCTGGTCATCGACTCCAGGGCGATGAACTGCGTCTCGGGGTACGCCGCGAGGAACCCCGGGTGGCTCGGTCCGCCCCAGGTGCGCCGCAAGGTGGCGCGCCGCCCGCGGCCGGAGCCGTCGGCGAAGGAGGCACCACTGGTCTCGTCGAAGGCGTACGAGGCCAAGTCCCCCGCTCCGGCCGGTGACCCGGCGGCAGGCACCTCCTGAAGTCCGGCGATCTCGCCGGCGGTCAGCGCCCGCGACCAGAGGTTGACCTCGTCGAACACTCCGGCGAAGACGGGGTCGGCCGCGAAGTGGGAGCGGCCGAGCCAGTTGTTCTTCAGGGAGCCGAGGGCGGCCGGATGGAGGGTCATCGCGGTGTTCGCCGCGACCGCGGTGCCGTTGACGTAGAGCGTGCCGGTGGCGCCCCGGATCGTCACGGCCACGTGGCTCCACTCGTCCAGGGCCAGCGGTGCGGTGCCGTTGATGCCCTGCTCGCCGCCCGGTCCGTTGGACGTGATGGCGAAGCGCGGGACTCCTTCCGAGGTGCGGGCGGCGAGGTAGAGGTAGCGGCTCGCGTCGTTGCCGCAGTCCAGGATGCGGGTCCAGGCGGCGTCGTGGGTCGGCTTCACCCAGGCCGAGAGGGTCACGTCCGTGGCGCCGCCGAGGACGCCGGAGGGGAGATCGACGTACTGGCAGGAGCCGCGGACGTTCTCCGCGGCGGTGCCGAACCTGCCGGGGACGCTGAGGACGTTCGGGTCGTGGCGGAGGGCTTCCCGCACCTGTGTCAGCGCCTCGACCATGGAGCGGATCTTGTCGGCGTACGCCTTCTCGCCCGTGCTGCCGTAGGCCTGGGCGAGCATGGTGAGGAAGTGGCCGGTGTAGTGGCCCCGGAGGTTCCCGTTCGCCTCGCCGTCAAGGCCCTCCCACCCGCCGGGGGCCACCGCGCCCCGGGTGGAGAGGCCCGCGTTGGCGCGGAACACCTGGAGCAGCCGGTCCACGTCGTAGCCCCGGCCGTGGTCGAGCATCAGGGCCCGCTTGGCGGCGAAGACGCCCTTGCGCAGCGCCACGTCCTTCAGCGCGAACGGCTGCGCCGTCCAGCTCGAAGGGGTGGCGGCCCGCGCACCCGCCCGCACCACGGATCGCGGAGCCGCTCCCGCCCTGCCTGCCGCGAGGGACGGGATCACCGGCGCCGCCGCCGCGAGAGCTGCGGCACGGAGGACGGCTCGTCTGGCGGGTGCAGGGCCCATGGTGCCTCATTCCGACTCATTGATGTTCGATATACCGGACACAGTTCGGATTACCGACCAAGAAAGTAGGAGTGCGGCGAAGGGCACGTCAATGCTTCTGTCAGGATCCGACGATCAGCGGCCGACAGAGCAGGAATGACCGGCGGCCGCGGCAACAGGGCCGCGACCGCCGGGCGTTCACCAGATCCGGACGCGCTCCGCCCGGTCGAGCCAGAGACCGTCGCCCTCCGCCGTCCCGAACGCCTCGTGGAACTCGTCGAGGTTCCGGACGATGTTGGCCCGGAACTCGGGCGGCGAGTGCGGGTCGATCGTGAGGTACTGCTGCTCCTGCTCCTTGCGGCGCTTGGTGCGCCAGCAGTAGGCCCAGTTCATGAACAGCCGCTGGGAGCCGGTCGTGCCCTCGCTCGTGGGCATCGGCTCGCCGTTCAGCGCGATCTTGTACGCCGTGTGCCCGATGGTCAGGCCGCCCAGGTCGCCGATGTTCTCGCCCACCGTGAGCGAGCCGTTGACGAACTCACCGGGCAGATTGCGCGGCGAGAAGGCGTCGTACTGCTTGACCAGCGCCTTCGACTTCGCCTCGAACGCGGTCTTGTCGGCCGCGGTCCACCAGTCGTTGAGGTTGCCCGCGCCGTCGTACTGCGCGCCCTGGTCGTCGAAGCCGTGGCCGATCTCGTGGCCGATGACCGAGCCGATGCCGCCGTAGTTCTCGGCGGGGTCGGCGTCGGGCGAGAAGAACGGCTTCTGCAGGATGCCCGCGGGGAAGCAGATCTCGTTGGTGCCCGGGTTGTAGTACGCGTTGACCGTCTGCGGCAGCATGAACCACTCGTCGCGGTCGACCGGCGCGCCGATCTTGGCGAGCTGCCGATCGGACTCGAAGGCGGCCGCCGCGTGCGCGTTGCCGAGCAGGTCGTCGGTGGAGACCTCCAGGGCCGAGTAGTCGCGGAAGGTGTCCGGGTAGCCGATCTTGGGGCGGAACGTGGCGAGCTTCTCGTACGCGCGCTCCTTCGTCTCGTCCGTCATCCAGTCGAGGCGGGCGATCGACTGGCGGTAGGCCTCGAGGAGGTTGGCGACGAGGTCGTCCATCATCGCCTTGGAGCTCGGCGGGAAGTGCCGCGCCACGTACTCCTTGCCGACGGCCTCGCCGATGGAGCCCTCGACGAAGGCGACCGCCCGCTTCCACCGGGCGCGCAGCTCCGGGGTGCCGTTGAGGGTGCGGCCGTAGAACTCGAAGTTGTTCCGGACGAACGCGTCCGTGAGGTAGGGCGCGCAGGAGCGGAGGACCCGGACCATCGCCCAGTCGCGCCACTGCTCGATCGGCACCTCGTCGAGGACCGCGGACAGGTGGCGGAGGTAGGACGGCTGGCGGACGCACGTCTCGGCGATGGTGGCCTCGGAGCCGCCGAGCCCTTCGGCGAAGGCGCGCCAGTCGAAGTGTGGCGCCAGGGTGATCAGTTCGTGCAGGGTCGTGAGGTTGTAGGTCTTCTGCACGTCACGCGTCTCGGCCCGCTCCCAGTGTCCCGCGGCGAGGCGGGTCTCCAGGGCGAGGACGCTCTGTGCGGCCTCGGCGGGCGAGGCGTGCTGCCCGAGCGTGAGCAGTTCGGTGAGGTGGGCGACGTACTTCTCGCGGATCTCGGCGAACTTCTCGTCGCGGTAGTACGACTCGTCCGGCAGGCCGATTCCGCCCTGGAGGATGTTGAAGAGGTAGCGGTCGGAGTCGCGGTCGTCCGAGTCGATGTAGCTGCCGAAGAGACCGGAGCCGCCGATCCGCTCGAAGCGGCCGAGGAACGCCGCGAGCTCCCGGGTGTCCCGCAGCCCCGCGACGGCGTCGATCAGGGGCTGCGCGGGGGCGAGCCCGCGGGCGGCGATCGCCTCCTCGTCCATGAACGACGCGTACAGGGTGGCGATCTTGCGCGCGTCATCCGAGCCGGCGCCGTCCGACGCCAGCTCCTGGATGATCACCTTCACTTGTTCCTCGGCCGTGTCGACCAGCTGTACGAAGGGGCCCCAGCTGGAGCGATCCTCGGGGATTCGCTCGGTCTCCAGCCAGTGACCGTTGACGTGGCCGAACAGGTCGTCCTGCGGCCGGATCTCAGGGTTCATGCCCGCGCGGGCGTCATCCAGCATGCTCATTCACGCACCCTACGCGGACACCCCGTCCGAACACGATCGGCTTGTGGCCGCCGAGCTGCCCTCAGCCCGCGACGTACTCCCGCAGATGCTGCGCCGTCACGGTCCGCCCGTCGGTCACCAGGGACGCGGGCGTACCGGTGAACACCACCTGCCCGCCGTCGTGGCCGCCGCCGGGGCCGATGTCGATGATCCAGTCGGCGTGCGCCATCACCGCCTGGTGGTGCTCGATGACGACCACCGAGTTGCCGTCGTCGACGAGCCGGTCGAGCAGCGCGAGCAGCTTGTCCACGTCGGCCAGGTGCAGGCCGGTGGTCGGCTCGTCCAGGACGTACGTCGATGACTTCTCGGCCATGTGGATGGCGAGCTTGAGCCGCTGGCGCTCGCCGCCGGAGAGGGTGTTGAGCGGCTGGCCGAGCCGCAGATAGCCGAGCCCGACATCGCTGAGGCGGCCGAGGATGGTGTGCGCCTGGCCCGAGGGGAAGAAGTCGTGCGCCTCGGCGATCGACATCCCCAGGACCTCGCTGATGTTCTTGCCGCGCAGCCGGTAGGTGAGGACCTCGGCCGTGAAGCGCTCCCCCGCGCACTCCTCGCAGACGGACGCCACGCCGGGCATCATCGCCAGGTCGGTGTAGATCAGCCCGATGCCGTTGCACTTGGGGCAGGCGCCCTCCGAGTTCGCGCTGAACAGTGCCGCCTTGACGCCGTTGGCCTTGGCGAAGGCGGTGCGGATCGGGCCGAGCAGTCCGGTGTAGGTCGCCGGGTTCGAGCGGCGCGAGCCGCGGATCGGCGACTGGTCGGCCACCACGACGCCGTCGCGCCCGGAGAGATAGCCGTGGATCAGCGAGCTCTTGCCGGAGCCCGCGACGCCGGTGACCACGGCGAGCACCCCGAGCGGTATGTCGACCTCGACGTCCTTGAGGTTGTGCAGATCGGCGCCCTTGATGGACAGCTGCCCCTTGGGCACGCGCACCTGCTCGCGCAGCCGGGCCCGGTGCTCCAGGTGCCGGCCGGTCAGTGTTCCGGAGGCGCGGAGCCCGGCCACGTCTCCGGTGAAGCAGATCTCGCCGCCCGCCGTACCGGCCCCGGGGCCGAGGTCGACCACGTGGTCGGCGATCGCGATGACCTCGGGCTTGTGCTCCACCACGAGCACCGTGTTGCCCTTGTCGCGCAGCCGCAGGAGCAGGTCGTTCATGCGGCGGATGTCGTGCGGGTGCAGGCCGATGGTCGGCTCGTCGAAGACGTACGTCACGTCGGTGATGCTGGAGCCGAGGTGGCGGACCATCTTCACGCGCTGGGCCTCGCCGCCGGAGAGCGAACCCGATGTGCGGTCCAGGCTCAGATAGCCGAGCCCGATCTCGACCAGCGATTCGAGCAGCTCGCGCAGGCCGGCGACCAGCGGGGCGACGGCGGGGTCGTCGAGCCCGCGGACGAACGCGGCCAGATCGCTGATCTGCATCGACGAGCAGTCGGCGATGTTCAGGCCGTCGATCCTCGACGACAGCGCGGCCTCGGTAAGGCGCGTGCCGTCGCAGACCGTGCAGCGGGCGAACACGACGGCGCGGTCCACGAAGGCCTTGATGTGGGACTGGAGGGAATCGCGGTCCTTGGCCAGCCAGGTCCGCTGCATCTTGGCCACCAGGCCTTCGTACGTGAAGCCGTTCGAGCCCACCTTCACCTTGACCGGCGCCTTGTGCAGGAGGTCGGCCCACTCCTGCTCGGTGAAGTCCTTGAGCTTCTTGTCGGGGTCGTGGAAGCCGGAGTTGACCATGATCTGCCAGCTCCAGGAGTCCACCGCGTAGTACGGGACGGTGATCGCGCCCTCGTTCAGCGAGAGCTCGCGGTCCACCAGCTGGTCCACGTCGACGGTGGAGGCCTCGCCGGTGCCCTCGCACTCGGGGCACATGCCTTCGGGCAGATTGAAGCTGAAGGCGCCCGACGTCCCGATGTTCGGGACGCCGAGGCGGCTGAAGATGATCCTGAGCATGGTGTACGCGTCGGTGGCGGTGCCCACCGTGGAGCGCGAGTTGGCGCCCATCCGCTCCTGGTCGACGACGATCGCCGCGCTGAGATTGCGCAGGCCGTCCACGTCGGGGCGGCCCAGGCTCGGCATGAACGACTGGATGAACGCGGTGTACGTCTCGTTGATCAGCCGCTGCGACTCGGCGGCGATGGTGCCGAAGACGAGCGAGGACTTTCCGGAGCCGGAGACTCCGGTGAAGACGGTGAGCCGCCGCTTGGGAATGTCGAGCGAGACGTCGCGCAAGTTGTTCTCGCGGGCGCCTCGCACCTGAATCACGTTGTGGCTGTCGGCGGGGGTGACCGTCACTGATGCTCCTTGGCCTGAACCGGGCGGAAGGAAAAGCGTACACCGTACCCAGTCTTCGTCTCACCCCGATTCCCGACACCAATTGCCGCCCGAGAGCGACCAGTTGGTATGGACATGACTACCGGGCCGCTTCTATGCTCCGCCTGAACTCATCGTGAGAGCGCTCTCATCACCCTGTTCCTCCCCACCTCGATGGAACGACAGAAAGGGCACTGCCATGAGACGCAGAACCGGGGTCCGCATCGCCTGCTCCTCCTTGCTCCTGATCGGCACCTGGGCGAGCGCATCGCTCACCTCCCCCGCGAGCGCAGCCCCCGATCCCGCCGCTCCCCCCGCATCCGCGAGCCTGCTCACCGCCCTCCAGGACGACCTCGGGCTCACCGCGAGCCAGGCGCGCGAGCGCCTCGCCGCCGAGAAGACCGCGACCCGCGTCGACCGCGCCGCTCGGCGGGCGGCCGGGTCGACGTACGCCGGATCGTGGTACGACGCGGACACCGAGAAGCTGACCGTCGCCACCACCAGCGCGCGCAAGGCCGACGCCCTGCGCGAGACCGGCGCCACCGTCCGCGTGGTCCGCCACAGCGCGAAGGAACTGGACGCCGCCAAGGAACGCGTCGACGCCCTGCCCGCGCCCAAGGGCGTCAGCAGCTGGCACGTGGCGCCGCGCACCAACAACGTCGTGGTGAACGTCGTCGCCGCTCAGAAGGACGACAACGATGTCCGCCGGTTCGTCGAACGGGCCCGGAAGGCGGGCCCCGTCCAGGTCGAGACGGTCGGCGAGGCGCCGAGCACCTTCGCCGCGGGGACCGTGGGCGGCGACCCGTACTACACCGGCAACGTCCGCTGTTCCATCGGCTTCTCGGTGCACGGAGGGTTCGTCACCGCGGGCCACTGCGGGCAGACGGGAGCCGCGGTGCGCGGCTGGGACAACTCGAACATCGGCAACTTCCAGGGCTCCTCGTTCCCCGGCAACGACTACGCGTACGTCAGCGTGGGCAACGGCTGGTGGACCGTCCCGGTGGTCCTCGGCTGGGGCACCGTCTCCGACCAGCTCGTGCGCGGCTCGGCCGAGGCTCCCATCGGGGCCTCGATCTGCCGCTCGGGTTCCACCACCCACTGGCACTGCGGCAAGGTGCTCGCCAAGAACGAGACCGTGAACTACAGCCAGGGCGCCGTCCACCAGATGACCAAGACCAGCGTCTGCGCCGAACCGGGCGACTCAGGCGGCTCGTTCATCAGCGGCGACCAGGCCCAGGGCGTCACGTCGGGCGGCTGGGGCAACTGCTCCGGCGGCGGCGAGACCTGGCACCAGCCGGTCAACGAGATCCTCGGGCGGTACGGCCTGACCCTGCACACCGCCTGACGGCGGCGGTGCGCGCCGGGCCCGCGGGAGGGTCCGGCGCGTACGCCGCTGCGGTGAGACCTGGCGGCTGGATGGCCCTAACCGGGTTCATCGCGCCCGCCCCGGAGGAAGGACTGCGGCTGCCACTGCAGGAACGAATGGTCCCGGAACCGCGCGTTCGGGGACGAACGGAGAACCGCGATGACAGCAAGGTCCGCCGGGGCCCGACGCCGCACCCGCATCGGCACGAGACTCCTTGCCACGGTCGCCGTGGGCGCGCTCGTCATGGGCGCCGCGCACGAGAGCGCGACCGCGGACCCCGGCGCCCCGCCCCGCGACCGGTCCCCCTTCACCGGAGTGACGGCGGATCAGGGCCCGGTGCTCGCGGTGAAGTTCGACAACGCGCGCATGGCACGGCCGCACACCGGTCTCGCGCAGGCGGACATCGTGTACGTGGAGAAGGTCGAGGGCGGCATGAGCCGCCTGATGGGGGTGTACTCCAGCCGCCTTCCCCAGTCCGTCGGCCCGGTGCGCAGCGCCCGGGAGTCCGACATCGAGCTGCTGCGGCAGTTCGGCCGCCCGGCCCTCGCCTACTCGGGGGTGCGCAGCTCGCTCAACAAGGTGCTCGGGAACTCACCGCTGTACGCCCGCTCGCACGGCCGCCTGCCTGGCGCCTACTTCCGCAGCGCCGGACGCCCCGCCCCGCACGACCTCTTCGTCCGCCCCAAGGCCGTGCTGCGCTCGGCACCGAAGGCCGACCACGCCACCGACATCGGCTTCCGCTTCGGCCCGGCCCCGGCGGGCGGTTCGCCCGCCACGCTGCGGACCGTGCGCTACGCGTCGGCCAGCCACACCTTCCGCTGGTCGTCCCAGGAGCGCCGCTGGCTCGCCTCGTTCGACGGGGTCCCGGCCCGCAGCACCTCGGGGGCGCGGCTCGGCGCGAAGACGGTCGTGATCCAGTACGTGGACATGCCCCCGTCGCGCTTCAAGGACGTCAACGGCGCGGCGACGCCGTACATCAAGACGGTCGGCAGCGGCCGGGCGACCGTCCTGCGGGGCGGCAAGGCGTACAAGACCCGCTGGCAGCGGTCGAGTCCCGAGGGCGGCACGACGTTCACGCGCCCCGACGGAGAGCGCATGCCCTTCGCGCCCGGCCAGGTGTGGATGGTCTACGCGGACCGCTGAGCCGCGGCCCTCGAACAGGCGTCAGCCCGGTGACCGTGATCGGTCACCGGGCTGACGGAGGTACTCCACATACGGAGCGTCAGGTGCTCAGCCGCGTACGGACTCGAGCTCCCGGTCCTGGTCGTCCTCGCGCGCCGTGGGGAAGTCGCCGAGCTGCTTGTGCAGCTTCTCGCCCTCCACGTCGACGTTCGGCAGCGCGCGGTCCAGCCACTTCGGCAGCCACCACGCCTTCTTGCCGAGCAGGGCGAGGACGGCCGGGACGATCGCCATGCGCACGACGAAGGCGTCGAAGAGGACGGCGATGGCCAGGCCGAAGCCCATCATCTTGATCATGTCGTCGTTCTCCATGATGAAGCCGGAGAAGACGCTGATCATGATGACCGCCGCGGCGGCGACGACCCGTCCGCCGTGTGTGAAGCCGGTGACGACGGCCTCGGCGGGGCGCGCCCCGTGGACGTACGCCTCACGCATGCGCGTCACGAGGAAGACCTCGTAGTCCATCGCGAGGCCGAAGACCACACCGATCATGAAGATCGGCATCATGCTCATGATCGGGCCGGGCTGCTCCACGCCGACGATGTCGGCGAGCCATCCCCACTGGAAGACCGCGACGACGGCGCCGAGCGCGGCGGCCACCGACAGGAGGAAGCCGAGCGCCGCCTTGAGCGGTACGAGGACCGAGCGGAAGACCAGCATCAGGAGCAGGAAGGCCAGGCCGACGACGAGTCCCAGGTAGGGCAGGAGCGCGTCGTCCAGGGTCTGCGAGAAGTCGATGGTCATGGCGGTCGCGCCGGTGACCAGGACCTCGGAGCCCGTCTTGTCGCCGAGACCGTCGACCGTCGAGCGGATCTCCTTGACGACGCCCTCGGTCTTGTGGTCGCTCGGACCGGTCTTCGGTACGACGTTGAAGATCGCGGTGTCGTCGGACTTGTTGCCGCTGGCCGGAGTGACGGCGGCGACGCCGTCGATCTTGGCGATCTCCTTGCCGACGGTGTCGGCCGCGGCGGCCGCGCCCTTGTTCTTGTCGGTGTCGACGGTGACCATCAGCGGGCCGTTGAAGCCGGCGCCGAAGGACTCCGACAGCATGTCGTACGCCTTGCGCTGCGTGGTGTCCGGCGCCGACGTGCCCTCGTCGGGCAGGCCGAGCTCCAGGCTGGTGGCCGGTACGGCGACCGCACCGAGGCCCACCACGGCGAGCAGCAGGACCGGGACCGGGCGGCGCAGCACGAAGCGTGCCCAGCGCGTGCCCAGCTTCGGCTTGGCGTTCGGGTCCCGCAGCTCGCTGGCGGGCTTCTTGCGGTCCTTGCGGCGCAGCACCTTCTTGCCCGCGAAGCCGAGCAGCGCGGGGATCATGGTGAGCGCGATGAGGACGGCTATCGCGACCGTGCCGGCCGCGGCCAGGCCCATCTTGGTGAGGATCGGGATGTTGACGATCGCGAGGCCGGAGAGCGCGACGATGACGGTGAGTCCGGCGAACACCACGGCGGAACCGGCGGTGCCGGTGGCGCGGCCCGCTGCCTCCTCCGGTTCACGACCGTCGGTGATCTCCGCCCGGTAGCGGGAGACGATGAAGAGGGCGTAGTCGATGCCGACCGCGAGGCCGATCATCATCGCGAGCGTCGAGGTCGTGCCGGAGAGGTCCAGGAGGCTGCCGAGGGCAGCGATGCCCGAGACGCCGATGCCCACGCCGATGATGGCGGTCAGGAGCGGCATGCCCGCGGCGACCATCGAGCCGAAGGTGATGATCAGGACGACCGCGGAGACCGCGATGCCGATGAGTTCGGCCGTGCCGCCCATCTCCTGCTCGGCCATGACGGCGTCGCCGCCGGTCTCGACGGTGAAGCCCGTCTTGCGGGCGTCGTCGGTGGTCTTGGTCAGCGCGTCGCGCGCCTTGTCGGTGAGTTCCTGGGCGTTGACCTTGTACGTGACGGACGCGTACGCGGTGGTGCCGTCCTTGCTGACGGCGTTGGCCTTGAAGGGGTCGGCGACCTCGGCGACCTGCGGGCCGGTGCCCAGGTTCTTGACCAGCTTCTCGACGTCGGCCTTGGGGCCGGACTCGGTCAGCTTCTCGCCCTCGGGGGCGCGGATGACGACGCGGGCGGTGGCGCCCTCGGCGCTGGCCGCGGGGAACTTCTCGTCGAGGAGGTCGAAGGCCTTCTGGGACTCCGTGCCCGGCATGGAGAAGGAGTCCTCGGGCGGTGCCGGCGCTGCCGAGGCGGAGAAGCCGACGCCGGCGAGCAGCACCACCCACATCAGTGCCACATAGCGGCGTCGCCTGAAGGCGAGGCGGCCCAGTTTGTAGAGGAACGTAGCCACGGCGAAGGGGCTCCCGTCGGTGTCGGCTGGCAGGGTGACTCCCCCCGCGGCACGATCAGCGCACGTCAGGGCGGTCAGCAGGTTTCCTCTTAATAGTCCAGGCCCGGACAGGGCCGGAAGTCAGACTCAGAGCCGGACTATCGGCCCACGGTCGCTGTAGTGCCGTGCACGCCGGGTCATCCTCGGGGAGGAGAGGTGTGGGGGATGTGTAGGACCCACACCGATCGCCCGATCACCGGAGGATTCGCCTCCGTACCTTTGGACACCTGTTCACCACAGAACAACTCGCCCTCATATCACCTCAATAGGAGAGATAAGGTGTCGAGTCAGCTCTCAGATACTTGTCATCACCATCCAGGAGAACCTTCGTGACTCTTGCCATCGCGCCGTCTGAAGCCGCCGACTCGTCCGACGCCACCTCGGTGGAGGCTCCCTCGGTGGAGACTCCCTCGGTGGACGAGCACTCCGCGGTCCCGTCGGACGACACCGCGGCGGTTCCGTCGGCCGACGTGCCCGAGCCGGTGGCCCGGGACGCCCGCGACTTCGGCGCCTACGCACGGACCGGCGGCTGGACCTTCGCCCTGAAGGTCGCGCGCAGCGTGCGCCCCGGCGGGCAGGGAGCCGACGAGACGCCGAAGGTATCGGCGAAGCAGTTCAGCGAACTGGCCGGCTGCTCGGCCGAGCGCGTCATGCGCTACTACAAAGCCTGGGACAAGGCCGCTGACGATGGCGTCGTACCCCACTTCGAGGCGCTCACGCCCGGCGAGGACATCGAACTTCCGGACTCCGACCTCTGGTTGACGTACTACGCGTCCCGCTCCAGCGCGCTCTCCCCGCGCGGCACCGCGATCACGGAGGCCGCCGAGGCCGAGGGCATCCGCCCCACCAAGGCCCTGGAGGTGGCCGAGAACCCCACCGCGCTGCGGGCCGCGATCCTCGCCGACCCCGGGACCGCCGAGGCGGCGCGGCGCGCCCTGATGGACCGGATCGAGGAGGACCCGGCGCTGCGCACCGAGCTGGTGCGCGACATCGTGCGGGCGGACGACCTCAAGAAGGCGGTCGCGGCCGAGGCCAAGGCGGGCGACCGCGTCGACTACGTCCGCCAGATCGTCGACAAGGGCCAGGTCAAGACGCCCGCGGGCCAGATGATCGACGCGCCCGCCGAGCTGAAGGAGGAGGCCGAGCGGCACCTGTCCCTCATCGACGAGCTCGAGGACGGCGAGGACTCCGGCGAGTGGGCACGCGAGGCGTACGACACCGTGAAGGACCTGGTCGCCCAGACCGTCCAGAGCGACCCGCAGCTGCGGGTGCAGGAGCGCCGTGCGAAGTTCTACAACAGCCTCCAGAAGGCGACGAAGGTCTTCGAGGAGCTGACCTTCGACGACGCCGAGGTCGACGACATCTACGAGGACGACATGCTGCTGCGCCTCGAAGAGCTCCAGAAGTCGATCGCCGCGTGCATCACGGCGCTGCAGTCGGCGACCGCGGGCGCCGCCGCACCCGCCGCACCCACGGCACCCGCCGCGCCCGCCGGGGACACCGCTCCCGCCGGGGACGCGGGGGACTCCTGGGACGGCAGCTGACGGCTGCCGGACCTCACCTCCGGGGCCCCGCCCTCCCCGTACATCCCGATGATGACCATGGCCCCGCCCGTAGCCCTGGAGTCGTACGGAATGACCCATACGCGGAGGGATTCGCCGCACCCCGCCCCGCTCATAGCTTCTTGATCAACGTACGGAGACCGACGTACGGAGTTGATCGAGAGGTCATGGATCTATGCACGGCAAGGCATTCGCGCCGGAATACCAAGGCGAGTTGGGTTCGGCACTCGGGGTGAACTCCTCCTACGAGGAGGTGCTGACGAAAGCGGGCCGCGCCCTCTCCCAGGCGGACACCGCCCTGGAGAGGGCGCGCGCCGCTCTCGCCCTGGCCGAGGCCAACCGGCGGCTCGGCCAGGTGGACGACGCGGGCGCCGCGTGGCGGCAGAGCTACCGCAGCGCACGCGTCGCGGGGGACGCGGGGGCCATGGCGTGGGCCCTGTGGAGCGGCGGCACACTCGCCCGCCAGTGCGGCCGGCTGCGGCTCGCCCGGCGGCTTCTGACCTGGGGCGTCGCGCTGGCCGCCGACAGCGGTGAGCGGCTCGCGCACGGCTACGCGCTCGCCGGGCTCGCCGAGACCGGCCGCATCCAGGGGGACTACGCGGCGGTGGCAGCGCTCCACGAGCAGCTGCTCGAACAGGGCCGGGCGCACGGCGAGGCGCGGCACATGGTGTGGGCGATGTCCGGCATCGCCCAGATGCGGCGGAACACCGGCGACTACACCGAGGCGCTGGAACTGTTCGAGGAGTGCGTCAGGATCTCGGCCGACGCCCAGGACGCGCGGGGGCGCGCCTGGTCGCTGCGCGGGGTCGCCGACGTCCTCTCACTGCGCGGCGAGGCGGAGCGGGCGCTCGCGCTGCTCTCGGAGGCGGAGGCCATCTGCCGCACCATGGATCTGGCGAGCGCGCTCGCGTACAACCACAAGATGCGCGGCAACGTCCTGTACCGGCACGGGAGTTACGAAGCGGCCCGCGAGATGTACGCCATCGCCCTGGAGGAGTTCACTGCCATGCGGGAGCCGCGCGGCGTGGCCCTGTCCCGTCTCGGACTGGTCAAGTCGCGCGCCCGCCTCGGCCGCGACCGGAGCGAGACGCTGGCCGAACTCACCGAGCTCGAAGGGGACTTCGCGCGCATCGGGCTGCGGCACGCGCGCGAGACCGCCGCCGCCTTCCGTGGTGAACTGGCCGCGGAGCCGAGCATGACCTGACGCGAGGCGTCACCCGGTGGGCGTGATGCGGATGCCCACCGTCCCGCTCGCGCCGCGCCGGAGCTTGCTGCCCAGCAGGGTGAGGCGGCCGACCAGGCCGTACTTGCGCTTGAGAAGGGTGCGGTAGCGGGCGGTCGTCTCCGCGTCGCAGATCTCGGCGGTGGCGGGGACGGACTCGCCGGTCGGGTTGCCGCGCAGGTCGCAGGGGCCGATCAGGACGTCGGCGCGGTTGCGGATCCGCTTGACCTTCCAGGAGTCCGTCACCGTCCAGATGCCCAGCGCGGCGCCGTCCTCGACGACCCAGACGGGGCTCGGCACCGGAGTGCCGTTCTTGCGGTAACTGGTGACCAGCAGGTACTTGCCGGCCCCGAGCCCCGTCTGCGCTACCTCGTCCACGTAACCGCTCCAGACTTCTTCTCGTCGCTCTTGCTGACCAAAATTCAGCCTGTGGTGCGGATGTCGCCGCCGGCTGCCGTCGGAGGAGTACACCACGGCGGGCGGCGGGTGGCCCTGAGCAGGTCGCGTACGAGGTCGAAGTCGATGTGCTCCGGCTTGCGGAAGCGCAGGCAGCCCTTGCCCATGTCGTGCGCTGCCAGGCGGTCGGCGAAGGCCTCGCGGACGTCGCCGCGCATCAGGTAGAAGGAGATGTACTGCTTCTGGGCGGCGAAGGCGATCTCGGCGGCGCCGTCCCGTTCGTACGCGGGCATCCCGTACGCCATGACCTCGTCGAAGCCCTTCAGCTCCGCGCGGCACAGCTCTCGCAGCCGGACCAGGGCGTCCCTGCGTCCCTCGTCCACCTCGGCCAGATACCCGGCCACGTCCTTCGCCTCGCTCCGCACCATGCCCCGAGGTTACCGAGGGCCGACGCCCTCCGCCGGGAACAGGCGTGCCTCCGGGGCCCGGACGGATCCGGACCCCGGAGGCACGGGTCGTGCGACGGTCAGGCGCCCCACGTGCCCTGGTTGACGGCGCAGTTCCAGCCGTTGCCGTGCACCTTGAACTTGACCTTGTAGGACCTGGTGTTCAGCAGGCGCGTCTTGACCCTGACCCCGAGGCTGGCCTTGCCCTTCAGGCTCTTGTCGTAGACGGAGATGGTCTTCGAGGTCTTGTGCGTGACCTTGCCGCCCTTCGCCTTCGCCGTGCCGAAGCGGACGTTCTTGACGTTGCTGACGGTGAAGGTGACCTTCTTGAAGCTCTTCGTGCTCTTGTTCTTGAGGCCGAAGTACAGGCCGTCGCCCTTCACCCAGCCGCCCGGGCCGATGTAGAACCGGGACGTGTAGACGATGTCGATCGGGCAGCCGGCGCTCTGCGCCGAGGCGACCGACGCCTTCGGCGCCTTCGGGGCGTCCGCCGCGGAGGCGGATCCGGCCAGGCCGAGCTGAGCGGCCGTGAGCGCCCCCGCCGTGGCCAGGACAGCGGCGGTCGTACGTGCGTGGTTCATCAGGCTGATGCCTTTCCCCCTGCGACCCTCTCGGGCCCAACTGTCAGAATGATGCGAAGCATGCGCACAAGGCGGTCTGCGTCCCCGTGCCGCCCGTATTTTTAGCAGGCGGACGGACATGAGGGGACATCAGGTTGTCCGAGCGCACAGCACCGTGACAAAAGCCGGACAATCACTCGGCGAAGCGGAATCCACGGCCCCTCACATCGGCGGAGGCGCCGGCGCGGGCCCCAGGGTCGTGGTGCCCAGAGCGGCCCGGTGGGCGAGGCCGGTGCGGTAGGCGTCCAGGGCGGCCTCCGTCCGTCCCGTGCGCCGGAGCAGATCGCCCAGGAGGCGGCAGAGGTCGGCCACGTCCCCGGCCGCGCCCGCGCGTTCGAGCAGCGGCAGCGCGGCGCGGTAGTGCTCCTCTGCGGCGTCCGGGTCACCGCACTCCTCGGCGATGAGGCCGAGCAGCCGGTGCGCGGCGCCCACATGCACCGCTCCGCGTCCGGCCCGCAGGGCGGGAACGTCGGTGGCCTCCGCGGTCTCCCCGGCGGACCCGGCCGACCCGGCCGACCCGGCTGCCCCCGCTGTCGTGCCGCCCGTCAGCAGGGGCCTCAGCAGCGCCTCGGCCTCACCGGCCTTGCCGCGCCGGCGCAGCACGTCCGCGAGTTCCACCTCGACCTGTTCGGCGAAGAGCGCGGCCCGCTTGGCGGTGAGCATCTCGTGCGCGGTGCGCAGTTCGCTCTCGGCGCGTTCCAGTCGGCCGTCCTGGGCGTGCACATACCCACGCATCCAGTGACAATGAGCGAGTTCGGTTCGGATGTGCAGCTGCTGATAGAGGTCCTGGGCCTTGGCCAGCGACGCGTCGGCCTCGGCGATACGCCCCTGGGCGATGAGCGTGCGGGCCACTCCGCGGTGCATCCCGGCGAGCAGCGCCGGATCGTCCACGCGCGGCGCGAGCGCGAGGGCCAGTTCGGCGGCGTGCGCACCGCGTTCATGCGCGCCCATGTCCATGTACGGGGCGATGGAGGCCGAGTAGAGGAGGAGCAGCGCGTCGGGGTCGTGCAGTCCGGTGGCGTTGAGCTGATCGAGGGCGGTCTCCAACAGGTGACAGGCGTAGCGGAGTTCACCCGTCAGGCGGTGCGCGTTGGCGCGGCCTCGGATGGCGGGCACACGGCGGGGCAGCGGCTCGTCGGCGAGCAGCCGCTCCACCGAGGCGAAGCACTCGTGCGCGTCGTCGAGGTCGCCGGACTCCAGGAGGCACTCGCCGAGGCCGAGGAGCGCGTCGGCCCGCTCCCCCGGCAGCGCGTGCTCGACGGCTTCGGCGCACAGGGCGCGGAACAGGGGGGCGGCATCCTCGGGGGCGCCGGTGGCCAGGGCGCGCCGCGCGTCGGTCAGGCGCAGGCGCAGCTCGGCGGCGAGGCGGGCCGGGCGTCCGGTCGCGAGCTCCTCGGGGGTGACGCCGAGGCGCTGGGCCAGGTGCCGCAGTGCGGCATCGGACGGCCTCACCTTGCCCGACTCCAGCGTGGAGACATAGGCGGGCGTATAGGCGGGCTCGGCCAACTGCCGCTGGGTGAGCCCGAGTTCCGTACGCAGCCGCAGGACGCGCCGCCCGATCACCGCGGGCCCGTCCAGCCGCGCGCCCCCAGTTCCGTTCTCCGTCATCTCTCCCTCTCCACATCCGAGCCAAGCCCATCCATGCCTGAGACAAAAGGAACTTGGGCGTACATGGCGCGAACTCATCATTCCCACAAGCACCTTCCGCCGCGGGCATTGCCTGGCTTCCCTCCAACCCCTACATTGAACCGCGCCTTAACCTCCCTTAACCCCCCACTTATGTCGCGGACTTGCCGAACCCGCTTCCGCGCAGACTCACGGGAGTTCACCCATGCGTAGACACTCATCCCGCATGTCCTCCACGACCGGGACATCCCGCATGTCCCGGATATCCCGCAAGCGCCTCGCCGCGGCCACCGGCGTCGCCCTGGCCTCGGCGCTCGCCGCCACCGCGCCGGTCGCCGCCGACCAGGGCCAGGACGCCGGCGCCCCCGCCGCCCACGAAGCCGCCCAGGTCGAGGTCGAGTACTTCACCGGGCCGGACGGCCACCCCCGCCGGACGCAGGTCCCCGCCTCCGACCCGCTCACCAGGAAGCAGGAGTCCACGATCAAGGACGACGGCGACGTCCTGCCGATCGTGGAGGCCGGGGCGAGCGACGCCAAGGTCGACGTCGTCTTCATCGGCGACGGCTACACCGCCGCCCAGCAGGAGGACTTCCACGCCGACGTGCGCACCAAATGGAAGGAGATGGCCGCCGTCCAGCCGTACGCCGAGTACGAGGACCTCTTCAACGTCTGGGCCGTCGACGCGCACTCGCAGCAGTCCGGCGTCTCGGGCGACCCGACGAGCGACGTCCGCAAGAACACCGCCCTGGACTCGGCGTTCTTCTGCGACGGCATCGAGCGGCTGCTGTGCGTCGACACCAACAAGGTGGAGGCGTACGCGAGCAAGGCCGCCGACCCCGACCTCGTCATCGTGCTCAGCAACTCCACCAAGTACGGCGGCGCGGGCTACAACGCCATCACCTCGCCGTCCGGGTACGACGGCATCGGCACCGCGTCCTCCGACCACGCCGACTCCGACCAGGTGGCCGTCCACGAGACGGGCCACTCCTTCGGCAAGCTCGCCGACGAGTACTGGTACGACGAGAGCACCTACAGCGGCCCGGAGCCGGGCGAGTCCAACCTCACCAAGCTCAGCGCCGACGAGATGGCCGCGCAGAAGGTGAAGTGGCACCGCTGGCTCGGCCAGGAGTCACCCGACGGCGGCACCGTCGGCGCGTACGAGGGCGGCGGCTACCACGGGCACGGCCTCAACCGCCCCACCGAGGACTCGATCATGCGCACGCTGGGCCGCGAGTTCAATCTGCCCGGACGCGAGGCGATGATCGCGGGCTTCCACCAGCACGCGCCCACCCTCACCGCCGCCACCCCCACCGGCCGACAGGTGCGCGGCGGCGAGCGCATCCGCGTCGAGGCGTCGTCGCACGCACGGGTGCGCTGGTACGTCGACGGCCGCGAGGCCCGGCAGGCCCGGGACGCGAGCAGCGTGACGGCCGACGCGCTCGGCGTGCCCGACGACGGCCGCGCGCACACCGTCACGGCACGCGCCACCGACCCGAACAAGGCGGTCCGCACCCCGGAACTGCGCAAGCACCTGACCTCCTCGCTCAGCTGGCAGGTCACGCGCTGACGTGCCGCCGCGGCCGCCGTACGCACGGCGGCCGCCGCGCGGTCCCCACCCTCGTCGACTTGAAAACCGTGTTCATTTACTATGGGGGTCCGTACGGCACCGCTCGACCAAGGAGCCCCCATGGGCAACCCGCAGACAGCGGCCCCGCCGGGCGCGCCGGAGAGCCGGGCCGCCGAGCGCGGGCTGCGCAGGACGCGACAGCGCACCGCCGTGCTCGACATGCTGGGCCGCTGCCCGGACTTCGTCTCCGCGCAGGAGCTGCACGCGCTGATGGCCGCCGCAGGCAGCACGGTCGGCCTGACCACCGTCTACCGCACCCTGCGCGAGCTGGGACGCGCCGGCCTGGTCGATGTCGTACGCGACGAGGCCGGCGAGCGGCTCTACCTCCAGCGGCCCACCGACGAGCACAGCCACTACCTCATCTGCCGCTGCTGCGGCCGCAGCCAGGCGGTCGACGCGGACGTCGTAGAACGCTGGGCGGAGCGCCTGGGCAAGGCCACCGGTTTCGCCGGGCTCGAGCACACCCTCGAACTGAGCGGTGTCTGCGGCCGCTGCCAGGCCGCCGAGGACACCGCCCCGTGCCGCCAGATCCTGTCCAGGAATACTGCGGCCATGACCACACACATGACCGCACACGCGAAGGCGTCGCCGGAGGCGGCGGCGCCCGTACCGGGGTGGGTGCTGCGGGCCGCGGAGGCCACGGACGTCGAGGCCATCGCCGAGCTGCGCGCGCGGGTGATGCGCCCGGACCTGGAGCGGCTCGGCCGCTTCGACGAGCACCGGGTGCGCCAGAGACTGCGGGACGCCTTCTCGCCCCGGCACACCTCGGTCGTCGTCGCCGACGGCTCCTTCGCGGGCTGCGTCGCGCTGCGGCCGGCCGCTGACGGGGTGTGGCTCGAACACTTCTACCTCGACCCCGCCCTCCAGGGCCGGGGCCTGGGATCGGCGGTGCTGCGCGGACTGCTCGACCGGACCGACGCCGAGGGCGATCTCGTCCGCCTGAACGTCCTGCAGGGCAGCGCGGCCCGGCGCCTCTATGAGCGCCACGGTTTCCGCGTCGAGAGCGAGGACCCGATCGACGTCTACATGGTGCGGCGGCCCGGCTGACGGAACGTGCGGCGGCCCGGCCGACGCGACGGCGGCGGACCGGGAACCGTGCCGCACCGCTGAGCGGCCGATTGGCCCACACCCGCGACCAGGAAATGGTCCACAGGCCGGACCATTCGGCTGGCTAGCCTCTTCTCACCGCAGAAGAAACGGCCCAACGGCCGCCTAGCCAGGGAGCGTTGTGCCGATCCAGATCCTGCCGCAGGCCGGTGCGCCACGCGTGCTCGCCGCCGCCCAGCTGAGCAATTCGCTCGGCGACGGCGCCTATTACGTGACCTCGGCCCTCTACTTCACCCGCGTCGTCGGCCTCTCCCCCACCCAGATCGGGCTCGCGCTCACGGTCGCCTGGGCCATCGGTTCCGTCACGGGGGTGCCGCTGGGCGCGCTCGCCGACCGGAAGGGGCCGCGCGGCACGGCGGTCCTGCTCGCCCTGGCCACCGGCGCGTCGGTCGCCTCCTTCCTGTTCATCCGCTCCTTCGTCCCGTTCCTCCTCGCGGCCTGCCTGTACGCCGTCGCCCAGTGCGGGCTGGCCGCGGCACGGCAGGCGCTGCTCGCGGGCCTGGTGACGCCCGCGGCCCGGACGGGCGTCCTGGCCCATCTCCAGTCGACGCTCAACGCAGGTCTCGCCGTCGGTGCCGCGCTCGGCGGTCTTGCCCTGTCCCTCGACACGCGCGGGGCGTATCTGGCGGTCTTCGCGCTGGACGCGGTCAGCTTCCTGCTCTGCGCGCTGGTGCTGCACCGGCTGCCCGCGGTGCCGCGGTCCGCGGCGCGGGGGAAGGGCGAGCCGCGCCTGGCCGTGCTCCGCGACCGTCCCTACGCCGTCGTCACCGCGCTCAACGCGGTCCTGCTGCTGCGGATGCCACTGCTGAGCCTCGCGATCCCGCTGTGGGTGGTGGAGCGGACGAACGCGCCGAGCTGGCTGGTCTCGGCGCTCTTCGTCCTCAACACCCTTGCGGTGATGGCCTTCCAGGTGCGCGTGGCCCGTGACGTCAGTGGACCGCGCACGGCCACGCGTGCGGTGCGGCGCTCCGGTCTCGTCATGTTCGCTTCGTGCGCGGTCTTCGCCCTATCGGCCGCGGGGCTTCCGGTGTGGGCGACGGTGGCGGTCCTGGTGACGGCGGCGGTGCTCCAGGTCGTCGCGGAGATGCAGCAGTCCGCGGGGTCCTGGCAGATCAGCTTCGACCTGGCGCCCGCGCACCAAGTGGGCCAGTACCAGGGCTTCTTCGGCACCGGCGTGCCCGTCGCCCGTACCCTCGGCCCGCTCCTGCTCACCTCTCTCCTCGTGGTGTGGGGCGTACCGGGCTGGCTGCTGCTCGGCGGGATACTCCTCGCGGCGAGTCTTGCGACGGAGCCCGCGGTGCGCTGGGCGGCGAGGGGTATATTCATCGGCCAATCAGCGGCAGCACGGGGAGTGGGTACTCCGCACATGGGCGACGTCGTCGAGTTCGATGAGGCACTGGTCCGGTCCCTGCTCCATGAGCAGCATCCCGACCTGGCGGACCTCGACCTGCACGGGACGGTCACCGGCTGGGACAACCAACTGTGGCGCCTGGGAGACGAGTTGGCCGTCCGTCTCCCGTGCACGGAGCGTGCCCCGGACCTCCTGCGCAAGGAGCACCACTGGCTGCCCGCCCTGGCCCCGCGCCTTCCGCTCCCCGTACCGACTCCGCTGCGGATCGGTGAACCGTCCGCGCGCTTCCCCAAGACCTGGACCATCGCGTCCTGGGTCCCCGGCGAACCGGGCGACCGCGCCACGATCAGCCGCGACGACCACGCGGCCGACACGCTGGCGCGGTTCCTCAGGGCGCTCCACGTGGACGCGCCCGCCGACGCCCCGGCCAATCCGATGCGCGGCGTTCCCCTCAGCACCTTCGCGCACGACTTCGCCGCAGGTCTCCAGGCCATCGTCTCCAGCGGCGGTTACACCGGCGCCCTCACCGCCATCCAGGACGTCTGGGAGGACGCTCTCGCGGCTCCCGGCCCGGCGGGACCGCCGGTGTGGCTGCACGGTGACCTGCACCCCGCGAACGTCGTCGTCTCCGGCGGGACGCTGTCCGGCGTGATCGACTTCGGTGAACTCTGCGCGGGCGACCCGGCGACCGACCTCTCGGCCGCGTGGGTGCTGCTTCCCGCGGGCGCCGCGGCACGGTTCTTCGACGCGTACGCCCGCGCCGACGAGGCGACCGTGCGGCGGGCCCGGGGCTGGGCCGTGTACCGGGCCGTGGGTCTCATCTCCATCGGCCAGGCGGGGGAACAGGGCCTTCCCGGCGGGAAGCGCACCTGGGGAGTGGCGGGCCGGGCGGCGCTCGATCGCGTGCTGGCGGACCGCTGACGTCTCGGCCCTGCACCTGACCACGGGCGGAACCGTGCCGGGCGGACCCGTGATGAGATGCACCGCATGAGTGATCACTTGCTGCGGGCCGACACGGACCTGCGGGCCCGCATAGAGCAGTACTACGCCACCGTGCCGCTGCTGTTCGCCGACGCCGAGGAGTTCGGCTCCCTGCGCCTCTTCGTGCGCAAGGCGGCGGGCGCCCCCTACTACGGCGGCCCGAGCCACGCCCAGCCCACCGCTGCGGGCTCCGCGGAGGTCGCCCCCGCCGACATCGCGCTGGTGCGCGCCCGGCAGCGCGAACTCGGCGTGCCGGAGGCCTTCGAGTGGCTGGACGAAGTCGCTCCGTCCCTGCGCGCCCGCGTCGAGGCCGACGGTCTGCCGGTGACGGAGCGCCCCTTGATGGTCCTGGACCCGCACCACGCGCTGCCCGAGCAGCCCTTGCCCGACGGGGTGACGATCCGCGCCCTGGACGCCGACGACCCGGCGCTCCCGGCCGCCCTCGCCGTCCCCCGCCTCGCCTTCGCCAAGGACGGCGGCTCGGCGGGACGCGCGGAGCTGGCGGTGGCCGCCGCGGAGGTCACGGCGGACGGCACGCTCGACGCCGTGCGCCCCACTCTGCACGCAGGCCACAAGACGCTGGTCGCCGCGCTCGCCGCCGACGGCACCCCGCTGGCCGTGGGCCACTACCACCCGGCGGTCGCCACCACGGAGATCGGCGGCATCGGCACCCTGCCCATCGCGCGCCGCCAGGGCCTGGGGGCCGCCGTGGCGGGGGGACTGGCCACCCACGCCCGCGACCACGGCGTACGGACCGTCTTCCTCGCCTACGCCCAGGAGAGCGTCGCCCGCCTCTACGCCCGGCTGGGCTTCCGCCCGGCAGGCACGACCCTGCTGATCGCGAATCAGCCGGCCCGTTCCTGAGCCACCTCGACCCGGGTCGTGCGGAAGCGTGCGGCGTACGCGGAGGGCGTGGTCCCCAGGTGCCGGGCGAAGGCCCTGCGCAGCGTCTCGTCACTGCCCAGGCCGCTGCGCTCGGCCGCGTCGGTGACGCTCGCGCCGCGTTCGAGCAGCATGCGGGCGGCCTCCAGCCTGAGGGACTCCACGTACGCGGCCGGTGTGGTGCCGAGCTGGCGCGTGAAGAGCCGGGTCAGATGCCGGCCGCTCACGGCGGCCCGCCCGGCCAGGGTCGCCAGGCGGTGGTCGGCCGCCGGGTCGGCGGCGATGGCGTCCAGGACCGGGCGCAGCACCGGATGGCCGGTCGCGGGGGTGCGGGAGGCCGCGGAGAACTGGGACTGGCCGCCGGGCCGTTGCAGGAAGACCACGAGGTCGCGGGCGACCCTCCGGGCGGTGTCGGGGCCGTGGTCCTGCTCCACGAGGGCCAGGCAGACGTCGATGCCGGCGGTGACCCCGGCCGAGGTGAGCACGGGCCCGTCCTGGACGTAGATGGCATCCGCCGTGACGGTGACGTCGGGGTGCAGCCGGGCCAGCGTCGCCGCGTGCTCCCAGTGGGTCGTCGCCCTGCGCCCGCGCAGCAGACCCGCAGCGGCGAGGGCGAAGGCTCCGGTGCACACGGAGGCCACCCGCCCTGCTGTGCCCGCCAGTTGGCCCACGAGCTCGACGAGGTCGGGCCGTTCGGCGAAGGTGACGAGCTCGGCGTGGCCGGGGACGACGAGGGTGTCCGCGCCGCCCGCGTCGGCGGCCGGCAGATCGGCCGCGATCCGCAGCCCGGTGGAGGTCCTGACGTCCTGCCCGTCGGGGGTGCACACCCGCACGGTGTAGCGGCCGCCGGTGTAGCGGGCCGCGGTGGCGAAGACCTCCAAGGGGGCCGCGACGTCCAGGAGGCGCACGCCGTCGAAGGCGAGGACGCAGACGTGGTGGGGGCGGAGTCGGTCGGGTTGTGGGGGCACGGGACCACGGTAGCCGCAGGGCATGTCCAGATGTGTGGGGTACCTGTCCATGAGGACATGGCCGTGAGGGGCGTACGTCGAGCAGGCTGATCCCGGACGGCGAAAGGCATCGCCGCCCCCACCACCTCGACTACAGGAGTCACGCCATGACCGACCACGCCTCTTCCGCCGCCGGAGTCTCCGTGCCGGACACCAAGCTGGCCGCCGCGGCCACCGAACTGGTGCGGGACACCACGAACGAGCTGATCTACCACCACTCCCGCCGCGTCTTCTGGTTCGGCAGCCTGCAGGGCGCCCGGCGGGGGCTGGGCTTCGATCCCGAACTGCTCTACATCGGCGCGATGTTCCACGACCTGGGCCTGGGCGAGCGCTTCCGTGACAGCGGCCGCCGCTTCGAGGTGGACAGCGCCGAGGAGGCCCGCGACTTCCTGCACGGTCACGGCGTACCGGAGGACAGCGTGCGCCGGGTGTGGACCGCCATCGCCCTGCACACGACCCCGGGCATCCCCGAGTTCATGGAGCCGGAGGTCGCCCTGGTCACGGCCGGAGTGGAGTACGACGTCCTGGGCATCGGCTACGACGACCTGACGGCCGAGGACCGCGCCGAGATCACCGCGCTGCACCCGCGCCCCGACTTCAAGCGGCGGATCCTGGCGGCCTTCACCGAAGGCATCGCCCCCAAGCCGGAGACCACCTTCGGCAACGTGAAGGCCGACGTCCTGGAGCACTTCGTCCCCGGCTACACCCGCGGCGACTTCGTCGAGGTCATCCAGAACTCCCCCTGGGCGGAGTAGCCACGGGGGCCATGCGGGAGAGCACAGACGAGTGTCAACCGAGGGTTGACACTCCTTCGACTGTCAACCTACCGTTGACACATGACGCAGCCCGCACAGCCCACCCAGCCCATCCGTCTCGACGACCTGATCCAGGCCATCAAGAAGGCCCACCCCGAAGCCCTCGACCAGCTCTCCGACGCCGTGATCGCCGCCGATCACCTCGGTGACGTCGCCGACCATCTGATCGGCCACTTCGTGGACCAGGCGCGCCGCTCGGGCGCCTCCTGGACGGACATCGGCAAGAGCATGGGGGTCACCCGGCAGGCGGCCCAGAAGCGGTTCGTGCCCAAGGACCCCGGCGAGATGTCGGACCTCGACCCCCGCCAGGGCTTCAGCCGGTTCACGCCCCGGGCCAAGAACGTGGTCATGGCCTCGCAGGAGGAGGCCCGCGCGGCGGGCAACGACCAGATCGGCGCAGGCCATCTGACGCTCGCCCTCCTGACCGAGCCGGACGCCCTCGCCGCGAAGGCGCTGGTCGCGCAGGGGAGTTCACTCGACGCGATCCGCGAGCGCGTCACCGAGGCGCTGCCGCCCGCGGTCGGCGAGGTGCCCGACCTGATCCCGTACGACGCCGGGGCGAAGAAGGTCCTCGAGCTCACCTACCGCGAGGCGCTGCGGCTCGGGCACAACTACATCGGGACCGAGCACATCCTGCTCTCCCTCCTGGAGACGGAGGGCGGCACGGGCACGCTCGCCGGCCTCGGCATCGACAAGACGGCCGCCGAAGCGAACATCACCGAGGCCCTCGACGCGATCCGTTCCTCCGTCAACCAGGCGTGACGGAGCCCGAGTCGGCCGCGCGCACCCGTGCGGCCTCCCGGACGGCCGCCACGTTCGCCTTGCCCTGCCGGGACCCCGCCAGCTTCGCCTTGATGTGGTCGCGCACGAGGATCGGTTCGTAGGCGAGCGAGTCGGCGGCGTCCAGGTGGCTCGGCAGCGTGGAGACGACCGCGTCGACGTTGCCGTCGTGGAAGTAGGCGGCGGACCGGCGCCGGACGATGCCGCCGTCCACGATCGGCGGCTTGACGCGGTGCAGGGTCGACATCCAGCGGTCGTTGGTGAGCCGGGCGGTCAGATCGCCGAGGTTGACCAGGAGCGCGCCGTCGACGGGGCACACGTCGTGCCAGGTCCCGTCGGTGCCGAGTACCTGGAGCCCGGCGACCTGGTCCGCCCACAACACCGTGACCAGACCGAAGTCGGTGTGCTCCCCCATCCCCGTCAGATCGCCGTCGAGGGTGACGGTGCCTTGCGGCAGCGCGTAGTTGTTCATGCGCAGTACGTCGATGGAGTGGTCGGTCAGCGACTCGAAGAAGTCGGACGGCTGCCCCAGGGCGTCCGCGAAGATGCGGGTCAGGGTGCGGGCCACGCGCCCGGCCCGGGCGAAGTAGCCGAGCACGGCCGGCTCGAAGCCGTCGACCTGCGCGGGCCAGACGTTGAGCCCGTAGTCGTCCTCGGAGAGGTCGAGTCCGGGGAACGAGCGGGCTTCGGTGCCGATGTTGAACGCCTCGAAGAAGTCGTTCATGCGCCCGGCGGACTCCACGCCGAGGCTCAGGCTCAGGGATTCGCTCTCGGGCGGGCTGTAGCCGCGGTTCGCCCCGGTCACGCGGTGGCTCTTCTTCACCTCCAGGGGCAGTCCGAAGAAGCCGTCCATGGCAGCGGTCAGGGCGTCCACCGTCTCGTCGGGAACGCCGTGGCCGAGGATCTGGACGAAGCCGACGCGGGCGCACGCCTCGTCCATCTCGCGGGCCACGCGGGCGCGTTCGGCCGCCGTCCCGCCGTCGACGTACGGGGTGATGTCGATGACGGGAACCTGGAAGGGCATGGGCGTCTCCTGGCGTGCGCGAGGGCTACGCCCGATTCCCTATCACGATTTCACTGCCCGGTTTCCGAGGGCACATCGGCGGAGACGATGTCCGCCTCCAGGCGCCGCAGCCGCTCCGCGTCGCAGACGCGCGGGCAGGTGCCGCAGGCCTCGGCGGCACGGATCGTGTAGTAGAGGCAGCAGCCCAGCCGGGTGCGGGTCGGGTGCCGTTCGCCGTCGCGGGTCGTCAGGTGACGGAAGGCGGCGCCGCCGGGGAAGGGTTCGACCGGGCCGGGGAGCAGGGCGTCCACCGCGCGCAGCGCCTCGTCCTCCTGGTCGAGCATGCGCCCCAGGTACCAGATCCCGGAGACGAGGTCGTCCCCGGCCATGCCCCACAAGGCCCGCTGCCCGCGCCGCAGTCGGGGCCCGATGGCCGTGAGCAGCGGCTGCATGTGCGCGACGACCGCGGCGCGGAGTTCGGTGCGCAGCGACTCCTCGTCGGGGAGGGCCCGCACTCCGGTCAGGCCCGCCGCCGGGTCGTCCGGGAAGCAGGCGAAGGAGCCGGGGACGACTTCGAAGGCGCCGGTCTCCAGATGGACGCGTACGTCCTGCGGGCGGATGCGCGGCACACGCCGCTCCAGGTACCAGGCGCCGCTCATCAGCAGGGAGACCGACCAGAGGTAGCCGTGCAGGGCGCGGGACGCGGCGACGTCCGGGCGCGGGGTGTGGTCGTGTCCGGCGCGGATGCGTGCGGCCTCCGCCGCGACGAAGGCTTCCAGAGAATCGTGATGTGCCGTCAGCTCCGCCCCGGTGACCCACCCTTGGACCGCGGTCGAGCCGGGTTGCGCCACCGTGACGGCGAGCGTCGCACAGTGCGCGGTGAGCCGCTGGTAAGTCGAGGTGAGCAGGGCGGCGGGGCTCAGGGCGGTGGCGTTCGACGCCAGGTCCGGGGCCACGGTCAGCGGCACGCGTAACTCCTTGGAAGGCAGGTCCATCGGTCGTCCGGCGGTGGACCCGTCCACCACGAACTAGGTAAGGCTTACCTTATTTTGCTTCAACTTGCCGCATCGTGAACGGCGCGTCGCGCACCTTGTCTTCGCGAGTGATCCCACCCTCACAGCGAGTTGACATCATTAGGTATACCTAACCTAAACTCTCACCCTGTGTCCAAGATCGCTCGGGCCGTCCCGCCAGGCAGCATCTCCACACGGCGGATCCCTCTGCTCCTCGCCGGATTCGGCGCGTTGGTGCTGTGCGCCGCCCTGAGCCTGGCGCTGGGGTCGCGCCCCGTACCCCTGTCCACCGTGGCCGACGCGCTCTTCGGCGACGCCCACGGCCGGGACGCGATCGTGGTCACCGGCCTTCGCCTTCCGCGCACCGTCGTCGCGCTCGCCGTGGGCGCCGCCCTCGGCGTGGCCGGAGCCGTCGCCCAGGGCATCACCCGCAACCCGCTCGCCTCGCCGACCACCCTCGGCATCAACGCGGGCGCCGGGTTCGCGGTCGTCGTCGCGATCTACGCCCTGCATCTCACGCGCCCCGTCGAGTACTTGTGGTTCGCCTTCTTCGGAGCCGCCGCGGCCGGGATGCTCGCCCAGATGCTGGCCCGGCGCGCGGGCGACCTCGACCCGGTGCGCCTGGCGCTCGGCGGTGTCGTGCTCCAGATGGTGCTGCTCTCCTGGACCCAGGCCGTGATGCTGGCCAGCGAACGCACCCTGGACGAGGCCCGCTTCTGGCTGGCCGGCTCGCTGTCCGGGCGCACCCTTGACGTGCTCTGGCCGGTCCTTCCCACCCTCGTCATCGGCCTGGTCCTGGCGCTCGCGATCTCGCCCGCCCTCAACGCCCTCGCGCTGGGCGACGATTCGGCGCAGGCGCTCGGCGTGCCGGTGGCCAGGATCCGCGTTGCCGGCGGCATCGCGGTCGTACTGCTGGCGGGCTCGGCGGTGGCGGTCGCCGGGCCCGTCGCGTTCATCGGGCTCGCCGCCCCGCACCTGGTGCGGCTCGCGGTCGGCTCCGACCACCGGCTGCTCGTGCCGGGCTGTCTGATCGCCGGGCCGCTGCTGCTCCTGGCCGCCGATGTCCTCGGCCGGGTCGTCGTGCGCCCCTCCGAGCTCGAGGTCGGCATCGTCAGCGCCTTCCTCGGCGCGCCGCTCCTGGCGGTCCTGGCCCGGAAGGTGGCCCGATGACCGTCTTCGCCGTACGTGAGGCCAAGGCCGCGCCCACCGGGGTGCGGATGCGGCAGCGGCGCCGCCTGGCGCTGCTCGCCTGCGTCGGACTCACCGTCCTCTTCGTACTCGTCACGCTCGCCCTGACCACGGGTCAGATGCCGCTGTCCGCCTCCGTCGCGCTGCGCGGCCTGGTCGGGCTCGGCGATCCGGCGGACGTGCTGGTGGTGCAGGACTTCCGGGCGCCCCGGGTGATCGCCGCACTCGTCGCCGGGGTCGGGCTCGGCGTCGCGGGCTCGCTGCTGCAACGGGTGTTCCGCAATCCGCTGGCGTCGCCCGACGTGATGGGCGTGACGGGCGGTGCCTCCTTCGGAGCCGTCGTGCTGCTCGCCACGGGGGCGTCCCAGACGCTGATCCCGGTGGCCGCGCTGGGCGGCGGACTCCTGGCCGCACTGCTCCTCGGCGTGTTCGGCTGGCGCTCGGGGATCACCGTCACCCGGCTCGTGCTCGTCGGGCTCGCCGTCCAGGCGGGCCTGGCCGCCGCGGTGAACCTCATGGTCGTCCGCTTCCCCGCCGAACTCGCGGGCTCCGCCCTCCAGTGGACCACCGGATCGCTCTACGGGCGGACGTGGACCGAGGTGTGGGCCGCAGGAGGCGCGGTGGCGCTCGCGCTCGTCGCCGCGTTCGCGCTCCAGCGGCGGCTGGCCGTACTCGACCTGGGCGACGAATCGGCGGGCGGGCTCGGCCTGAACCCGTCGGCCGCGCGGCTCCAACTCCTCGTCACCGCCATCGTGCTGGCATCGCTCGCCGCCGCGCTCACCGGGCCCGTCGCGTTCGTGGCGCTCGCCGTGCCGCACCTGGTGCGGTTCGTGGCCGGTCCGCCGACGCCGGGAACGCTGGCGCTCACCGGTCTGGCCGGGGCGGTGCTGCTGCTCGCCTCCGACCTGATCGTGCAGCAACTGCTTCCGGTGAAGGGCCTGCCCGTCGGAGTGGTCACCGCGACGCTCGGCGCCCCCTGGCTCCTTGTGCTGATGATCCGACAGAGCAGGCCCGTCGACCGGAGTGCCGCATGAACCGGAGTGCCGCATGAGCCCCACGCAGACGTCCACGCCGACGTCCCCACCGCAGCCGCCCGCCAATCAGCTCTCCACGCACGGGCTCGATCTGCGGTACGGCGACAAGGTCGTCGTCGGCGGCCTCGACGTCACGCTGCCCGGCGGCGCCGTCACCGCCATCGTCGGCCCCAACGCCTGCGGCAAGTCGACGCTGCTGCGCGGCCTGACCCGACTGCTCGCACCGGCCGGCGGCAGCGTCGCCCTGGACGGCGCGGACATCCACCGGATGGCGGCGCGGACGCTGGCCCGGCGGATGGGCCTCCTGCCGCAGCAGCCGGTGACGCCCGAGGCCATCACCGTCGAAGCCCTCGTACGCCTGGGCCGCTACCCCCACCAGACCTTCCTCAGCCCCTGGTCCAAGGCCGACCAGGCGGCGGTGGACGAGGCACTCGAACGCACCGGCACCACGGAACTGCGCGACCGAAGCGTCGACCAGCTCTCCGGCGGCCAGCGCCAGCGCGCCTGGATCGCCCTCGCCCTCGCCCAGGACACCGAACTGCTGCTCCTGGACGAGCCGACCACCTTCCTGGACCTGCGGCACCAGCTCGACGTGCTCGACCTGGTCGCCGATCTGCACACCGAGGCGGACCGCACCGTGGTGATGGTGCTGCACGACCTCGGGCAGGCCGCCCGGTACGCGGACCACCTGGTCGTCCTCAAGGACGGACAGCTCGCCGCGGCCGGGGCGCCCGCCGACGTACTCGACGCGGAACTCGTCAAGGACGTGTTCGACGTCGACTGCCGGGTAATCCCCGACCCGGAGACCGGCACCCCACTGGTCGTACCGAAGGGCAGAACCGCCCGCCGCGCCACGGGCGATCCGGCCGTCCCCGCCTGATCACCCCGCCCGGCCCGTCCCCTCCCGTCCTCTCCCGTCTCCGCCCGCCCGTCCCGTTCCAACCTCCGCTCACAGCAAGGGATCCAGCCCTCATGACCACAAGAAGTCTTCCGCGCAGGCTCAGTGCCGTCCTGCTCACCGTCGTCCTCGGCACCGGCGCGCTCGCCGCGTGCGGTGACTCCGAGGAGGACGACAAGGGCAAGGCCGACTCCGCCGCCGACACCGGATTCCCGCGCACCATCAAGCACGCCATGGGCAGCACCGAGATCCCCGCACGGCCGCAGAAGGTCGTCGTCCTCGACACCGGCGAGCTGGACGACGTCACGCTGCTCGGCGTCAAGCCGGTCGGCGCGGTCTCCCCGCACTTCAAGACCGCGGGCGGCTTCCCCTCGTACCTCAAGGACAAGATCGGCGGAGTGAAGGACGTCGGCCCGATGGAGGAGCCGAACCTGGAGCTCATCGCCTCCCTCAAGCCCGACCTGATCCTGTCCTCGAAGGTCCGGCACGAGAAGGTCTACGACAAGCTCGACGCCATCGCGCCGACCGTCTTCACCGAGACCACGGGCTCCCCCTGGAAGGAGAACCTGAAGGTCCACGCCAAGGCCCTCGGCATGGAGAGCCAGGCCGACACGGCGCTGGGGAGCTACGAGACGCGCGCCAAGGCCCTGGGCGACTCCATCAAGGCGAAGTACGACGGGAAGATGCCCTCGGCCTCGGTCGTCCGCTTCATCGCGGGCCCGACCCGGCTCTACCAGAAGTCCGCCTACAGCGGCATCGTCCTCGACGACATCGGCCTCACGCGCCCCGCGTCGCAGAACTCCTCCGACCCGGAGACGACGATGCTGGACGTCAGCCCCGAGCAGATCGACAAGGCCGAGGCCGACCTCATCTTCGTGACGGTGGCCGACTCCCCCGACAAGACCCAGCAGAAGGACGTCACGTCCAACCCGGTGTGGAAGGACCTGAAGGCCGTCAAGAAGGACAAGGTCTTCACCGTCCCGGACGAGACGTGGATGTCGGGCATCGGGGTCCAGGCCGCGGAGCACGTCCTTGAGGACGTGGCCAAGGCGACGGACGTCGAGCTGCCGGCGAAGTAGGTCGGCGCAGCAGGTCTCGCGCCTTCGGGGCGGGCCGTCCACCGGCCCGCCCCACCCCGCCTCACCCCCCACACGCACCTCCGCACGCACCCGGAAGTGGACTCGCCCATGCGGCTGTACGTCCTTGCCCGCAACCCCACCGACTCGGTCACCGAAGGCTTTCTGCCCGCCGCGCGCAGGCTCGGCCTCAAGGTCACCCTCCTCACGGATCAGCCGGACGCCCACCGGCACG
Organism: Streptomyces sp. NPDC054047; assembly: GCF_055585065.1. Classification (NCBI taxonomy): domain Bacteria; kingdom Bacillati; phylum Actinomycetota; class Actinomycetes; order Kitasatosporales; family Streptomycetaceae; genus Streptomyces; species Streptomyces sp. NPDC054047. The sequence goes on along the minus strand of NZ_JBVJKV010000006.1, from coordinate 382,731 downwards.
GGTCTGCCCAGGAGACCCTCGAATCCCCGGAGACTCCGGAGATCCTGGAGTGCGACGTACGCGATTTCCGCGCCGTCATCAGCCGGATCTCCGCTCACCATCCCCCCGACGCGATCTTCACCAACAGCGACCACCTCCAGACCCAGGCCGCCCTGGCCGCCGAGTACTTCGGGCTGCCCGGCAAGGACTGGCGGGTGGCCCTGCGCACCAAGGACAAGGCGCAGATGCGTCGCCATCTCGCGGCTGCGGGCGCCGACGCGGTCTGGTCGGCCGAGCTCGCCGCGGGCCAGGACGCGGCCGAACTCAGCGCGCTCGACGTGCCGTTCCCGTGCGTGGTCAAACCGCGGGAGGGCGTGGCGAGCGAGGACGTGGTGCTGGTCGAGGCGCCGGGCGACCTGGTGCGGCGGTGCGCGGAGATACAGGCGCGCCGCCCCGGGGCGGCCCTGGTCGTCGAGGAGTACCTCGCCGGGGAGCTGTGCACCCTGGAGACGCTCGGCGACGGCCGCGTCCGGCATGTCCTGGGCGGCTTCCGTACGGAGGTGTCGCCGCCGCCGTATTTCATAGAGGAGCGGCTGACGTTCGTCCCCGCGCACCCGGAGGCGGTGACGGCTCAGGTCCTGGCCCAACTGGACGTGCTGGACGTGGGGTTCGGGGCGTGCCACACCGAGTTCGTGGTGGCTGAGGGGCGGGCCCGGCTCATCGAGGTCAACTACCGCGCCATCGGCGACCAGTGCGACCTGATCCTCGCCCAGCTCCTGGACATACCGCTCTTCGAGCACATCCTCCGTACGCATCTGGGCGAGCCGCTCCCCACGGACCTGGGCGCGCGAACGGACGGCCGGGCACGGCTCGACTATCCGTGCGCGCAGAGAGCCGGAACGCTGACGGCCGCGCCGGGCGCGACCGAAGTGACGGTGGGCGGGGTACGGCTGACGTACCGCCCTCTGCGCGAGATCGGCGAACATCACGAACTCCACGGCACCAACCGCGACTTCCTGGGCGTGGTCCGCGCCACCGGCACCGAACAGGCGGCGGTGGACCGGGCCGTGGCGGACTTCCTCGCCGAGAACCACTGGGAGATCACGCCGTGACGCGGTTGACGGGCGGGACACCTCCGACGGCCGACGGCGTGGACGCCGGCACGGGCTCGGGCTCCGGCTTGGGCTTGGGCTTGGGCTTGGGCGTCGAGGGTGAGCTCCTGTTACGCGTACTGAGCGCACTCCTGCGCGAGGACGTGGCGGGGTGGCGCACCCGAAGCAGTGCGGTCCGCCACCCGGACGGCCTGTGGCTGAGGCTGCCGGTGACGGGAGCGGCCGTGGCGCAGCGGAATGCCTCCGCGCCGACTGAAGCCGCCCCCAGGCTGCCCGCACCCCGGCCCGGCGAGGGCGCGGGCGGGAGCGGCGGGGGCGACCTGCCGATGGCGGTTCCGCCGGGCGTGGTGGGAGTGGTGGGAGGTGACCGCGCGGACGCGGGCGGGAGCAGCCCTCATGCCCTGCCGACAGCGAACCCACCCGTCACGTCACCCGGAAGCTCCACAAGCACCGACGACACCGCCACCGCCGCGCCCCGTCCCGGCACCGGCCCGGATGCGGGCGGCTCGGGGGTGGCGGCCCCGAGCGGTGGCGTGCGTCCGGCACCGGCGCGGGACGGGAGTGTCATCGGGGCCGTGTCCGGCTCGTGCGGGCGTCCCGGCGACGCCCTGCTCATGCCTGTCCGACCGGACGGCTATCAAGGGACGTACGCCGCCCGGCTTCCCCTGTTGCGGTGGGAGTCCGACGGGGGCGAACTCGCCGACGCGGGCAGCATCCTGTCCGCGCTGCGTGATCTCGCCGACCCCGTCGACCGTGGCGGCTTCGATGCCTTCGCGGCGGAGTGCGCGCAGACGCTCGACGCCATGCGACTGCATGCCGGGACGAGGGGTGAGGCGGAGGGCCTGCTCACCGAGCGGTACGGCGGGGACCCCGCCGCCTGGTCCGGGCTCGCGGGTGGGCTCGGCCATGACACGCTCGCCGCGCGTGCGGACCATCCGGTGTATCCGACCTCGCGCGGTCGCTCCGGGCTCTCCGTCGCCCACCTGCGCGCTTACGCACCCGAGTTCCACCCAACTTTCGCGCTGCGCCAGCTCGTCCTGCCCCGCGATGCCGTCACCGTCGGCGGTGACGTCGGCGACTGGCTTGCACCCCGCGAGGCGGGCGTACCCGAACTCGAAGGGAGTCATCTCGTACTCCCCGTACACCCGTTGACCGCGGGCGCAACCCTGCGCGACGCGCTGCGGGAAGCGGGGCTCGAGGGGCGGGCCCAGCTGCTCGACCGGCCCGGACCCGACGTCGTACCCACCCTCTCGATGCGCACCGTAGCCCTCGCCTCGCACCCCGCACAGCACCTCAAGCTCCCGCTCGCCACCGCCACCTTGGGCCTGCGCAACCGGCGCACCATCAAGCCGGGCACCCTCGTCGACGGCGCCGCCGGGCAACGGCTGGTCGAAGCCGTCATCGCCCGCGAACCCCGGTTCCAGGGGGTGGTCCTGCACGCGGACGAGACCCGCTACGCCCACGCCGGGCACCAACTCGTCGCCGCCCTCCTGCGCCGCTACCCCGCCGGCCTCGACGGCGCCGCGGTCGTGCCGATGGCCGCGCTCCTGTGCCCGGCACCCGGCGGTGACCGGCTCCTGATCGACCGCCTGGCCGACCGCTTCTACGGCGGCGACCCCCTCGCCCTCCTGGACGCCACGCTCACCCTCCTCTTCGACTGGCAGACCACCCTCTTCGCCTACGGAGTGGCCCTGGAATCGCACCAGCAGAACATCTCGCTGGTGATGGACGAGGAAGCCCTGGGCGGCCCCACTCGGCTGCGGCTGTTGTTCAAGGACAACGACGGGCCGCGCGTCAATCTCGCCCGCCTGCGTGACGTCATGGGTCAACAGGCGCCCGAAGCAGCTGAGTTCGACGACGCGCGGATCTTCGTCGACGGGGATCGGCCCGTGCTCGACGTGTTCACCACCATCACCCTCCACCTCTGCGCGGGCTCCTACGCCTTCGGGCTTGCCCGGCACGGCCACGCGCCCCTGGAGCGGCTGCTCCGGCTCGTGCGCGCCCGGCTCGCCGAGGCCGTCGAGCGCCTCGGCACGGGCCCCGGCGAGCCGGGCGCGCTGCTGCGGGCGCACGTCCTGGACGCGGCGGAGCTGCCCGTCAAGGCGATGGTCACCGCGGGCACCCTGCTCTCCAAGGAGCGCTCCGGGGCCGCCGACATCAACAAGCACTACACGACAGGGCCCAATTACCTGCGGCAGACGGGGAATTCATGATGGCCACCGCATCGTCGGCGCACGCCCTTACGGAGGGCCCGACCGTGGGCTCGGGATTCGGGCGCCGCCAGGTCCACGCCGTCGCCGCCTGCTACTTCGTCGCGTCCTTCGCCGCGCTCGGTCTGCCCCCGTACCTCACCGCGATCCTCCCCGAACTGGGCGACACCGGCGCCCGCTGGGCCGGCCTCCTGTACGTCGTCCCGACCGTCTTCGGCGCGCTCGGCGCCCCCCTGTGGGGCCGCGCCGCCGACCGCTTCGGCCGAAAACGGCTGCTCCTGCGGGCCCAACTCGGCCTCGCCGTCTCCTTCTTGCTCGCCGGCTGGGCCGACTCCCTCGGCGCGTTCGTCACGGCACTGGTGCTGCAGGGCATCCTCGGCGGCACGTTCGCCGCCTCCAACGGCTATCTCGCCGCCGCGCTGACCGGTTCGGGCCTGTCCAAGGCGCTCACCCTGATGCAGGGTGCCGCACGGGCGGCGCTCGTGCTGGCACCCATCGTCGTCGGCTCACTGACCCCGTGGATCTCGCCGCACCGCCAGTACGCCCTGCTGGCCGTCCTGCCGCTGGCCGCGGCCGCGATGCTCGCCGCCCTGCCGGAACCCACGGCGGCGCTCTGCGATGCGGCGCCGACCGCGGTGCCGGACGCCGCCGTGCCGCTCGCCCCCCTCCGGGCGCTCTACGCCTTCGAGTTCGCCTTCGTCTTCTCCACCGTCATCTCCTTCCCGTATCTGATCGCGCTGGTCGAGGACCGAATACCCGGTGTATCGCCGGTCGTGTCCGGCGCGCTGTTCGCCCTGCCGCACCTGTGCTATCTCCTCTTCGCACTGCGGGTGCACCAGGCCGTCGAGCGCCGCCCCATGCAGGGGATCGCCGCCGGGTTCGCTCTGATCGCGCTCGGTCTGGCCGCGCACGGCGCCGCCGACTCGCTCACCGCCTTCACCGGCGTACGACTGCTGCTCGGCGCGGGCCTCACCCTCGGCCTCGTCAGCCTGTCCGTGCTGGCCGCCGAGTGCGCCCACGGCAGACCCCCCGGAGGGATGTTCGGCACGCTGGAGCTCGTCTCCAAAGGGGGCGCGGTCGCCGCCGGTCTCGCGGCAGCGGCCGGCAACAGCCTCCTCGGCCTGCCCGCGCCCCTCCTGACCGGTACCGCGATCGCCCTGGTCGCCCTGGCCGCCGCCACCCTTCCCGCCCTGTTCCGCCGCTCGCCCCGCATCCGCTGGAGCCGTTGATGTCCTTGCCGACCGGCACGTTCTCCACCCCGTCCTGGGCGCCCGCCCAGTCCGCCGCCCTCATCGCGGGCGCCCCCGTCGCGGGCGCCGCGCCCACCTGTCTGCCCAGCGCCGACCACGCGGTGACGCACACCCTCCTCAACTGTCTGCTGCGCGAGGTCTCGGGGCCCGAGCACCAGACCGCCGTCGTCGACGGCGACCTCCTGCTCCGGCTGCCGCGCCGCGGGGTCCTCCTGCGCGTCGCGCTGCGCCGCGCGTCCCTGCTGGGCGCCCATCGCTTCACCGGCCCGGTGACCGAACAGCGTGACGGGGCCTGGGTGGAGGTGGACTGGCCGCGCCTTGCCGAGTACACGCACGCCGAGCTCTCGCTGCGTACGGGCGTGCGCAACGAGGAGTTCCTGGAGCAGATCGCCTCCAGCCACGAAGGCGTCAGCGCCGCGATCGCCGCCGACCGTCCGGCGACCTCCACCGCGTCGGCCCCGAAGTGGCTCGCGCACTACCTCGCGTCCGAGCAGTCCCTGCTGTTCGGCCACCGCTTCCACCCCACCCCCAAGGCCCGCGGCGGCGACCTCGCCGACTGGTCCGCGTACGCCCCCGAGACCGCCGCCTCCTTCCCGCTGCGCCACCTCGCCGTACGGGAGCACCTGATCGCCGAGGAGTCGGCGCGGCCGGGCGCCACGGCCCCGCTCGACCGCCTCGGGACCGTGCCGGACGGCTACCGTCTCCTGCCCGTGCACCCCTGGCAGTACGACCTGCTGCGGGAGCACCCGGGGCTGCGCGCCGCCCTGGACCGCCGGGACGTCGTCGACCTGGGTCCCGGCGGCTCCCCCTTCGCGGCCACCGCGTCCGTGCGCACCCTGTACGACGGTGAGACCTTCCTGAAGTTCAGCCTGAACGTCCGCATCACCAACTGCCTGCGCAAGAACGCCAGTTACGAACTGTCGGGCGCCGTCGCCCTCACCCGCGTACTCGAAAGCACCCTGGACGACCTGGCCGCCCGCTTCCCGGGCAGCGCCGTGCTCCGCGAGCCCGCCTACCGCAGCCTGGCGCTCCCGGGTCCCGACGGCCGTCCCGACCTCGCCCTGCTGGAAGGCTTCGGGGTCATCGTCCGCGAAGGCCTGGCCGGACGGCTCCTTCCCGGCACGACGCCGCTGCTGGCCGCCGCCGTGGCGGACGAGTACCCGACGGGCCCCGGCCACATCTCCCGCCTCCTTGCGGGGGCGGGGCCGCAGCGGGCGCTGGAGTGGTGGCGTACGTATCTGCGGCTCCTGCTGCCGCCGGTGCTCGCCGCCTACTTCGCCCACGGCCTGGTGCTCGAACCGCATCTGCAGAACGTCCTGATCTGCGTCGACGACGACGGCATGCCCGCCCAGGTCCTCTTCCGCGACCTGGAGGGCACCAAGCTCCTCCCCGAGCGTCACGCCCAGACCCTGGCCGCGCTCCCGCCCGAGGTCGCGGACCCGATGACGTACGACGCGCAGCGCGGCTGGGACCGCGTGGTCTACTGCCTCCTGGTCAACCACGTCGCCGAACTGCTCGCCGCGCTCGCCGACCTCCACCCGCACACCGAGCCCGCCCTGTGGTCCCACGTCCGCGCCACCGTGCAGGAGTTCGCCGACACACACGGCTGCCCGCCCCGGCTCAGCGCCCTGCTCGCCGGAGTGCCGCTGCCCGCCAAGGCCAACCTGCTCACCCGCTGGGAGCGCAAGGCCGACCGGGACGCGGGGTACGTCCGTCTCACCTCCCCCTTTCCGCTCGCCGAGCACGTACGGGACCTGGGTGCCCGCACCGACACACCTTGGAGCACCGCCGGATGACCGCCCCCACTCCCGCCGTACGTGACCACGCTCTCGGCCTGGCCTCGGACCGACTGCCCGCCTATCTCTACGACGTGACGGCTCTGGAGGCGCATGCCGCCGCCGTGCGCGCCGCGCTGCCCCGGCAGGTCGAGCTCTACTACGCCGCCAAGGCCAATCCGGAGCCGGAGATCCTGACCGCGCTCGGCCCGCACGTGGACGGCTACGAAGTCTCTTCGGGCGGTGAACTCGCCCATGTGGCCAAGGCGGTGGCGGGGCGCCCGCTGGCCTTCGGCGGCCCCGGCAAGACGCCGGACGAGATCACGGCCGCCCTGGAACTCGGCGTGGAGCGCTTCCATGTGGAGAGCGCGTACGAGCTGGGGATGCTGGCCGCGATCGCCGCCCGCGTCACGCCGCACACCCGCGTCGGCGTCCTGCTCCGGTTCAATCTCGACCTCAACGCCGAGTCGCTGGCGGGCAGTTCCCTCGCGATGGGCGGGCGCCCCACTCCGTTCGGCATCGACCCGGCCGAGGCGGACTCCGTGGTCGCCCGGTTCACCGACGGCGGCCTCCCCCGGCTGCATCTGCTCGGCGTGCACGCCCATCTGGCCAGCGGCCTGGACGCGCAGCGGCAGCTGGCGGTCGCCGAGTCCATCGTGACCTGGTCGCAGGCGCTGGCACGGCGGCACGGCATCCGGCTGACGGAGGTGAACGTCGGCGGCGGGATGAGCGTGGACTACGCCGACCCCGAAGCCCGCTTCGACTGGGCCGCGTACGGCGACGGCCTGGCCCGGCTCTGCGCGGCGCACCCTGAACTGACGCTCCGCATCGAGCCGGGAAGGGCGCTGACCGCGTACTGCGGCTGGTACGCCACCGAGGTCCTGGACGTGAAGCAGAGCCACGGCGAGGAGTTCGCCGTCGTGCGCGGCGGCACCCACCATCTGCGCACCCCCGCGGCCAAGGGCCACGACCAGCCCTGCACCGTGATTCCGGCGCGCGAGCCGTGGCCGCATCCCTGGCCGCGGTCCGAGGCGCGGCAGGAGCGGGTGACGTTCGCGGGGCAGCTGTGCACCCCGAAGGACGTCCTGTCCCGGCGGGTGGCGGTGGCGGGGCTGCGGGCCGGGGACCGGGTGGTGTTCGCGATGGCGGGTGCGTACGCGTGGAACATCTCGCACCACGACTTCCTGATGCACCCGAGGCCGGGCTTCCACTTCCTCTGACCGCATGCCGTCCCGACCTGCTCCCAGCCCCCTAGTACCCCTGGGACCACCGCACGACGTTGCGCAGCGGCTCCCCGCCGGCCAGCCGCCGCCAGTTGTCCGCGAACAGGTCGATGATCCGCTCCGTCTCGTCGCGCGAGCCGCCCGCGGTGTGCTGGGTGAGGATGACGTTCGGGCAGCTCCACAGCGGGTGCCCGGCGGGCAGCGGCTCCTCGCGTGTGACGTCGAGGACCGCGCCGCCGAGGCGGCCGGACGCGAGGGCGGTGACCAGGGCGTCCTCGTCCGCGAGGGTGCCGCGGCCGGCGTTCACGAAGACCGCGCCGGGGCGCAGCCGGTCGATGCGGCGCCGGTCGAAGAGGTCGGCGGTCTCGGACGTGCCCGGCAGGAGGCCCACGACGATGTCGAACTCGGGGAGCCTGGCGTCGAGTTCCTCGCGGGTGGCGATGTCACCGCCGCTCCGTGCGAAGTGCGCGACGGAGCAGCCGAAGGGCGCGAGGAGGTCGGCCAGGCGCAGGGCGATGGACCCCTTGCCCAGGATCAGGACGTTCGCGTCGCCCAGGAGCCGGAGGCCGGGCCGTACGTCGAGCTTCGACCAGGACTCCCTGGCGCGGAGTCCGGCCAGCACGTCGATGCCGCGGTAGAGCGCGAGGATGCCCGCGAGGCAGGTCTGCGCGACCGGCTCGGCGAAGAGCCCGCCGAGGTTGGTGACGGTGAGGCGCCGGCCCAGGGCCGGCCAGTCGAGCCCGGTGTAGCGGTCGATGCCGACGGACGCGAGCTGTAACCAGCGCAGCTGCCGCGCCCTCTCCACCCAGTCCGCCCTCGGGTTGCCGATGGCGATGTGGGAGTCGGCGAGGACACGCGCGTCGTCGGCCGACTGCGAGTCCGGTTCGGCGAACCAGACCTGGCCCGGCGCGACGGCCCGCAGCCGCTCCTGTTCGGCGGTGTCGAGCGCCAGCTCCACGTACAGGACGGCGTCCGACGGCAGGTCGGCCCGGTCGAGGGCCTGCTGAGCGTGTGGTGCACGGACCATTCCTGATACCCCCGTGGTACGGAAAGCGCTGGTGAACGCACGTTCACCGAACTTAGGGCTTGCGCTCTGCGGGGGTCAACAGCGATCCGCCCGCCGGTTCAGGCGCCGGTCGTGGAGCCGGGCCTGACGATCATGAGGACGGTGACGGTGGCCCAGAGAAGGTTGAACACGCCGGTGTACATGGCGAGTTGGGCACCGGTGCGCTCCCGCACGGCCACCACGCCCGCCCCGTCGGCCAGTTCACCGCGTACGCCGTCGCCTCCTGCCCCGGTCACCGCGTCGAGCGCCGCCTCCTGACGCGGCAGGACGAGGATGATGAGCACCACGGCCGCGGCCATCGTGAGGACGATCGAGGCGATCAGCCAGGCGCTGCCGAGCACGCCCAGGCTGGCGGCAGTCGCGAATCCGGTGATGGGGACGGCGACGCCGACGAACGCGTACACCGAGCAGATGCGCTGGAGCAGCCGCAGCGACGCGAGGGCCGACGCGTCCGACGGGTCGGCCTGTGCGCGGCGCAGGGCCGGGGGGAACATGCTGGCGGCGACGGTGACCGGGCCCACGGCGAGAATGGCGGCCAGCACATGCAGCGTCAGGAAGAACTTGGTCACGGCGGGGCCCTCGGGATTCGAAGAACGGGGGATCTGGCGGCTCCCGATCGGGACCCGGCCGCCGAGATTAGCCAGCGCATCCGCCCGCCGACCAGTGGCATTAGTGACAGGCTTCGCACAGATACCGCCATCGCCCGCCCCGGCCGGTAGCCAGCAGCCTCTCGGCAGGTCGATGGGGCACGACCAGGCCTCATCTCCCGCGCACGCGCTTGGCGGGACGGCTGCTGTGTCGTACGTTGCCGCCATGCACACCGTGGCCGTCCTGGCGCTGGACACCGTCGTCCCGTTCGACCTGTCCACCCCCATCGAGGTCTTCGGCCGCACCCGACTGCCGGGCGGACGGGCCGGCTACCGGGTGCGGGTCTGCGCCGCCGCGCCGCGGATCGACGCCGGTCTGTTCACGCTCCAGGCGCCGTGGGGCCTGGAGGGGCTCGCGGACGCGGACACGATCATCGTGCCCGGCGTCGCCGACGTGTCCCGGCCGGTCCCCGACGCGGTGCTCGACGCGCTGCGGAAGGCGGCGGCCGACGGCACGCGGATCGCCTCCATCTGCGCGGGCACCTTCACGCTCGCCGCGGCCGGTCTCCTGTCCGGGCTCCGCGCCACCACGCACTGGATGGCCGCGGCGAGCCTCGCCGAACGCCATCCCGACATCGACGTCGACCCGGACGTGCTCTACGTCGACAACGGGCAGATCCTGACGTCCGCCGGCGCGGCAGCCGGGCTCGACCTGTGCCTGCACCTGATCCGCAGGGACTACGGCTCCGCCGTCGCCGCGGACGCGGCCCGTCTCTCGGTGATGCCCCTGGAACGCGAGGGCGGCCAGGCGCAGTTCATCGTCGCCGAGGCGCCGCCCACACCGCAGGGATCGGAGCTCGAACCGCTCCTGCGCTGGCTTCAGGAGAACGCCGGGCGCGAGCTCACCCTGGAGGACATCGCGAGCCGTGCGGGCATGAGCACCCGCACCCTGCTGCGCCGCTTCCGGGAGCAGACGGGCAGCACACCGCTGCAGTGGCTGCACCGCACGCGGATCCGGCAGGCCCAGCACCTGCTCGAAACGACGGGGCACTCCGTCGAGCGCATCGCCGTCCAGGTCGGCTTCGGCTCGCCCACCGCCTTCCGCGACCGCTTCAAGCGCGTGGCCGGCGTCAGCCCGCAGGCCTACCGCAGGGCGTTCCAATAGGCCAGGGACCCGGGTGAGGCTCAGGCCTTCCGTGCCTCGACGAGGCACCAGTGGGGGCTGCCGTCGGCGCGGCGGCCGAACGCCTCCAGGGGGTGCAGCCGCACCGTGAACCCGGCCCCGCGCAGGTCGTCGAGCACACCCCGCAGCGGGAAGGTCCGGTAGTACATGACGAACGGCGGACGCCACAGCAGGTTCCGCACCCGCATCACCACGTCGAAACCGAGCAGCGCCCAGTACAGCGGCGAGGTCATGCGCTGCGGCGCGCCGACGGGGAAGGCGAAGACGCCGCCGGGCCGCAGCGCCCCGTGCACCTCGGCGAACAGCCGCGGCCGCTCGGCGGGCAGGAAGTGTCCGAACGCCCCGAAGCTCACCGCCAGGTCGAAGGCCTCGGTGAAGGGCAGGGCACGGGCGTCGGCCCGCACCCACTGCACCGCGGGCCCGCCGCCCCGACGGGCGACGGCGGCCCGGGCCTGGGCCAGCATCCCGGCGCTGAAGTCGACGCCGGTGACCCGCTCCCGGCACAGCGGCAGCAGCGTCTCGACGCCCGCGCCGGTGCCGCAGCAGACATCGAGCCCCGCGTCGAACGGCCCCAGGCCGCCCAGCGTGTCCGCGACCGCGTCGAGCATCCGGTCGGGCGTGCGGAAGGGGGTGTGATCGAACTTCGGGGCCAGCAGGTCGTAGCCGTCCTCGATGGAGGAGAGCGCCTGCACGGTCAGTTCGCGGAGCGTGGGTCCCTGGGAGGTGAACACCGTCCCCACCCTAGTCAGCGGCGTCCCACCCCGGTCGGCGGCGGGCGGCAAGGGCTCGACCATGGACAAACCTGGGCATATCTTGGTAATGACGGCGACTCGGAAGATAGGGGGGTCGTCATGGTCGAAGAGCTGCTCACAGCAGGGGCCGCGGTGGCGGCCGCGGGATTCGTGTACGTGGCGACGGCGGCGCGCGTGGTCAAGCAGTACGAGCGGGGCGTGGTGTTCCGCCTGGGCCGGCTGCGGGAGGAGATCCGCCAGCCGGGATTCACCATGATCGTCCCCGGCGTGGACCGGCTGAACAAGGTGAACATGCAGATCGTGACGCTGCCGGTACCGGCGCAGGACGGCATCACCCGGGACAACGTCACGGTGCGCGTGGACGCCGTCATCTACTTCAAGGTGATCGATGCGGCGGACGCGGTGATCAAGGTGGAGGACTACCGCTTCGCGGTCTCGCAGATGGCGCAGACGTCGCTGCGTTCGATCATCGGCAAGAGCGACCTGGACGATCTGCTCTCCAACCGCGAAAAACTCAACCAGGGCCTGGAGCTGATGATCGACTCCCCTGCCATGGGCTGGGGCGTGCAGATCGACCGGGTGGAGATCAAGGACGTGTCGCTCCCGGAGACGATGAAACGCTCGATGGCCCGGCAGGCCGAGGCCGACCGCGAGCGGCGGGCCCGCGTGATCAACGCGGACGCCGAGCTACAGGCCTCCAAGAAGCTGGCCGAGGCCGCGCACGAGATGGCGGACGAGCCCGCCGCACTCCAGCTGCGGCTCCTTCAGACGGTGGTGGCGGTCGCCGCGGAGAAGAACTCCACCCTCGTCCTGCCCTTCCCCGTGGAGCTGCTGCGCTTCCTGGAGAAGGCTCAGCAGGCACAGACGATGTCACCCGCACCACCCGCCCCCGCGGCGGAGCAGATCCCGGAACGGCCCGCGGCGGCATAGGCATGGTCCCAGCCGTTCGGGCCTGAACCAGCTTCGCGGGAGTTGTCGGACAGGTGCGGATCATCGGCCTTTGACCAGCGTGCACAGGGCGCGGGCCGGGGCGGCCGAGGAGACGCGCGACCGCTGTCATGGCCGGTTACCGCCAGGAGGTCTATCGGGTTGAGCCATGGGTCAGGTAGACGTATCGCCACCGTAGACCCGCCACTCAGCACGAGGAGGCATGCCTCATGACCGGTGCCCGAACCACCACCCCGGCAGGCAAGACCCGGTTCGACGACATCTACGACGAGCCCGACCCCCGCGCCTACTTCCGTACGCTGGCCCCCCTGGAGTACGAGATACCGCACCAGGCTCAGGACGTCTTCCGGGACTCGCTCGCCCAGCGGTCGGCGGAGCGCGGCACCCACCTCCCCGTCACGGTCCTCGACCTCTGCTGCTCCTACGGGATCAACGCGGCGCTGCTCAACCACGACCTCACGCTCGCGGACCTGTACGCGCACTACACCAGCGCGGAGACCGCCGCCCTCACCCGCGGCGAACTCATCGAGTCCGACAAGGAGTTCTACGCATCGCGGCGGCGGGCGGACGCGGTCCCGGTCATCGGCCTCGATACGGCCGAGAACGCGACCCGCTACGCCTTGGAGGTGGGGCTGCTCGACGAGGCCTATGCGGAGAACCTGGAGCGGCACCCGCCCAGCGCCGGGCTGCGCGATGCGGTGGGGCGCGTCGGCCTGATCACCGTCACCGGAGGCATCGGCTACATCACCCACCACACCTTCGACGCGCTTCTCGACGCGACGCGCGTCCCGGTGTGGGTGAGCGCGTTCGTCCTGCGTACGGTGCCCTTCAAGGAGATCCTGGCCGTCCTGGACGCCCATGGCCTCGACACCGAGACCGATCCCGAACGGACCTATCCGCAGCGGCTGTTCAGTGACCCCACCGAGCAGAGCAACGCGGTGGACCAGGTGCTCAAGGCCGGCGACGACCCCACGGGCCTGGAGGCGGAGGGCCGCTACTACACCCGCCTCTACCAGTCACGGCCCCGGTCGGCGTAAGCCCTGACGGACGCGGTGCGGGGCATGGTTGCCCCACGCCCCGCACCGTCCGCCGCACCGTCCGCCGCCCCGACACGGACCGGCTCGACTCAGCTGGTGAAGAACTCGCTGACCTGCTCCGCGAACTGCTGCGGGCTCGCCTCGTGCACCGAGTGCCCGACCGGGATCGTGATCAGCTGGGTGTCGGGGATCTCCGTGGCCATGTCGGGGATGCGGTCCTGCGGCATGCTGCTGTCCGCGCCGCCCGCCACGATCAGGGTCGGTGCGACGATCTCGCCGAGCCGCTCGGCCCACTCCGGGTCGGGGTCGAAGATCTGGGCGCGGACCGCGGGGGACACGGGCCAGTCGAAGTCGAGGGCGCCCTCGGGGCGCGGGGCCTCGACCATGTCGCGCGGGTAGGGCGGCGGCGTCTCCTCCAGGACGAGGCGCTCGACGCGGTCCGGGTGCTCCTGGGCGAGCAGGTACGCCACCACCCCGCCCATGGAGTGGCCCACCACGCCCACGCGGTCGAGGCCGAGCTCGTCGAGGAAGCCGAGCACGTCGTCGCGCATCAGCTCGACCGAGTACTCGTCCGGCCAGTCGCTCTCCCCGTGCCCGCGCAGATCGAGGGCGTACACCCGCCACTCCTGGCCGAGCAGCTGTCCGACCTGCTCCCAGCTCGCCGAGGAATCGCCGAGCCCGTGCAGCAGCACGACGGGCGCTCCGTACGAGTCGCCCCAGGTCCGATAGGCCAGGCGTACGTCGCCCACATCCACCACTGCGTGATCGTTCATACCCCTGACGCTACAGCGCGTTGCGCGACCCATTGAGCAGTGGCCTAGACCCATGCTAGAAAGCGCTTGCTCTTCGCGTGGCTCCCGCGCCCCTTCCGCCTCTCCCCTCGCCTCCCCTCCCCTCGCCTCTCTCGTGCTCCCCTCCCCCACCACCATCGGAGACCCCATGCACTCTCCTTGGTCCCGCCGCGCCTTCCTGTTCACCACCGGCGGCTCCGCGCTCGCCCTGACGGCCTCGGGCGCGCTGCCCTCCGACGAGGCGGCAGCGGCCCCGGCACCGGCGGCCGACGCGTACGAGACGCTGCGCACCAAGTGGCGCACCTTGATCCTCGGCGAGGGCTTCTCCCCCACCGCCGAGCCCTTCAAGAGCCGACTCGCCGAACTCGGCGCCACCGCGAGAGAGTTGCGCTCCACCATGGCCCCCGCCACGGGCTCCCTGTGGCCGGACGCCTCGTACGCCGATCCGGATCCGGACACCGACCAGGAGTCCTACGGCTACTCGGCGAACGTGGTGACCGGTTACAGCAGGCTCAACACCATGGCCCAGGCCTACCGGCAGGAGGGCACGGGCCTGACCGGCGACGCGGGCCTCAAGGCCGACATCCTCACCGGCCTCGACCATCTCCACACGCAGGTCTACAACGAGAACCAGGCGCGGTTCGGCAACTGGTACAGCTGGCAGATAGGCGCCCCGCAGCACCTCCTCGACGTCTGCGTGCTGATGTACGACCACCTGTCGGCGACCCAAGTGGCCAACTACTGCCAGGCCGTGGACCACTTCGTGCCCGACTCGGCGGTCGGCAGCTACACCGGCACGAGCACCGGCGCGAACCGCGTCGACCTGTGCCGCGTGCTCGCGCTGCGCGGGGTCGTCGGCGCCGACTCCGCGAAGATCGCGCTGGCCAGGGACGCCCTCTCCCCCGTCTTCCCGTACGTGAGCACCGGCGACGGCCTCTACACCGACGGCTCGTTCATCCAGCACACCACCGTGCCCTACACGGGGTCGTACGGATCGGTGATGCTCGGCGGCCTCGGCATGCTCTTCTCCCTGCTGCGCGGATCGAGTTGGGAGGTCACGGACGCCAAGAAGCAGATCGTCTTCGACGCCGTGGAGAAGGCGTGGGCCCCGTTCATCTTCAACGGCCTCGTCATGGACGGTGTGGCGGGCCGGGCCATCAGCCGCGGGCTCTCCGCATCCGACGCGAAGAAGATCCAGGCCGACGACCACCGGCGCGGGCATCCCATCATGTCCGCCGTCGTACTCCTCGGCCAGGGCGCGAGCGCGGCCGAGAACGCGCGCTGGCGCGGCCTGGTCAAGGGCTGGATGCGGCGGGACTACTACAGCCCGCCGCTGGGCGACTCCTCGCTCGGCCTGACAAGTCTGGCCCGTCTCGCGGGGGTCGAGGCCGACGCGTCGGTGACCGCGATCGCCGAACCCACCGGTCACCGCCTGTTTCCCAACATGGCCCGCGCCACGCACCGGCGCCCCGGCTGGGCGGCCTCGATCAGCATGGCCGATCCTCGCATCACGTACTACGAGACGGGCAACGGCGAGAATCTGCGGGGCTGGCACACCGGCTCCGGAATGCTCTATTGGTGGGGCGACACCTACGCCAACGGGCAGTACAGCGACGCCTTCTGGCCCACCGTCGACCCCTACCGGCTGCCCGGCATCACGGCCTCGCGCAAGGCGCTCGCGGACGCGGCGGGCGGCGACTGGGGTGCGTCGATGCCGGACGTGAAGTGGGTGGGCGGCGCCAGTGACGGCCAACGGGCCTCCATCGGGCAGTACGTGAAGGGCCTGCAGAGCACTCTGCGCGCGAAGAAGTCGTGGTTCTGCCTGGACGACGCGATCGTCTGCCTGGGCGCGGGCATCGTCTGCACGGACGGCGCGGCGGTCGAGACGACCGTCGAGAACCGCAACCTCGGCCCCACGGGCACCGCACCCTTCCAGGTGGACGGCGCCGCCAAGCCCACCGGCGCCCCCTGGTCGGCGACCCTCACGGGCGCCAAGTGGGCGCACATCGGGGGCCACGGCGGCTACGTCTTCCCCGGCGGAGCGACGGTGAAGGCGCTGCGCGAGGAGCGCTCCGGCAAGTGGAGCGACATCAACAAGGGCGGCGCCACGACCGCGATCGCCCGCACGTACCTCACGCTGTACGTCGACCACGGCACCGCCCCGACGAACGGGACGTACGCCTACGCCCTGATGCCCGGCGCGAGCGCGGCGCAGACGGCGGCCAGGTCGGCGGAGACCGGCTGGCTCCAGGTGCTGGCCAACTCCGACAGCCAGCAGGGGGTCTCCGTTCCCTCCCTCGGATTCACCGGGGCCAACTTCTGGTTCGGCGGCACGGTGGGCAAGCTCACCGCGAGCGCGCCCTGCTCCGTGCAGATCAGCGAGAAGAGCGACGGCACCGCGGTCGTCTGCGTGAGTGACCCGATGCGCGCGCAGACCTCCCTGACCCTCACCTGGAACCGCGCCGTGTCCGCGGTGACGGCCAAACCCGCCACGGTCACGTCGGCGGTCACCGGCGCCTCCCTGAAGCTGACCTTCGGGGATCTCAGCGGCACGAAGGGGATGACACAGAGGATCACCGTCAGGCTCGGCTGAGGCGAGGGCCGGTGCTCGGTCGCCGCGGCTCCGGAGCCCTTAGCACCGATGCTTTCCGGTCGACCATCGATTCCGATAGAAAATCAGATCAATTGTTTTCGCAGGTCAAGCGGTTGTTCTTGCTTGCACCATCGCTTCCGGTCCACATGTTGGACACCCTTCGCGCGCCCTCCCCTGCCTCCCCCGCCCATCCTGAGCTGCCCGAACAGCCGCCCGGCGACCGCTCAGCGGACACATGCATCCGGAAATCGACCATACATTTGGAGCTCACTCTCCGCACCGGCAAGACTCCCGTCTGCAACCAGCAACACACCCGCAACAAAGGAGACTTGACGTGCGTTTCTTCCTCAAGACGGTGGGCGCCACCGCTGTCGTGGCCGCCTGCGTGATGTCCGGAACCGCTGGCACGGCGCAGGCCCAGCCGCAGGCCGCCTCCGCGAGCCTCTACGCGCCCTCGTCGCTGGTCATGGCGGTCGGCCAGGGCGAAGAGGCGGACACCGCGATCATGCAGCGCGCCGTGACCCTGAACTGTTCGCCCAAGGCCTCGGGGACCCACCCCTCGGCGTCCGCCGCCTGCGCCGAACTGCGCGCGGTCGACGCCCAGTTCGCGCAGCTGGTCGGCACGTCGTCCGGCATGGCCTGTACGAAGGAATGGAAGCCCGTCGTGGTCACCGTCGACGGCGTGTGGCAGGGCAGGCGAGTCGCGTGGTCGCAGAGCTTCGGCAACGACTGCGAGATGCGGGCGAGCCTCTCCGAAGGCGCGGCCCTCACGTTCTGATCGCCATCTGCCGCGCAACCGGCGGTAATTGGGTGGACGCGACCTCGGCCCCGACGGTGGGATGAGGCCTCGACATCCACGACAGCGCCTTGGACGACGCCCTGAGCGATGTCCAAGGCGCTTTGCATGACCGGGGGTTGCCCATGCCATCAGAAGGACCCGACGAGGACCACGAGCCCGATCGCGATCCGACCATCGACACGGACCTGGTCCGCCGGTTGCTAGCGGCGCAGTTCCCCCGGTGGGCGGACCTGCCGCTCACGCCGGTCCCGCTGTCCGGCATGGACAACGCCACGTACCGGCTCGGCGACGACCTGTCCGTACGGTTGCCGCGCTACCGCCGGTGGGTCGGGCAGGTGGAGGCGGAGCAGCGGTGGCTGCCGCGGCTCGCCCCGCGGCTGCCGCTCGCCGTACCGGAGCCGCTGGGCAGGGGCGAGCCCGGTGAGGGCTACCCCTTCCCCTGGTCGGTGTACCGGTGGCTGGAGGGCGAGACGGCCACCACCGACTCGCTCGCCGATCCGCTCGGGGCGGCGGCCGACCTCGCCGGGTTCGTCACCGCCCTGCGCAGGATCGACCCCGCGGGCGGCCCGGGCCCCCGGCTCAGCAACGCCTTCCGCGGCGCACGCGTGGGCACCGAGTGCGACTCCCTGTTCGCCGACTCCCTCGTCCGGTCCAAGATCGCGAAGCTGAAGGTGGCGGGGCTCGTCGACAGCGACGCGGTGACGGCCGTGTGGGACGCGGCCCTCGCGGCACCCGTGTGGGACGGCCCGCCGACGTGGGTCCACGGCGACCTCGCGACCGGCAACCTCCTGGCCGTCGACGGCCGCCTGAGCGCCGTCATCGACTTCGGGACGCTGGCCGTGGGCGACCCCGCGGTCGACCTGCTACCCGCCTGGCTGTTCCTGCCGGACGAGGCCCGCGGCGCCTTCCGCGCGGCGGTCGGCGTCGACGACGCAACGTGGGCGCGGGGCCGCGGGATCGCTCTCGCGGGCTCGCTGCCCGTCCCGGACGACCCGTTCTTCGACGATCCGGCGCGGGTGACGGCGGCGCTGCGGCACCTCGACGCGATCATCTCCGACCACTGACCGGCATCGCCCGGCGAAAGGCACCGGGCGGCCACCGCGACCGGGCAGGTCCTTCGCCCCCCTGTCGATCCGGCCGGTCGCCGTTCGTATGGACAGTGAGAGGCCGGCACGAGACCGGCGACGGGTGCGATTCACCAGGGAGAAGCAGCCATGAACCAGTACTTGATCAGCGTCTACCAGCCCGACGGCGGCGTACCGGCTCCGGAGGTCCTCGAGCCGATCATGCGTGCCGTCGAAGCGGTGAACGCCGAGCTCAGGGAGGCGGGCGCCTGGGTGTTCGCCGGTGGTCTCTTCCCGCCGAGCACGGCGACCGTCCTGCGCGTCAAGGACAGCGAGGTGCTCACGACCGACGGCCCGTACGTCGAGGGCAAGGAGCATCTCGGCGGGTTCACCGTCATCCGGGCGGCCGATCTGGACGAGGCGCTCGCATGGGGGCGCAAGGTGGCCCGCGCCATCACACTGCCCGTCGAGGTCAGGCCCCTTCAGCACGGAACCTGCTAGTGGCGACGGGCTCCCCGGAGGTCACCTCCGAGGTGATCGAGCGGGTCTTCCGTGCGGAGTACGGGCGCGCGGTGGCCGTCCTGGTCCGTGTCTTCGGCGACATCGACATCGCCGAGGAGGCGGTCCAGGAAGCGTTCACCACGGCGGTGCGGCGATGGCCGTCCGCCGGCCTGCCGCCGAGCCCCGCGGGCTGGATCATCACCACCGCCCGCAACCGCGCGATCGACCGCCTCCGCAGGGAGGCGTCCCGCGACGACCGGCACGCGCAGGCCGCGCTGCTGCACGCCCAGGAGCCACCGGCCGGGGAGGGACCCGTGCGCGACGACCGACTGCGTCTGATCTTCACCTGCTGCCATCCCGCGCTCGCCCCCGCCGCGCGGATCGCCCTCACGCTGCGTCTCCTGGGCGGGCTGACCACCACGGAGATCGCCCGCGCCTTCCTGGTGCCGGAGCCGACGATGGCCCAGCGGATCGTGCGGGCCAAGGGGAAGATCCGCGACGCGCACATCCCGTACCGGATCCCCCACGAAGCCGACCTGCCGGAACGGCTCCGCGCGGTCCTCGCCGTGGTCTACCTCGTCTTCAACGAGGGGCACACGGCCAGCGCGGGTGACGCGCTCGTCCGCGACGACCTCTGCGCGGAGGCCGTCCGCCTGGGACGGCTCCTGACCGAGCTGATGCCCGACGAGCCGGAGGCCCTGGGCCTGCTCGCGCTGATGCTGCTCTCCGAGTCGCGGCGCGCGGCCAGGACCACCGCGGACGGCGGGCTCGTCCTCCTCGCCGACCAGGACCGCGACCGGTGGGACCGCGCCCTGATCGCCGAGGGCCAGGAGCTCGTCCGCCGCTGCCTGCGCCGCGATCGGCCCGGGCCCTACCAGATCCAGGCCGCGATCAACGCCGTGCACAGCGACGCGCCGACCGCGGCCGCCACCGACTGGGGCCAGATCCTCCAGCTGTACGACCAGCTCCTTGCCGTGGCCCCGAGCCCGGTCGCCGCCCTCAACCGCGCCGTCGCGGTGGCCGAAGTCAAGGGCCCCGCCCAGGCGTTGCCCCTGGTCGACGAGCTCGCCCTGGACGGCTACCACCTCTTCCACGCCATCCGCGCCGACCTGCTGCGCCGCCTGGGCCGCACCGATGAGGCGGCCCGCGCCTACGACGCCGCACTCACCCGCACGGAGAACGCCACCGAACGATCCTTCTTGCTCGCCCGCCGCCAGAACCTGCCCGAGGCGTGAGCCGAGACTCACTTGGTCGTGGCCCCGGGCCCGGCGGCGAGACCGCTGTCGGCGATGACGCGCTCGACCGTCTCGCGCACGGTGCTGGTCTCGGGGACGATCCGCTCGATGCCCCCGGGGAGGCGATCGCCCTCGCGATACCAGTCGCGTAGGTCGCGTTCGCTGAATTCGGCGGCCTGCGGGCGGCCGGCGTGGCGGCGCAGTGTCTCCGCCAGGGGCACGTCCAAGTAGTAGCAGAAGGCACGGTCCGCGTGGTCCTCGTACAGGGACCGGAGCATGTCGCCGTACCGGGACGCGGTGAGGATGCCCTCGACCACCGTGTGGAAGCCGTGGGCCAGTGAATAGCGCGCGATGGTGTCGATCAGCCCGATGTTGGCCGCGCCCGCGATGTCGTGCTCGCGCAGGATGTCCCGGCGCACCGCGTCCTGCCCGACGACGGCCAGGCCCCGGCCACAGCGGTCCCGCAGCTGCCGGGCCACGGTGGACTTGCCCGAGCCGGAGTTGCCGCGCAGCACGATCAGGCGGGGTGGTTCCTCCGTCACCGTGGGCCGCCCAGCCTCTCCAGGACCCGGGCGTGCAGCAACTCGTACTCCTCGCGGAGGCGGCGGATCTGGGGTGGGCGGGGGATGACGACGCCCCCGGTGACGATCTCCTGCGGGGTGAACTGCTCGCGGGTGAGGTCGACTTCCAAGCCCATGCCCAGGCGGTTCCACCAGTGGTGGTCGGTCCACTCGTCGGCCACGCGCACCTCGCCCCGTATCAGCTCGCCGCCCAGCAGGTCCTGGAGGACCAGCGCGGTGACGCCGCACTGGCCTCGGGCCGGGTTGTCCGGGGGCCGGGCGCGGGAGGAGTCCGACGGGTAGGTGTCAGGTCCCCAACTGGCGCGCACGGCCTTCTCGATGTCGGTGAGGCGAGGCGGGTTCATGGCCGGAATCCTCGCAGCCACCACTGACAACCCCGCCCGCGCTCACCCGCACGCCCTGCCCGCGCGCCCCTCGGCTACGCTGCGTGCCGCGCCGACCCGCTCAGGGAGTCGTCCATGAACCCGCCGAGGGAGTCGTCCATGACCGCGGTCCACGCCCAGGAGATCGGCACCGCCCGCCTGATCCTCGTACCTCTGCGGGTCGAGCACGCCGACGAGATGGCCGACGTGCTCGCCGATCCCGCCCTGCACACCTTCATCGGCGGCTCTCCGGACGATCCGCGGGCCCTGCGCGCCCGCTACCGGCGGATGACCGCGGGCTCCCCCGACCCGGCGGTCTCCTGGTGCAACTGGGTGCTGCGGCTGCGCGACGAGGACCGCCTGGCCGGGACGGTGCAGGCGACGGTCGGCCCCGCCGCCGACGGCGGCGCCGCGCTGGTCGCGGAGATCGCCTGGGTCGTGGGGACTCCCTGGCAGGGGCGGGGCATCGCGGTCGAGGCGGCCCGCGGCCTGGTCGACTGGCTCGCAGGGCAGCCGGACGTGCGCGGCGTCATCGCCCATGTCCACCCCGACCACCGGGCATCGGCCGCCGTCGCCACCGCCGCGGGGCTGACCCCCACGGACGAGCGGCAGGACGGCGAGGTCAAGTGGCAGCGCTCCTTGGAGCGTTGAGCCCGCAGGAGGGGCGCGGGCAACGCCTCAGCGTCGGCCGTGGAACGTACGGCGCAGGTCGCCCACCCAGCCCTCGGGCATCTCCCACGGGATGAAGTGGCCGCCGCTCTCGTGCGCGTTGAGGTTCACGTGCCGGTACCAGTCGGCCCGGTCACCGGCGAGCCAGTTCTGGATCCGCTCCTCGGTGGTGGTGACTCCGGGCGGGTTCTCGTGGCCGACGAAGGTGAGGCCGGTGGGGGCCTCGACGACCGGATGCCGGTCGTGCGAGGGCGTCCACGGGTAGCGGTTGGCGTTGGCGTAGTAGCGCACCGACGTGCCGATGGTGTTGTTCACCCAGAAGATCATGGCGTGCGTGAGGAGATCGTCCTTGGAGAAGACGCTCTCCACGTCGCCGCGGTTGTCGCTCCACTTGTCCCAGCGCTCCAAAATCCAGGCGAGCAGTCCGACCGGTGAGTCGCTGAGCCCGTAGGAGAGGGTGCTGGGACCCAGGACGTGGACGGCCAGGTGGGCGGCGAAGCGCCTTTCCAGGGAGAGCAGTTGGCGGTGGGCGGGCTCGGGCAGGCCCTCGGGGATCGGCTGGCCGCCACTGAGGTCCCAGCCCCGGTCGCCGTTGAAGAAGTCGAGCTTCTGGCCGGAGCCGATGTGGATGCCGTGCAGCTCGTCGGCGTACTTGTGGCCGAGCTGACCGGCGACGAGGGCGCCGATGTCGCAGCCCCCGGCGGCGTACTTCTCGTGGCCGAGCGTGTCGGTCATCAAGGTGTGCCAGAGGTCGGCGACCTTCCAGAAGTTCATGTCGGGGTGGTCCGCCAGCGGGGCGGAGAAGCCGAAGCCGGGCAGCGAGGGGACGATGACGTCGAACGCGTCGGCCGGGTCGCCGCCGTACGCGGCGGGATCGGCGAGCGGGTCGACGACCTTGGACCAGTGCCAGAAGGTCCAGGGCCAGCCGTGCGTGAGGATGAGCGGGGTGGGGGCGGGGCCGACGCCGGGCCTGCGCATGAAGTGCACGGGCACGCCGTCGACGCTCACCCGGTAGTGCTCGTAGGAGTTGATGGCCGCTTCGGCCTTGCGCCAGTCGTAGTGGTGCAGCCAGTACTCGGCCAGCTCCTGGAGGTAGCCGCGGCGCACTCCGTAGTACCCGTCGTCGTTGCCCGCGTCGTCGGGCCACCTCGTCAGCCGCAGCCGCGTCCTGAGGTCGTCGAGTACCGCGTCGGGGACGTGGATCGGCTCGGGTGTCAACGGGAAGCGCGCTGCGGCTGACATGAGGTTCCTTCCGAAAGGTCCCGGCCACCGGCGATCGCCCGCCGGTGGCCGACGGATCAGTACGGGCGGTCGCCCGCGATCGCGACACGTTCGGCCACGCGACGGTGCGGGGCGTAGTCGTCGACCGCGTAGTGCTGGGTGGAGCGGTTGTCCCAGAAGGCGACGTCACCGGCCTGCCAGTGGAATCGCACCTGGTACTCGGGGACCTGGGCCTGGCGGACCAGGTAGCTCAGCAGCCGGTCGCTCTCCGCCCGCTCCATGCCCACGATGTGCGTGGTGAAGGAGGTGTTGACGAAGAGCATCTTGCGCCCGGTCTCCGGGTGCCTGCGCACGACGGGGTGGGTGACCGGCGGGAACTGCTCCTGGAGCGGGATCAGCTTCTCGGGCCCGTAGAAGCGGGCGAAGCCGGGGATGAAGTCGTGCACCGCGCGAGCCCCCTCGATGCGTGCCTTCACCTCGTCGGGGAGGTTGTCGTACGCGGCCGCCATGTCCGCCCACATCGTGTCGCCGCCCACCGGCGGCACCTCGCGCAGCTGGAGGACGGCGCCGAGCGCGGGGCGCTCGCGGAAGGTGACGTCGGCGTGCCAGACGTTCTCGTACGTGGGGGTGGCGCTGCCGCCCTTGTCGAACCGGACGACGTCGTCGGCCGACCCTCGCGCGAGCAGCGGATTGGTCTCCAACTCGCCCCAGTTCAGGGCGAAGGCGCACTGCTGCTCGGAGGTGATCTTGGCGCCCCGGAAGAAGAGCACCTTCCACTCCAGAAGGGCGCGGCCCAGCTCCTCGCGCAGCGCGGGAGTGAGCGGCCGCGCGAGGTCGACGCCACGGATCTCGGCGCCGATGAGCCGCCCCTGGGGGACGACGTCGATCAGTTCGTACGGGCGCTCTTCCCAGCCCTCGGGTACGCGGCGCAGGGTTCGGCGGCCTTCGTACATGCCGTCGGCGGGTACGCGGGCCTCGCGGAGCGTGGGAGAGGCGGCGGGAGCAGCGGAGGAAACGGCAGGGGAAACCACGGCCATGGTGATCCTTCAGTGGCGAGTGAGCGGGTGGCGGTACGGAGACGGAACTCCGTGGTGGCTGGAGACGCATCCCCGGGCAGCTAGCGACCCGATCGCTCGCACCCGCACCGCCACGGGACCCCGAAGGTCCTCACGGCGGCGGTCAGGTGCTGGATCATGCACGCCATTGTGTATGGCTATGCCTTGCGGAGCAAACCCCCGTACTCGTAGATCCCCTTGCTCTGCTCGGTGGCGCCCAGGTAGGGGGCCAGGTCCTCGTGGACCGGGGCGAGCGGGGGCTGGTCGGCGTCGGGGCGCCAGTCGACCAGGTTCACCAGGCCGGGCTCGACCGGCTCCAGGCCGTCCAGGAACGCGTCGAGCTCGGCGGGGGTGCGGGTCTGCCAGGGGACGCCGCCGCCGGAGATGTGCGCGCTCATCGCGGCGCCGCGCGCCGGGTCGTCGGCGACGACCTGCGAGAGGCCCAGGTAGCTGCCGGGCGCCGCCCGGTCGATGATCGTGCGCAGGACGCGGCGGGGGCCGTCGGCGTCGGTGAGGTGGTGCACCACCGAGAGGAAGAGCACCGCGACCGGCTCGTCGAAGTCGATGAGGCGGGTCATGTCGGGGTGGCCGAGGATGGCGTCCTGGTCGCGCATGTCGCCGTTGATGACGGTGGTGGTGGAGTCGTCGGCGAGCAGCGCTCTGCCGTGCGCGAGGACGATCGGGTCGATGTCGACGTAGACGACGCGGGTGTCGGGTGCGAAGCGCCGTGCGACCTGGTGGACGTTGTCGTCGGTCGGCAGGCCGCAGCCCATGTCGATGAACTGGCGGATGCCCGCCCGGGTCAGATGGCGCACGACCCGGAAGAGGAACTCGCGGTTCTGCCGGGCGATGTCGACGCACTCGGGGAAGTCGGGCAGCGTCCGCAGCAGGAAGTCGCGGTCGACCGCGTAGTTGTCCTTGCCGCCGAGCATCCAGCCGTAGGCGCGTGCCGACGTCGGCACGTCGAAGGGTATGGACATCGTCTCGGGCTGGTCGTCTGCGGCCACCACGCGTTCTCCACCTCTCCCAGAGGGACATGGGTTGCTCGGTCGCGGCGACACTATCCGGTGGCGTTCGGCCGGGCGCACCCGGGACCGGATCACCAACAAGCTTGCCGATAAAGGCGGTTGAGTGCCTCACACCACCGCCTGCATCCGGCGTGCGATCCGGGCGTGGTCCCGCAGCGCGTCCGCGAGACCGGGCAGGACGGGCTCGCCCCGGTCCACCAGGACGCGGCCCGCCACGACCGTGGTCCACGCCCGCGCGGGCCCGCAGCGCAGCCAGGCCTCCACGGGATCGCTCAACGCCCCGGCCAGCGCGACCTCATGGAGGTCCCAGACGACGAGGTCGGCGCAGGCACCGGGGCGCAGATGCCCCAACTCGTCCGCGCGGCCCAGGCATTGGGCGGAGCCGCGGGTCGCCATGTCGAGTGCGTCGCGCGCGGTCATCGCGGTGGGCCCGCCGCGATAGCGGCCCAGGAGCAGCGCGGCGCGGGTCTCCATCCACAGCGACGCGTGGTCGGTCGACGCGGAGCCGTCGCAGCCGATGCCGACCGGCAGGCCGAGCTCGCGCATCTCGCGTACGCGGGCGGTACCGCCGCCGATGAGCATGTTCGAGCTGGGGCAGTGGGCGACGCCGACTCCGGCGGCGGCCAGGCGCCGCAGTTCGCCGTCGTCGGGGTGGATGCAGTGCGCGACCCAGGTGCGGTCGCTCATCCAGCCCGCGTCCTCGAAGTACTCGACAGGCCGGCAGCCGTAGACCTCTTGGCAGTAGGTGTCCTCGTCGGCATCCTCCGCGAGGTGGGTGTGCAGGCGTACGTCGTGGCGCTCGGCGAGCTCGGCGGTCGCCGTCATCAGCTCCTTGGTGACGGAGAAGGGCGAGCAGGGCGCGAGCGCGACGCGCACGAGCGCGCCGGGTGCCGGGTCGTGGTGGGCCGCGATCAGCCGCTCGCTGTCGGCGAGGACCTCCTCGTCGGTCTGGGTGACGCTGCGCGGCGGCAGGCCTCCGTCGTCCACGGAGCGCGTCATGGAGCCGCGGGTGGCGTGGAAGCGGAAGCCGATGTCGCGGGCGGCCCTGATCTCGGCGTCGATCAGGTACGGGCGGGGATGGACGTAGAGGTGGTCCATCGAGGTCGTGCAGCCGCCCATGAGGAGTTCGGCCATGCCGACGTACGCCGAGACGTGGACGGCTTCCTCGTCGAGCGCGGCCCACAGCGGGTACAGCGTGGTCAGCCAGTCGAAGAGGGAGCCGTTGACGGCGGGCGCGTAGGAGCGGGTGAGGTTCTGGTAGATGTGATGGTGCGTGTTGACCAGACCGGGGGTGACGAGGCGCCCGCCCGCGGAGACGGTCCGCCGGGCCTCGGGCTCGCCGCCGGGGCCGCCGACGGCGCTGACCCGGCCGTCGGTGAGCGCGACCCAGCCTCCGGGCAGTTCGCGCTCGCCGTCCACGACGAGCAGTGAGGCGTCCTTCACAAGGAGATCAGGAAGAGCGGGGGTGACGTCCGGGTTGTGCGGGACGTGGGGACGCGGATCGTGGGGCACAGTGAACCTCCGGCAGAGGGGCGCTACTTGACCGACCAGTCGCGTGGCCCACTCGTGCGCCGCGCCACCGGGGCACCCGCCCGCCGCCGAGGCGGCCACATGCCGCATGATCGAGGCATCGGGCGTTGTGCACCAGCGGTTCCGTCCCATCGGCGAGAACACCACCCGTACGCGAGATACGTACCACCAGAGAGGACCTCCCCATGGAAGACCGCTTCGACGTCGTCGTGCTCGGAGCAGGACCCGGCGGCTATGTGGCCGCCATCCGCGCCGCCCAGCTGGGCAAGCGGGTAGCGGTCGTCGAGGAGAAGTACTGGGGAGGTGTCTGCCTCAACGTCGGCTGCATCCCGACCAAGGCGCTGCTGCGCAACGCCGAGCTGGCCCATCTGTTCACGCACGAGCAGAAGACGTACGGCATCAAGGTCGACGGGAACGTGTCCTTCGACTACGGCGAGGCGTTCAACCGCAGCCGCACGGTGGCCGACGGCCGCGTCAAGGGCGTCCACTTCCTGATGAAGAAGAACAAGATCACCGAGTTCGACGGCCGGGGCACGTTCCTGGACGCGAACACGCTGCAGGTCGCCAAGTCGGACGGCTCCACGGACACCATCACGTTCGAGAACTGCATCATCGCCACGGGCGCGACGCCGAAGCTGCTGCCCGGCACGCGGCGCTCGGAGAAGGTCGTGACGTACGAGGAGCAGATCCTCGCCGACTCCGTGCCGCAGTCCATCGTGATCGCGGGCGCCGGCGCCATCGGCATCGAGTTCGCCTACGTCCTGCACAACTACGGCGTGAAGGTCACCATCGTCGAGTTCCTCGACCGCATCGCGCCCCTGGAGGACGCGGACGTCTCGACGGAGCTCGCCAAGCAGTACCGCAAGCTCGGCATCGACGTGAAGACCTCGACCCGCGTCGAGTCGATCGACGAGTCGGGCCTGCAGGTCAAGGTCACGGTGACCGGCAAGGACGGCAAGCAGGAGGTCCTGGAGGCGGACAAGGTCCTGCAGGCCATCGGCTTCGCGCCGAACGTCGAGGGCTTCGGCCTGGAGGCGACGGGCGTCGCGGTGACCGAGCGGGGCGCGATCGACATCGACGGCCACGGGCGGACGAACGTGCCGCACATCTTCGCCATCGGTGACGTCACCGCGAAGCTGATGCTCGCGCACACCGCCGAGTCCATGGGTGTCGTGGCCGCCGAGACGATCGCGGGCGCCGAGACGATGGAGCTCGACTACCCGATGATCCCGCGCGCCACCTACTCCCAGCCGCAGATCGCCAGCTTCGGCTGGACCGAGGCGCAGGCGAAGGAGAAGGGCTTCGACGTCAAGGTCGCCAAGTTCCCGTTCATGGCGAACGGCAAGGCGCACGGCCTGGGCGACACCGTCGGCTTCGTCAAGATCATCAGTGATGCGCGGTACGGCGAGATCATCGGCGCCCACCTGATCGGCCCGGACGTCACCGAGCTGCTTCCCGAGCTGACCCTGGCCCAGCAGTGGGACCTGACCGTGCACGAGGTCGCGCGCAACGTCCACGCGCACCCCACGCTCGGCGAGGCGGTCAAGGAAGCGGTGCACGGCCTGGCCGGACACATGATCAACTTCTGATGACCAGCTGCTGACGGCAGGCGGGCGCCCTCGGGCGTCATGGCACGCGGGTGCCCCCGGGCGTCATGGCACGCGGGCGCCCCCGGGCGTCACGGCACGCGGCCGCCGTCGGACGTCCCCGGGCGCATCCCGCCCTTGCGCCGAACGGCTCAAGTGGCGGGGCCGCCCGGTCCGGAAGATCCTTGGTCAGTACGCTCTGTTACGCCTCGGGGGCGAGGGAGGCAGCAGCCGATGTTCTCTGGCCTGGGCCGATTCGTGGTCCGTCGCCCGTGGTGGATCATCCTGGCGTGGGTCGTGGCGGCCGGCGCCGTGATCTCCCTGGCGCCGAAACTCACCTCCAGCAGCGACGAGGCGAGCTTCCTGCCGGACCATTACGAGTCCATCCGCGCGGCGGACGTGCAGGAAGCGGAGTTCCCCAAGCAGCAGAACGTCGGCGCGATCATCGTCTTCCAGCGCTCGGACGGCGGAAAGCTGACGGCGGCCGACTCCGCGGACGTCACCCGCGTCTCCAAGGACCTGCAGGCCAGGAAGATCCCCGAGGTGCAGGCGGTCGTGCCCGGCGCGGTCTCGCCCAACAAGCTCGTGCAGACGTCGGTCGTCGCGATGCCCAAGCTCACCAACCCCGAGGACACCGCGCAGCAGGACGCCGTCAAGGACCTGCGGTCCGATCTCAAGCCCGAGCTGAAGGGCACAGACCTGTCCGCCGGAATCACCGGCTCCGCCGCGCAGGCGCTCGACGAGAGCGACGCGTCGGAGCGGGCCGGACTGCTCGTCGGGGTCGGCACGATCGTGATCATCATCGTGCTGCTCCTGGTGATCTTCCGGAGCCCGATCATCGCGCTGCTTCCCGTGGTCCTGATCGGCCTCATCTCGCCGATGGCGACCGGCCTGATCGCCTCCGCGAACAAGGCCTTCGACATGAAGGCCGACTCCTCCATCCAGGAACTCCTCACCGTCGTCCTGTTCGGCGTCGGCACGGACTACATCCTGTTCCTGCTCTTCCGCTATCGAGAGGCGCTGCGGGCGGGCGAGGATCCCAAGGCCGGCATGGTGCACGCCGTCGAGCGGGTCGGCGAGGCGATCACATCGGCGGCGGGCGCCGTCATCGTCGCCTTCGCCGCCCTGACGCTCTCCTCGCTCGGCATGCTGCGCTCGATGGGCCCGGCCCTGGCCATCGCGGTCTTCGTGACGCTGCTCGCCGGACTCACGCTGGTCCCCGCCGTCGTCTCGCTGCTCGGCACCAAGGTGTTCTGGCCCTCGAAGTCGTGGCAGCGGGAGCCGCAGGGCACCGGCTTCGCCCGCCTGGGCACCTCCATCGCCCGCAAGCCCGCCGTCTGGGCCCTGGTGTCGGCGCTGTTCATGGGCGCGCTGACGCTGGGCGCGCTGGGCTACCGGGCCAACTTCGACCTCGCGGGCTCCTCGCTGCCCAAGGACAAGGAGTCCATGGTCGCCCTGGACGACCTCCAGAAGGGCTTCCCCGCGGGCACCACCGACCCGACCTTCGTCTACCTCACCTCGACGGACGACGGACCGCTCCCCGCGGCGCGCACGGCCGCCTTCCGCGGGCAGCTGGACGACGTCCAGGGCGTGGGCGAGGTCTCCGCGCCCCGCCTGAGCACGGACCGTACGACGGCGTCGTTCTCCGTCGTCCTCTCCGATCCGCCCGCCTCCGACAAGGCCCTGGAGACCGTCAAGGACCGCCTGCGCCCGATCGCCCACGACGACGCGCCGACCGGCACCGAGGCACTGGTCGGCGGGACGACGGCGGTGTACGTCGACATCAACAAGGCCGTGGACCGCGACTACTCGGTGGTCTTCCCGGTCGCCGCGCTGGCCATCATGGTCATCCTCGGCCTGCTGCTGCGCAGCCTGGTCGCGCCGTGGTACCTGATGCTGTCCGTCGCCCTCGGCTTCGGCGCGACCCTGGGCGCGACCTCGCTGCTGTTCCAGCAGATCGGCAGCCAGCCCGGGTTGATGTTCATGCTGCCGGTGATCATGTATCTGTTCGTGGTCGCCCTGGGCACGGACTACAACATCCTCATGGTCTCGCGGCTGCGCGAGGAGGCCCGCGAGGGCCGCACCCCGCACGACGCGGCGGGCACGGCGGTGCGCCACTCGGGCCCGACGATCGGCTCGGCGGGCGTGATCCTGGCGGGCACGTTCGCGACGCTGATGCTCGCGGGCAACTCGACGCTCTCCCAGATGGGCTTCTCCTTGTCCTTCGGCATCCTCATCGCCGCCTTCGTCATGGCGATGATCTTCACCCCCGCGCTGACGGCCCTCATCGGGCACGCGGCATGGTGGCCGGGCCACGGCGACCAGCAGCGCGACGCGGGCGCCACCCGCCACCACGGGGACGAAAGGCCGGACGGGGACGGCGAGTTGGACGAGGACGGAGTGCGCCGCTAGCCCCCGCCGCTACTCGCTACCGCCCCGCGCCCTTGCCGTAGGCCGCCGAGAGCGCCTGGGAGTCCGCGTACGACGGCAGCCCCTCCGGCACGGCGCCACCCCGGGCGATCGAGCGAGCCGCATCGACGGCTCCGTGCAGGGCCGCGCGGAAGAGCAGCGAGCCGCTGCTCACCCGGCGCACGCCGAGCTCCGCAAGACGCCCGAAGGTCAGGGCGCCGGGCGCGAAGAGGATGTTCAGCGGGACGTCGAGCACGCCATCGACCAGTGCCGCGATGGCCTTCTCCTCCTGGAGGCCGGGGACGAACACACCGTCGGCGCCCGCCTGTTGGTAGGCCACCGCCCGGCGCTCGGTCTCGCCCGCTCCCCCGGCGCGCAGCCAGTACGTGTCCGTGCGCGCGTTGACGAACAGGTCGGGGGCCGCCTCCTTGAGCGCGCCGATCAGCTCGCACTGCAGAGCCGTGTCGGCCAGCGTCCCGTCCGGGCGCCCGTCCTCGATGTTCACGCCCACGACACCCGCCAGGGCCAGCTCCGCCGCGAGGTCCGCGACGTCCTGGGGCCGCTCGCTGAAGCCGCCCTCGATGTCCACGGTGATCAGCGCGGGCAGCCGGGCCAGGCCGCGGGCCAGGCGCAGGGTCTCCTCCCGGGTCTCGCCCGTGGCGTCCGCCTTCCCGGCGGCCACCGCCACGCCGAGGCTGGTGGTGCCGATCGCGGGGAAACCGCCGTGGGCGAGCGCGGCGGCCGACGCGTGGTCCCAGGCGTTGGGCAGCAGCAGGGGTTCGCCGGTGCGGTGCAGGGCACGGAACTCGGCGGCTCGATGTGCGTACGTCATGCACGCACCGTAGCCGCGCGTCGATTCGGCCGCCGCCGAAACGTCCTGGTCGGCGCGGGAGGGCAGCGGCGGCCGTGCGCGCTCTTTCGACGACGCACCGAATTCTTCGCGGCGTAGTGTCGAGAACGGGTCGTCCGCTCCGACGTCCCCTGTGAGAGTTGCCCACAAGGGGTGACCACCGCACAGTCGAGGAGCGACATCATGAAGTATCTGGTGATGGTTCAGGGCACGCAGGCGGACTACGAGGCGCAGAGCGGCAAGGCGAACGCGACCAGCCCGGCGTGGAGCGAGAAGGACCTGCAGGCGATGTTCGCCTTCATGGGCGCGCTCAACGACGACCTGGCCGAGTCCGGCGAGATGGTCGAGGCACAGGGCCTGGCCGAGCCCTCGCAGACCCGGCTGGTCGACGTGGACAAGGAAGGCCGCCCGGTCATCACGGACGGCCCCTACGGCGAGACGAAGGAAGTGCTCGCCGGGTACTGGGTCCTGGACTGCGAGAGCCTGGACCGGGTCACGGAGATCGCCAACCGCATCCAGACGTGCCCGATCCCCGAGGGCGCGCCGAACTACCCCGTGGTGATCCGCCCCATCATGGGCGGCCCCGACGAAGCGTCCTGAACGGCACGGCCGTGGTCGAGGACCTGCTGCGCCTGCACGCGCCGCAGGTCCTCGGCGCGCTCGTGCGCCGCTACGGACACTTCGGCGAGGCCGAGGACGCCGTGCAGGAGGCGCTCATCTCCGCGGCGCGGCAGTGGCCCGAGCAGGGCGTTCCCGAGAACCCGCGCGGCTGGCTGATCAGGGTCGCGTCGCGGCGCCTGATGGATCAGCTGCGCAGCGACGAGGCGCGGCGCAGGCGCGAGGAGGAGGCCGCCCAGCTGTCGCCCCGGGACGCCTTCACGGCGCCCGCACCGGGCGAGAGCCGCGCGCCGTCCGACGACGACACCCTGACGCTGCTCTTCCTGTGCTGCCATCCCGGGCTGAGCCCGGCCGCGCAGGTCGCGCTGACGCTGCGCGCGGTCGGCGGTCTGACCACCGCCGAGATCGCCCGCGCCCATCTCGTGCCCGAGGCGACGATGGCGCAGCGGATCAGCAGGGCCAAGGCGAAGGTCAAGGGGGTGCCGTTTCGCCAGCCGGGCCCACAGGACCGTGACCAGCGGCTCGCGGTCGTCCTTCAGGTGCTCTACCTGATCTTCAACGAGGGCTACACCGCGACCTCCGGCAGCGCCCTGCACCGCGCGGACCTGGCGCGCGAGGCGATCCGGCTGACCCGGTCCGTGCGCACCCTGCTGCCCCGGGACGGCGCGGTGACCGGGCTGCTCGCGCTCATGCTGCTCACCGAGGCCCGCAGCGCGGCCCGCACCGGCCCCCACGGGGAGCTCATCCCGCTCGACGAGCAGGACCGCTCGCGCTGGGACCGGCGCGCGATCGAGGAAGGTTCGGCGCTGGTCGAGAAGGCCCTGTCCCAGGGCCCGGCCGGGGTCTACCAGTTGCAGGCGGCCATCGCCGCGCTGCACGACGAGGCCGAGCGCGCCGACGCCACCGACTGGCCGCAGATCCTCGCCCTGTACGACATCCTCGTACGCCGCTCTCCCGAACCCATGGCCGAGCTCAGCCGGGCCGTCGCCTTCGCCATGGTGCACGGGCCGCGCGCGGGTCTCGCCGAAGTCGCCGCGCTGGAGGACCGGCTGGCGGGCCATCACCGGCTCGACGCGGTGCGCGCCCATCTCCTGGAGCGGGCGGGCGAGACCGAGGAGGCCCGCGCCGCCTACCAGTTGGCGGCCAAGCGTACGCTGAGCATCCCCGAGGTCCGCTACCTGCAGATGCGTGCGGCCCGCCTGTTGTCCCCCTGAGCACGGAGAACGAGATGATCAGCGTCCCAGCGGGTGAGGTGACGCTGTCGGACCGGCGGACCCGGCGCAGGTGGCCGGTGGAGGTCGCGGCGTACGAACTCGCGGCACACCCCGTCACCCAGGAGCGGTACGCGCAGGTCACCGGCGAGCGGCCGAGCACCGCGACCGGCGACCGGCTGCCGGTCGAGGGGGTCTCGTGGCTGGACGCGGTCCGTTTCTGCAATGCCCTGTCCCTGCGGGAGGGACTGACTCCCGCCTACCTTCTGGGCTTCGATGAGGACGCCGAGTGGGACGAATCCGCCGACGGATTCCGGCTGCCGACCGAGGCCGAGTGGGAGTACGCCTGCCGGGCCGGGACGGACGGCGCGCGGTACGGGCCGCTCGACGAGATCGCCTGGCACGGCGGCAACGGCTCGGGGCGCATCCATGAGGTGGGCGGCAAGCAGCCCAACGCGTGGGGCCTGCACGACATGCTGGGCAACGTGTGGGAGTGGTGCTGGGACCTCTACGACCCCGAGGTGTACGGCACCTACCGGGTGCTCCGTGGCGGCGGCTGGTTCGACGAGCACTGGAGCTGCCGGGCCTCGGTGCGCCGCCGCAGCCATCCGACGTTCCGGATCGACGACGTGGGGTTCCGCGTCGCACGGACCCCCGCCCGTTGAATCCTGCACGTAACGCAGCTCACAGCGACAAGGCCCCGACCTGGGAACACCAGGTATTGGTTCACCGTTGAACAGTACGTAGGTCCCGATCGCGATTCCCCCGTCCGGTCGGGGCCTACCTCTATTTCCGATCGGACATGTCCATCCCGTTCCGTTTCACGCCTTCGAGCGCGAATATGCCAACCGCACCGCGCGGCGCACCCCTCGGACGGCATCATGCGTTCATGGACGGTGCCAAGCCTGTGCAGGTCTTGTTCACGCCCGACGAGTACGAAGCGGTCCAGCGCAACGCGGACCAGCTCGGCCTCACGGTCGATGAGTTCATACGCCGGGCCGCGACCGTCGACGCCACGGATCTCCCCTGCCCCGCCCCCGGCGCCCGGCGCGGCTCCGGCACACCGGCGGCCGTGCCGCCCATCCGCCGGAGCCTGGGCCCTGGTGGCGCGCCCGCGCTCCAGCGCTTCCTGGACACGCTCGCGACCACGGCGGAACCCGATCCCGAGGACCGGGTCCCGCCGCAGCCGACGGTCCGCAGCTGCTCGGGGCAGTGACGCCCCCGGCGGCGACGGCGGCACTCAGGCCAGGGAGATCTCCGGCTCGTACAGGTCGAGCCAGATCGCCAGGTCGAGCGTACGTTCCAGCCCGCGCCGGGATGCCTGGGTGATCTGCGGTACGTCGCGCTGCGCGGCCCGCGTCACCCGGTCCCGGTCGACGAGATCGAAGACCGGGTGGGCGGGCTCGGCCAGGAGATCCTTGACGTGCCCCTGGAGGGCGATCGCGTACTTGGGGTCCTGCGTGGAGGGATAAGGGCTCTTCACGCGGTCGTACACGGAAGCCGGCAGGACGTCCGCCGTCGCCTCCCGCAGGAGGCTCTTCTCCCTGCCGTCGAAGGACTTCAGGGACCAGGGCGCGTTGTAGACGTACTCGACCAGGCGGTGGTCGCAGAACGGCACCCGCACCTCGAGCCCCACGGCCATGCTCGCGCGGTCCTTGCGGTCGAGCAGGACGCGCACGAACCGGGTCAGGTGCAGATGGCAGATCTTGCGCATCCGGAACTCGAAGTCGCTCTCACCGTCGAGGCGCCGGATTCCGGCGACCGCCGTGTCGTAGCTCCGCTGGATGTACGAGGGCAGGTCGAGGGCGGCGGTCAGGTCCGGGCGCAGGACGTCGGCGTCGTCGCCGAACTGCTCGGCGAACTTCACCAGCCAGGGGAAGGTGCTCGCGTTGCGGGCCTCCTCGTCGAAGAACTGCAGATAGCCGCCGAAGACCTCGTCCGCGGACTCGCCCGAGAGCGCGACCGTCGAGTGCTCCCGGATGGCCCGGAAGAGGAGGAAGAGGGAGGCGTCCATGTCGCCGAAGCCCATGGGCAGGTCGCGGGCGCGGATCATCTTGGCCCGGACCTCGGGGTCGGCGAGGGCGTGCGAGTCCAGGACGATGTCGCGGTGGTCGGTGCCGGCGGCCTTGGCCACGTCGTGCACGTAGGGCGTGTCCGGCGTCGAGCGCAGCGCGTCGGCCACGAAGTTCTCGCTCTGGCCCACGAAGTCGACGGCGAAGCTGCGCACGGTCTCGCCCGCCTCGCCGAGTTGGCGCGCGGCGAGCGCGGTCATCGCCGACGAGTCGAGGCCGCCGGAGAGCAGCGTGCAGCGCGGCACGTCCGAGACGAGCTGGCGGCGCACGATGTCGTCGAGGAGTTCGCGCACCTTGGCGATGGACTCCTGCCGCCCGTCGGGGTGCGGGCGGGTCTCGAGCCGCCAGTAGACGTGACGGCGCGGACCGGAGCGGTCGACGGTCACGACGGTGCCGGGCTCGACCTCGTTCATGCCGTCCCACACGGCGTGACCGGGCGTCTTGACGAAGGTGAAGAGCTCGCGCAGCCCGTCGGTGGTCACCCGGGCGCGGGCCAGCGGGTTGGCGAGGATCGCCTTGGGCTCGGAGCCGAACAGGACGCCGTCCGGGGTCTCGTAGTAGTAGAAGGGCTTGATGCCCATCCGGTCGCGGATCATGACGAGCTTGTCGTGCCGGCCGTCCCACACCGCGAACGCGTACATGCCGTTGAGCCGTTCGGCGACCGCCTCGCCCCACTCCAGATAGCCGCGCAGGACGACTTCGGTGTCGGAGTCGGTGCTGAACTCGTGGCCGCGCCCGGTCAGTTCGCGGCGCAGTTCGGTGTAGTTGTAGGTCTCCCCCGAGTAGACGAGGGCGACGGTGCCGCGCGGTGTCCGCGCGGTCATGGGCTGGCGCCCGCCGGGCAGGTCGATGATGGCGAGCCTGCGGTGCCCGAGTCCGGCGGGGCCCTCGATCCAGGTGCCGCGGTCGTCGGGGCCGCGGCAGGACATCGTCTCGGTCATCGCGTCCAGGGTGCCGGAGACGGACCGCAGGTCACGGTCGAAGGAGACCCAGCCAGTAATGCCACACATG
Source organism: Streptomyces sp. NPDC054047 (assembly GCF_055585065.1). Taxonomy (NCBI): domain Bacteria; kingdom Bacillati; phylum Actinomycetota; class Actinomycetes; order Kitasatosporales; family Streptomycetaceae; genus Streptomyces; species Streptomyces sp. NPDC054047. The sequence continues at coordinate 346,423 of NZ_JBVJKV010000006.1, read as the reverse complement.
CGCTACCTCCTGCTTCACGCTGCTGGTGCGCCACCACCCGAGAAACTAGGTGTAGACAGCAGCTATATGAGCAGCGTGCCCCTCGCGACTGCGTACGGTCAATGAGCCGGTAACACGGAACATCACATTCCGGCCAACGGCAAAGACTTCCCCAAAGGGCCTCCGACCTGCGCTTTCAGTCAGCAGCAGGAGTGGACCGAAGAGCGTCCCGGAGCAGCGCCGCCGCGTCGTCGCGGGCGCGGTCGATCGCGTCCGGAAAGATCCGCAGACCGTGCGCGACCAGCGCGCCCTCGTGCAGCAGCATCAGCGTCCGGCCGAGCTTCGCCGCCCGCCGGGGCGCGATGTCGCGGGCGAGGCCGGTGAACAGGGCGAGCATCCAGGCCTTCTGGCCGGTGATGACCTGATACGCGGGGTGCGCGGGGTCACTGATCTCGGCGTGCGCGTTGACCATGCTGCAGCCCTTGGCGCTGTTCGCCCCGGCCCAGTCGCGCGAGGCGTCGAAGACGGCCAGGATGCGGGCCCGCGGGGTGGTCGCGGCCTCGACGTACGGCGCGAGGAAGGCCTGCCAGCGCTCGTCGCGGGCCGCCAGGTACTCGACGACGATCTGCTCCTTGGAGCCGAACCGGTCGTACAGCGTCTTCTTGGTGACCCCGGCCTCGGCGGCGATCAGGTCCACCCCGACGGCGTGGATGCCGCGGTCGTAGAACAGCGCGCTCGCGGCGTCCAGGGCGCGCCGCGCCCCCGGCGTCATGACGATCCTGCGCGGCGCGCTCCCGGAGCCCGCCGTCACCTTCGCGATCTCGCTCACCCTGTCACCCATGCCTCCATAGTAAACCGATCTGTATACTCGAGCAGCGAGTAGACAGATCTGTATACCTCGGCCACCGCTCCCGACCGCCCTGTCGGGACCACAGCGACCATCGGAGGAACGCCATGAACGTCCTGCTCCCGATCGCGTTCGTACTGACCTGGAGCTCGGGTTTCATCGGGGCCAAGCTGGGCGCCGGGAGCGCGAGTGCGGTGACGGTCCTGATGTGGCGGTTCCTGCCGCTGGCCCTCGTGCTCGCGCTCGTCGCCCTCACCGTGGCGCGCGCGTCCTGGCGCGGACTCACGGCGCGCGACGCACTGCGGCAGGCGGCGGTCGGGGCACTGTCGCAGAGCGGCTATCTGCTCACCGTGTACTACGCGATACAGCTCGGCGTCTCCAGCGGCACGACCGCCCTGATCGACGGCACCCAGCCGCTGGTGGCGGGCGCCCTGGCCGGGCCGCTGCTCGGCCAGTACGTCTCGCGCACGCAGTGGGTGGGGCTCGCCCTCGGCGTGAGCGGAGTCGTCATCGTGACCGCGGCGGACGCCACCGGCGGCACCGACGCTCCCTGGTGGGCCTATCTGGTGCCGTTCATCGGCATGTTCTCGCTGGTCGCGGCGACCTTCCTGGAACGCCGCGCCCCCCGTCCGGTCGCCCCGGCGGTCTCGATGACCGTCCACTGCGTGACCAGCGCCGTCATCTTCACGGCGCTCGCGGTGGGATCCGGCGCCGCGGTCCCGCCGGCGGAGGCGTCGTTCTGGGTGGCGATCAGCTGGCTGGTGACACTCTCCACCTTCGGCGGGTACGGGCTCTACTGGCTGATCCTGCGCCGCTCCGGCGTCACGCAGGTCAACACGCTCATGTTCCTGATGGCTCCGGTCACGGCCCTGTGGGGCGCCCTGATGTTCGGCGAACCCTTCGGCGTACAGACCGCGTTGGGCCTCGCGGTCGGGCTCGCGGCGGTCGCGGTCGTGCACCGCGGGAAGGACTCGGCGTCCACGGTGGTGTGCTCACCGCGGGACGCCTCCACGGGCCGGCCGCGTCAGTCCGCCAGCCGGAAGTCCGCGTAGTCGAAGCCGGGCGCGACGACACAGCTGACCAAGGCCGGTTCGTCGCCGGTGGGACGCGCCGCCTGCCACACGCCGCCGGGCACCAGGATCTGCGGTCGCTCGCCGCGCTCGACGCCCGGCCCAAGCCGCATGGGCGCCGCGCCCTCCTTCGGGAGCTCGCCGTCACCTCCCAGGTGCAGGTCCAGGGGGCCGCCGCGGTGCCACAGCCAGATCTCGTCGGATCGCACCACGTGCCAGCGGGACTCCTCTCCCGGACAGAGCAGGAAGTAGATGGCGGTCGCCGCCGTGCGCTTGCCGGGGTAGCCGGCGGGCGTGAAGGCGTGCCCCGAGGCCCAGGTCTCGACGAACCAGCCGCCTTCCGGGTGCGGCTCCATGCCCAACTCGGCCGCCAGGGCAGGTCGTTCACTCGCGTCACTCATGTGTGCTCTCCATTCGGGAGGCCGGCTCGGGAGGCCGACGGGATTCGGGGGCCCTCAGGATTCGGGCCCTCACGGAGGGGTGAGGAAAGCCTGCACGGTGGGCGCGTACCGCTCGGTGATCTCGGCGATCGGCGTGCCGCGCAAGTGCGGCCCGCGCGCTATCCCGTACATCACGCCCAGACCGAGCAGCGTGCCCACCGCGAGCTCGGCGCGCACGCCCGCGTCGGGTCCTTCGAGGCGCTCGCCCAGGCGCTCCACCACCTGCGTACGGAAGTTGCCGCGCAAGGTGTCGCCCTGTTCGCGGTGGAGCGGGGCGAAGACGATCCGCAGGATGGGGTCGGCGCCGTGCTCGGCCTGGCCGGTCAGCAGGTGGTGGACCATGTGCCGGCCGAGCTCCGCCAGGGGCGCGTCGAGCAGGGCGTCGACGTCGGCCTCGAAGGACATGATGCGGGCGAAGAGCGCGTCCTTGTTGCCGAAGTACTTGAGGACCAACGGCGCGCTCACACCGGCCCGTTCGGCCACCGCCTTGAGCGTGATGTCGGCGTGCGCGTGCCGGGCGAGGAGGTAGCGGGCGGCGCGGATGATGGCGTCCTTCGTCGCCTCGGCGTCGCGGCGGGCGGGTCCGGTGGCGCACGCCCCGGGTTCCGATGCCGCGCCGGAATCCGCCGCGGTCATGGCGTCAGAGGTGTTCAAGGCGTCAGCTTCTTCCTTCCAGGGCCGTCTCCTGCAGGGGTCCTGGCCGCCCGGCGGTCCGCTCGGTGCCGTCGGGTGACGGGTCCGAGGGTATGGCGAGGGCCACGGCACAGGCGGCGAGAGCGATGATTCCGGCCATGGCGAAGGCCAGTTGATAGGCGGGCAGGGTCGGCACGTGCACCCCGTCGAGCACGGTGGTGTGCCGGACGAGCACGGCGGCGACCGCCGCGCTGCACAGGCTCTGCCCGATGGTGCGCATGAGGACGTTCACGCCGCTGGCGGACGCCGTCTGCGCGAGGGGTACCGCCCGCAGGATCAGGGTGGGCAGGGCCGAGTACGCGAACGTCGTGCCCATCGAGACGACGGCCGCCCCCAGGAGGATCACCCACAGGTGACGGCTGTCGACGATGCGGACGACATAGCCGAGCGCCATGACGGCCGTCCCGACGGCCAGCGTCACCCGGGCGCCGTACGCGGTGGACACACGGGCCGACACGGGTGAGAGCACCAGCATGATCACGCCGTTGGGCAGCAGGCAGAGACCGGTGGCCACGATCGAGAGGCCCAGTCCGTAGCCAGCGGCGACGGGCGCCTGCACCAGCTGGGCGGTGACCAGCGAGTTGGCGTAGAAGGCGAATCCGGCCAGGAGCGCCGCCACGTGCGGCAGCGCCACGCGCCGCCCGGCCGCGAGGCGCAGGTCCACCAGGGGCTGTCCCGACCGGAGCTGCTGCCCGCACCAGACGCTCAGGACGACGAGGGCGCCGGCGAGCAGGCCGAGCACGGGTGCGCTGCCCCACCCCCACTGCCCGCCCTGCGACACCGCGAGCAGAAGGCAGACCAGGCCCACGGCGAGACCCAGCGCGCCCCAGGTGTCGAAGCGCCCCGGCGAGCGGACGGGCGACTCGCGCACGGTCCACCAGGCGAGGGCGAGTCCGATGGCGCCCGGCGCGCTCGTGGCCCAGAACATGGCGTGCCAGTTCGCGTACTGCACGATCAGCGCGGCGAGCGGCAGGCCGAGCGCCGCCCCGATCCCGACGGTGGAGCTCATCAGCGCCACCGCCGAACCGGTGCGCTCCGGCGGGAGTTCGTCCCGCAGGATGCTGATCGACAGCGGCACGACGGCCGCCGCCGCGCCCTGCAGCGCGCGGGCCGCGATCAGCACCCGGATGTCGGAGGTGAGCGCGCACAGCGTCGAGCCCACGGTCATCAGGCCGAGCGCGGCGAGCAGCACCCGCCGCTTGCCGTACATGTCGCCGGCCCGGCCCAGGACGGGCGTGAGGACGGCACCGGCCAGCAGGGTGGCGGTGACCAGCCAGGACACCGCGCCCGGTGAGCTGCCGGTCAGGCGCGGCAGATCGGGCAGCAGCGGCACGACCACCGTCTGCGTGACCGCCATGAGAATGCCGCCGAAGGCCAGCACCGGAACCGTCAGACGGGCGCATATGCCTGCGCCACCCGCGGAAGATATCGGGACGAGCTTCATGATCACTCCAGCGCGGACACGAAGTGCAGAGAAGCGAATGGGGGCGAAGCGAAGTGAATGGGAATTCACCATAGCGGGTGAATTGGCTTTCACTACTGCCGAGTTCGGATACGAGATCCAGCCATCCGCGACTTGGACACATCGGCGAAGAACGGCCAACTGCCTTGCGGGCACTGGCCGCCGCCACCGCCGAAGGTATGGAGTCAGCCATAATGCCGCCCATGAAGAGACTGCGAATTGGACTGGTCGGCACGGGCTCCTGGGCCTCGTCCACCCACGCTCCGGCGCTCGCCGCGCACCCGGACGTGGAGCTCACCGGCGTGTGGGGGCGCCGGCCCGACGCGGCCGCCGCGCTGGCGTCGGCGCACGCGATGACGGCGTACGCGGACGTGGACGACCTGTTCGCCGCTAGCGACGCCGTGGCGTTCGCCGTGCCGCCGGACGTGCAGGCACCGCTGGCCGCGCGGGCCGCGGCGGCCGGCTGTCATCTGCTCCTGGACAAGCCGGTGGCGACGACGGTGGGCGCCGCACGTGACCTCGCCGCGGCGGCCGAAGCGGCCCGGGTGGCGTCCGTCGTCTTCTTCACGCTGCGCTTCGCGGGGCCGACGTCGGCCTGGGTGGCGGAGCAGGCGATGACGGAGGGCTGGTTCGCGGGGCGCGCCGACTGGTACAGCTCGTTCTACTCACCGGACGGGACCAGCCCTTTCTCCTCGCCCTGGCGGGCGCAGCGGGGCGGTCTGTGGGACGTCGGGCCGCACGCCCTGTCCATCCTGATGCCGGTGCTCGGGGATGTCACCGAGGTGACGGCGGCGGCGGGACGGGCGGACCTGGTCCATCTGATCCTGCGGCACAGCGGCGGCGCGTCGAGCACGGCGGCGCTGAGCCTGACCACGCCGGCGAAGGCTTCGGGGGTGACGGTGGAGCTGCGCGGCGAGGCGGGAACGGCGCTGATGCCGTCGGGAGGCCGGGCGCTCGACGCGTTCGGCTCGGCGGTCGACGCGCTCGTGGAGTCGGCGCGATCCGGCCGACCGCATGCCTGTGATGTGCGGTTCGGGCTGCGCGTGACGGAGATCCTGGCCCGCGCCGAGGAGCAGCTTCCCGCCGGATGAGCGATGCCCCTCCGACGCGCTGAACCGCCCGGGACAACCGCGGGCGGCCGGTACCGTGGCCGCTACGTAATGGCGAGTGACGGCACCGGCCGCAGCCAGTGGACCCAGGAACCGATTCGGGAAGTCATGCGTCGTACGTCCCGAGTGCGACGTTTCCGACCACACACATCGGATTACGAACAGCCGATCCATACTCTTCCCGCAGCGGCCCAATAGGCCTAGGGGGTACCCAACGCCGAGGAATTTCAGCCAATTTCAAGCTCCCCGGTCAAGATGCCCCACAGTTGTGTCCGCGTGCCCGCCGACGGTGGAACTCGCAGGTCGGTGGTCCCGCTCCGCCCATGATGCCGTACCGGCTGATCGTTTTTCTTCGGGCAATCTTTACTACCAAAGCTGCTGAGAATATTTAGACTGCAGATGCTCAACTCGGCGTGCACCAAGAGGGATTACCCACCATGAACAAGACGGCGCTCCGCGCACTGCTCCGCGAACGACGCGCCCTCATTGCCCCCGAATCGCACGGCTTCAGCCGCCCCACGGGTCAGGGGCGACGGGCCCGCGGCCTTTCTCAGCACCAGGTCGACCAACTGTTGCACCGGGCCATCGGGACGTATCACCGTCTGGAGTCGGGCAGTTACCCCAATCCGCCGACGTCGCTGCTGCGGGATGTGGCGCTGCTGTTCGGGCTCAACGAGCAGGAGTGGGTGTCGCTCTGCCGGTTCGCACTGTTGCAGGAGCCTCCGGGGCCACTGCACCAGTCGTCCGGCAAGGAGATCCCCGGGGTATGGCAGGAGGCCGTCGAGAGCATCGGCCACATGGCATACGTCACCGACGCGTCGTGGGACATGCTCGCCTACAACGAGCCCTTCGCGGAGCTGTTCCCCCACGGGAGAGTGCCCGGCAACACGATGCGGTGGATGCTCCTCGACCCCGCCGGGCGCCAGTCCCTGACGGACTGGCACACAGCCTGGGCTCCCATGGTGCTGCCGCAACTGCGTGCCGCGCTCGCGGCGCGGCCCGAGGACGAAGTTCTGCGCCAGATAGAGAAGGAAGTCCTCGAAGACCCCGAGGCCGCCCCCCTCTACGGGACCACTGGCTTCTTCTCGCACCCGGACGGCGATGAGCGTCCCCTCCACCACGCCGAGCAGGGCCCCGGCTGGCTGACCATGTGCGCGGCGCAACCCATGACGGCGCCCGGCGCCCGGCTGATCATCATGGTGTTCCATCCCGGCGAGAAGCGCGCCCACACCCGCGCGCCCATGCTGCGGGCCCACTGACCAGGCGGTCACGTCTTCAAAGACTCCGGTTGTCGGAGGGGGACCAGTTCAGTGCGGTGAAGTACGTTGTGCCGCACGCCCCCCACATCCGACAAGCCCAGTGGGAGTCACCCCGTGCCCGCCTACGTCTCAAGACCCCAGACCATATTCGGCGACCATAAAATCACCACCGCTGAGATCGCGGACGACATACGCGAGCACCACCCCGACCATCCTCGGCTCAGCGCGATACTCCGTGTCGTGGGCAACTGCGGTGTTCGCACCCGCTACTTCACGCGTCCCATCGAATCCCCCGGCATCGCGGGCAAGGCCGGGATCAGCGCGCGGGCCGAGACCGCTTTCCAGGATTCCGTCACCATGGCCGAGCGAGCAGCCCACGCGGCGCTCGACGCCGCCGGACTGGCCGCCGAGGACATCGACGCGATCGTCACCGCGCATGTCACCGGCTGGGCCGTCCCGAACCTCGACGTACACCTGGTCGCCCGGCTTGGCCTGCGGCCCACGGTACGCCGCATCGCGTTGACGACCTTGGCCTGCGCGGGGGGCACCCAGGCCCTCATCCGTGCCGCCGACCTCGTGGCCGCCCGCCCTGGCAGCAAGGTCCTCGTCGTCGCCGCCGAAGTCATCTCCACGGTCTACAACCATGCTGACACGACGATTGAATCGATGATCTACAAGGCGTTGTTCGGGGACTCCGCCTCCGCTGCGGTTCTCAGTAGCGAAGCATCAGGGCCCGGGATCGGCATCGACGACAGCTTCGAGTACGTCCTGCCGCACAGCCTCGACCGCTATCAGGGGCGGATCGCAAGCGACGGTTTCCACTTCGACTCCACCAAGAGGGCCCTCACCGCCGCTGACGACGTACTGCCCGCCGTCATGGACTGGCACGGCCCGCAGAAGCCCGACTTCGCCGTCATCCACCCCGGCAGTCCTCGCATCATCTCCGACACCACCACCGCCCTGGGCCTCACCCCGCACGATTCCCGCCACTCCACCGAAACCCTCGCCGACGAGGGCAACCTCGGCGGTGTCAGTGTCCTGAGGGTCCTCGAACGCACTCACGCCGCTCCCCCGGCCGACGGCGCCCGCGGCGTCATGGTCGCCTTCGGCCCCGGCTTCGCCACCGCGGCCCTGCGCTGCCACTGGCAGGCGTGACCCGCCCTAATTCGGTTGCCGTGACCCACCTGCCCTGCTGAAGTGCCCGCATGGATCACCAAGCGGTACTGGCCGCGTACGACCGGCAGATCCGGCGTGAGGCGCGGACGGACAGCCCCGGTGCGCGCGTCGAGCGCGCCGGGGGCGTCGTCCGGCAGATCGGTGCCGAGCACGACTGGAACGGCGTCCACTGGGCGGACGTCGACACGGACACGGCGGATGCCGTCATCGCCGAGCAGGTGCGGTACTACACCTCCCTCGGGCGCGAGTTCGAGTGGAAGCTGCACTCCCACGATCGCCCCGCCGACCTCGCCGAGCGGCTCCGGGCGGCCGGCTTCGTCCCCGAGCCGCCGGAGACCGTGATGGTGGCCGAGGTCGCCGGCCTGCCCACGGAGCCCGAACTGCCCGAGGGGGTGCGCCTGCTCCCGGTGACGGACGCGGCCGGCGTGCGGCTGATGGCGGACGCCCACGCGGTGGCGTTCGGCGAGGACGGCTCGGGACTCGGCGAACGCCTCGCCAAGCGGGTCCTCACCCAGCTGGCCGAGACCCCGGACACCATCGTCGCGGTGGTCGCGATGGCGGGCGACGAGCCGGTGAGCTCGGCCCGGATGGAGTTCTGCCCCGGCACCGACTTCGCCGGCCTGTGGGGCGGCGGCACCGCGCCCCGGTGGCGGGGCAAGGGCATCTACCGCGCCCTGGTCGCCCACCGCACCCGCATCGCCGCCGCCCGAGGCTGCCGCTACCTCCAGGTGGACGCCTCCGACGACAGCCGCCCGATCCTGCGGCGCCTTGGCTTCGAACCGCTGAGCGTGACGACGCCGTACGTGTACCAGCCCTGACCCACCGGGCAAGCGGGCATCCCGGAGGCGCGGTTCCCGGCCTACGTGAGCGTCGACGCCTACGTGAGCGTCGGCGCTGACCGCGGCGGTGTGCCTACAGCAGCTTCGCGATGGCCTCCGCCGTGTCGGTCTCGCCGAGCCTCGGGAAGATCTTCTCGATGCTGTTGCGGTGGGCGTCGGCGTCCATGTCGGTCACCGCGTCGACGGCGACCGTGACGTGGTAGCCGTGCTCGTGCGCCGCGCGGGCCGTCGACTCCACGCCGATGCTCGTCGCGATGCCGGCGACGACGACCTGCGTGACGCCGCGGCGGCGCAGCTGGAGGTCGAGATCAGTGCCGTAGAAAGCGCCCCACTGCTGCTTGGTGACGACGATGTCGCCTTCCTGGCGGCCGAGTTCGGGGACCAGGTCCGCCCAGTCGGCGGGCACGTCGCCGCCCCGTGCGGGCCCCTCGGTGCGGCCGGGGGCGCCGCCGGTGACCCGGACCAGGACGACGGGCAGACCGTGCTCGCGGAAGGCATCGGCGAGGCGGGCGGACCGTTCGACGATCTCCGCCGAGGGGTGGGCCGTGGGCAGGGCGGTGATGCCCTTCTGGAGGTCGACGAGGACGAGGGCCGTGGTGGGGTCGAGGGTGGTGGCGGTCATGGTGTGGATCTCTTTCCTACTGGGGGTGGAGCTGGGGAGGCAGACGGTCAGGGGCGGGCGCGCGACGCGCCCCGGAGGCCGGACGTCCTCACTTCTGCACCAGACGCTCCAACAGCACGATGGCATCGGTCAGTTGGCGGCGTTCGGCCGGGTCGAGTCCGTCGGCGAGGACCGTCGAGAGCCAGTCGTGCTTGGCGGCCCGCATCTCGGTGAGGGTGCGCTGCCCCTGGTCGGTCACGGAGACGACGGACTGCCGCCCGTCGTCGGGATCGGGAGCCCGCTCGACGAGCCCCATCTCCTCGAGCGCGCCCACGGTCAGCCGCATGGACTGGGGCCGGACGAGCTCCTCGCGGGCCAGGGCCGCGGTGGTGGTGGGGCCCGTGTGGCCGAGGCGGGCGAGCACGGAGCGCTGCGAAGGGCTCAGCCCGGTCGCCGGTGTCACACCGCGCAAGCGTCGCACGAGTCGCCGGACGACGTTCGACAGATCGGCCGCGATCTGCTCGGGAGTGGGGTCGTCAGAGGGTGCGCTCATGTGCGTCACCGTACGAGGTAGACAGGTAACCTTGCAAGTTTGCCTGCCCGTCTCCCCACCTGCCCAACCCGCCCAACCTGCCCACGGAAAACCGCCCCTGCCGCGGAAGCGACAGGGGCGGACTTTTCACGTATTTCACGCACCGCGCGTGCGGCACCCGTACTAGCGGATCGGCATCCCCGACAACGTACGCGCGATCACCAGACGCTGGATCTCGCTCGTGCCCTCGAAGATCGTGTAGATCGCGGCGTCACGGTGCATGCGCTCCACCGGGTACTCACGCGTGAAGCCGTTGCCGCCGAGGATCTGCACCGCCTGCGCGGTGACCTTCTTGGCGACCTCGCTCGCGTACAGCTTGGACATGGAGCCCTCGGCCGACTCGAACTTCTTGCCCGTGCTCGCCATCCACGAGGCGCGCCAGACGAGCAGACGCGCTGCGTCGATCTGCGTACGCATGTCGGCGAGCTGGAAGGCGATGCCCTGGTTGTCGATGATCGGGCGACCGAACTGCGTACGCGTCTTGGCGTACTCCAGGGCCTCCTCGTACGCGGCACGCGCCGTGCCCACGGCCATCGCGCCGACCGCCGGGCGGGACGCCTCGAAGGTGGCCATCGCGGCGTTCTTCACGCGCTCGCCGCCGGTCTTGACGCGCTCACGGGCGCGGGCGAGGCGCTCGTCCAGCTTCTCCTTGCCGCCGAGCAGGCAGTGGCCGGGGACGCGCACGTCCTCCAGGACCACCTCGGCGGTGTGCGAGGCGCGGATTCCGTGCTTCTTGAACTTCTGACCCTGCGAGAGGCCGGGGGTGTTCGGCGGCACGATGAAGGAGGCGTGGCCCTTGGACCCGAGCTCGGCGTCGACGACCGCGACGACGACGTGCACGTTGGCTATGCCGCCGTTGGTCGCCCAGGTCTTGGTGCCGTTGAGCACCCACTCGTCCTTGGCCTCGTCGTAGACGGCGCGGGTGCGCATGGCCGCCACGTCGGAGCCCGCGTCGGGCTCGGAGGAGCAGAAGGCGGCGACCTTCACGTCGTTCACGTCGCCGTACATCTGCGGGATCCAGGTGCCGATCTGCTCCTCGGTGCCGTTGGCGAGGACGCCCACGGCGGCCAGGCCGGTGCCCATGATGGACAGGCCGATGCCCGCGTCACCCCAGAAGATCTCCTCGGTCGCCATTACGATGCCCAGGCCCGTGGGGTCGAAGAACTGCTGGGCATAGAAGTCCAGGGAGTAGATCCCCAGCTTGGAGGCCTCCTGGATGATCGGCCACGGGGTCTCCTCACGCTCGTCCCACTCGGCGGCCGCCGGACGGATCACATCGGCGGCGAACCCGTGGAGCCAGTCCCGGACCTCCTTCTGCTCGTCGTTGAGCTCCATGGTGAACTCGGCCATGACCCCTCCAGGACCTGCGGTGAAGACGTGCGTTACTTGCGGTAACTGGAGTCTGTTACCGGCCGGTAGCCGATGTCAACTCCCGGCCGCCCGTTCGATGGCCGTCCCGCGCGGGGTGTTACGTTGCGCGTGCGGGGCGCAATCGCACGGGCGGGGAGAGAAACGCTATGGAGACCACCACACAGCAGACCGATCAGCAGCGGTCTGCCGAGCGCCGGCGGCGCGAGTTGCTGGAGGCCGCCGACCGGGTGGTGCTGCGTGACGGGCCCGGCGCCTCGATGAACGCGATCGCCGCCGAGGCCGGCATCACCAAGCCGATCCTGTACCGGCACTTCGGCGACAAGGGCGGACTGTACGCCGCGCTCGCCAAACGGCACACCGACGCGCTGCTCGAATCGCTGCGCGCCGCCCTGGACGCCCCGGCCGAGCGCAGGGAGCGGGTCGAGCAGACGCTCGACACCTACCTCGCGGCGATCGAGGCCCGTCCGCAGGTCTACCGCTTCCTGATGCACCCCTCGGACGCCCTCACCCCCGGCGAGCAGGGCTTCGACGTGGGCCTGCACTCCGCCCCGGTGCTTCGCCGGATGGGCGAGGAACTCGCTCAGGTCATCGAGGAGCGCGTCGACCTCGGTCCGGGCAGCGCGCAGCTCGCCCGCGTGTGGGGGCACGGCATCGTCGGCATGATGCACGCGGCCGGCGACTGGTGGCTGGGCGAACGGCCCTGCTCGCGCGCGGAGTTGGTCAGCAGCCTGGCCGATCTGCTGTGGGGGCGGCTCGCCGCGGCGGGCAACCGCATCGGCGGCCCCGGCTTCTGAGGACCGGCCGGCCGCCGAAGGCCGGCCGTTCGCCGAAGGTCAGCTGTTCGCCGAAGGTCAGCTGTTCCAGGACGCCTTGGCGGCGGCCCGCAGCACCCTGCGCCGCCGCCAGCCCGTGACGTGATCGGTGTAGACGCCGCCCTCCAGGTGGTCGCACTCGTGCTGCAGGCACCGCGCGAACCAGCCGGTGCCGTGCACCCGCAGGGGCTCCCCCCGCAGGTCGACGCCCTCCACCACCGCGTGGTCGAAGCGCGGCGTGGCTGCCTCAAGACCCGGCAGCGAGAGACAGCCCTCCGGACCGCGCACGACGACGCCGTCCACGTCCACTAGGCGCGGATTGACCACGTACCCGAGATGGCGCACATCGTCGTCGTCCGGGCAGTCGTACACGAAGACCCGCTGATTCACGCCGATCTGGTTGGCGGCCAGACCCACTCCCTGGGCGGCGTACATCGTGGCGTACATGTCCTCGACGAGCCGCGCCAGTTCGGCGTCGAAGGCGGTGACCTCCGCACAGGGCTTGTGCAGCACGGGGTCACCGAGCAGGGTCAGGGGTCGTACGCGCCCTGAGGCGCCCGGGATCGAGCCGCTTCGCATGGCCGCAAGGGTACGGTCCTTGGAGAGCCCCGGGGTCGGGGTGGTGCCGCGGTTCGGGCTAGTCAGTGGATCTCGATAGGCTGAGGTTCATCGCGTTGCCGGGGGCAGACGCGGCGCCGTACGCAAGGAGGATCCAGAACTGATGGCAGGCAACACGGACCCGCTGTCGCCGCGGGCCAAGCTGGCCGTGACGGCGGGCAAGGCGGCCGCGGCGGTATCGCGCGCGGCGGGCCGCGGCAGCGGATCGGTGATCGGCGGCCGCGTCTCACTCAAGCTCGACCCCGACCTGCTCGGGCGTCTTGCCACGCACCTGGACGTGGTGCTCGTCTCCGCCACGAACGGCAAGACGACCACGACCCGGCTGCTCGCCGAGGCGCTGCGCGCCAGCGGGCCCGTGGTGTCGAACGCGCTGGGCGCGAACATGCCGGCGGGAATCACCTCGGCCCTCGCGGGCGGCTCGGACGCCAGATTCGGCGTGATCGAGGTCGACGAGAAGTACCTCGCCGGTGTCGCTCGTGACGTGGAGCCGAAGGCGATCGCGCTCCTGAACCTCTCGCGCGACCAGCTGGACCGCGCCGCCGAGACGCGCATGATGGCGGAGGCCTGGCGCGAGGGCCTGGCAGGCTCCAAGGCGGTCGTGATCGCGAACGCGGACGACCCGCTGGTCGTCTGGGCCGCGTCCTCGTCGCCGAACGTCGTGTGGGTGGCCGCGGGCCAGGAGTGGAAGGACGACGCCTGGTCGTGCCCCTCCTGCGGCGGTGTGATGCAGCGTCCCGGGGACGACTGGTTCTGCGGCGAGTGCGGCTTCCGCCGCCCCGCGCCCAGCTGGGTGCTCTCCGGCGACCACGTCCTGGACCCGCACGGCTCGGCCTGGCCGATCCACCTCCAGCTGCCGGGCCGGGCGAACAAGGCGAACGCGACCACCTCGGCCGCCGTCGCCGCCGTCTTCGGCGTGCCGCCGCAGGTCGCCCTGGAGCGGATGTACCAGGTGCAGGCCGTCGCGGGACGCTATGACGTCGTGCAGTTCCAGGGCCGCGACCTGCGTCTGCTGCTCGCGAAGAACCCGGCGGGCTGGCTCGAGACGTTCTCGCTGATCGACCCGCCGCCCACCCCGGTGGTGCTCTCCGTGAACGCCCGCGGCGCCGACGGCACCGACACCTCCTGGCTGTGGGACGTCGACTACACCCGCCTGGCCGGTCACCCGATCTTCGTGCTGGGCGACCGCAAGCTGGACCTCGCGGTGCGTCTCGAGGTCGCGGGCCTGGACTTCCGGGTCTGCGAGTCCCTCGACGAGGCCGTGCAGCTGGCGCCGCCCGGACGGATCGAGACGATCGCGAACTACACCGCGTTCCAGGACCTGCGCCGCCGCGTCGGCAACTGACCCCACCGGACCCTCTAGACCCTCGTAGGGACGAATGAGCATGAGCGACAACAGCCTGCGGCTGGTGTGGGTCTACCCCGACCTGCTCAGCACGTACGGAGACCAGGGCAACGCCCTGGTCGTGGAGCGCCGCGCCCACCAGCGCGGCCTCCAGGTCGAGCGCTACGACGTGCGCAGCGACCAGCCGGTGCCCACCTCCGGCGACATCTACCTGATCGGTGGCGGTGAGGACCGCCCGCAGCGCCTGGCGGCCGAGCGGCTGCGCCGCGACGGCGGCCTGCAGCGGGCGGTGGGCAACGGCGCCATCGTCTTCTCGGTGTGCGCCGGCTACCAGATCCTGGGCAACGAGTTCATCAACGACCTCGGCCAGCGCGAGCCGGGCCTCGGCCTGCTCGACGTGGTCTCCACCCGCGGCGAGGGCGACCGGTGCGTCGGCGACGTCCTGGGCGACATCGACCCGCAGCTGGGCCTGCCCCCGCTGACCGGCTTCGAGAACCACCAGGGCATCACGCACATCGGCCCCTCCGCCCGCCCGTTCGCCCGCGTCTCACTGGGCCGCGGCAACGGCACGGGCGACGGCACCGAGGGCGCGTACAACGGCACGGTGTTCGGCACGTACATGCACGGCCCCGTCCTCGCCCGCAACCCGCTGATCGCGGACCTGCTCCTGAAGCTGGCCCTCGACGTGAACGCGCTGCCGCCGACGGACGACCGCTGGTACGACGCGCTGCGCGCCGAGCGCATGAACGCCGCGCAGCAGCCCGCCTGATGCCCACGCCGCACAGGTGAGCGGCACCGTCCAGCAGTCGGACGCCCGGTGCGGCCCCGCCCCCTCCCGCCTATAGGGTGGCGGGGTTCCAGCCGGACGACGTGGTCCGGACTTCGGCCCACGTTGCAAAGGTTTCCCGGGCTATGCGCATTGGTGTCCTCACCTCCGGCGGCGACTGCCCCGGTCTGAACGCCGTCATCCGTTCGGTCGTGCACCGCGCCGTCGTCGACCACGGCGACGAGGTCATCGGCTTCCACGACGGCTGGCGTGGCCTGCTCGAATGCGACTACCGCAAGCTCGACCTGGACGCGGTGGGCGGCATCCTGGCACGTGGCGGAACGATTCTCGGCTCGTCCCGGGTGCAGCCCGCGCATCTGCGCGACGGCGTCGAGCGGGCCAAGGGCCACCTCGCCGACCTGGGCCTGGACGCGGTCATCCCGATCGGCGGCGAAGGCACCCTGAAGGCCGCCCGGCTCCTGTCGGACGCCGGTCTGCCGATCGTCGGGGTGCCCAAGACCATCGACAACGACATCGCGGTCACCGACGTGACGTTCGGCTTCGACACCGCCGTCGGCGTGGCGACCGAGGCCCTCGACCGCCTCAAGACGACCGCCGAGTCGCACCAGCGGGTACTGATCGTCGAGGTCATGGGCCGGCACACCGGCTGGATCGCGCTGCACTCGGGCATGGCCGCGGGCGCGCACGCGATCGTCGTGCCGGAACGTCCCTTCGACATCGAGGAACTGGCGCGGAAGGTCGGCGAACGGTTCTCCGCGGGCAAGAAGTTCGCGATCGTCGTGGCCGCCGAGGGCGCCAAGCCCCGCGAGGGCTCGATGGCCTTCGACGAGGGCGTCAAGGACATGTACGGCCACGAGCGGTTCGCCGGCATCGCCCGCCAGCTCTCCATCGAGCTGGAGCAGCGCCTGGGCAAGGAGGCGCGCCCGGTGATCCTCGGGCACGTCCAGCGCGGCGGCACCCCCACCGCGTACGACCGTGTGCTCGCCACCCGCTTCGGCTGGCACGCCGTGGAGGCCGTGCACCGCGGCGAGTTCGGCAAGATGACCGCCCTGCGCGGCACGGACATCACGATGGTCCCGCTCGCCGAGGCCGTCGAGACGCTCAAGACGGTGCCCGACGAGCGCTACGCCGAGGCGGAGTGCGTGCTGTAGAGCCGCGCTCTTCCAGAGGCTCTTTTGGAAGGCCCTTTTCGAACGGCCCCCGGACGCGTCGGCGTCCGGGGGCCGTTCTAGTCTGGTGCGGACACACAGCGCACAACCGCACGAATCAGGAGCCAGTGGATGGATCACAGCGGGCACGGCATGAACATGGATCTGCCGCCGTTCACGCTGGGGCGCGGGCTCGAACTCTCGGCCGACCCCTTCTTCCTCATCGGCTGCCTGGTGGCTCTGGCCCTCTACGGCTGGGGCGTGGTCCGGCTCGTACGACGCGGTGACAAGTGGCCGGTCGGCCGCACCCTCTCCTTCGTGGCGGGCGTGCTGACCATCCTGCTGGTGATGTGCACCAAGCTGAACGACTACGGCATGGTCATGTTCAGCGTGCACATGGTGCAGCACATGGTCATCAGCATGCTGTCGCCGATCCTGATCCTGATGGGCGCCCCGATCACGCTGGCGCTGCGCGGCCTGCCGGTGGCGGCCCGCGGCCACAAGGGCCCGCGCGAGTGGCTGCTGTGGATCCTGCACAGCCGCTACATGAAGATCATCACGCACCCCGCGTTCACCATCCCGCTGTTCATCGCGAGCCTGTACGCGCTGTACTTCACGCCGATCTTCGACACCTTGATGGGGTCCAAGGTGGGCCACATCGGGATGATGGTGCACTTCCTCGCCGTCGGCCTGGTCTTCTTCTGGCCGATCATGGGCGTCGACCCGGGTCCGCACCGGCCCGGCTACATCATGCGGATGCTGGAGCTGTTCGCCGGCATGCCCTTCCACGCGTTCTTCGGCATCGCGCTGATGATGGCGTCCGAGCCGATGGTCGGCACGTACAAGAACCCGCCCGCGTCCCTGGGCATCGACGCGCTCGCCGATCAGACCGCCGCGGGCGGCATCGCGTGGGCGTTCAGCGAGGTGCCCTCCGTCCTGGTGCTGCTTGCGCTGCTCTTCCAGTGGTACCGCTCCGAACAGCGCCAGGCACGGCGCACGGACCGGGCCGCGGACCGTGACGGCGACAAGGAGCTGGAGGAGTACAACGCCTATCTCGCCTCACTGGCCGCGCGCGGGCGCTAGCGGCAAAGGGTCTTCGCGGGTCAGGATGGTCTCAGGCCGCGGTTTCGGCGTCGAGGCGCCGGGGCTGCCGGGAGGAGGCAGGGCGATGCCTGATTCGACGAAGACGATGGGTGTGTTCACCCTCGGAGGCTTGGTCGCGGTGACCGCGTACACGGTCGCGCTGGGGAGCAACGGCTGGCTGTGGTTCGGCTGGGTCGTCATCGGGATGCTCACAGTGGCGATGGTGCTCTCGCGCAGCACCCCCTGAGGGGCGCCGCACGGCGTCCGGCACGGTCGAACACCGTCAGAAGCGGAAGACGGCGCCCGTCGAGTTCCCCATCTCGCAGGCGTTGCCGAACGTCTTGTGCCAGCTGACCGGCTTGCCGCGGTGCAGCCCCGTCGCGCTCACCTCGACCGGGGCGTACTGCTTGGTGCAGATTCCCGGCTTCACCGGCAGCGCGTCGAAGTCGCCGCGCGCCGTGTCGATCGCCGCGCAGGCCTCGGCCGCGTGCGGATGGTGTGCGGGCCGCTGGGTCACGCAGTCGAGCAGCACCCCGCGGACCCAGGCGTTGTCGTCCCCGGTGACGGTGAGGAAGACGCCGCTCGACCGGCCGGGGGCCGTTCCCTCGGCCGCGTGGGCGGGCGCGGCCGCGGCCAGGCAGAGCAGCGCGGCGGCGGTGGCCAGGGCGGGGCGCGTACGGGGTGTGGGACAAGACCTCATGGGGACCTCCTGGGACGGGGACGAGCTGCGTCGGAGTCAGGCCAGGCCACCTCCGCACCCGCCGCCCGCCAAGGCGACACGCCGGGCGCTCACCCGTACGAGTCCGGCGCACGGCCCGGATGGGCGTCTGTCGGCCAAAGGGACCGGGTCGCCCGGCTTCGCTCCCTTCTCCCGTCGGGACGGCGCACCTAAACTGACCGCTGCGTGAGGACCCGTGACCTGCGACGACGCAGCACCCAGGCCGGTCCACCTACGTCAAGGAGCAACGGGTGTTCTACTACCTGCTCAAGTACGTCGTCCTGGGGCCGCTGCTGCGGCTCATGTTCCGGCCGCGCATCGAGGGGCTCGAGCACATACCGGAGAACGGCGCGGCGATCGTGGCGGGGAACCATCTCTCGTTCTCGGACCACTTCCTGATGCCCGCCATCATCAAGCGGAGGATCACCTTCCTGGCGAAGGCCGAGTACTTCACCGGGCCCGGCATCAGGGGCCGCCTCACGGCCGCGTTCTTCCACAGCGCCGGGCAGATCCCGGTGGACCGCTCCGGCAAGGAGGCGGGCCAGGCGGCGATCCGCGAGGGCCTGGGCGTGCTGCGCAAGGGGGAGCTGCTCGGCATCTACCCGGAGGGCACCCGGTCGCACGACGGGCGCCTGTACAAGGGCAAGGTCGGCGTCGCCGCGATGGCGCTCAAGGCCCAGGTGCCGGTGATCCCGTGCGCGATGATCGGCACGTTCGAGGCGCAGCCGCCGGGCCAGAAGATGCCGAACTTCCAGAAGGTGTCCATCCGCTTCGGCGCACCGCTGGACTTCTCGCGCTACGCGGGCATGGAGAACGAGAAGGCGGTGCTGCGCGCGGTCACGGACGAGATCATGTACGCCATTCTCGGCCTCTCCGGACAGGAGTACGTCGACAAGTACGCCGCGGTCGCCAAAGCGGAGGAGGCCGAGCGGGCCGCCGCGGCCGGCAGGCGCAGATTCCCCCGGATGCCGCTGAGTTGACGCCCTGACGTACGGTCCTGCCAACGAGCGGCACCGCGCGGACAAGACGCCTTGCCGGCACCAGGGGAGAAGAAGCGGATGAGCGAGCACAGCCTGTACACCAAGCTGATCGGGCTGCTGGACGAGCGGGGCGCGGCGTACCGCGTCATCGCGCACGAAGAAGAGGGCGCCACGGAGGCGGTGAGCGCGCTGCGGGGCAACACCCTCCAGCAGGCCGCCAAGTGCATCGTGGTGATGGTGAAGATCGGCAAGAAGACGAAGCGGTACGTGCTCGCGGTGGTGCCCGGCGACCGCCGCGTCGACCTGAACGCCGTCAAGCAGCTCCTGGGCGGTACGTACGCGGGCTTCGCCACGCAGGAGGCGGCCGAGCGGCTCGCGGGCAGCGTGAGCGGCACCATCCTGCCGTTCTCCTTCGACCCCGAGCTGGAACTGGTCGTGGACCCGGCGCTGCTCGCCCACGACGAGCTGTTCTTCAACGCGGCGCGTCTTGACCGTTCGCTGGCGCTGCGGACCGCTGACTACGAGGCGATCGCCGAGCCGCGTACGGCCGCGATCGCGCAGGAAGCGGCATAGCGAGGGAGACGGCACGGCGAAGGGGCGACCGGGAGGTCCCGGTCGCCCCTTGCCGACATGCCTAGCGGCAGGTCGTCACGGCTTGGGCGTGGCGTGCGGTGCGCACGTCACGTCCTTGCCGTCCACCTTGCCGGTCAGCAGGTAGGTGTCGACACGGTCGTTCAGGCACGGGTTGACCAGGTTCGTGATGCCGTGCGAGCCGGCGTCCTTCTCCGTGATCAGACGCGAGCCCTTGAACCGCTTGTGCAGCTCGACGGCACCCTCGTACGGGGTGGCCGCGTCGCGGGTCGACTGCGCGATGAGGACGGGCGGCAGGCCCTTGCCGGTCTTGACCTCGACCGGCTCGTGCTGCTTGCTCTTCCAGGTCGCGCAGGGCAGGTTCATCCAGGCGTTGGACCACGTCATGAACGGGTTGTCGCGGTGGATGCGGGTGTTGTCGCGGTCCCACTTCTTCCAGCTGGTGGGCCACTTGGCGTCCGCGCACTCGACGGCCGTGTAGACGGCGTTGCCGTTCTCCGACGCGATGTTGCCCGCGGTGTCCGACAGGTCGGGGCTGGCTGCCTCGATCAGCGGCTTGGAGTCACCGGCGACGTACTTGCTGAAGTTCGTCGCGATCCCCACCCAGGCGGAGTCGTAGTACGGAGCGCTCTGGAAGTACGCGATGAGCTCGGCGGGGCCGACCACTCCGCCCAGGGGCTCCTTCTTCGCGGCGGCGCGCAGCTTGTCCCAGTTCACGCTGACCTTCTCGGCGGTGTTGCCGAGGTGGAAGGTGGCGTCGTACTTGGCGACCCACGTCATCCAGTCCTTGAGACGGATCTCGAAGGCGACGTCCTGGTCGAGGTTGGCCTCGTACCAGATCTTCTTCTTCGAGGGGTTGACCACCGAGTCGACGACCATGCGGCGCACGTGCGTCGGGAACAGCGTTCCGTAGACCGCGCCGAGGTAGGTGCCGTAGGAGACGCCGAGGAAGTTCAGCTTCTTCTCGCCGAGCGCGGCCCGGATGACGTCCAGGTCACGTGCGGTGTTCGGCGTCGTCATGTGCGGCAGCATCTCGCCGCTGCGCTCGGCGCAGCCGTCCGCGTACTCGGCGGCGAGCTTGCGCTGGGCGCGCTTGTCCGCCTCGGAGTCCGGCACCGGGTCGAGCTTGGGGGCCTTGACGAACTCCTGCGGGTCGACGCAGGAGATGGGCGCCGAGCGGCCGACACCGCGCGGGTCGAAGCCCACGAAGTCGTAGGCCTTGGCCGTCTTCTCCCAGAGCTTGGCCTTGGTGGCCACGCGGTTGGGGAAGCGGAGCCCGGAACCGCCGGGGCCGCCGGGGTTGTAGACGAGCGCGCCCTGGCGCTCCTTCTTCGTCCCGGTGTTGCCGATGTGGTCCACGGCGAGTTTGATCTTCTTGCCGTTGGGCTTGGCGTAATCGACCGGGACGGTCACCCAGCCGCACGTGACGGCCTTCTCCAGACCCCAGTCGGCCGGGCACGCCTGCCAGTCGATGCCGGCCTTGGCGGCGCGCTGCGCGGCGAGCGCGACACCGCGCGCCTCCGAGCTGGTGCGCTGGCGGGCGTCAGCGCCGGCGCTGCTCCGGGCGTCCGCATTGGCGACGGGCGCCATGATCGCGCCCGCTATGAGCGAGCCCGTGATCAGCGTGCCGGCTGCGCCGAATGCTGTGGTGCGTCTCAACTGGTTCCTCCCCCTGTCGATTTACCTGTCGATTTTCGAACAGTAGGAGGATCCTGTCGGTCGGAGGGTTCAGTGCGACAGACGGGGCGGGTGTTTCTTTACCAATCCGATAGACGGTGCAGGGAACTCCGCTCAGCGGATATGCCCCTGTTCACGTGAGTGTGCGCAGCGCCTCGTCGAGGACGCGGCGGACCCGTAGCGCGTCGGGGGCGAGTGCCGTGACGAGCACGGCCGGACCGGCGAGGGGCGTGAGTGCGGTCGCTTCGGCGAGGAGGGTGGGCTCGGGCCTGTGGTGCTCGAATTCCGGGCGTACGATCACGAGTTGGCCGATCGCCCGGTGGCCCGCCAGGACCGCCGGGCCGTCCCAGCCGCCGGGTGCTCCGGGGCCGCACGACAGTTCCTGGTCGAGGAGCAGGCGGCCCGCCCTGCGCACGGTCAGGCGGCTGCTGAGGCGTCCCGGCTCTTCGCCGGTCCGGCCTAGTACCTGCTCCTCCCGCAGCACGAGGCTCGCGCTCGCGGCGAGCTCGGCCCGCGTGGTGACCCGCAGGTCGCTGTCGCGTACGGAGATCAACTGCTCCGGCAGCCAGCACAGTTCCGCGCCGTCACCGACCGTGAGCCGCACGTCGTACCGCGCCGCCTCCTTCGACTGCCCCGGCAGGGCGAGCGTGGCGGCGGCCGAGCCGATGTGCAGCCGGGCCCCTTCCTCGGCGGCGGCCTCGACGGTGAGGTGGTCGCCCCCGAGGGGGCCGCTCATCGCTCCGACGAGGGTGACCTGGGCGCCCACGCCGGCCGACCGGGTGCGGCGCGGGGCGAGCGGCCCCTCTCCGTCGAGCACGGGCAGGACGGTGCCGCCCCGCCCGTTGCCCCGGGCGGTGATGCGGGCGATGCCGCGTACCCCGGATGCCGCGACGGCGTGCACGGTCATGCGGACGCGGTCCAGGCGGCGTACTGGGCACGCACCCAGGCCGCGACGGGCCCGATGCCCTCGTCCGACCGCAACGACTGGAAGATCACCGGCAGTTCGGCGCGCTGGGCCTTGGCGTCCGCGGCCATCCGGGCGAGGTCGGAGCCGACGTGCGGGGCGAGGTCGGTCTTGTTGACGACGAGCAGGTCGGCGGTGGTGACGCCGGGGCCGCCCTTGCGCGGGATGTCGTCGCCGCCCGCGACGTCGATGACGAAGATCTGCGCGTCGACGAGGCCCTTGGAGAAGGTGGCGGTGAGATTGTCGCCGCCGGACTCGACGAGGATCAGGTCCAGCGGCCCGACCTCGTCCTCCAGGTCCTCCACGGCCTCCAGGTTGGCGGAGATGTCGTCGCGGATCGCGGTGTGCGGGCAGGCGCCGGTCTCCACTGCGGTGATCCGCTCGGGCGGCAGCACGGCCTCGCGCAGCAGGAACTCCGCGTCCTCGCG
This sequence comes from Streptomyces sp. NPDC054047, assembly GCF_055585065.1. Classification (NCBI taxonomy): domain Bacteria; kingdom Bacillati; phylum Actinomycetota; class Actinomycetes; order Kitasatosporales; family Streptomycetaceae; genus Streptomyces; species Streptomyces sp. NPDC054047. The sequence continues at coordinate 323,837 of NZ_JBVJKV010000006.1, read as the reverse complement.
GGTGTAGATGTCGTTCGTGACGACGGCGAGGGAGCGCTCGTCGCGCAGCTCCTTGCAGAGCGCGGCGACGGTGGCGGTCTTGCCGGATCCGACGGGTCCGCCGAGCCCGATCCGCAGGGCGCGGCGGCGCCCGTCGGGGCGGTGCGCGTCGGCGCTCACGGCGGTGGACTCGTCGTGGGAGTGATCGAGATGCATGTGCGACTCCTCTGTGGTTCAGCAGTTCATTGCGCCTTGCGCGACGGGCTGGTGGGGTGCCTCGTGCGCCGGAGGGAGGCCTGGCCAGGAGCTAGGAAGCGAACAGCCGCGCGGGCCAGGCCGCATGCGCCTCCGCCCCGACCTCCAGGAGCGGCGCGGATGCCGCGGGCAACGCGTCGACTCCGTCCGCCAGGGCCTCCCGGCCCGCCTCCGCCGCCGCCCGGGCGACGAGGTCGAGCTCGGGTGCCAGCCGGGCCAGGACGCCCGTGGCGTCGAAGGGGTCCAGGCTCAGCAACCGCACGGTCGCCGTCGCGGGCCCGCTCACACACTCGTACGCGGAGCAGTACGCGGCGTCCTGGGCCCCCAGCCCCGCCGACCGGGCGGCGAGGCCGAGCACGACGGGCTGGTGCGCTCCCTTGGGCTTCGCGGCGGCCAGCCGGTCCAGCGAGGGATCGGGCCACGCGGCGCGCGCGGCCCGCATCATCTGCCGCCCCAGCCGCCGCCCGGCGACCCGCAGCGCGGCCGAGGGCGTCCGCGCGTCGGCGGCCTCGTCCAGCTCCAGTGGATCGATCCCCAGCGCGGCGGCCGCCGCCAGCGCGGCGGAGACCAGCCCCGTCGTGTGCAGCCGTCCCCGGCAGAATTCCTCCAGGGTGGCCGCGCCGGTGACGCGCCCCGCCTTGACGGCCTCTTCGGCCCCGCCGGAGTGCGCGTGCCCTCCGGCGGGGAACCGGCCGTCGGCCAGGACGAGCAGTGCGGCTCTGGACATATCAGCGCCCGTCAGAACAGGAAGTACCGCTGCGCGAGCGGCAGTTCGGCTGCGGGCGACGGCTCGACGAGCTCCCCGTCGATGGTGACGGCAAAGCTGTCGGGAGCGACCTCCACCCTCGGCAGGGCGTCGTTCTCGCGCATGTCCGCCTTCGTGCGTCCGCGCGTCGAGCGGATCGCCCTGAACTCCTTGGCCAGGCCGAGGCGTTCGGGCAGGCCGTCGTCCAGCGCCGACTGGGTCACGAAGTTGAAGGAGTTCAGCCCGGGCGCCCTGCCGTGCGCGCCGAACATGGGGCGCGGGAGCACCGGCTGCGGCGTGGGAATGGACGCGTTGGCGTCGCCCATCTGCGCGTAGGCGATCTGCCCGCCCTTGATGACCAGCTGCGGCTTGACGCCGAAGAACGCCGGGGCCCACAGCACCAGGTCGGCGAGCTTGCCGCTCTCGACCGAGCCGATCTCGTGGTCGACGCCCTGCGCGACCGCCGCGTTGATCGTGTACTTGGCGACGTAGCGACGTGCACGACGGTTGTCCGCCCGGGTGTCCCCCGGCAGGAAGCCGCGCCGCCGCTTCATCACGTGCGCGGTCTGCCAGGTGCGCATGACGACCTCGCCGATGCGGCCCATGGCCTGCGAGTCCGAGGACATGATCGAGATGGCACCGAGGTCGTGCAGGATGTCCTCGGCCCCGATGGTGGTGGGCCGGATCCGCGACTCGGCGAAGGCGAGATCCTCGGGGACCGCCGGGTTGAGGTGGTGACAGACCATCAGCATGTCGAGGTGTTCCTCGATGGTGTTGACGGTGTGCGGCCGGGTCGGGTTGGTGGAGCTGGGCAGCATGTTCGGCAGGGAGACCGCCGTGATCATGTCCGGGGCGTGCCCGCCGCCCGCGCCCTCGACGTGGAAGGCGTGCAGGGTGCGGCCGGCGACGGCCTTGAACGTGTCGCCGACGAAGCCCGCTTCGTTGAGGGTGTCGGTGTGGACGGCGAGCTGGGCCCCGGTGTCCTCACAGACGTTCAGGCAGGCGTCGATCGTGGCCGGGGTCGCGCCCCAGTCCTCGTGGATCTTGAAGCTGACGGCTCCGGCGCGCAGTTGGGCGTGCATGGACTCGCTGGAGACCGTGTTGCCCTTGCCGAGGAAGCCGATGTTGACGGGGCTGGACTCCAACGCCGCGAACATCCGGGCCAGGTGCCATGCGCCGGGGGTGATCGTGGTGGCCTTGCTGCCCTCGGCCGGTCCGGTGCCGCCGCCGATGAGGGTGGTGACGCCGGAGGCGAGCGCCTCGTCGACGATGGTCGGCGAGATGAAGTGGATGTGGGTGTCGATGGCGCCGGCGGTGAGGATCTTCCCGTTGCCCGCGATGACTTCGGTCTCCGGGCCGATGACGAGATCGGGGTGTACGCCGTCCATCGTGTCCGGGTTGCCGGACTTGCCGATGCCGGTGATGCGGCCGTCGCGTATGCCGACGTCGGCCTTGACGACGCCCCAGTGATCGATGATGACGGCGCCGGTGATGACGGTATCGGGGGCCCCTTCGGCGCGCGTCGTGCGCGACTGGCCCATCGACTCGCGGATGACCTTGCCGCCGCCGAACACCGACTCGTCGCCGGAGAGTCCGGGGCCGCCGGAGCGGTCCTCCTCGATCTCGACGAGCAGGTCGGTGTCGGCGAGGCGGATCCGGTCGCCCGTGGTGGGGCCGAACAGGTCGGCGTACGCGGCGCGGGACAGCTCAGGCATCGAGGGGACCTCCGGTCTCGCCGCGCAGTCCGGGCACGATGCGCAGGCCGGCCAGGGGGACGAGTTCGACGTCGACGGGGATTCCGGGCTCGAAGCGCACTGCGGTGCCCGCGGCGATGTTGAGCCGCTTGCCGTGCGCGGCGGCGCGGTCGAAGTCGAGGCCGGGGTTGGCCTCGGCGAAGTGGTAGTGGGAGCCGACCTGGACGGGGCGGTCGGCGGCGTTGAGGACGGTGAGGGCGGTGACCTCGCGGCCCACGTTGTAGGCGACGGGCTCGTCGGCGAAGAGGATCTCGCCGGGTACGAGGGGCTGGGCGGGACTCATGCGGCCGGCCCCCGTCAGACGATCGGGTCGTGGACGGTGACGAGCTTGGTGCCGTCCGGGAAGGTGGCCTCGACCTGGACGTCGTGGATCATCTCCGGGATGCCGCCCATGACGTCGTCCCGGGTGAGCACCTTGCGTCCCGAGGACATGAGTTCGGCGACGGTGCGGCCGTCGCGCGCGCCTTCGAGGATGTGGGACGTGATGAGGGCGATCGCCTCGGGGTGGTTGAGCAGCAGCCCCCGCGCCCTTCGCTTCTCGGCCACGTCCGCGGCCACATGGATGAGCAGTCTCTCCTGCTCGTGCGGGGTCAGTTGCACGCGTCCCACCTCACAGTCCTCGCTCCGGACCGTGCGGGGTCCGGCTGCCGCGGCCACCGCGACGGATATAGATGTAACACACAGGCAGTGCGCTCGATCTTGCGCACCCCGGTTACGAAATCCCCTGGTGGCGTGGCATCGCAGGCTAGTTGGGAGGAGTTTCAACGAGGTTAACCAGCGCTTGACCGCTCCATGACCGTCAGCTGGGCTGCCCCATACTCATCAGGCCGCGCAAGCCGTCCTCCAGCGCGTCGAGCGGAACATCGTCGAAGAGCGCCAGTTGCGCGGCGAAGCCCTGGGCGGTGGCGACCATGACCCGCGCGACGTGGTCGGCCGGGATGTCGTCGCGCATCATGCCCGCGGCCTGATACCCCTCGACGATCTTCACCCAGGCCACCCGCACCCTGGCGTACCCCTGGTTCATCACGGCGGCGAGTTCCTTGTTGCGCAGGGTCTCCGCCCAGACCTGGACGATCAGCCGCGGGAAGTACGAGGCCTCCCCCTCCTCGACCCCCGTCCTCCGGCTGAGCACCTGGCTCAGCGCACGGCCGACGAGCACGTCCGGCGGGGGCGGCGGGGTCTCCTTGGCCGCGGCCTCGAAGGTCGCCTGGATCCACTCCAGGACCTCGCCGACGATCGCCCCGATCAGCTCTTCCTTGCCCCCGAAGTAGCGGTAGACCGCTCCGGCCGAGAGGCCGACCTCCTTGAGCACGTCCTGCATCGAGGTGGCGTGGAAGCCATTGCGGGCGAAGCAGAGGGCGGCGCCGTCGATGATCTGGCGGCGGCGTGCGTCGAGGTGCTCCTGGGATACGCGGGCCATACCGCCAAAACTAAAACGAACATTCATTCTTGACAAGCGGCGCGCCCGGAAGCACAGTGTGGGCATCTCGTAAAACGAACGATCCTTCTCTTTAACTCGCGAAGATCCCGAAGGAGCTCAGCTCATGTCCACGTCGGTCGCCACCCCGCCTCCGCAGGGCCGCCGCATGGTGGCGGTGGCCCTCCTGGTCTCCGCGCTCGTGGCCCTCGCCCTGTGGGCCTTCGCCTGGCCCGCCGCCAGGACCGCCCCCCGCGACCTGCCACTCGGCGTCGCGGGTCCCGCCGCGGCGGCGGCGCCACTCCAGGCCAAACTCGCCCAGCACGAGGGCGCGTTCGAGATCCATCGGTACGCCGATGAAGCCGCGGCCCGCGACGCCATCGAGGACCGGGCCGTATACGGCGCGGTGGTCGTCACCCCGCGGGGCATGGAACTGCTGACCGCGACGGCCGCGAGCCCGGTGGTCGCCCAGCTACTGGAGCAGGCGGTGGCCGGTCAGGCACCGAAGGGGGCCGAGGTGACCACCACCGACGTGGTGGCCGCGCCCGCGAACGACCCGCGGGGCTCCGCCCTCGGGGCGAGCGTGCTGCCGCTGGTGATCGCGGGGGTCGCGGCCGGTGCGATCGTGACGATGCTCGGCCTGCGCGGCATCCGCGCGGTGGCCTCCCTTGCCCTTGCCGCCGCGCTGGTCGGCGTGGTCGCCGCCGCCGTGACCCACAGCTGGCTCGGCGTACTGACGGGCAACTGGTGGGCGGAGGCAGGGGTGTTGAGCCTCTCGACGCTCGCGGTGGGCGGCATCGTCGCCGGGTGCGCCGCGCTCCTGGGCCCGGCGGGCATCGGGGTCGGCGCGCTGACGATGGTGCTCCTCGGCAACCCGTTCTCCGGCGTGACGTCCGCGCCGCAGCTGCTGCCCGAACCGGTCGGATTCCTCGGCCAGTTGCTGCCGCCCGGCGCCGGGGGCACCCTGCTGCGCTCGGTCTCCTTCTTCGACGGCGCGCGCGTCACGGGCCCCCTCGTCACCCTCGCCGTCTGGGCCCTGCTCGGCCTGACGGCCGTGCTGCTCGGTGCGCTCCGCCGCCGCCCCGCCGCCGCGGCCCGCGACGAGTCGCCGACCGCGGCGAGGGAAGCGGTGCCGGCCGCCTGACCCGGCAGCACACAGGGCCCGGCAGCACACAGAGACGGCCGTACGCCTCCGCTGTAGCGGACGGGGGCGTACGGCCTTTCGCGTACCCAATCGCCCTACGGCTACGTCGCGTTGGGACCGCGGTGCTCGGCGGCGATGCCGAAACCCCGCCGCTCCCCCGCACCGGACGCCGGGGACGAGGTCGAGCGCAGCGCCGACACGGAGCTGACCACCTGCTCCTCCTCCGCGTCCGGCAGCGCCTCGAGCCGTTCCAGGTCGGCGGCGGAGACAAGGGCCACGAGTGGCTTGCCATGGCGGGTGACGACCACCCGCTCACCGCCATAGACGACGCGGTTGATCAGATCGGCGAGCTCTGCACGGGCTTGCGTCACCGGAATCTCGTAGGCCATGCTCCCCAGCTTAACCGCCGCCCCGCGCCCCGATCCGGCCCGCGCCAAACGGATACGCCGCAGGTCAGGGGCGCACCCGAGGCGGGTGAGCGATGCGGCCGACGCGTCCCGTCGCTCCCCGGCGGCTGCAACTACTGAGGGCCGTCGCCGCGTTCGACGTCATGCTGGGCCAGGAGCGTGAGGAGTTCCGCCACGGCGAGGCCTGATTCGGCGGGGTGACGCAGGATCGTCCCCGCTTCGATGCGGTAGGCGTTGGAGCGGCCCTGGCGTGTGTGGGAGAGATATCCACCCTCCTCCAGATCGGAAACGATCTTCTGTACGGCACGCTCGGTGAGATGGCAGCGCGCGGCGATGTCCCGGATGCGCGTGGCGGGGTCGGCGGCGATCGCGGCCAGCACACGGGCGTGGTTGGTCAGGAACGTCCAACCGACGTGTGGTTCAGGTACTGCACCCATGCCTCCAAGATAGGGCCTTTGATTCACGTATTCAAAAAGACGAACTACATTTCCGGTATCTCTTGACGGGTGAACCCCGCCGGACCCACGCTGAGTGAGGTGACGACGCACGGACGCATACGGAGTGGCCGCCATGACAGAACACGCACTTCCTGCGCCGGTCGCGCAGGACAGCGAAGCCACCCACGCCGCGTCCCCCGCCCTGCCGGGCCATGGCGTCGAGGACGCCCAGCCGGATCCGCGCGTCGAACTGGGTCAGCTGCGGCGGGCCATGCGGACACGGCCCGTCATCGACATGGCCCGCGGCATCCTGATGGCCTCCTTCGGCCTGGGCGCCGACGACGCGTGGAGCGTCCTGGTCTCGGTCTCCCAGAACACGAACACCAAGCTGCATATCGTGGCCGCCGACCTGGTCGGCGCCGCCACGGGAGGCAGGATCCCCAGGCCGCTCCGCCGGCAGCTGGCCGCGGCGGTCGCCCAGCTGCGGCCGCCGACGGCGGCGCCCCACGCCGAGGAGAGATGAGCCCGCAGGAACATGGGCCCCTCCCTTCTCCCGGCTCTCCCGGCGCTCATCGGTTTCCCTCCGCCCGGCGAGGGCACTCGTGCCCCGGTTCCGTACCGGTCCGGACAGAGGCCGACTCCACCCCCGAGGGAGGCGTTGATGGAGTGGATGACAAGCGCGCTCTGCGCGCGCGAGGACCCCGAGCTGTTCTTCCCCGTCAGCGTGAGCGGCCCAGCGCTGCGCGAGGAGCTGGCCGCCAAGCGGGTCTGCCTGCGCTGCCCCGTGCTCCGCCCCTGCCTCACCTGGGCTCTCGACAGCGGGCAGGCCTACGGCGTCTGGGGCGGCACCAGCGCGGAGGAGCGTGCGGCGCTGCGCCGCAAGGGCGACACGAACCACAAGGACGCCAAGGACGGCGTGCCCGCACGCGCACCCCTCAGTTCTGCAGAGCGGTGATCCGCAACGGCACCGAGTGCACCAGGAACTCCGGCGCCGGCTCGCGCTGACTGACCTCCGCCCACCACGCCCCGCCGTCCTCCATGTGCCGCAGCAGCACGCCCTCACGGATGGCCCAGGGGCAGATGGTGACCGACTTGACGCCCGTCAGCTTCATCGCCGTGTGCCCCACGATCGCCCCGGCCAGGCTCTGCACGGCCCGCGGCGCCGACACCCCCGGCAGCCTGGCGCGCTCGGCCGCCGGGAGCGCGGCGAGCCGGTCGCGGCAGGCACGCAGTTCCGCTCGGCTCAACTGCCGTGCCATGAAGGGCCCGTGGCGGCCGGGCGCGGCGCCCCCGAGCCGCGCCAGCTGCTGGAACGTCCGCGACGTGGCCACCGCGGTGCGCGGCCCTTCCCAGCGGATCCGCGCGGCGACGTCCCGCAGCTGGTGGCGCACCTTGCGCCGCAGCGCCTTCACGCTCTGTTCGGTCGGCGGGTCCTGGCCCTCGAAGAACTCCCGGGTCAGCCGGCGCGCGCCCAGGGGCAGCGAGGCCACGTAGTCCGGAAGCCGCCCGCGCCCGAAGGCCACCTCGAGCGAGCCGCCCCCGATGTCGAACAGCGCGAGGGGCCCGGCCCGCCAGCCCATCCACCGGCGGGCCCCCAGGAAGGTGAGTTCGGCCTCCACCTCGCCGGGCATGGTGCACAGCGCCACGCCGGTCTCCTCGCGGGTCGTCCGCAACACGTCAAGCCGGTTGGGCGCACTGCGTACGACGGTCGTGGCGAAGGCGAGCGGCTCCTCCGAGCCCCAGCGCCGTGCGGTCGCGGCGGCCTCGGAGACCGCTGTCACCAGCTGCCCCACGGATTCCTCGGGGATCTCCCCGCTCGGCCCGACCTCCTCGGAGAGTCTCAGCTTCCATTTGGCGGTGTGGACCGGCAACGGCACACCGTCCTTCGCGTCCACGACGACCAGCCGGACCGCGTTCGAGCCCACATCCATCACACTCATTCGCATGTGACTCTGAGTACCCATCAGGCCACGCGTCAGTCACTCCGATCGACGCGCGCGGGATCACTCCCTCGGAAGCAGCGACCCCAGCGGCCCGAGGTCCAGATTCAGGTCCTCGGGCCGCAGGCCGTAGCGCTCGCGCAGTTCGGTCATGCGGTCGTCGAGGAGCATGAGGGTGAGCCCGATGCGCTCCTCCTGGTCCTCGCTCAGCTCCCCGGTGTCGAAGCGGCGCACGGCCTGGCGCTCCATGAGCTGGCGCAGGAGTTCCACGACGGTCAGGACGAGCTTGATCAGGTCGCGCTCCACCGTGTCCGGCTCGAGTTCCAGGCGGTTCTTTCCCGGAGTCCGCTCGCTCACAGCAACTCCTCGAAGGGCGATGGCACTTGCTCGTTCACCGAGCTGATGAGTGCGTTCAGATCGATACGGACGAGATCGACGTCCGCGATGCGCAGGGTGAGGTCACCGGTGATGACGACCCCGCCCGCCAGCAGCCGGTCGAGCAGGTCGACCAGGGCCACCTCCCGGCGTTCGACCACGGTCACAGTCCCGCCTCCCCCGCCGTGCCGCCCGCGGTCTCGTCGCCGTCGGACTCCAGGCCGGCGAAGGAGTAGGCGGCCCACGGTCCGGTGAGTTCCACGCGCATACCGGGCCCCTCGCCCTGCACGCTCTCCACCAGTTCCACGAAGGCCTCGGAGTCCGAACGCGACACCAGATAGGCCGCGTTGAGCACGTTGCGCCCCGACTCCTTGGAGAGCGCGGTGTTCTGCGGGGCGTGCAGCCGGGCGTCCTCCGCGTGTTCGCAGAGCGTGTCGTGCAGCCGGTGGGCGAACTTCTCGGCGCTCTCCCACATCTCTTCGTGGGCCCGGTTGCGCTGACGGCGCTGGCGCAGGTAGTCCCGGCCCGACGCCGCCTTCTGCGGCTCCTGCGCCGGGCGGGCGGGCTCCGCTTCGGCATGGATCTTGACGCCCCACTCCACACGGCCGTCGAGCCGGTCGAGCGTCCGCCGGAACGCGTCCTCCCGCTCCTCCATCATCGCGCGCACGCCCGCGTCGTCCCGGAACACGGTGGCGAGCCGCATCGGCAGCGGTGTGGTGACCGCGGTGAGCGCGTCGATCACCGCCTGGTGGGCACGCGCGGTCGCGCTCAGCCAGTCCAGGTCCTCCAGATGCTGCCGGAGCGGCCCTTCGGCGAAGTCCTCCTCCGGCACGGTGCCGACCACGGCGATCAGGCCGTGGTGCGGCAGCTGACCGGGGGGAGCGCCGTCCACCCCGGTCACCTGCGCCTGGAGCGCCGCGTCGAAGGGGCGGCAGATGGCGTAGACGTACCGCAGTCCGCTCATGTGCTTTCCTCCGTCTTGCGTTGGCCCGTCTTGCGTGGCTCCGTCCTGCGCTCCTCAGGCCTGCCCTGCTCCACCTTGCGCCGCGGCGACTTGCTGCGCTCCGCCCGGCTCTGCTCCAGCTGCTCGAGCTCGGCGACATGGGCACGCAACTCGGCGTTCTCACGCGTGAGTTCCTTGCTGTGTGCGCGGGAGGACAGCTCGGGGTCGTCCTCCCACCAGTCGATCCCCATCTCCTTCGCCTTGTCGACGGAGCAGACGATGAGCCGCAGCTTGATGGTGAGCAGTTCGATGTCGAGCAGGTTGATCCTGATGTCCCCCGCGATCACGATGCCCTTGTCGAGCACGCGCTCCAGGATGTCCGCCAGGTTCGCGCCGCCGCCCTGCCCGTACGGCTCCGGGATCCGACTTGGCATGGTCATCGGCGACTCCCGCTCACTGCGGCCTCTTCTTCGTACTTGGCCTCGTCTTCCCCTTCGTCTCCTTCGTCCTCCTCGTCCTGGGCGTACTTCGCCTCGCGCTCGTCCTCTTCCTCGTCCGCGTCCTCCTCGTCCTCTTCTTCCTCCACCTCGCCGTAGGTGTCCCGCTCGTCCTCGTCCTCTTCCGTGCCCTCGTGCTCGTCCTCGTCCTCGTAGGACTCCTCGGGGTGTTCCTCGTCGCGCTCGTCCTCGTCGTGCTCGTACTCGTCCTCGGCGACGTCCTGCGATTCGCCCTCGTCCTGCTCCTCCGCGAGCGCGTCCTCGTGGCTGACCACGACCTCGCCGTCGCGGATCTCACCGCGCCAACCGTCCTCCGCCTCACCCTTGATGGTGATGAAGCGCGCGTAGTTCTTCAGGTCGAGCCGCGCCCGGCGGCCCTGGGCGCGCCAGATGTTGCCGGTCTTCTCGAAGAGACCCTTCGGGTAGTACTCCAGGACCAGCAGGACGCGCGTGAGGCTCTCGGCCAGCGAGTGGAAGGAGACGACGCCCTTCGTCGTGCCCTTCGCGCCCTCCGAGGTCCAGGCGATCCGGTCGTCCGCCACCTGTTCGGTGGTGTGGGCCTTCCAACTCCGGCTGGACCAGAAGACCTTGGCCTGCCAGTCGGAGGTGGTGTCGTCGGCGCGGTTCGCGCTCTTGACGCCCTTGGCGAAGTTGCTGAAGTCCTGGTACTGGGTCCACTGGTCGTACGCGGTGCGCAGCGGCACCCCGACGTCCACGAACTCCATGATGACCGTCGGCTTCTTGCCGGCCCCGCCCTTGCGGCGGCCCTTGCCGCCGGTCATGTTCTTGAAGGCGTCGACCACATTGTCCTTGGCCCGTCCGGCGCCGACCTCGATCGCGGACCGGAGCGGCCCCTTGCCCTCGGCCATCTTGCGGCCGCCGTCGAGGGCGAGCTTGGCGAAGCCCGGGCTGTTGCCCTCGGCGATGTCGTTGAGTTTGCCCGTCGTCTGGCCGAGCTTGTGGCCCACACCGACCAGCATGCGCTGGGCCTGGGCGGCGAGATACTCCTGGACCTCCGCCTTGAGCCGGTCGGCGGCCTCGCTCTGCACGATGCCGGTGATGGGGTTGTCCTTGGCCTTGTCTGTCGCGGACTTCAGGGTGTCACTCACTGCGGCCACCCTCCTTCGGCAGCCGGGCGCCGGTGGCGCGGCGCGCGGTGCTCTTCGTCGCGGCCCTGGCGGGGGTCTTCTTCGCCGCCGTCTTCTTCGCGGGGCTCTTCTGGGTCGCCGTCTTACGGGCGGTGCTCCGCTTGGCCGCCGCCTTCTTGGGGGCGGCGCTCTGCTCCGAAGCCTTCTTCCTTGGCCGGCGCTCCTGCTCGGGCTCCGAGTCGTGCTCCGAGTCGTGCTCCGAGTCGTGCTCCGGCTCGTGTTCCGCCTCCGCGGGCTCCTCGCGGTCCCGGTCGTCCGTGTCGTCCGCCTCGTCCTGGTCGTCGTACTCCTCGTACTCGTCGTACGCGTCGTCCGACTCCCGCTCGTCTTCCTTGCCGCGCCCCGGTATGTCCGGCTTCACGCCCGCGAGTTGATCGCGCACGTCCGCCGTCCGACCGTGCAGGCGGTCGGCGAGGCCCGAGATCTGCCGCTCCACCAGTGCCCCGGTGGCGGCCTTGCCGACTCCGCGCAGGTCTCCGCGCAGCTGGTCGCCGATCTCCTTGAACTGCGGGTTGTTCTGGAGCTGTTGCGACACCAGGTCACCCAGGGCACGCGGGCTCAGATTCATCCGTTTGCCGGCCACCATGGTGCCGACGGCGAACGCCAGCTTCATCTTCTTCGTACGTCCGAGGACGTATCCGGCCCCTACGGCGAGGCCAAGTCCCAGTCGATTCATCGTGTGGTCCCGTTGTCAGTTCCCGCACCGGAGTGCAGGCCTATTTCCAGTCGGTCGAGCAACTCGTCCTCCTGGCGGTCGAATTCCTCCTCACCGATCTCCCCCGACTCGAGCCGCTGCTCGAGAAGGGCGAGTTCGGACCGGACGGTGGCCGGGTCGTAGTAGAGGCGCTCGGCCTCGGCGAGTACCTGGCTCACCGCCCAGAGGCCGCCGCGCACAGGTGCGAACGGCAGCATCAGCACTTCGCCGATCAGTCCCATGCGTTACTCCCGGCCGGCCTGCGAGCCCGCCGACTCCGGCGTGGCTCCCGTCGGCTCGGAGGGCCCGGGCTCGACGAAGCTGTAGGGCGGCAGCGGGCCGTTGACGCGCAGTTCGACGTGCGGGTGCGCCTTGCGGGCTTCCTCGACGGCGGCGAGGAACACCTCGGCCGCATCGCGCTCCACCAGGAACGACAGGTTGGCCAGCCATCCCGTGGACTCCGGGCCCACGCTGACGGCGTGCGCGGCCGGCTCCAGGATGCGGTGCAGCTCCACGGCGTCCTCGGCCTCGCGGCTCTGGAGCGCGGCCACCACCATCTCGCCGAGCTGCAGCTTCTGTTCGTAACTGCCGCCGCCCGCCTGCCGGTTGGCCTCGGCCAGCGCCTGCACCTCGGCGTTGTCGGCCATCACGCGGTGCAGGGCGGCCTGCTCGTCGTGGCTGGCCTTGACGTTGTACTCGACCTTGCCCGCCAGGGTCGCGAGCCGCTCGCGGTAGTGCTCGGCACGTTCGGCGAGCACGCTCGTGACGGACTCGTCGTCCGGGGCGACGTTGCCGAAGCGCATGGGCAGGACCGGACCCGCCGCACCCGCCTCGCTCAGGACGTTCTGGTGGGCCAGCAGGTCGTTGCGCTTGGCGCGCAGCCCCTCGGGGGCCTCACTGACGATCGCCGCCAGGTCGCCTTCCCTGAGGATGCGCACCTGGCGCGCCGGTTTGCCCACGCCGTTCATGCCTTCGGGGAGCGAAGGGTGCGAACTCGCTGCGATGCCATAGACGTACGTGCTCATTCCTGCTCCTCCTTCCTGCGCGACGGGGCGCTCTTGCGGGCACGCGGGCGGGACTCCGCCTGGCCCTCTTCACGCGACTGCTTGAAGGCGTCGGAAATGGTCTCGGCGGCGCCGGACAGCGCGCCCTTGGACTTGCCGCGCGCACCGGACTCGGTGATCTCGCCCACCAGGTCGGGGAGCCCGGGGTCCTTGTGCGGGCCCGACTCCAGGTCGAGGCGGTTGCACGCCTCGGCGAAGCGCAGATAGGTGTCGACGCTGGCGACGACCACACGCACGTCGATCTTCAGGATCTCGATGCCGACGATCGAGACACGCACGAAGGCGTCGATGACGAGACCGCGGTCGAGGACTAGCTCCAGGACGTCGTACAGGCCACTGGAGCCGCCCGATCCGCCGGCTTGCTGTGCAGGGACAACGGTCATGCCGACCGGCCCTCCTTGTCTGGGAAGTCTGTGGATGAACTGCAAAAACCCGTACGGAACGGGCTCTAACGACCGCTGGACTTGGAGTCGGCACGCCCGCGTTCGTAGCGGCGGACGCGTCGGTAGCCCAGGAGCTCGCCCTGTGGGTCGCACTCCACCTGATAGCTCGCGAGGAGACTCATCGTGTCCGGAACCCGGGTGAGTTCCAGGACCTCGATCTCCAACGTCCAGCCGTCATCGGTCTGTTCGAAGGACGACACGGACTCGGCGGCCATCCCGGTCAGCTCGGCAAGCTGGGTGCGCGCTGTGCGCAGCACCTCCATGGGGCCGGGGCGGCGCTTCGCCCTGCCGCTTTCCGCTTTTTCGGTCGAATCGGTCGAATTGCGCGAGTTCTGCGAACCCGCCTTCTTCTTCTCTGGATCTGACGATGTGTTCAATATGGCCACCTCTTCTTCACGAGTGGCCCGTAATCCGTTGGCCAAACATCTCTCGTCAGGCGTCCCGGCTCACCGGCCCCAACGGTGCGGCACCTCAGGGTCCACACCCGCCCCATGGGCCGCGTCCACGGTCGGCGGCGCCACCGGCCGCTCGGGCGCCGGCGGCGACACGGGCGGAGGAGTCACGGACGGTGTGCCCATGGAGGGCCCGTCCGCGGCAGACCGGTCCACGGCAGGGTGGTCCGCGGAGGGGCGGTCCACGGAAGGCCGGGCCGCGCTCCGCAGGAAGTAGGCCACGACACCGAGGACCACCGCTGTGATCAGCGCGGCCGCCCAGTCGGGCAGTCCCAGCGCGAGCGCGAGCCCGAAGGCGAGCGCCAGCGCGGCACCCGCATAGAGACCGGCGGCGCCCGCCCCGGCGTACAACGCGGCCTTGCGGCGCTGCTTGCGTGTCTGTTCCCTCAGCTCGTCGCGCACCGCCTCGCGGGCGGCACGCGTCAGTTCATCGACGAGGCTCTTGTCCAGATGCTCCAAACGATTCATGGCGCCCGAGTACCCGGCCGCCCGGACGCGTAACGCGGCACGGCGGCCGGCGCTCGCCGTGCCGGGTGGCTCGTTCAAAGGCGTGACCGATCTGCAGGACCCGTAGATCGGCACGGTGCGGCCCGACGATCTGGAGCCCGACCGGCAGGCCGCCCGGGGTGAAACCGGCGGGCACGGACAGCGCCGGGCTGCCGGTCGCGGACACCAGGTACGCCGAGCGCATCCAGTCCAGGTAGTCCGCCATCTCCACCCCGTCGACCTTGTCCGGATACTCCAACTCGACAGGGAATGGGACCACTTGACTGGTCGGCAGGATCAGGGCGTCGTACCGCTCGAAGAACGCGCGCACCCGGTGGAAGAGTTCGGCGTGCAGCACGGTGGCCCGCTCCAGGTCGACGCCGGTGAGCGCGCGCCCCTGGCGTACGTTCCGGACCAGGCTGGGCTTCATCCGGTCCGCAGCGGTGTCCAGGAGTCCGCCGAGCGCCAGGTGGAACTGCCAGGCGCGGAAGGTGCGGAACACCTCGTCGGCGCCGGACAGGTCGGGGCACGCCTCCTCGACCGCGCACCCCAGGTCGGCGAAGACCGTGACGGCGGGCGCGAGCACATCGGTGACCTCGCGGTCGACCGGCACCGCTCCTCCCAAGTCCGGCGACCAGGCGATCCGGAGCCCCGTCAGATCCCGGTCCAGCGGCACGCCGAACGCGCTCCCCGGCGTCTCCAGGGCGATCGGCGAGCGCGGGTCGGGCCCGGCGACGACGGAGAGCAGCAGCGCCGCGTCGGCGACCGTGCGCGCCATCGGCCCCTGCACGGCCATCGTCGACCACGGAGCGGTGTCCGGCCAGCTCGGCACCCGGCCCGGCGAGGGACGCAGGCCCACCACGTTGCAGAACGAGGCGGGGTTGCGCAGCGAACCGCCCATGTCGCTGCCGTCGGCCAGGGGGTGCATGCCGCAGGCGAGCGCGGCCGCCGCTCCCCCGCTGCTGCCGCCCGCCGACCGCCGGAGGTCGTACGGATTGCGGGTGGCCCCGAAGACCGGGTTGAAGGTGTGCGAACCGGCCGCGAACTCGGGGACGTTGGTCTTGCCGATGGTGATCGCTCCGGCGGCACGGATGCGCTCGACGATCAGCTCGTCGCGGTCCGGGACGTTGTCCGCGAGCAGCGGTGTCCCGTAGGTGGTGCGGATGCCACGGGTGTCGTGGGTGTCCTTGTGGGCGACGGGCAGCCCGTGCAGCGGGCCGAGCGGTGCGCCACGCACGGCTTCTTCGTCGGCGGTGCGCGCCTCGTCGAGCGCGCGCTCGGCCGCCAGGGTCACCACGGCGTTCACGGCGCCGTCGGCCTGCTCGATCCGGTCCAGGTGCGCCTGGACGACCTCGCGCGCGGACAACTCGCGGGTGCGGATCCTGGCGGCGAGTTCGCGGGCGGTGAGGTGGACGAGTTCGGCGGCCTCGGGGACTTGGGGTACTTGAGGAGCCTGGCTGGCTTCAGGGCTCATTTCAGGACTCATACGACGCCTTCGGCTCGGGACGGCTGACGACTGACGACTGGCGACTGGCGACTGGCGACTGGCGACTGGCGACCAACTGCTGACTGCTGACCCCGGCGGATCACCCGAACATTCTCCTCGCCCTGCCACGAGGTTACGTACGTCCTGTACATTTTTCACAGGAAGCCTTGGGGAGCAGCCGACCCCGGCAGAGGAGATACGTGCCATGAACCGACCGTTCGCCCGCCATGTCCTGCCCGAGTTCACCGAGCGCACCGGCTCGGGGCAACGGACTCTCGATCCGTACTCGAAGCTGCTCGACGAGCGCATCGTCTTCCTGGGCACACCGATCGACGACACCTCGGCCAACGACGTGATGGCGCAGTTCATGCACCTCGAGTACCTGGCGCCCGACCGCGACATCTCGCTCTACATCAACTCCCCCGGCGGCTCGTTCAGCGCGATGACGGCGATCTACGACACGATCCAATTCGTCAGCTGCGACGTGGAGACGACCTGTCTGGGCCAGGCCGCGTCGGCGGCCGCCGTCCTGCTCGCGGCGGGCACCCCCGGCAAACGGTTCGCGCTGCCCGGCGCCCGGGTGCTGATCCACCAGCCCTCGCTCGCCGAGCCGATCCACGGCCAGGCAACCGACTTGGCGATCCAGGCCGACGAACTCCTGCGCACCCGCGCAAAACTGGAGAAGCTGCTGGTGCAACACACGGGCCGGAGCCCGGAGCGCGTCGCGGCCGACATCGAACGGGACAAGATCCTCACCGCCTCCGAGGCGGTCGATTACGGCCTGGTGGACCGGATCGTCGCCAACCGCAAGTCGTCCCTGCGCGCCCCGGACGCGAGGTGATCCGCCGATGCTGCCGCCCGAACTTCCTCCGCTGCCCGCACTCACCCGCGCCGAGGGCGAGTTGATCGACCGGTATCTCGAAGTGGTCGACCTGCTGGGCCGGATCAACCCCGCCCGCGCCTCGGACACCTACGGCGGACTGCGCGCCGCCCAGGCACTGGTCGGCAGCGCCACCGCCCTGCGGGACGCTCTGACGCTCATGCACCAGCGGGGCGAGAGCGCCGTGCACGCGCCGACGTTGGCCCGGGCGCTGCGTGTGCTGGACGGGGAGCGCCGGGCGGGGCGGGTCACCGTGCCGCCCCCGGCGGCGTTCTGAGCGCCCGTCAACCCCGCACTGACGTCCGAACCGTCCGGGGTTCGGCTCAAACGAACCAAACGGGCTACCTCGTTCGGCGTAGACGATCCTCCCAATTCGAGCTGGCCTCAGTTGCGTCAGATGTGTACGCGATGGCCGGAATTCCTCGTTCCGGTGCTGGTCGAACGATCGTCGGGTTACGCGGTCCGATCCCGAATCCGACCGTGTCCACCCGAACGGTTCAGGCGTGAGGAACCTCATAAAAGGCCGTTTCGGCTCGGAATTCGACCCCTTGACGGGTCAAGATCCCTTCCGACGACAAGCCCCCGCCACAGCGGCGGGGCGATCCGGGCGGACGCCGAGTCCTGCCGCCGCCCGGATGACCGGTCGACATCGGTGCATCGGCAGGAGTGGAGGACCCAGGCATGACGGGTCGGTCCGGAAGGTCCGGACAACGACCCTTGGGGTGAAGCCGCACACAGCGGCCGGGCAACTTTGTCAGCCCGAATCCGACAGGTCATCCTTCACAGGCGGCTGACGAAGGGTTGCGCATGACCGCGCTGAATCATGTTCCGTCGCTGCTCACCAGGGCCGGTTCCGTATCGGCCCTCACGCTCGCCGTCGTAGGCGGCACCCTCGTGGCCCCAGGGCTCACGTCGGAAGCAGAGGCCGCGACTCACGGGACGAAAGCGCTCAAGATCGCTGCCTCCAAGAAGGGCTCTCCGTATGGCTACGGAGCGGCGGGGCCGAACCGGTTCGACTGCTCGGGCCTGACGCTCTACTCGTTCAAGCGCACGGGCAAGAAGCTGCCGCGCACCGCCGCGCAGCAGTACAACAAGACCCGTCACATCTCGGCGTCGAAGCGTTCCCGCGGCGACCTGGTCTTCTTCCGCTCCGGCCGGAGCGTCTACCACGTGGGCATCTACGCCGGGAAGGGAAAGATCTGGCACGCGCCCAAGAGGGGGACCGTCGTGCGCCTCGAGAAGATCTGGACGAAGAGCGTCTCGTACGGCCGGGTGCGCTGATCGCCCGTCACTGACCGCCGATCGCAGACCTGTCGGAGGATGGCGGCAGGGGCCGTACGGCCCTTGCCGCCGCTCGACCGGCCCTCTGGTCGGCGCGCCCGCCAGGCGTGGAGCGCGGCGACGCGGATACTCGGACGCCATGTCCGAAAACAATGGTTACCGCTCCACGGGTGAGTCGTCCGACGCACGCAATGAGACACCGATGGAACGCGCCGACCGGAACTTCTCCGAGCTCCTCCAGGAGCTGCGCGTCACGCAGGCCGGAGTGCAGATCCTCTTCGCGTTCCTGCTGACGCTCGCCTTCACCGAGCGCTTTCCCTCGCTCGACACGGTGCAGCGCGCCACGTACGTCACCACGCTGCTGCTCGCCGTCCTGTCCGCCGCACTGTTCACCGCGCCGGCCGCCGTGCACAGATCGCTGTTCGGGCAGCACTCCAAGCCGCGGATCGTGCGGGTGTCGTCCCGGCTGGCCGGCATCGGCATGGCGGTCCTGGTGTTCGCGCTCGCCGGTTCCGTGCTCCTGGTCGTGGACGTGGCGGTGGGCCGCACCGGCGGGATCATCGCGAGTGCGGGCACGCTGCTGGTGTGCGCGGGCCTCTGGGGCCTGCTGCCCGTCCTGGTGCGTGGCCGGGACAAGAACAAGGACTCGGACACCGGCGCGTCGGGCGACATCACGCCGACAGGGCCTCGGTGAGCAGCACCAGGCCGAGGACGCTCAGCGCGGCGCCCGTGCCGCCCTCGATCGCGCGGGCCGTACGCGGCCTGCGCAGCCAGTGCCCCAGCCGGTCGACCAGGAGCGCGACGACCGGGAGCCACACCAGGGCCAGGGCGACGATGATCGACGCGAGCAGCAGGGTCCTGGGCATGGCTGGGCTGCCCGCGGGCACGAACTGGGGCAGCACGCTGAGGAAGGTGACGGGCGCCTTGGGGTTGAGGGCGTTGGTGAGGAAGCCCTGCCGCAGGCTGCCCCCGGTCGCCGGCTGCTCCCCGCCGTCCGGCGCCCCGAAGCTCGCCACCGGCCGGGCCGCCGACCGCAGCGCGCGGTATCCCAGGTACAGCACATAGGCACCGCCCAGGACCTGTAGCGCCCGGAAGAGGGTGGGTACGGCCGCGAGGACCGCCGCGACCCCGGCCACCGCGAGCGCCGTGTGCACCAGGAGCCCGCCCGCGACGCCGATCGCGCAGGCGACTCCGGCACGGCGCGACGCGAGGGAGTTGCGCACCACGACGGCGAAGTCGGCGCCCGGCATGGCGACCATGCCCGCGGCGACTCCGGTGAAGGCGACCAGTTGAGCGTCCATGGCCCCCAGCCTGCCGTTCTTCTGCCTTCAGCAGGTATGTGGAATATCCTGGGTCTGCCTTAAGCAGACGTTTAGCCCCACGCCGTCGGACGGCCCCCGCCGCCCGCCGGCTCCTGCACCGGGAGCGACCATGTACGACCCGACACGGCTCGCCGCACTGGTGGCGGTCTCCGAGGCCGGGTCGATCACCCGGGCCGCCGAGCGCCTCGGCTACACCGTGCCCGCCCTCTCCCAGCAGCTGGCCAAGCTCGAACGGGAGGCGGGCACCGCGCTCCTGGTCCGGCACCACCGCGGGGCGCGGCTGACCGGCGCCGGCGAGCTGCTCCTGGCACGGGCGCGCCGGGTCCTGGACGAGATGGAGCAGGCCCGGCACGAACTGGCCCAGCTGGCGGGCCTGTCCGGGGGCAGGCTGAGCGTGGGGACCTTCACCACCGCCGGAATCCATCTGGTGCCGCCCGCGCTGACCGCGTTCCGCCGCGCCCATCCGGACGTCGATCTGACGGTACGGGGCTATGAACCGCCGCTCGGCATCGCGGCCGTGGCGGCGGGCGAGGTCGACCTGGCCCTCACGCACACGTACGAGCCGGCGGACCCGGTGCCGCTGCCCGCCTCCGTGACCGCTGAGCCGATCCTGGTCGAGGAGCTGGTCCTGGTGACCTCGCCCGGTCACGCGCTCGCGAGCGCCTCGTCGCGGCTGCCCCTGACCGAGCTCGCCGGGCAGCCGCTGATCAGCATGGCGCCGACGCATCCGCCCCGCCAGGGCGTGGAGTCCGCGCTCGTGCGGGCCGGGGCGACGCCCGCGGTCCTGGTCGAGACCCCGGGCTACGCGCTGGTGTGCGCGCTGGTCAGCGCCGGGCTCGGAGTGGCCGTCGTACCGGAGATGGTGGCGCGGACGGCGGCGACGCCGGTGGGGGTCAGGCCGCTGGAGCCGGGGGATCTGCGCCGCACGATCTCGGTCGTCCACCGCACCGACGAGCCGCATCCCGCGGCGGACACCTTCCGGGCCCTGCTCCGGGGCGCCTTCGGACGCTCAGCGGGGTGAGGGCCAGGCCGAGGGGGCCGCGGCCTCGCCTCGGACCGGCGCGGTCCACGGCAGTGCGATCCAGACCGTCTTGCCGCCCTCGGGCGTCGGCGTGACCGACAGCCTGCCGCCGCACTCCATGGTCAGCCAGCGGATGATCACCAGGCCACGGCCGTTGTCCTGCTGGACGGCGGCGGGCAATCGCTTGGGGTAGCGGGGGTGGCTGTCGGTGACCCCGATGCGCAGCTGCTCGTCCCGGTCCAGCTCGACGTCCACCGTGAAGGTGGGCGACTGGCCCCGGGTGTGCTGGACGGCGTTCGTGGCGAGTTCGGAGACGATCAGCCGGACCGTGTCGGCGACTTCGGTGTCGCCCGGCAGGCCCCACTCGGTGAGGACGTTCGAAACGAACTTCCGGGCCGCGGAGACCGAGGCAGGATCGCTCGGCAGGGTGACGGATGCTTCCTGAAGGTCGGCCATGGCGACGTGTCCCTTTCCCACCGGGGCTCGGCTCCGACTCGTAGCGGAAAGCACGAGGACAGTCCCGGAATGGTGCTGCGAGCCACCCTGCCACTCATGGGGTGCTCACAGGGTGCCATCCACCAAGATGTGCATATATCTGTCGCTCGAAGCGGTGAACTCTGCTACGAGAGACCGTATTTGGGTGGGAGGCTGGCGCTTCCCCTACTGTCGCCGGGGAGAGGGCGGCGGGAGGCCGAAAAAGGAGGCTCCGTCCGAAAGGAGACGGACATGCGGTACGGTCCCGCGGTGCGCCGCCGGAAACTCGGCGCCGAACTGCGTGCGCTGCGCACGCACGCCGGGCTCACCAGTGGCCAGGCGGCGGACCGGGTCGGCTGGCATCAGTCGAAGGTGAGCCGGATCGAGACGGGGCGTAGCAGCGTCAAGGCGGCCGACGTACGCCTGCTGCTCGAGGCGTACGAGGTGAAGGACCCCCAACTCCGCCAGCTGCTGGTCGCGCTGGCGGGCTCGGACGACGAAGGCGGTCGCCGCCACTGGTGGCACGCCTACCGCGAGCTGCTGCCGCCCGCCTACCGCGACTTCATCAGCCTGGAGTCACAGGCCTGCCGGATGCGCACCCTGGAGACCACCGTCGTGCCCGGCCTGCTCCAGACGCCGGACTACGCGCGTGCGGTGACGCGGGCCGCCCTTGACGGACTGCCGGACGAGCAGGTGGACACGCTGGTCGAGGTGCGTCTGGCCCGTCAGGACGTGCTGCGCGCGGCTCCGCCGCTGCGACTGAGCGTGATCCTGGACGAGGCGGTGCTGCACCGCCCCGTGGGCGGCCGTCAGGTGCTCGCGGGCCAGTTGAAACGGTTACTGGAAGCCGCACAGTTGCCCCATGTACGACTTCAGGTGTTGCCGTTCGCCGCCGGAGAGCACGTGGGCCTCATCGGATCTTTCGTTATCTTCTCCTTTCCGAACATTGCTGATCTGGATGTGGTTGTTCTAGACCACTTGACGAGTAGCCTCTACCTCGAACGGAAAGAAGACCTCCAGGCATACACGGACGCCTTCAACTCCCTTCAAGGAAAAGCACTTTCACCCGAGGAATCAACGGATCACATCGCCGGGTTAGGTGACGGCGCGTAAGGGGGCACCATGACTGCACTGCCTCGGCACGTACCTTCCAGCACATCTCTGCACGGCGCACGGTGGTATCGCAGCAGCCGCAGCAACGGCATGAACAACTGTGTGGAGACAGCCTCGCTCGCTTCAGGGCCGAAGCAGGGGCTGCTCGCCGTACGCGATTCGAAGAACACGGCAGGGCCCGCCCTGCTCTTCTCACCCGCCACATGGGAGGCCTTCGTCCACGGCCTCCGGTGACTACCGGGGTGCGTTGCGGCTGATCACCCGTACGGCATCGGCGATCTGTGCGCCGGTGAGATCCGCTCGGGCGGTCAGCCGCAGCCGCGAGATGCCGTCGGGCACCGACGGCGGACGGAAGCAGCCGACGGCCAGGCCCGCACCCCTGCAGTCGGCGGCCCACCGCACGGCCGCTTCCGGTGACGGCGCGCGCACGGAGACGACGGCGGCGTCGGGACGTACCGCCGAGAGACCTTCCGCCGTGAGGCGTTCATGCAGTTCGGCCGCGACCGCGCGGGCCCGCGCGGCACGCTCGGGCTCCCTGCGCAGCAGCCGCAGGGCGGCCAGCGCCGCACCCGCGGCGGCAGGGGCGAGCCCGGTGTCGAAGATGAAGGTGCGGGCCGCGTTGACCAGATGATCGATGACCTTGGCCGGGCCGAGGACCGCGCCGCCCTGGCTGCCGAAGGACTTCGACAGGGTGACCGTGGCCACCGTGTGGTCCGTGCCCGCGAGTTCGGCCGCCTGCGGGGCACCCCGCCCGCCGTCGCCGAGCACGCCGAGCCCATGGGCGTCGTCGACGATGAGACCGGCGCCGAACTCGTCACAAACGGAAGCGAGTTCGGTCAGTGAAGCCGCGTCGCCGTCGACCGAGAAGACCGTGTCCGACACCACGACCGCGGGACCCGCGTGGCCGTCCAGCGCCTTGCGCACCGCTTCGGGATCGGCGTGCGGCACCACCTGCGTCGTCCCGCGCGCGAGGCGGCAGCCGTCGATCAGCGAGGCGTGGTTGCCCGCGTCCGAGACGATCAGCGAGCCGTGCGGGGCCAGGGCGGTGACGGCGGCGAGGTTCGCGGCGTATCCGGAGGAAAGGACCAGGGCCGCCTCGAAGCCGCAGAACTCGGCCAGCTCCCGCTCGAGTTCCGCGTGCAGTTCGGTGGAGCCCGTCACCAGGCGGGAGCCGGTGGCCCCGCCGCCCCAGCGCCGGGCGGCGGCCGCCGCGCCCTCGGTGATCTCGGGATGCCTGGCCAGGCCCAGGTAGTCGTTGCTCGCCAGGTCGAGAAGGCCGCCCGCGTCGGCGGGGCGGGGGCGCAGGGTGCGGACGAGTCCGGCCTGTGCGCGCAGGCTCGCCTGCTCGTCGATCCAGTCGAACGGCGCGCTCGCCATGGGGGTTCCTCCGGGTCGTCGGGACTGGCCGGTTTGTAGACAGTGCACAGACCCTAGCCGTCCGGCCACCGGGCCAGGATGTGGCAATACCCACACCTCTCAGCGTTTCTGTTGTGCGAAGTCTCCTTGGAAAGGGAGGCTCTCGTACGTAAGGATCAGCGCCATGGATCTGCTGAACACGCTGGTGGACAAGGGGCTTCGGCGCGAGCTGCCGACCCGTGAAGAAGCGCTGGCCGTACTGGCCACTTCCGACGACGAGCTCCTCGACGTGGTCGCCGCCGCCGGGAAGGTACGGCGGCAGTGGTTCGGGCGGCGGGTGAAACTCAACTATCTGGTCAATCTCAAGTCGGGTCTCTGCCCGGAGGACTGCTCGTACTGTTCGCAGCGTCTGGGCTCGACGGCCGGCATCCTCAAGTACACCTGGCTGAAGCCCGACGAGGCCTCGCAGGCCGCCGCTGCCGGGGTCGCGGGCGGCGCCAAGCGGGTCTGCCTGGTCGCGAGCGGCCGTGGTCCGACCGACCGCGACGTCGACCGGGTCTCGAAGACCATCGAGGCGATCAAGGAGCAGAACGAGGACGTCGAGGTGTGCGCGTGCCTCGGGCTCCTCTCCGCCGGCCAGGCGGACAAACTGCGCACGGCGGGCGCGGACGCGTACAACCACAACCTCAATACGTCCGAGGCGACGTACGGCGAGATCACCACCACCCACACGTACGCCGACCGCGTGGACACCGTGCAGCAGGCGCAGGCCGCGGGCCTCTCCGCCTGTTCGGGGCTGATCGCGGGCATGGGCGAGACGGATGAGGACCTGGTGGACGTGGTCTACGCGCTGCGCGACCTCGACCCCGACTCGGTGCCGGTCAACTTCCTGATCCCCTTCGAGGGCACCCCGCTGGCCAAGGAGTGGAACCTCACCCCGCAGCGCTGCCTGCGCATCCTGGCGATGGTCCGCTTCGTCTGCCCCGACGTGGAGGTGCGCATCGCGGGCGGCCGCGAGGTGCACCTGCGCACGATGCAGCCCCTGGCGCTGCACCTCGCCAACTCGATCTTCCTGGGCGACTACCTGACCAGTGAGGGCCAGGCCGGCAAGACCGACCTGGAGATGATCGCGGACGCCGGTTTCGAGGTCGAGGGCGCCGGCACGGTGACGCTGCCGGAGCACCGCGCGGACGCGCTGGCGGCGGCGGGATGCGGGTCGCACGGGGGCGGCTGCGGGCCGCACGAGAACGGCGGGGGCGGCTGTGGGCCGTGCGGCTCGG
The DNA here is from genome assembly GCF_055585065.1 of Streptomyces sp. NPDC054047. NCBI lineage: Bacteria > Bacillati > Actinomycetota > Actinomycetes > Kitasatosporales > Streptomycetaceae > Streptomyces > Streptomyces sp. NPDC054047. The sequence goes on along the minus strand of NZ_JBVJKV010000006.1, from coordinate 299,444 downwards.
CCGAGCCCGCGGCTGCCGCCGGGCCCGCGACGTCCTCCGTGCCCGCTCAGGCCGAGGCCGCCGCTGCCGAGGCCGTGGAGGGCGAGACGCCCGAGGCGCGCACGGACCTGGTGGCGGTACGCCGCCGGGGCGCGGGAACGGACCTGGCGCCCAATGCCTGACCTCTCCGTACCCGAACTGCTCGATCTGGACCGGCGCCACGTGTGGCATCCGTACGGCCCCATGCCCGGTCGGCACGAGCCGCTGGTCGTCGAGTCGGCGAGCGGCGTGCGGCTGCGGCTCGCGGGCGACGGGGGCGAGCTGGTCGACGGCATGTCGTCCTGGTGGGCGGCGATCCACGGCTACAACCACCCCGTGCTCAACGACGCGGTCCGCGCTCAGCTGGACCGGATGAGCCACGTCATGTTCGGCGGCCTCACCCATGAGCCCGCCGTCCGCCTGGCGAAGCTCCTCGTCGACATATCGCCGGAGGGCCTCGAGCACGTCTTCCTCGCGGACTCCGGATCGGTGTCGGTCGAGGTCGCGGTCAAGATGTGCCTGCAGCACTGGCGCTCGCTCGGCCGTCCGGCCAAGCGGCGGATGCTGACCTGGCGCGGCGGCTACCACGGGGACACCTGGCAGCCCATGTCGGTGTGCGACCCCCAGGGCGGCATGCACGAGCTGTGGCAGGGGGCGCTGCCCCAGCAGGTGTTCGCGGACGCGCCGCCCGCGGGGTTCGAGGCGTACGACGACGCGTACGCCGACCATCTGCGCGAGATGATCGGGCGCCACGCCGACGAGCTTGCCGCCGTGATCGTGGAGCCGGTGGTGCAGGGCGCGGGCGGTATGCGGTTCCACTCCCCCGTCTATCTGCGGGTGTTGCGGGAGGCCTGCGACGAGCACGACGTCCTGCTCGTGTTCGACGAGATCGCCACGGGGTTCGGCCGCACGGGCGCGCTGTTCGCAGCTGACCACGCGGGGGTCACGCCCGATGTGATGTGCCTGGGCAAGGCGTTGACCGGCGGTTATCTCACGCTGGCGGCGACGCTGTGCACGCCGCGGGTCGCGGACGGCATCTCACAGGGCGAGGTGCCGGTGCTGGCCCACGGCCCGACGTTCATGGGCAATCCGCTCGCCGTCGCGGTGGCCAGCGCCTCGATCGAGCTGCTGCTCGGGCAGGACTGGCGGACCGAGGTCAAGCGCATCGAGGCGGGCCTGCGCGGCACGCTGGCCGAGGCGGCCGCGCTGCCCGGTGTCCGGGACGTACGCGTGCTCGGCGCGATCGGTGTCGTGCAGCTGGACCACGACGTGGACATGGCGGCGGCCACCCGCGCGGCGACGCGTGAGGGGGTGTGGGTGCGGCCGTTCCGCGACCTCATCTACACGATGCCGCCGTTCATCACGAGCGACGACGACGTGGCACGGATCGGACGCGCGGTGTGCGCGGCGGCGAAGGAGGGCTGAGATGACGGTCATCGTGGTGTCTGGCACCGGCACCGAGATCGGCAAGACGATCACTACGGCCGCCGTGGCCGCCCTCGCGGTCGCCGCGGGGCGCAGTGTCGCGGTGCTCAAGCCCGCGCAGACGGGGGTGGCGCCCGGTGAACCGGGCGACGCGCAGGAGGTGACGCGGCTGGCGGGCGACGAGATCACCACCCTCGAACTCGCCCGCTTCCCCGAGCCGTTGGCGCCCAACACCGCCGCCCGGCGGGCGGGCATGGCGCCGGTCCGTCCGTACGAAGTGGCCGACGCGGCACAGAAGTTGGCGGCGGAGCACGACCTGGTCCTGATCGAGGGGGCGGGCGGCCTGCTCGTGCGCTACGACGACGAGGGCGCCTCCCTCGCCGACGCCGCGCGCCTCCTCACGGCTCCGGTTCTTGTGGTCACTCCTGCGGGACTCGGCACCCTGAACATGACGGCACTCACCACGGAGGCACTGCGGGCCCGCGGCCTGGCCCCCCTGGGCGTGACGATCGGCAGCTGGCCCACCACCCCGGACCTGGCGGCCCGCTGCAACCTCGCGGACCTGCCGGAACAGGCGGGCGCACCGCTGCTCGGCGCGGTACCCGAGGGAGCGGGCTCCCTCACCCGCACGGACTTCCGCGCCCGCGCGGGGGGCTGGCTGGCACCGGAACTGGGCGGAGCGTGGGACAGCGCCGCCTTCACGGCGCTGGAGAGGGCGGAATGAGGGAGGCCTGAGGGAGGCCTGAGGGTGCCCGGGCCGGGGGCGACTTGGACGGGACACAGGCGCCACGCACGTCCGAGAGCGTTGGCCCCGAGGGCACCCGACAGCGCCAGGTGCAACCTCCCAAGGCGGGCCGGCAGAGCGGCGCTGCCGGGCGGGGCCGGCCGGAGCGGGCGGATTCTGCCGCGCGCCGGACGCCATGTGCGGACAGGCGCGTGAGCCCCGAGGGCTCCCGGCGGCGTCAGGCGGAGCCTCTTGGCGGGCCGCCCCGGCGTCGGGCGGGTTTCGGGCGCGTGCCGGGCGCTGCTGGAGAGGGGCGCGGGCGGCCGTGGTCGGCGGCCTCAGCAGCGGCCTCGTCCTCGGCGCCCGGTACCTGCGTGAGTCCCCGGGTGGTGCCGCTCGTGCCGCCACCCCCGCATCTTCCCGAACACGCGCCGTGCCGCGTCGGCGGTGGGGCGACTCGGGGGCGTGCGCGTGGGGGAAAGCCGCGCTGCCGGGGCACCATTGCGGTATCCGCTCGCCCCGTCGAGGAGGGCCCATGTCACCTCGCTCCGCCAAGGCCGCGTCCCGGGACGCCGTGCATCACCCCGTCTTCGCCCGCTTCTACGCCCGTCACAGCGTGGCCGCCGAGCCCGTGATCGCCGCGTACCGCAAGGAGCTGCTCGCCGGGCTCTCCGGGCGCGTGATCGAGGTCGGTGCGGGAAACGGTCTGAACTTCGCGCACTATCCGACGGCGGTCTCCGAGGTCGTGGCCATCGAACCGGAGCGCATGCTGCGGCAGTTGGCCGCCGACGCGGCCGTGCGGGCCGACGTACCGGTCGATGTCGTGCCCGGCGTCGCCGAGGCGCTGCCCGTCAAGAGCGAGGCCTTCGACGGCGTCGTGGCCTCGCTGATGCTGTGCAGCGTGCGCGACGTGCCCCGCGCCCTCGCCGAGCTGCGGCGCGTCCTGCGCCCCGGCGGCGAGCTGCGCTTCTTCGAGCACGGCGTGGCTCCGGGCGCGGGGATGGCGGTCGCGCAGCGCGTACTGGACCGGACGGTCTGGCCCCTGCTCTTCGGCGGCTGCCACGTCGCGCGGGACACCGTGGGCGCCCTGCGCGCCGCGGGCTTCGAACTCGGCCCGTACCGCAGGCTGTTGGTGCCGCCGAAGGGGCCGAAGCTGCCCTCTTCTTACTGCGTGCTCGGCACGGCCCGGCGGCCGGAGCACGACTAGGGCGGACCTCAGATCACCTGCGTGAGGTTGACCGCGTTGCCGTCCGGGTCCTTGATGTGCGCCACGCGCTGCCCCCACGGCATGTCGTTGGCCGGACCGAGCGCCTCCCCGCCCAGGGCGTCCACCCGCTCGAGGAGGTCGTCCACCTCCGCCACCGCCACGCTCAGCAGAATCCGCTGCGCCGTGCCGAGCGGCACGCTCGCGTCCGCGACGACGCCGAGCTCCGAGTCGCCGATGCGCAGGTCGACGAAGAACGCGGGCCCCTCCTCCGGGGTCCTCGACACCTCCTCGGCCCCGAGCAGCTCCTGGTAGAACCGCAACAGGCGGTCGAGATCAGGGGTGATGATCATCGGCTGGATGGCGGCGGGCATGGGCGTCCTCCTGAAGTGCGGCTCTCTCCCACCGAACCTATCCTCGCCGCATGATCAATGGTGCGCACCTCATCATCTACAGCAACGACGCCGAAGCCGACCGGGCCTTCTTCCGGGACGTACTGGAGTACCCGCACGTCGACGCGGGAGGCGGCTGGCTGATCTTCAGGCTGCCGCCCGCCGAGGCCGCCATTCATCCCACCCCCGGGCCCGAGTCCCACGAGCTCTATCTGATGTGCGACGACGTGGCGGCGACGGTGCGCGAACTGACCGCCAGGGGCGTGAAGTTCACCCAGCCGGTCACCGACGCCGGCTGGGGTCTGCTCACCCGCTTCAAGCTGCCGGGCGGCGGCGAGGTCGGCATGTACGAGCCGCGCCACCAGCGGGCCACCGACCTGTGAGGCGCTGCCGGACGGCGGCTCGTAGGGCGGCTACAGGCTCCACTTCCGCAGCTCGTCCGCGATGGCGTGCACGCTCGCCCCGTCCTCCTTCACCAGCCGGGCCAGTTCACGCACCTGCTCGGGCGAGGTGACGACCTTCAGGCCGCTGGCGACCAGATAGGCGTAGGCGGCGGACGAGGCGAAGAGGGCGTTGGAGCGTTCCAGGGCGGGGATGTGCAGGAGGACCTGGAGCAGGGCGGCGGCGCGGTCGTGCGCGCTTTCGTAGACGGGCACACCGAATATCTCCGCCTCGTGCCGACTGACGGCGGCCACCAGGGCACCCCAGTCGGTGACCTGCGGGTCTCCGGGCGTCTTGTGTTCGGCGATCATCAACAGCCAGGCAAGATCGATTCTGAGGTTCAAGGGCTTAACGACGACCCTCGCGCTCGGGACCGAACTCTTCGGCGAAGACGGATTCGTACTGCTTCATGAAGTCGGCGGCGGCCTCGACAAAGGTGTGACCGACCTCGCCGGCGTCCTGTTTGACCAGTTCCTCGATGTAGCGGTTCACGCTCATCCCGCGGGCAAGAGCGCGCTCGCGCGCGGCCCGGGCGGTGCCTTCGTCCACCCGCACGTTCAGCTGGGTCTTCGCCATCCCCTCAAGCTAGCGCCGCGGCGCTAGCACCGACAAGAGGGCATGGGAGGGCGCAGGGGCGCACAGGACGGCCGGGACCGGGCCGGGGGATGGAACCGGTACAACACACCCGGGACAGTGCCCCTTACATACGTCTTCGGTTCACGACCTTGGAGGGATACCGGCACCCGCCCCGACCCTCTACTCTCGGCAGGATTACGGGAGTTGGATCGGTCACGACCCAGGAGGCGGCCTTGTCCACACCTGCTTCTGCACCGGCCACCGGCCTCTCGGAGCCCGCCAAGGTCGCCGCCCGCGCACGCGGTCTGACCAAGGCGTACGGCTCCGGCGAGACCACCGTGCTCGCCCTCGACGCGGTCGACGTGGACATCGCGCGCGGCCGCTTCACGGCGGTCATGGGCCCGTCCGGGTCGGGCAAGTCCACGCTCATGCATCTGCTCGCCGGGCTCGACACGGTCTCCGCGGGTCAGGTGTGGCTCGGCGACACCGAGATCACGGGGCTCAAGGAGCGGGAGCTGACGCAGCTGCGGCGGGACCGCATCGGATTCATGTTCCAGTCCTTCAACCTCATCCCCACCCTCAACGCCGTCGAGAACATCACGCTGCCGATGGACATCGCGGGCCAGCGCCCCGACCGTGCCTGGCTGGAGCACGTCATCGACACGCTCGGCCTGCGCGACCGCCTCAAACACCGGCCCGCCCAGCTCTCCGGCGGCCAGCAGCAGCGCGTGGCCTGCGCGCGGGCGCTCGCATCGCGCCCCGAGCTGATCTTCGCGGACGAGCCGACCGGCAACCTCGACTCGCGCGCGGGACTCGAAGTGCTCGGCTTCCTGCGCGAGGCCGTCGACAAGCTGGAGCAGACCGTCGTCATGGTCACCCACGACCCGGGCGCCGCCGCCCACGCCGACCTGGTGCTCTTCCTCGCGGACGGCCGCATCGTCGACGAGATGGCGCGCCCGACGGCGGAGTCGGTCCTTGAACGCCTCAAGCGGTTCGACGTGATCCACGCGCTGCCACAGGAGAGCCGTCCCGAAGCCGACGGCTCCCAGGGCGTCCCGGGCGCCGACCGCGCTCCGGACCGGGACTGAGGCGGCTGCGGCGATGCTGAAGGCGACGCTCAGGAGCTTCCTCGCGCACAAGGGCAGGCTGCTGCTCTCCGCCCTCGCCGTGATCCTCTCGGTGGCGTTCGTCGCGGGCAGCCTCATCTTCTCGGACACGGTGGCCCGCACCTTCGACCGGCTCTTCGCCTCGACGTCCGCCGATGTGACCGTCGAGCCGAAGGAGAACCTCGACGAGGCGGTGCCGTCGGGGCAGACGCCGACGATCCCCGCCAAGCTCGCCGACCGTGTCGCCAAGGTCGACGGGGTCGCCCGCACGCGGGTGGACACGGCCGTGGAGAACATCACGGTCGTCGACAGCGAGAAGGAATCGGTGGGCTCCACCACCGGCGCCCCCACCATCGCCACCAACTGGTACGTCACCGACCGCAGCCCCGTCGAGCTGACATCGGGTCACGCCCCGCGCGGCGAGGACCAGGCGCTGCTCGACAAGGACACGGCCGACAAGAAGGACGTGAAGATCGGCGACACCCTCACGGTGCTCGCCGCGCCCGGTTCGTTCAAGGTCGAGGTCGTCGGCATCGTCACCTTCACCACCACGAACCCCGGCGCGGCCCTGGTCTTCCTGGACACCCCGACCGCCCAGCGTGAGCTCCTGGGCGACAAGGACGCGGCGACGGGCATCTCGGTGGACGCCGTTCCCGGCGTGAGCGACACCGAGCTCAAGCGCCGTATCGCCGCCGACCTCGGCTCGGGCTACGACCTGAAGACCGCCGACGAACAGGCCGACTCGGCGGCGTCCGAACTGGGCGGGTTCCTGGACGTCATCAAGTACGTGATGCTCGGCTTCGCCGGGATCGCCGTCCTGGTCGGCATCTTCCTCATCGTCAACACCTTCTCGATGCTGATCGCGCAGCGCACCCGCGAACTGGGCCTGCTGCGCGCCCTTGGCGCCGACCGCAGGCAGGTCTGGCGCTCCGTGCTCACCGAGGCGGTCCTGCTCGGCGCGGTCGGCTCCACGGTCGGTCTCGCGGCGGGGATCGGTCTCGCGGCCGGGCTCATCGAGCTGATGGGCCTGTTCGGGATGAACCTGAAGTCCACCGAGATGGTCATCGGGTGGGGAACCCCCGTCGCCTCGTACGTCGTCGGGGTCGGCGTCACGTTCGTCGCGGCGTATCTCCCGGCCCGGCGTGCGGCGCACGTCTCGCCGATGGCGGCGCTCGCCGACGCGGAGATCGCGGGCGTGGGACGGCCGTTGAAGATCCGTGCCGCGGTCGGCCTGATCGTCGGGGCCGCGGGCGCCGCAGCGCTCGTGGGCTGCGCCACCGCGGAGAAGACCTCGTCGGCGGCGTCCCTGCTCGGCCTCGGCCTCGTCCTCACCCTGATCGCCACCGTGATCGCGGGACCGCTCCTGGTCCGCCCGGTGATCCGGGTGCTCGGCGGCGCGTTCCCCGCCCTGTTCGGCTCGGTCGGCCGGATGAGCCAGCGCAACGCGCTGCGCAACCCGCGCCGCACGGGTGCCACGGCCGCCGCGCTGATGGTGGGGCTCGCGCTGGTGAGCGGCATGTCGGTGGCGAGCGCGTCGATGACCAAGTCGTTCGACGAGCAGATCGACAAGACGCTGGGCGCCGACTTCGTCGTACAGAACAGCAACTTCATGCCCTTCTCGCAGGAGATCACCGAGAAGGTGCGGGCCACCGACGGCGCCGGGCTCGTGGTGCGCCAGCGGTTCGCGCCCGTGAAGGTGTCCATGCCGGACGGCAAGAACGTGGAGACGACCGCGGCGGGCTACGACACGCGCCTGGACGAGGTCGCCCGCGTCACGTACGTCGAGGGCGACACCGCTCGGGCGCTCGCGCCCGGCAGCATCGCCATGCAGCGGGACTTCGCGCGGGACCACAAGGTGCGGATGGGCTCCGAGCTGCCCGTGGAGTTCCCCGGCGGACGCAGGACGGAGCTGACGGTGGGCGCGCTCACCGACCAGCCGGGAGCCGAGGGGTTCGGCGTCGAGGGCGGGATCTTCTTCGGGATGGAGACGGTCGAGGAGTACGTGCCGGGCGGCCAGGACTCCGCGCTGTACGTGAACGCGGCATCGGGCACGAACGACGACACGCTGCGCGACCGGCTGGAGAAGACCCTCGACCCGTATCCGCAGGTCCAGGTCCGCGACCAGGCCGACTACAAGGAACTGATCCGCGAGCAGATCGCCGTGATGCTCTACCTCGTCTACGCCCTGCTCGGCCTGGCGATCATCATCGCGGTGCTCGGCGTGGTCAACACCCTTGCCCTGTCGGTCATCGAGCGCACCCGCGAGATCGGTCTGCTGCGCGCCATCGGGCTCGCCCGGCGCCAGCTGCGCCGGATGATCCGCCTGGAGTCGGTGGTGATCGCGGTGTTCGGCGCGCTGCTCGGGCTCGCACTCGGTCTGGTGTGGGGCGTCGCGGCGCAGCAGGTGCTCGCGCTACAGGGCATGACGGCGTTCGCGATCCCCTGGACGACCGTGATCGCGGTGCTGATCGGATCGGTGGTCGTCGGCCTCGCGGCGGCGCTGCTGCCCGCGCTGCGTGCGTCGCGCATGAATGTGCTGGCGGCCATCGCGCACGAGTGATGGACTGGGGCGGTCGTGCCCAACTGTGCTTACGCGTGGGGAGAGTTCATGAGCCGCCCGTTCCGTTTCGGTGTCAACATGGTCACCGCTTCCACCGGCGACGCGTGGCGCGAGAAGTGCCGCAAGGCGGAGGCGCTCGGCTACGACGTCATCCTGGTGGCCGACCATCTCGGCATGCCCGCCCCCTTCCCTTCGGTCGTCGCCGCCGCCGAGGCCACCGAGCGGCCCCGCGTCGGGACGTTCGTGCTGAACGCCGGGTTCTGGAACCCCATGCTGCTCGCCCGCGAGGTGGCGACCACGGACGCGCTCACGGACGGCCGCCTGGAGCTGGGGCTCGGCACGGGCTACGTCAAACCGGAGCACGACGCGGCCGGCCTGCCCTGGGGCACGCCCGGTGAGCGCGTGGGCCATCTCCGGCGCACCGTAGAGGAGTTGGACCGGCTCCTCGGCTCCGAGGAGCACCAGCCGCGGCCTGTGCAGAAACCCCGGCCGCCGCTCCTCGTCGGCGGCAACGGCGACCGCATGCTGAAGCTGGCGGCCGAGCACGCCGACATCGCGGCGTTCACCGGCGCCAAGGTGGCCCCGGGCGACAGCAGCGGCAAGATGAGCCACCTCACACCCGAGGAGCTGGACGAGCGGGTCGCCGCCTACCGGCGCTTCGCCGCGGGCCGCTCCGAACCGGCCGAGCTGAACCTGCTGATCCAGCTGGTCGAGGTGACCGGCGACCGCCGGGGAGCGGTCAAACCGGTCCTGGAGCACATCCCGCATCTCACCGAGGACGAGGCCCTCGCCCTGCCGCTCCTGCTGATCGGCACCGTCCGGCAGATCGCGGACCAGGTGCGCGCCCAGCGGGAGCGGTACGGCTTCTCCTACATCACCGTCCTCGAACCGTACTTCGAGGCGTTCGGGCCGGTCATCGAGGAGCTGCGCGGCGAGTGAGGGCTCGCCGCGCGTCGGCTACTTCGCGGCGAACCCGTACATCATGATCGTCTCCTTGCCCTTCGTCGACGGCTTCGCGAGCAGGTCGGAGCTGAGGTAGAGCGTGTTCTTCCTGAAAAGCAGTTCGGACCTCAAGGGCGACAGCATGCTCGGCCGGGTGGTGGCGTCCAGGAGCACCGTCTCCTTCTTCAGCGTCCTGCCGTCGACGGAGACGACCTGCGTGACCGGGGCGCTCTTGTAGACGAGAACGTTCCCGCCGTCCATGCGGATCGGGAAGATGGGGGAACTGTCGCCCGCCTCCATCTTCTGCCCCGTGGTCTTTCCGGTGGCCAGGGAGAAGACCACGATGTCGTTCGTCGACGAGAACTCCTTGACCCCGTCGCGCTGTTTGGTGGGCACGTAGAGCTTGTCGTTGCCCACCACGATGCCCCGGCAGTCCTGGACGATGGACGCGGTGCCGCACTCGTGCAGGTACTTGTCGTCCGGCAGGGGAATCCGCGTGCGCCGCTCGCCCCGTTCGTCGAGGGAGAAGACGTCCGTGGCGCCGGACGCGCTGATCTCACCGGAGTCGAGGGCGACGACCACCGGCTCGGTGGAGATCACGCTGGGGGCCCGGACGCCCGCGGGCAGCTTGTGGGTCCACCGGGACTTTCCCGTGGCCGGGTCGATGAGCTGGACCTTGAACCGTTCCGATCCGTACTCACCGCAGGAGCGGACCGCGACCAGCCGCGCGCCGCCTCCGTAGCCGACGTCGCGGCACTTGTCCCCCTGCTTCGGCTCCCACAGGATGTCGCCGCTCCGCAGATCGAACGCCGCGCCGCCGTACAGGCCGCCGACGGCGACCGTGTCACCGCTGATGGTGACCTGGTTGAAGGCCGTCTTCTCCTTCTGGTAGCCGATGGTGAGCGACTTGGTCCACAGCTTCTTGCCCTTGTCCACGTCGAACGCGGTGACCTCGGTGCACGGGGCGCGGAAGCCGCGGTCGTCGTGCACCTTGGCCCCCGTGACGACCACGGCGACGCCGCCCTTGCCGACGTCCGGGGAGCCCGCGCACGCCATGCCGGGCTTGGGCAGGGTCCACTTGTCCTCCCCCGTGGTGGCGTCGAGACCCACGATCTTGTCGACCGACGCCTTGGCGTACACCTTGTCGGTCAACCAGGAGCCCTTGGTCTGCCAGGTGTTCTCCCCCTTGGGCAGCTCGGGCTGCACGCCCGACGCCTTGAAGTAGGCCTTCGGATCGGCGGGCGCCTTCTCCTGGGGCTTCACGTACCGGGGCTTGGCTCGGTCACCGGCGGGCTTGGCCGCGGTCTTGTCCTTGCCGTCGCCGGAGGAGACGGCGTACCAGACACCGCCGCCCGCGATCAGTCCGATGGCTGCGACGACGGAGACGACGATCGCGGTGCGGCGCCCGCGCCGGCTGCCTCCCGGTCCCGGTGGCGGGCTGGGGTCGGGTATCGACTGGTAGACCTGATGCGGGCCGAAGCCGCTGGGCGGCGGGGCGAGAGGCGGGCCGAAGCCGGGGGTCTGCCCCTGCTGGGGCGGGCCGAAGGCGCCTTGCGGGGGCGGGCCGAAGCCGCCCTGGGGAGGCTGCGGGCCCTGCGGGCCCTGCGGGGACTGCTCGGGCGGCGGGAAGGGCTGCGTCATCGTGGCTCCACTGCTGGGGCGGGTGGGGGTGTCTGCTGCGGGGTCGAGACCTGGGCCCGGCCGCCCGCGGGGGCACGGGGGTGCCCGGTGCGGGGCTTCACCGGGCGAAGGCGAGCATGCGGGCGTTGCCCTCCTCGCCCTTGCCGCCGTGGCTCTTGCCGGACAGGAGCGTGGGGGTCACGAAGAACCGCCCGTCGGCGTACAGGGTGTGGCCGGCGAACATCCCGGCTTCCATCTCCTGGGCCGCCGAGGTGTGGCGCAGGAGCACGTCCGGCTTGCCGCCACCGGGGCCGAACCGCACCGTCTGCCCGTTCTTGCCGCTCTGCGCCTGTACGTAGACGACCGTTCCGCGCCGGTCGGCGCCGCCCACCGCCACCGGCGTGATCTGCCGCCCGCCGTCGACCGCCCCGGTCCACTTGGCCTTCCCCGTACGGAGATCGAAGGCGACGATCTTGTTGGGTCCAAGGACGCCGTCCTTGGGCTCGGTCGCCAGGTAGAGCGTGTCCGCGCCGACCGCGGCCCCCGGGCAGTTCTGGACGCCCTCGCCGGAGTCTCCCGCCCCGGCGCACATCTCGAACGCGTGCGGGCCCTTGTCGGCGGTGATCCAGGAGCGCTGCTCTCCCTTGTCGTCGACGGCGACGACGGCCCACCTGTCCATCTCCTCGCGGTTCTGGACGGTGATCACGACGGGGTCGACGGAGTAGACCTTCCGGATGCCCCAGCCCTTCTTCGTCCGGTAGCTCCACTTGACGTCGCCGGTGCGGGGGTCGAGCTTCTTGAGCCGGCCGTGCGTGCCGGGGCTCCCCGGCGCGCAGGACTCCACCTGGAGCAGCGCCGTGCCACCCGCGACGCCGTCCATGGAGCAGTTGCCCTCCCGCTCCCGCTTGGTCGTGTACAGCCGCTTGCCGTCGCCGATCCGGTAGGCGCGCATGGTGGCGCTCTGGTCGACCAGGACGGTGCTGCCCGTGATGGAGACGTGGGTCATGCTGGTGTCGTCCCAGAAGCCGCCCGCGGTGAGCTCCTTGTGCCAGCCCTTCTCGCCGGTCTTCAGGTCGATCATCCGCAGCTGGTCGCACTTCGAGCTCTGCTCGGACTTCCTCTTCGTGTACGCGACGACGACCTTGCCGTCCGGTGTGGGGTTCACCGGTGTGTCGCACACCGGACCGGGCAGCGGCACCGTCCACGCCTTGGAGCCGTCCGCGGTCTTGTAGCCGGTGACCTCGTTGTACTCGGCCTGGGCCACGATCCCGGGCACGTGCCAGAGGTCCTGGAGCTGCGCGCCCTTGCCGGGCAGCTCCAGGTCGTTCATGGCGGCCCAGGCCTTGGCCTCACCGGACTTGCGCCCCGCGTTGACGTCGATCACCTCGGCCGATCCGTCGTCCCTCGCGTCGGCGTCCCCGTCCGGCTCGGCCGACTCCCCCTCGCGGTCGGGCGACTGACGTGTCTGCGCCGCGACGGGCTCACGGGAACCGTTACCGCTCCCGCCGTCATCTCCCTGGGTGACGGCATAGAGGCCCACGCCGATCAGGACCAGGGCGACGGCGCCGGCACCGATGGCGACGCCGAGCCTCCGCGGGCGGCCCGGGGTGGGCGGGGCGGGTGGCGGCTGGGCGTAGGGGTTGCCGGGGACCGGCTGGTGCACCGGCTGGGACTCACGATTGACCATGAGTGAGATTCTCGCCCAAACAGCGCCGTTTCTAGAGTCTTTTTCTAGAAAAAGTTTATACCGTTCGCCAGACAGGGCGCCGCGCTGCTTACATCTGCCCATGAGCGATCTCCACATCCGCCGCGCGACCCCCTCGGACATCGACGCCGTCCTGCGGTTCTGGCGCGAGGCCGCGGAGGGAACGAGCATCAGCGACGACCGCGACGGAGTGGCCCGCCTCGTCGCACGCGACCCCGAGGCCCTGCTGCTCGCGGAGCGCGACGGCATCCTCGCGGGCACCGCGATAGCCGGCTTCGACGGCTGGCGCTGCCACCTCTACCGCCTCGCCGTGCACCCCGACCACCGCCGCCAGGGCATCGGCTCGGCGCTGCTCGCCGCGGCGGAGGAGCGCTTCGTGGGCCTCGGCGGGCGCCGTGGCGACGCCATGGTCCTCGACCGCAACGAACAGGCCCACCACGCCTGGCACGCCGCGGGCTACGCGCCCCAGCCGCAGTGGAGCCGCTGGGTGAAGCACCTCACCGACTGACCGGCCGAACCCGGGGTACCCGAGATCGGTCCGCAGGAGTGGGCTTTGCTGGTCCTTTAACATGGACGGACCACTCGAACGTCAACGAAAGGTGTGAGCGTCCGCCCATGGGCGAGCCTCCCAGTACCCGACATCGCGCATTCCCCCGGTCCCTGCCCGATCATGGGACGGAGGTGACCCGATGACCGAAGTGCTCCTGCTCCTCGCGGCGGTGCTGCTCTCGCTGGCCTGCGGCGTCTTCGTCGCGGCGGAGTTCTCCCTCACGACGGTCGAGCGCAGCGAACTGGAGCGCGCCTCCGAACGCGGCGAGCGCGGCGCCGCCGGCGCCCTCAAGGCGGTCAAGAACCTCACCTTCCAGCTCTCCGGGGCCCAGCTGGGCATCACCGTGACCAACCTCGTCGTCGGCATGCTCTCCGAGTCCTCCATCGCCAAGTTGATCTCGGGCCCGCTGCGCGCCATGGGCATCCCCTCGTCGGCGGCCTCGTCGGTGGCCCTGGTCATCGGCACGGCCCTGTCGACGGTCTTCCTGATGGTCGTCGGCGAGCTGGTCCCCAAGAACTGGGCGATCTCGTCCCCGCTGGCCGTCGCCAAACGGGTGGCGACCCCGCAGCGCCTGTTCAGCTCCCTGTTCCGCCCCTTCATCGCGCATCTGAACAACACCGCGAACCGCTCCGTACGCCGCTTCGGCATCCAGCCCACCGAGGAGCTGGCCTCCGCGCGCAGCCCCAAGGAACTGGTGGCCCTCGCCCGGCACTCCGCCAAGGAGGGGTCCCTGGAGGCGGACACCGCCGAGCTGTTCGTGCGCACCCTCAACCTCGCCGACCTCACCGCGGAGAACGTGATGACGCCGCGCGTCCAGGTCATGGCCCTGGACGTCCTCGCCACCTGCGAGGACGTCGCGAACGCCACCCGGGCGACGGGCCTGTCCCGCTTCCCCGTCTACCGCGGCAACCTCGACTCGGTCGTCGGCGTCGCTCACATCAAGGACGTCCTGGCGGTACCGGCCGAGCGCCGGGCGCGCTTCCCCGTCGCCGAGCTGATGCGCGAGCCCCTCCTCGTACCGGAGTCGCTGACCGTCGACCGGCTGCTCGACCGGCTCTCCGGCAAGCGCACGATGGCCGTGGTCATCGACGAGTACGGCGGCACGGCCGGCGTCGCGACCCTGGAGGACATCGTCGAGGAGGTCGTCGGCGAGGTCCGCGACGAGCACGACCCGCACGAGACGCCCGACATCGCCGCCGCGGGCGCGGACGACGACGGCCGCACGCGGTACTCCGCCGACGGCTCGGCCCGCACCGACCAGTTGGCCCGCGTCGGCCTGCGCGCGCCGGACGGACCCTACGAGACGCTCGCCGGGCTCGTCGCGACCGAGCTGGGCCGCATCCCCGCCGAGGGCGACAGCGTCGAGGTGGGTGGCTGGCGGCTCGACGTCGTGGACGCCCGCGGCCGCCGCGCCGCCCGCGTCCTGCTGCACGCACCCCCGCACGACGACCACCAGGAGGAGGAGCGATGATCGCCGTCCAGTTGCTGATCGGCCTGGCGACCCTCGTCGTCAACGCCTTCTTCGTGGGCGCCGAGTTCGCCCTCATCTCCGTACGCAGGAGCCAGATCGAGCCGTACGCGGAGGACGGCGACCGGCGTGCCAAGAGCGTGCTGTGGGGCCTGCAGCACGTCTCCGCGCTGCTCGCCGCGGCGCAGCTCGGCATCACGCTGTGCACGCTGGTGCTCGGCATCGTCGCCGAACCGGCGATCGCGCACCTCCTGGAGCCGATGTTCGACGGGGTCGGGGTGCCGCACGGACTGGTCCACCCGATCTCCTTCGTCATCGCCCTGACGGTGGCGACGTACCTGCACATGCTGCTCGGCGAGATGATCCCCAAGAACATCTCGCTGGCCGAGCCGGTGCGCACGGCGCTGCTGCTCGGTCCGCCGCTGGTGGCGACCGCGCGGGCGCTGCGCCCGGTCATCTTCGCGATCAACGCGTTCGCCAACGGCCTCCTGAAGCTGCTCAGGGTCGAGGCGAAGGACGAGGTGAGCGCGTCCTTCTCGGACGACGAGCTCGCCCGGATGGTCAAGGACTCCAGCGAGGCGGGTCTCATCGACGACCGCGCCCAGGAGCGGCTGCACGACGCCCTGGAGCTGGGCCGCCGCCCCGTCAGGGACGTGGTGCTGCCGCTGGAGAGCGTGGTCTACGCCCGGGTGGGCGTGACACCGGAGGAGCTGGAGCGGCTTTCGGCGGAGTCCGGTTTCTCGCGCTTCCCCGTCGTGGACGACGGCCGTCGTATCGTCGGCTATCTGCACGTCAAGGACGCGCTCGACCGGATGCCCCGCGATCTGCCGTTCCGGGTGCCGGACATGCGGAAGATCGCCCAGGTCCGCGAGACGACGCCGCTGGACGACGTGCTGACCGCGATGCGCGGCAGCCGCACGCACGTGGCGGCGGTGCTCGGCTCGGACGGCAGGCTGGCCGGCATGGTCACGATGGAGGACGTACTGCGGGAGCTGTTCGGTCAGCCCGCCTGACGCGAGGGGGATGCGCGCCGTGAGTCAACTCGTCCTGCGCGACGTGTCGTACGGATATCCGGAGCGGCCCGTTCTCGAACGGGTCTCCCTGTCGGTGCGGCCCGGCGAGAAGGCGTGTGTCATCGGTGAGAACGGCTCGGGGAAGTCGACGCTCCTGCGCCTGCTGGCGGGCGAGTTCGTGCCCGCCGACGGCGAGGTGGCCGTCGTCTCGGACGGCGGCACCGGCTATCTCGCGCAGACCCTGCGCCTGCCGCCGCACGCCACCGTGCAGGACGCGGTGGACGACGCGCTCGCCGAGCTGCGGGACCTTGAGCGGCGCATCCGGGAGGCGGAGGACTCGCTGGGCTCGGCGGGGCCGGACGGACTCGCCGCGTACGGGGACCTCGTCGCGGCCTTCGAGGCACGTGAGGGCTACCGCGCCGACGCGCGCCTGGAAGCCGCGCTGCACGGCCTCGGCGTCCCCCATCTGGAGCGTTCGCGCCCCCTGGGGTCGCTCTCCGGCGGCGAGGCGGCGCGCCTCGCGCTCGCCTGCGTCCTGGCGCCGCAGCCCGAACTGCTGCTCCTGGACGAGCCGACGAACCACCTGGACGACCAGGCGCTCGGCTGGCTCGAGGAGCGGTTGCGCGCGCACCGGGGCACGGTCGTCGCCGTCACCCACGACCGCGTCTTCCTCGACCGGGTCGCCGAGGTGATCGTCGAGGTCGACGGCGACCGCAGGTCCGTGGCGCGCTTCGGCGGCGGCTGGCACGGCTACCTGGAGCAGCGCGCCACGGCCCGGCGCCGCTGGGAGGAGCGCTACAGGAAGTGGAGCGAGGAGGTCGCGCGCCAGGAGCGGCTCGCGGAGGGCGGTTGTGACCGCCTGGCGACGGGCTGGCGGATGAGTGAAAGCCCGCGCTTCGCGGGCCACCAGCGGTCGGTGGAGGGCCAGATCTCCGGTCTCGTCCGCAACGCGCGCGAGCGGCTGCGCAGGCTGCACGCGGAGCCGGTGCCGCGCCCGCCCGACCCGCTGCACTTCACGCCCGGCGAGGGCATCGAGGGCGGCGACCACCCCTTCGTACGCCCGGTCTGCCTGACCGGCGTCACGGTGGGCGAGCGCCTGACCGTCGATCACCTTCTCCTCGCCCCCGGTTCGCGCACGCTGGTGAACGGCGTGAACGGCGCGGGCAAGTCGACGCTGCTCGGCGTCCTGGCGGGAGTGCTGCCCCCGGACGGCGGGGACACCCAACTCCCTTCCCGCATCGGCTACTTGCCGCAAGAGATCGAGTACGTGACCGGCGAGGACACCACCCTCCCCCTGCTCGACGCGTTCGCGGCGGGCCTCGCGGGCCTGCCCGAGGACCACGCCCCGACGCTCCTGTCCCTCGGCCTGTTCCGCGAGGAGGATCTGGTGGTGCCGCTGAAGGGCCTCTCGGTGGGCCAGCGCCGCCGCCTGGCCCTGGCCCGCCTGGTGACCCGCCCGGCCGACCTCCTCCTGCTCGACGAGCCGACGAACCACCTCTCCCCCGCGCTGGTCGAAGAGCTCGACGAGGCGCTTGCGGGCTACCGGGGCACGCTGGTGGTGGTCTCGCACGACCGAAGGCTGCGGGAGCGGTTCAAGGGCGAACGGCTCGCGGTGGAAGCGGGCCGGGTGGACCGGTCCGATCAGGGCCCGGCCTGACGGCTGCGGGCGGTGGGCGTCTCCATGATGCCGGGCCCGCGCGCCCCGACGTTCGCGGCGCCGACCGCTGTGAGGACGGCGAGCAGCGTCGCCATCCCCGCGGTGGCGAGCGCCGCCTTCCAGTCGACGTCCAGGAGGGTCGTCGCCCCGGCGACCAGGACGGCGGCGAGCGACTGCGCGAACGTACGCAGCGCACGCTCCGCGGTGGCCTTCCAAAATCCGGCGGTCCACATCTCTGGCCCACCCTTTCGTGGTTGACGGGTCATCAACACCCGGCATACCGCTGTCGGGTACCGGTGCCCAGGGGGCCTGCGCGTCGCACTCAGAGATCCCGGCGGGTTCGAGGACCACGATCTTGGCGCCGGCCGGGGCCGCCGCCTCGGTGAGCCGCCGCCGAACTCCCGCGGCACACACGCACACCCGGGCCCGTGCGGCACAACGGCCGGGTTGTGACCTTCTGCTCCCCCGTCCCCTCCCCTACCGTCGGCACAGCTTGAAATGGCCATGCCGAAGGACGTGGAAGGAAGAAGAGGGAAGCCCATGCGCAGACGCCTGCTTCACCTGCTCCTCGCCCCGCTCGCGGGTGTCCTGATGGTCACGGCACCGGCCTCCGCGGCGCCCCCGCCACCGGGGGACGTCTACCGCCCCGTACGCGGTCCCGCCGCGCCCGCCGAGTACCGCTACCTCCAGAAGACCGTCCCCGGAGAGTCGATTCCGCGCCACGCCCACGCGGACGCCGCCGCGCAGGCCCGCGAACTGCCCACCACCGGCGGCCGGTGGAAGTCCGTCGGGCCGACCAACATCGGCGGGCGCGTCGTCTCCCTCGCCCTCGACCCCAAGCGCGCGGACACCCTGTACGCCGCCGCGGCCAGCGGCGGCGTCTGGCGCAGCACGGACGCCGGGCAGACCTTCGAGTCCGCGTGGCCCGACGGCTGGACGCAGGCGATGGGCGCGCTCGCCACGGGGCCCGACGGCACCCTGTACGCGGGGACCGGCGAGCCCAACCCCGGCGGCGGCAGCATCACGTACGAGGGAACGGGCCTCTACCGCAGCACCGACGGCGGCAGGCACTGGAAGCAGTCCGGCCTTCGCGACTCGGGCGCGATCAGCGCCATCACGGTGGACCCGGCCAACCCGCGGCGCATCTACGTGGCCGCCGCGGGCTCGCTCTACAACGGCGGCGGTGACCGCGGCGTCTACCGCTCGGAGAACGGCGGCAGGACCTGGCAGCGCATCCTCACCGGGGCGAACGAGTTCACCGGCGCCACCGAGATCGTCGTCCGGGGCAAGCAGTTGTACGCCGTGCTGTGGGACCACCGCCGCACACCCGAACGCCGCACCTACGGCGGTGAGGGCTCCGGCATCTTCCGCTCCGGCGACGACGGCAGGACCTGGAAGCGGCTCGGCGGGGGCCTGCCCGCGCGGGGCCCGGACGTGGGGCGGATCGGTCTGGCCGTCGCGGGGGAGCGTGCCTACGCCATCGTCAACAAGACGGACGGCCCCTTCGAGGGCTTCTACGCCTCCACGGACGCGGGCGACACCTGGAAGCGGACCCCGGCCGACCAGAAGCTCACCGACTCGCAGTCCACGTTCGGCTGGTGGTTCGGCAAGATCTGGACCGACCCCCGCGACGCCGAGCACGTGCACGTCGCCGGCGTCCCGCTGATGACCTCCAAGGACGGTGCCGCCACCTGGACGGCCGACGACACCAGCATCCACGTCGACCAGCACGCGATGATCTGGGACCCGCGCCGCCCCGGCCGCGTCTACTTGGGCAACGACGGCGGCGTCTACCGCTCCGACGCGAACGGCGACGGCGGCTGGGTCAAGGCGCGCCACGAGCCGTACACCCAGCTCTACAGCGCGGCGATATCCCCGCAGGACACCTCGCGGATCTCCGGGGGCTCGCAGGACAACGGCTCGATACGTTCCTGGGGAGGCGATCGCTTCAACGAATACCTCGGCGGGGACGGCGAGGAGAACCTGATCAACCCGACCGACGTGAACAACGTCTACGCCTGCTACCAGTACGGCAACTGCTTCAGCTCCACCGACGGCGGCGACACGCTCACGTACTTCGCCGACAAGACCACGTATCTGCGCCGCAACTGGTTCACGCCGGTCGTCTTCGATCCCCGCGATCCGAAGATCCTCTACTACGGCTCCGAGGTGCTCAACCGCTCCACGGACGGCGGCGCCACCTGGCAGGCCATCAGCCCGGATCTGTCGGGCGGCCCCGGCCCCGACCCGATCTACACCAACTACGGCACGATCACCTCGATCGCCCCCGCCGCGGACGGCCGCACCGTCTACGCCGGCACGGACGACGGCCGCGTCTGGGTCACGAAGGACCGGGGCGCGCACTGGACGAAGCTCGCCGAGGGGCTCCCCTGGGTGACCCGCGTCGTCGTCGACCCGCGGGACGCCGACCGCGTGTACACCACGCACTCCGCCTACCGTTCCGGCTCCGGCACGCCGCACGTCTACGGCAGTACGGACGGCGGAGCGCACTGGAGGAACCTGTCCGGCAACCTGCCGGACGCGCCCGTCAACGACCTCGTCATCGCACGGGGCGGCACGCTCCACATCGGCACCGACCAGGGGGTGTTCACCTCGGGCGCCAAGGGAGGCCACTGGACGCGCCTGGGCCGCGGGATGCCCGCGGTGCCGGTCGACGACATCGAGTACGACGCGGGCAACCACCGCCTGGTGGCCGCGACCTTCGGCAGGGGTTTCTACGAGCTGAACACCGCCTGATCCACGGGACGGGCAACTGCTCCGCTCCCGGCGGCAGTCGAGCCGCCGGGAGCGGAGCGGACGCACGGCCCGTCAGCGCCGCCGGTGTGCGCCTCTGCCGCGGGCCACCGCCTTCGCGTCCTTCTTGAACGCCCACTCCATGTCGGGCTCCATCGCGAACCGGAAGAGGCGCTGCACGGGTGGCGTGCACAGCACGGTGATGAGGGCCCCGGCGCCGAGGGTGACGGTGATCTCGCCGAGCGGTGTGTGCAGCCAGTCGAGGTCGTACCAGTCCCAGAAGCGGGAGCCCTTGGCGATGAACCCGTGCAGCAGATAGCCGTAGAGCGTGCCCGCGCCAAGCGCGGTGAACCAGAGCCTGCGGCCGGGGACCCAGGCGAAGAAGCACGCGACGAGGACCATCGAGCAGCCGAACATCCCGAGCGTCATCACGGCCCCGGACCAGCCGGGCGCCGCCAACTCCTGCGCGCTGTCCCTGCGGTAGAACCACGCGGCGTTCATGCGCGGCGCGGCCCAGTAGGCGAACAGCAGCGCCATGGCGAAGACGGGCAGCGCCAGGAGCCGGGCCTCACGGCGGCGCACGATCTGGAAGTGCTCGGGCTTCAGGCAGAGGCCGAGGACGAAGAACGGCAGGAACTGCAACACCCGTTGCAGGTCCAGGTCGTCGCCGATGTCCGGCGAGACGGAGGCGAGTATGGCGATGGCCAGCGCGATCGGCAGCGGCCAGCGGACCAGCTTCCACAGCGGGGTGGTCAGCCGCCAGACGAAGAGCGCGACCAGGAACCAGGTGAGGTACCAGGGGTCGAGCAGGCTGATCGGGTACGTCGGGTCGTCGCCCGCCCAGCGCTTGAAGAAGGTGTAGGCGACCTCGAAGATGACGTAGGGCACCGCGATGCCCGTCACCAGGCGTTTGAGGCGGCCCGGGCTCGCGTCGAAACTCCGCGAGAAGTAGCCGGAGATGACGATGAACGCCGGCATGTGGAAGGTGTAGACGGTGATGTAGAGCGCGGCCGCGGCCCGGCTGTCGCCGCGCAGCGGTTCCCACGCATGGCCCATCGCGACCAGCACGATCGCCAGGTACTTGGCGTTGTCGAAGAACGAGTCCCGGCGCTTGACGAGCGGCTTCGGCGCCACGGTGGGGGCCTCAGCCGCCGCCGGAGGGGCACTGCGCGCGGCGGGCAGCGGCGCCCGCAGTGCCCCGGTCTGGTTCATCGAGCGGACAGGCTCACTCACGGGACCTCCCGGGGGAACCCGGGCCCGCGGTCGCGCGTCTTACGTCCAATGCGGGTGCTACACCTGTGTAGAACATCACGGGCACCCTAGCCACCGGAGCCCCCGCACGTACAGCCACGCCACCTGTGAATCAGCTGAGCGCCGCCGGTGAGGGCCCGACCAGCTCGGACAGGACGTCCTCCATGGTGACGAACCCGAGCACCGTGCCGCTCTCGCCGGTGACCGCCGCCAGGTGGCTGCCCGCGGCCCGCAGCGCGGTGAGGGTGTCGTCCAGCGGGGTGTCGATGTGCACCCGCGTGACCACGTGCAGGACGCCGCGCGGGAAGGGCCGGTCCCGCTCGGCGATGCCCAGGGTGTCCTTGATGTGGAGGTAGCCGAGCAGGGTGCCGCCCGGACCGGTCACCGGGAAGCGGGAGAAACCGGCGTCGGCGGCCACCCGCTCCAGGCGCGCCGGGGTGACCGAGGCCTCGACGGTGCGCATCTTGGCCACCGGTACGAGGATCTCGCCCACCGGCCGGGTGCCCAGCTCCAGCGCGTCGCGCAGCCGCTCGCCGTCGGCCGCCGACAGGAGCCCGGCCGCGCTGGAGTCGACGACCATGCGGGCGAGCTGGTCGTCGGTGTAGACGGACTCGACCTCGTCCTTCGGCTCGACCTTGAGCAGTTTCAGCAGGGTATTGGCGAAGGCGTTGATGCCGAAGACGACCGGCTTGAGGGCGCGGGTGAGCGCCACCAGCGGCGGACCGAGCAGCAGGGCGGTCCTCGCGGGCGCGGCGAGCGCGATGTTCTTGGGCACCATCTCGCCGATCAGCATGTGCAGATATGTCGCCACGGTCAGGGCGATGACGAAGGCGATCGGGTGCACGAGCGCGTGCGGGATGTGGACCGCCTCGAAGGCGGGCTCCAGGAGGTGCGCGATGGCGGGTTCGGCGACCGCGCCGAGCACCAGCGAGGAGACGGTGATGCCGAGTTGGGCGGTGGCCATCATCGCGGAGATGTGCTGAAGGCCCCACAGGGTGATGCGGGCGCGCTTGTCGCCCGCCTCGGCGCGGGGCTCGATCTGGCTGCGGCGTACGGAGATCAGGGCGAACTCGGCGCCGACGAAGAAGGCGTTGGTGAGCAGGGTCAGGGCGCCGATGGCGAGCTGCAGGGTGGTCATCGGGCTTCCTCCACGGCCTGGCGGGGCAGCTGGAGCGCCGGTTCGGTGATGCGGATCCGGTCGGCGCGGTGGTGCTCGACGGTCAGGACGGCGAGCTCCCACCCGTCGAGGTCCAGGGCGTCGCCCTTGGCCGGGATGCGCGAGAGGCGGGTGGCGATCAGGCCGGCGACGGTCTCGTACGGACCCTCGGGCGCGGTGAGCCCTATCGCGGCGAGCTGGTCGATGCGGACGCCGCCGTCGGCCTCCCACGTGGTGCGGCCGTCCGACGCGGCCTGCGCGGGCAGCAGGTCGGGGACCTCGACGGGGTCGTGCTCGTCGCGGACCTCGCCGACGACCTCCTCGACGATGTCCTCCACCGTCGCCACCCCGGCCGTGCCGCCGTACTCGTCGATGACCACGGCCATCGTGCGGGTCCGACGCATCCGCTCCAGAAGCCGGTCGGCGGGCAGGCTGTCGGGCACCAGGAGGGGCTCGGCGGCCAGGTCGGTGACCGGGGTGAGCTGCCGCATCTCGGGCGCCAGGGCGAGCACGTCGCGGATGTGCACGGTGCCGATGACCTCGTCCAGGCTGTCGCGGAAGACGGGGAAGCGGGACAGGCCCGTGGCGTGCGTCAGGTTCGCGGCGTCGGCGGCCGTGGCGTGCGCCTCGAGGGCCCGTACGTCCACACGCGGGGTCATCACGTTCTGTGCCGTCAGCTCGCTCAGGTGCAGGGTGCGGACGAACAGTTCGGCGGAGTCCGCCTCCAGGGCGCCCTCGGCGGCCGAGCGCCGGGCCAGGGCGACCAGCTCCTCGGGGGTGCGCGCGGAGGCCAGCTCCTCGGCGGGCTCCAGGCCGAAGCGGCGTACGACGTGGTTCGCGGTGTTGTTCAGGTGCCGGATGAACGGTCCGAAGGCGGCGGTGAAGCCGCGCTGCGGCGCGGCGACCACCTTGGCCACGGCGAGGGGCCGGGAGATCGCCCAGTTCTTGGGCACCAGTTCGCCGACGACCATCAGGACCACGGTGGAGACGATCACGCCGAGGACGCTCGCCACCGGGGACGCGGCTCCGCCGAGCCCGGCCGCTTCGAGCGGCCCGCGCAGCAGGACCGCGAGCGAGGGCTCGGCGAGCATGCCGATCACCAGCGACGTGACGGTGATGCCGAGCTGGGCGCCGGACAGCTGGAAGGTCAGCCGCCGGACCGCCTTCAGGGCGCCTTCGGCGCCTCGCTCCCCCGCGTCGGCGGCGCGCTCCAGGTCACCGCGCTCGACGGTGGTCAGGGAGAACTCGGCCGCCACGAACAGCGCGCAGGCGAGGGTGAGGAGCAGGGCGAGCAGCAGAAGCAGGATCTCGGTCACCGTGCCACCCCCGTTCCCTCACGCTCGGACAGCGGCCGGGACATGGCACGGTTCGTACTGGGAGGCTCACCCATTGCGGGTCCGTGGCTCCTTCTCGTACTCGTACGAAGTGTCGTACGAGGGCGGTGGCGGGGAAGCGGTACTGCTTCTACAGCCACTGTAAAGGAACGGCAAACCAGGTTCGCCGGGAGTCCGACGCGAAAACTAGAGCGGGGTGGCCGCGTGCAGGATGAGGACCATCGTCACGGCGGAGTTCGCCGACGACATGGCGGAGGCCGCCGCCCCCGCCGCCGCGGCCCACGCCGCGAGCCCCACCGCGGTGAACAGGGAGGGCCAGCTGCGGGCCGCGGGAGCCGGGCGCAGGAGGGCCGCGACCCGGCGCGGCACGGGTCCCGGGGCGGCGAGTCCGGCCAGGGTCGGGGCCGGGGCGCCGCGGGAGTGCAGGGCCGCCTTGCCGATCGCGCGGGCGACGGCCTTGCGGTCGCCGACGGTGTGGGCGGCGTCCTCGTCGGCCCAGCGCTCGGTCGTGTAGGACACGGCCGTGCGCAGCGGGCGCAGGAAGGGATTGGCGCGCGCGGCCAGCTGCACGGCGAGGAGGTAGCGGTGGTGCCGGGTCGCGAGGTGGGCGCGTTCATGGGCGAACAGGGCGCGGCGCTCGGCGGGTTCGAGGCAGTCGAGCAGGGCGGTGGTGACCACGACCCGGTCGCGTGCGCCGCCGGGCAGCGCGTACGCGTAGGGCACGTCGTCGGGCAGGACCGCGACGGCGGTGCCGGGCAGTCCGGCCAGCGCGCGGTGGGCACGGCGGCGCACCTGGCGGTGGCGCCACAGCGTCCGGCCGCAGGCAGCGGCCACGGCGAGCAGCCCCGGAATGGCCAGACGCCCCGCGACCCCGTCGTACGGGACGGCAGCGCGCACCTCGGGGTCGGACCAGCCGTCCGGCAGCGGGTTCCCGGGCAGCTGGGCGGTGCCGACGACCATCAGGAGGCCCAGGCACAGGGTGCTGGCGAGCGCCATGACCGCGGCGACCGTCGTGAGCAGCCGGGTGGCGGTGCGGGGGTGCAGGCGCTGCTCGGCGAGCCGGGCGACCGGCCAGGCGGTCAGCGGCAGCACGAGGGGCAGAAGGACGAACATCCCCATGACGGTTCAGACGTCCCTCTCCGCCTCGGCCTGGCCCAGGAGCTCACGCAGCAGCTGCTCGTCGCCGGGCGGCAGGGCGGTGAGGAAGCTGGCAAGGACCGCCTCCCGGTCGCGCTCGCCGTCGAGCACCTTGCGCATCTTGCGTGCCGCGAGGCCCGCCTCGTCGGACGAGGGGGTCCACGCGAAGGAGCGCCCGGCGCGCTCGCGGGTCACCGCGCCCTTGTCCAGGAGCCGGGTCAGGATCGTCACGACGGTCGTGTACGCGAGATCCCCGCCGAGCCGCTCCTGCACCCAGCCCGCGGTCGCGGGGCCCTCCGCCTCGCGCAGGGCCGCGAGGACCTGCGCCTCCAGCTCACCCTGCCCCCGCCGCCGGGAACGCCCCCGCTGCTCCGCCACGCCCGTCTCCCTTCCGCTGCCTCGTCGTCCCACTGCCTCGTCGCCTTGGACGAGGCTAACGCCCGCGGGCCGGAGGTGCGCCGCCGGCCGGACGCGGCGCGGGTCCCTGCCCCCGCCCCGGCCCCGGGCGGCGCACGGCCGGAACTGCGTTGCCCCGCCCCCGTGGCGCCCCTTAAGGTCACTGACGTGACTGCCGGGTCGGCCTTGGGCCATGCACGAGTAAGGCGTCCGGCCTCGGCGTGAGCGCGAGGCGGGCCAGAGCCCCGCCGTCCCCTCTTCCGACTTCCCCTCCCCGCGCCCCCTCCTGCGGCGCGCCCTCAGTGGACCCCAAGATCCGGAAGAGACCTCACCCATGCCGTACGACCAGCTCCCGCACGAGACCACTTCACCTGTCACCACCGCCCAGTTGAACCACACCGCCGTCTTCGCCAAGGACCGGCAGCTGTCGGCCGAGTTCCTCGCCGCGATCCTGGGCCTGAAGGTCGGCGCGCCGTTCGGCCCGTTCCTGCCCGTCGATCTCGGCAACGGCGTGACGCTCGACTACTACGAGCTGCGCGACGAGCCGATCCAGTCGCAGCACTACGCGTTCCTCGTGCCCGACGAACAGTTCGACTCCATGATCACCCGCCTGGAGACGGTCGGGGTCACCTACTACGCCGACCCCAACCACACCGAACCGGGCCGGATCAACCGGCTGTTCGGCGGCCGCGGTGCGTACTTCGACGACCCGGTCGGCCACAACATGGAGATCATGACCCGTCCCTACGCCCGCCCCTAGCGTCCGCGGGTGCGGAACGGCCCGCTCCCGGGGGCTGTTTGCCTGTTCGAATCGTGATTGAGGCATAGCGCCCCGCCCGCTCCCGCAGCGGGCGGGGCGCTTGTGTCCGGCCGAGGTCGCTGAGGCCCGGTCCGGGTCCGTTCGCCGTGGGGCGGCGGGGCGGGGTGACGCCCCGAGCGCCCTGTGGGCCCCGGGAGTCGGACAGTTGACGCACTGCGCGCCCCGGACGGCAGAACCTGCGCACGCGCGACGGTCGGCGCAAAAGGCTCATTGCGACACTTGTCCGGCGGCAGTAAGAAGGGGAATCGACCCGAAAAAACGTTGCGGCCGCGGCGTCCTGAAAGGCATCACATCGCAGCTCTGAGAGAAGCCGGGTGATCCAGAATGGCGCAAGATCCACACACCGCAGTGACGAACGAGCCGGACGACGGAGCCATAACCCTGGCCGCCGAGCAGGAGGCGGTCCTGCAGCCGCCCTCCGAGGGCACCGAGGGCCAGGCCCAGCACTCGACGGGCGAAGGCCTGGAGCACGTCGAGGGCTACCGCCGCCCGGAGCACTTCGCGCCGGAGGCCTGGACGGCCCCGACCGCCACGCTGCCCGACATCGGCGAGGCGTCGTACGGCCCGCCGCCCCTGGCTCCGGAGACCGTGCACGGTCCCGATGACCGCATCCAGATCACCAACACCAGCGTGTATCCCTGGCGGGTGCACTGCTACCTGCTGATCACCGCCCGCGACAACGCCCTCTACCAGGGCACCGGCTGGCTCCTGGGACCGCACACCCTGGCCACCGCGGGCCACTGCGTCTACATCAAGGGCAGTGGTGTGGCGGGCCGGGACGGCTGGGTGAAGAGCATCCAGGTCATGCCGGGCCGCAACGGCGCCTCGCTGCCCTACGGCAGCATCACCTGCACCAGCTTCCGATCCGTGACGGGCTGGACGAGCAACGGCGACGAGAACTTCGACTACGGCGCGATCATCACGCCCTCCAACATCGGCTCCACCACGGGCTGGTTCGGCTTCGGCGTCTGGTCGGACTCCGACCTGCTCAAGACCACCGGCAACATCTCCGGCTATCCGGGCGACAAGCCGTCCGGGACGCAGTGGTACGCGGCGCGCGGGATCGACTCGGTCGCTCCGCGCAAGGTGTACTACGACATCGACACCGCGGGCGGACAGAGCGGCAGCTCCGTCTACCGCATCGACAGCACCGGCCGCTACGGCTTCGGCATCCACGCCTACGGCGGTGCCCGGGTGAACTCGGGAACCCGGTTCACCACACCCGTCTACAACAACTACGTGGCATGGAAGGCGTGAGCCAACCCCGATGAACGACAGCGGTTCGGCAGTGGAGATCACCGGCGTCGTCCGCGACGCGTCGGGCACCCCGGTGACGGGCGCTCACGTCCTGTTCACCGACGGGCCCCAGCCTCTGCCGGACATCGCTGCCCTGACGGACGCCGAGGGACGGTTCTCCCTCAGCGCTCCCACGGCGGGCGTGTACACGCTCACCTGCCGGGCGGACCCGCTCTCGGGTCCGCCCGGCACGGCCGAGGCCACCGTCCGCGTCGAGCCGTCGGCCCAGGCCGTCCTGCCGGGGCGGCTGCGGGTCGATCTGACGCTCGGCTAGCTCGGCCGGGGGACGCGTGCGGCGCCGACCGGCAGCGGTGGACGTGCGTGGTGGGCCAGTCCTGTCTAGCGTCACGTGCATGAACACTGTCCCGCAGCGTTTCGAGATCCTGCTGGTCCCCGCGTTCTCGGGGGACGGCGAGAGTACGACCGATGCCCGCGGCGCCCTGCGCTCGGCCGTCGTGGTGGCCACGGGGGACACCGGGTCCTCCGGTTTTCCCCGGTACGCGGGTGACGGGATGGAGGCCGACATCGACCCCGGGACCCGCACCGTCGAGGCGCTCCTGGTCGACGGGTCCGAGCTGGACTACGGGCTCTCGGTGCGGGTCGCCGACGTGTAGCGGGTCGCGGACCTGTAGCGGGTCCGGGCCCGGCGCTGCCGGAGCGTCGGCGCGGTCACGGCGGCGGGGCCGCGTCGCCGGCGAGGCGTGCCAGCGTGTGCGCGAGTCCCGGCGATGCGCCCACCGGAGCGGTTCCGACCGCGCCGGTGGGCGATACGGTCCCCACCACGACGTCGCCCTCGTGGACCAGGATGTGGCTGGGCGGCCGGAGTTGGCGGGCCTGGTCGATGACCGTGGCGGCGTCGCCGGCGAAGCGGGCGCTGAGGTCGATGACCAGGACGTCGGGCAGCAGGGCGCGGGCCCGGGCCAGGGCGAGGAAGCTGTCGTCCGTCTGGGAGATGACGTACACACCGGGGACGGTCTCGATCTGCGGGATCAGACGACTGGCCCGGTGATCGGCGGCCAGCACCAGCACGGTCAGCACTTCGCACTCGTCCTTCGCGTGGTCCAGATTTCACCGGCACTCGCCGTACCGCACTCTCCACTTCACTGATCGTTTCAGCATGTCATCCGACGCGGCGGATCCGGCGACCGCCACGGAGCAGGCGTGTCGCCCCGCTCGCGTGGCCCGCGCCATGAACCTGATTGTGGAGTTGATTTCTAGATACTCGTTTTAGTTTCGATGGGATAGGCTCCGCCCATGACGCACAGTGGCGGAGCGGGCCCGGTGCGCTGTGGCGCCTAAGCAGCAACGCGGCGAAGCCACCGTCGAGCGGCTCCTGACCGCGGCGCTGGAGGTGTACGCCGCGTCGGGCCGGCCGGGGTTCACCGTCAGCGCGGTCACCGCGGCCGGAGATGTCAGCCTCGGCAGCCTCTACCACCACTTCGGCAGCATCGACGGCCTGGCCGCCGCGCTGTACACCCGCTGCATGGAGCAGCTGTTCGACGAGATGATCGCCGCCCTGAGCCGTGCGCGCACCGCCCGCACCGGGGTCCGCGCCCTGGTCGCCGCCTATCTGCGTTTCACCGAGGAGCACCCGGACGCCGCCCTCTTCCTGCACGCCTCCGGCTACTCCGGCTACCTCGCGGCGCACGCGGACCAGATCCGCACGGCCAAGGCGGCCAAGCTGGCGGTCGTCGCGCGGTGGATGCTCCCGCGGGTCGCGGCGGGCGAGATCGCGGCCGTGCCCGGACCGGTGCTCGAGGTCCTGGTCATGGGGCCGGTCGCCGAGGCGTCGCACCGCTGGCTGGCGGGCACGTACGACATGGATCTCGCCGAGGCCGCGCGGTTCCTGCCCGACCGGATCTGGTGCTCGCTGCGGCCGGACTAGACCGGCAGGTCGAGCCGGGTGAGGTGCCCGGGGGTGAGCGCGCGCAGGAAGTCCGCGGCGTCGAACGCCTCCCCGGCCGCGCGGACGCCCGGCGTCGCGCAGCGTCCGTCGAGGACGCGCTCCAGTGCCTCCACGACGAGCGGCGCCGTCACGGCGTAGATGTCACGTCCGCCCGCCACCGCGCGCCGGGTCTCCTCGCCCCGCCGGACGACCGCCTCGACCACGAAGGTCTGGGCGGAGCGCCCGTCGGCGTCGGCGGGGACCGGCTCCGGGGTCCGCGCCGCTCGGACGTCGCGCAGCGGCGCGAGGTTCATCACCGCGCGCACCTCGGGGGTGCGCACATGGCGCGGCAGGGTGACCTGGTCGGCCGTGGCGAACGCGGAGGCGTCCTGGGTGCCGAACGGCTTGGGGAAGTCCCAGGAGAAGACGTCCTGGGAGTAGTCGAAGGGGCGCAGCCCGCCTCCGGAGTGGACGAGGTGCTGCCCGGCGTTGCTCTCCCCGGTCAGGCGGGTGCCTTGGGTCGGGTGCCAGCTGTCGAGGCCGTACGCGAGGGTGATCTCGTCCGCGTCCGGCCACTCCCCCAGGGCCGCGGTGGCCAGCAGGTCGCCCAGGCCGCCGTAGAAGGCAAGGGACGGCGCGACGACGACGCCGGCGTCCCGCGCACGGTCGCCGTAGGTGTCGAACAGGGCGGCGGTGACGCCCTGTTCGGCCGCGACGTCCAGGTACGGGATGCCCGCGCGCAGCGCCGCGTCCACGACCGGAAGGGACGTCATCAGGAACGGTCCCGCGCAGTTGACGACCGCCACCGCGCCGTCCAGGGCACGGTCGAGGGATGCCGCGTCCTCGGTGGACGCCACGCGCACCGGCGCGTCGGGGGCCAGGCCGCGCAGCGCGTCGAGCTTCCCCCGGTCCCGGCCCACGAGCAGCGGCGTCGCGCCGCGGCGCAGCAGTTCCGCGACGACGAAGCGGCCGGTGTGGCCGTAGGCGCCGACGACGGCCACCGTCGGCCCCTGGGACCAGACGTCGGCATCCGCTACGGCAGGCGTGGAAGGGGTGTTGCTCATGGTGGGCTCCTGGTGTCCGGAGGGCGGTGTGCCCTGCGCCCACCATGTTCCGGGCCCGGCGCACGCCCCACCAGTGGCTGGAATGACGAGGGGCGTACAGTTTCGGACATGCGCACTGCGGCGACCGTGGCGATGGCACTTCCCGAGGGCAGCATGCTCTTCGAGGCCGCGGCGGCCTTCGAGGTCTTCGGCACGGACCACTCCGACCTGGCCGGGTCCTGGTACTCCTTCACCGTGTGCGGCACGGACGGAACACGCGTCGGGGACTGGCTCCGCGCCGAGACCTCCCACGGCATGGAGGCCCTCGCCACCGCGCAGACGGTGATCGTCCCGGCCTGGCGCGACGTCGAGCTCGGCCCGCCGGGCGAGTTGATCGATGCCCTGCGTGCCGCGCACGCGGCAGGCGCCCGGATCGTCTCGCTGTGCACCGGCGCCTTCGTCCTGGCCGCGGCGGGCCTCCTCGACGGCCGCAGGGCCACCACACACTGGGCGCACGCGGACCGGCTCGCCGAGCGCCACCCCCGCGTCAGGGTCGACGCCGGGGTGCTCTTCACCGACGAGGGCAGCGTGCTCACCTCGGCCGGGAAGGCCGCCGGCATGGACCTGTGCCTGCACATCGTCCGCACCGACCACGGGGCGACGGTGGCCAACGCGCTGGCCCGGCTGCTCGTGACCCAGCCCCACCGGGACGGCGGCCAGGCACAGTTCATCCCGGCGCCGGTGGCGCACGGGCGCGACCACCCGCTGGCGGATCTGCTGCCCTGGGTGCTCGCCCGGCTCGACTCCCCGCTCACGGTGGAGGACCTGGCCCGGCAGGCGGGCATGAGCAGCCGCAATCTGTCCCGGCACTTCCACGCCGTCACCGGAACCGCCCCGCTGCGCTGGCTGCTCGGCCAACGCGTGCGGCTGGCACAGGAGTTGCTGGAGTCGAGCGACGAGAGCGTCGAACGGATCGCGGCCCGGACCGGCATGGGAACGTCCGCCACGCTCCGGCGCCACTTCGCCCGCGTCACGGGACTGCCGCCCGAGGCCTACCGGCGGACGTTCGGCGCCTCCTGAGCGTCGATCCGTACGGTCACCGCCGACTGATCTCCGGACATGGGGGTACTCGGCCGCCGTGCGAAACCACAACCAGCCGTTCCACCGCTGATCACATACGCCCCGATCGGTGCCCGCGTCGCGTGGGCGCCCATCGGCCGGCCTCAGCGGCGAACGGACCACGAGATCAAGGGAGGCAGCCATGATCACCGCCGTCATCATCGCCGTGGTCGTCATCGCGGCAGCCGCCGTCCTCTTCGTCGGACTGCGGCGAGCCCGGGGCGGCGGACGCGGCCTGAAGCACCGCTTCGGGCCCGAGTACGACCACACCGTCGCCCGTCACGACGGGGACGTCCGGGCAGCCGAACAGGAACTCCGCGAGCGAGTACGGCTCCACGGCTCCGTCAAGGCCGAACCCCTGCCGCCCGGGGCGCGCGAGCGCTACGTGGCCCAGTGGGCCGGCGTCCAGGAGCAGTTCGTCGAATCACCGCAGCAGGCCGTCACCGAGGCCGACGCGCTGCTGTCGCGCCTCGCCAGGGACCGGGGCTTCCCCGACGGTCAGCACTTCGATGAGCAGGTGGCCGCGCTCTCCGTCCACCACGCACACTCCGTCCACGGCTACCGCAGCGTGCACACGGCGACCCGTGGGCAGAGCGGCACCGAGGAAATGCGCGAGGCCATGGTCGAGGCCCGGCGCCTCTTCGATGCCCTGGTCGCCGAACACCCGGCCGACTCGTCCCGTAACGGCCGACCGTCCACCGCCGACCGCGGCCACACGCCGTGGGCACTGCCCCGGCGCCATGCGAAGGGAAGTGGCACGTCATGACCGATTCCCAGCACTTCACACCGCGCGAGCCGGCCGCCGGTGGCGCCGCCCCCGCACCCAACCCTGTCGCACCAGCGCCTGGTGCGCCCGCACCTGGTGCAGCAGCACCTGGTGGCCCCGCGTCCGGTGGCCGCGGGCCCGGCACGCCCGGTGGCCCCGCGTCCGGCGCGCCCGGTGGCCCAGTGTCCGGCGCACCCACCCGTACGCCCGCTGCCTCCGAGGCCCACGCCCCTGGCTCCGTCCTGCTCCCGCAGGACGAACGGGACAAGCTCGGCCTGCGGCTCCAACAGGCCCTCAGCACCTTCGTCGAGAGCCCGCGCCAGGCGGTCGAAGAGGCCGACAGCCTCTTCGACGACGCCGTCAGGCACCTGACCGAGACCCTCACGGAACGGCGGCGCACCCTGCGCGCGAGCTGGCACGGTCACGACACCGAGGCGCACACGGAGGAACTGCGCCTCGCGCTGCGGGAGTACCGGGAGTCCATGGAACGGCTGCTGCGCATCTAGGTCCGCGCCGGTCGGCGCAGCGCGGGGAGAGCGAAGCGCAGGATGCGTCCCCACGCTGAGCCGTACTGCCGCCGCAACGGCCCCGTGACGTAAGGGATGTCGTACTTCTCGCACAGTTCGCGCACGCGAGGAGCGATCTCGGCATAGCGGTTGCTCGGCAGGTCGGGGAAGGCGTGGTGCTCGATCTGGTGGCTGAGGTTTCCGCTGAGGATGTGGAAGAGCCGGCTCCCCTCGATGTTGGCGGAGCCCTGGATCTGCCGCAGGTACCACTGGCCCCGCGTCTCGCCCTCGATGTGTTCCTCGGTGAAGGTCTGGACGTCACCGGGGAAATGACCGCAGAAGATGATGGTGTGCGACCACAGATTGCGCACGGTGTTGGCCGTGAGGTTGCCCATCAGGCAGGGCAGCGCCGATGGCCCCGCGAGCAGCGGGAAGAGTACGTAGTCCTTGGCGAGTTGGCGGGTGGCCTTGGCCAGGACCCCGGTCAGGTCGGTCGTCAGCGAACGCCATGACTTGGAGCCCGAGGCGACAGCCTCGGGCTCCAGGTCGTACAGCGCGATGCCCCACTCGAAGAACGGTGCGAGCACGAAGTTGTAGAGCGGCTGGGCCAGATGGCGCGGCCGCCAGGGCTGGTCGGCGCTCATCCGGAAGAGGATGTACCCGAGGTCCCGGTCGCGGTCGACGACGTTGGTCCAGGTGTGGTGCAGATGGTTGTGGGTGTGCTTCCAGGCCTCGGCGGGCGTCAGGAAGTCCCACTCCCAGGTGGCCGAGTGGATCGCCGGATCACCCATCCAGTCCCACTGGCCGTGCAGGATGTTGTGGCCGAGCTCCATGTTCTCCAGGATCTTGGCGAGGGAGAGCATGGCGGTGCCCGCCGCCCAGGCGGGCGGGAACAGGGAGACGGCGAGAGCCGCCCGGCCGCCCGCTTCCAGACCGCGCTGGGTGGCGATCACCGTACGGATGTAGCGGGCGTCGTCGGCCCCGCGCGCGGCGATGACCTCGGAGCGGATCCGGTCGAGCTCCTCCCCCAGTTGCTTGTCGAGTTCCTTGGCGGGCTCCGCACCGGTGGCGGCGAGAGGGGTCGCGGTCATGAGGACTCCTTCGGTGGCTAGGCGTCGAGGGCCGTCGGTCCGGCCGCGGCCGAGACACAGGTCTGGATCAACTGGCCGGTCCGGTCGTGGATTTCGCCGGTACGCAGATCGCGTACGCGCCCGTAGGTCAGCGGAGTGAGGCAGCCGAAACAGAGGCCTCGTCGGCATCCGTACGGCATCGGTACCCCCGCGGACTCGCCGACGGCGAGGAGCGGGGTCGACGCGTCCGCGGCGATCTCCTTACCGGTGCGGGTGAACAGGACCCGGCCGCCGGGGGCGGCATCGGGGTCCGGCGGCAGGACCGGGGCGAGCCGGAAGCGCTCCACATGGAGCCGTTGCCGCAGGCCTGCCCTCCCCCAGTGGTCCTCCATCGCGTCGAGCAGCGCGGCCGGACCGCAGGCCCAGGTCTCGCGCTCGCGCCAGTCGGGGCAGAGCCGCCCCAGGGCCTCCGGGGTGAGCCTGCCGTTCCGCCGCGTGTGGTGTTCGTCGTAGGACAGCCAGGTCAACCGCCGCCGGGCCGCGTGCAGTTCACCGCTGAAGATGCTGTCCTTGGCGCTGGGCGCGCTGTGCAGCAGGACGGCATCGGAGGGCGGGGGCCGTCGGCGCATGAGAGTGCGGAGCAGGCCCATCACCGGGGTGATGCCGCTGCCCGCGGTCACCAGGAGGATGCGGGCGGGGAGTGGGTCCGGCAGCACGAACTCCCCTTGTGCCGGGCCGAGTCGGAGCACCGTGCCCGGCGGCGTCCGGTGGGCGAGGCGCGGGGACACCTTGCCGTCGGGCGCGACCTTGACGGTGATCGTCAGCAGTCCGTCCGCCCGGTCCGGCGCGGAGGTGAGGGAGTAGGTGCGCCAGTGCCGTACGCCGTCCATCTCGACGCCGACCGGGAGGTACTGCCCCGCCCTGTGTCCCGCCCAGCCCCGGCCGGGCCGCAGGGTGAGGGTGGTGGCGTCCGGGGTCTCCGGGCGCACCGCCGTCACCCGGCCCGCGGGAAGCCGCGCGTCGAGCAGGGGATCGATCAGTCCGAGATAGTCGTCCGGGGCGAGCGGGCTGGTCAGCCAGGAGGCTGCGGTCAACAGCCTGCCCATGAGGGCCGGTAACGCAGGCATGGCGCGGGTTCCTCTCGTCACGCGGCACGAGGGGTGTCGCGTACGTCGAGTCGTCCCGGGCCCGGCTGGGACCACGTAACCACGCCGGTGCGAACTGGCGCACGACCAGGAGGCCGTATCCCGCCACCCGTGATCTGCGGTGCGCCTCGGGCGTGTCTCCCCCCGGTGCGGTGGGCTGGGGGGACAAGTCCCGGCGAACCGGTCGGGAATGGCCGGATGATGATGCCCTTCCCGACGTCGTCGCGGCCGTGCGCCGAGGGCCGGCGGGGTCAGCCGTGGGGCAAAATGACCGCCCGGCCGTCGATGCGGCCCTCGTGCAGGTGCTCGTACGCCTTGGGGGCGTCGTCCAGGGTGTACGTCTCCACATGGACGTCGATCGCGCCGGAGCGGGCCAGGTCGAGGACCTCGATCAGCTCGGCCCTGCTGCCCCAGTACGGGGCGCGGACCGCGGCGTCGTAGGGGGTCGTGCCGAAGCCGACGGACGCGGGGCCGCCGCCGATGCCGACGATCGTGACGTCCGCCTCCACGGCTGCGCAGGCGGTCGCCGTGGCGACGGTGGGCGGCGCGCCGACGAAGTCGAACACCGCCTGGGCGCCGAGGCCGCCGGTCAGCTCGCGGACCTTCGCCGCCGCGTGCTCGTCCGACAGGACGGTCTCGTGGGCGCCGACCTGGTGGGCGAGGCGCAGCTTGCCGTCGGTGACGTCCAGGGCGATCACCCGTGCCGGGGTCAGCGCGCGCAGCAGCTGGATGGCGACGTGCCCCAGACCGCCGGTGCCGATGACCACGGCGGTGCTGCCGGGGGTCAGCTTGGGCAGGGAGGTCTTGATGGCGTGGTACGGGGTCAGGCCCGCGTCGGTGAGCGGCACGGCGGTCACCGGGTCGAGGCCGCCCAGCGGGACCAGGTGGCGCGCGTCGTCCACGATCATGTACTCGGCGATGGCGCCGGGCGCCCCGAGTCCGGGCGGCAGGATGCCGAGCTCGGCGGCGCGCGTGCAGTAGTTCTCCTTGCCCTGCGCGCACATCAGGCAGGCTCCGCAGCCCCACGGTCCGTAGACGGCCACGGAGTCGCCGGCCTCGAAGCCGGCGACGCCCTCGCCGAGGGCGGCGACGGTCCCCGCGCCCTCATGGCCGAGGGTGAGCGGCAGCGGGAAGGCCAGCGCCTCCGCGGGCCAGCTCATCACCGCGATGTCGGAGTGACAGACGCCCGCGGCGGTGACCTTCAGGAGCACCTGGCCGGGGCCCGGCTCCGGGCGGGGGACGGTGACCACCTCGGGGGCCGTGCCCACGCTGCGGTACTGGACGGCCTTCATCGTGGAAGGCAGTTCGGGGCGTTCTTGCGCTGACATCTGGGATGCCTCTTCTCGTTCCTCGTACGGTGCGCCTGATGTCCCCCTTGTCCGTCTACTGTACTCCTCTCGATGTCCCAATGGGACACATGACCCACTGGGACACCTGCTCACGCCCGGTCGTAGTGATACCCGTCGCCGTGGGCGGGGCCGACGTCGTGGCGGATGCCGCTCGGGTCGTCGAGGGTGAAGAAGGAGGGGTCCATGTCCCCGCACAGGATCTGGCTTGAGCGCCCCTCGTCCACGTGAGCGGTGCCGACGTTGATGCGCTTGCCGCCGTCGGCCACCGACACCAGCTTGGCGTGGTTCTCGCAGTGCCCGCCGTTGCCCGAATCGGTGACGAGCTTGACGGCGTACCCGCCCGGTGCGACCCGGTAGATGATCACCTTCTGCGGCTGCTGGACGTACGGAGACGTGAGGGTCCAGGTTCCGACGAAGCCCTGCGGGACGCGGTTGTCGGAGGTGCCGGAGCCCGAGCCGGACCCTGACCCTGACCCCGCACCTGAGCCCGATCCCGAGCCGGAGCCGGAGTCGGAGTCGCCTGATCCCGAACTGCCTCCGCCCGACGGCGCCTTGGGGTCTGTACCCTCCTCCCCCGCGGCTGCGGGGTCGTCGCCGGAGGCGCTGTCACTGCCCGCGGCGCCCCCGGATGAGTTGCCGTCCTTGCCCGCCGAGGAGTCGCCGCCCTTGCCCTTCTCCTCGCCGTCTTTTCCGTCCGTGCCGTCCTTGCCCTTGCCGTCGGGGTCCTTCGATCCCGTAGGCGCCGGGGATGTCGGGGAGCTGTCGGAGCCGGGCGGGGCGCCGTCGGCTCCAGGGGCTCCCTGGGCGCCGTCCTCGCCGTCGAGCAGGGCCACGGTGCCTCCGGAGGCCAGCACGGCGGTGACCGCTACGGCCATGGCCCAGGTCCTGCGCGTGCGCCGGTGGGCGCGCTTGGGGGCGGACGCGCCCACCGCCGGGGAGATCACTGCCGGGTCCGCCTTCTCCCCCGACTCCGGCTCGGCCTTCGCCTCTCCCCCGGCCTCCGGTTCCGGCTCGGGAGCCGCCCGCAGCCCGAAGGTCGCGACGTCCCCCGCCGGAGCGGGCTCCGCCGGCTCCGAAGCCCTCGCGGCCTCGCCGCCCGGCGCCTCCACGTCCAGCAGCCTCGCCGCGTCCTCCGCGAGGCGGGCCACCAGCGCCGGCGGCAGCCAGGCGCCCTTCCCCGCACCCGAGGGGCGGGGCCGCTCGGGTGCCTCCAACAGCTCGTCCACACCCGGCCGTTCGGCGGGCGACTTGGTCAGGCAGCGGGCGATGAACGCGCGCAGCGGCTCGTCCTTGACGAGGGTCAGGTCGGGCGCGGCCTCGACGATGCGGTACATCACCGCGTGCTGGTTGCTCGCGCCGTGGCCGAACGGCAGCTGCCCCGTCGCCGCGTACATGAGGACGCAGCCGAGCGCGAAGACGTCGGCCGGCGTGCCCGTCTCCTCGCCCAGGATCTGTTCGGGCGCCATGAAGCCGGGCGAGCCGATGACCATGCCCGTGCTGGTGAGCAGCGACTCCACGGATACCTGTAGCGCTCGGGCGATGCCGAAGTCGATGACCTTCGGGCCCGCGACGGTGAGCAGCACGTTGGACGGCTTCAGGTCGCGGTGCACGATGCCGGCGCCGTGGATGCCCTTCAGCGCCCGCAGCAGCCCGTCGGCCAGTGCGTACACCGAGGAGGCGGGCAGCGGGCCGTACGTCAGGAGCGCCTGCTCCAAGGAGGGGCCCGGCACGTATCCCGTGGCCACCCAGGGCCGCGCGGCGTCCGGGTCCGCGTCGAGCACCGGTGCCGTGAAGTGCCCGCCCACGCGCCGCGCCGCCTCGATCTCCCGGCGGAACCTGGCCCTGAACTCCTTGTTGGAGGTGTGCTCTTCGTGCACCACCTTCACGGCCACCGTGCGGCCGCCCTCGGAGCGGGCCAGGTAGACCCGGCCCATGCCGCCGGCACCGAGCCGGCCGATGAGCGGATAGGGGCCGATCCGACGCGGGTCGCCGGGCGTCAGCGGTTCTCTGCCACCGCCACCGCCGCCGCTGTCGCTGTCCCTGTCGCTCCCGCTGTCCCGCTCGTCGCCGTGGTCGCCACTCATGCTGCTCTGTTCCCCCGATGATTCATGTTCCGTACTCCGTACGCTGCTTTCGCACTACGCCCCGCGTCACACGACCAGGTCAGACCGTCACCTTCACGATGCGGCCGGACGCCTCGACCACGAACAGCTCCCGCCGCGCGTCGTGGTCGCCGAAGCCGCGCGGGACGCGCACGCTGCTCGGCATGCGCAGGCCCGACACCAGGACGCAGGAGCTGCCGGTGTCCGGGTCCACCCTGATGAGCTCGCCGTCGCGGAAGCTCGCGACCACCAAGTCGCCGTCGAAGGAGGTCAGGTCGTCGAGGAGCTTGATGTCCAGGGGGTTCGGGCTGAGTTCGGTGACCCTGGTGCGGCCCGCGGGGTTCTTCAGCGGGATGCGCACGACCGGGGACGCGGCGTCGGTGATGACACTGCTGTAGAGCTGGTCGCCGACGATCTCCAGGCCGTTGGTGCCGAAGACGTCCGCGGCCCGCGTCCACGCCTCGTCCTTCGTGCCGTCCGGGCGGATCTTGACGACGCCGGTGGCGAGTTCGCGGCTGAGGTAGAAGTTGCCGTCGGCGTCCATCGCAAGGCCGTTGATGCCGGAGACGCCGTCCACGAACTTCTCGGGCTCCGGCCGGGCGGCGGCCGGGTCGAACCGCATGATGCCGCCCCCGCCGGAGAGGGCCGAAGTCAGCGGGTTCACGCCGTAGTTGACGTACATCATGCCGTCCGGGCCGCGGCGGATCCCGCCGGGTCCGTTGACCGGGAAGCTCGTCCTGAGCGTCCCGTCGGGGGCGTATCCCTCGACCCGGTGCTTCATGATGTGGGCGACCCAGAGCGTGCCGCGCCCGTCGAACTCCAGGTTCTCCCGCCAGTCCAGGATGGGCACGCCC
The DNA here is from genome assembly GCF_055585065.1 of Streptomyces sp. NPDC054047. Lineage (NCBI taxonomy): Bacteria > Bacillati > Actinomycetota > Actinomycetes > Kitasatosporales > Streptomycetaceae > Streptomyces > Streptomyces sp. NPDC054047. The sequence goes on along the minus strand of NZ_JBVJKV010000006.1, from coordinate 260,060 downwards.
CCTTCCTTGAACACCTCCACGCTCGCCCGCCCGGGGCACCGCTCCAGGCCAGAAAGGGCTCCCGAGGCTTGCGCCGGCGCCTGTACCCCGCCCACCAGCAGCGCCGAGAGCAGGCCTGCGGCGGTCACGGCACGCGCGGATCGCACGGCACGCGCGGATCGCACGGCACGCGCGACGCGGTGGCGTAAGCGCGCGTGCGGGAGAGAGGTCGCCCGGGTCACAGGTGGTCCCTTCGATGGTCGCGTCGATGTGCCGCGCCGGTCCGGCGCAAAACTGATCGCATGCTCTGCGTGGGGCGGTCACACCCCAGCGCGACTCAACAGGCCACTGGTACCCCCGAGTTGATGGGTACTATAGAAAACCTAAGTGCCTGCTATCAATGGGGAAGGTGAACCGACTCGCATGACACGCAGCTATGACCAGTCCTGTCCGGCGGCGCGGGCCCTGGACGTCGTCGGCGGCCGATGGTCCCTGCTGATCGTGCGCGAGCTGCTGCTCGGCCCCAAGCGCTACACCGACCTCGTCGCGGGCCTGCCCGGCATCGGCCCCAACGTCCTGGCCGAGCGACTGCGCGCGCTGCGCGACGCGGGCGTCCTCAGCCAGTCCAAGCTGCCGCCCCCCGCACCGTCCGCGGTGTACGAACTGACGGAACTCGGCGCCGCCATGCGCCCGGTGGTCGACGAACTCACCCGCTGGGGCATGCGGCTGCCGACCGCTTCCCGGCCGGGCGACACCTTCCGGCTCAACTGGGTGCTCGGCTGTCTGCGCGCCAGCTTCCGGCCCGACGAGGCCGGCGGCGTGCGGGAGACGTACGAGTTCCGGGTGGACGGCGACGCGTTCCACCTCCGGGTCGACGACGGCGTACTCGACATCCAGAACGGCAGCGCCACGGACCCCGCCTGCGTCATCACGACCGACCTCGGGACGTTCCTCGCCGTCGGCGCGCGCCTCGTGGACGTCCAGGACGCCATGGCGCGCGGCCTCGCCCAGCTGGAGGGTGAACTGCCGGCCGCCGCACGGGCGATCGCCATCGTCGGCGCGCATCCCGAGGCCACCGGGGGCCGGCACGGCATCGTCGGAGCGGTCGGCGCCTCGTTCCGTCCCGACCGCGCTCTCGGCGTACGCGAGACGTACGAGTGGGTGATCGGCGATCTCGTCTTCCACGCCCGCGTCGACGACGGCACGGTCGAGACGGACCTCGGACCCGCCGCGGACGCGGCCGTCACCCTCGTCACCGATCTGAGCACCCTGCTCCAACTGGGCGTCGGCTCGCTGCCGCTCGAGGACGCGCTCAGCGCGCAGCTCATCGAGGTCAACGGCGACCTGGACGCGGCGCTGCGGATGGCGGACGCCTTCGGCGTGGTCCGCGCCGACGGTGCGGCCTCGACTCACTGACGGCCGAGTGGCCCTGGTGCCGTACGGCACCAGGCACCAGGCCCCCTCGGCGTGCGATCAGTTCAGCGGGGCGGACACGGTCCCGTAGAACTGCATCGGCGGCCAACCACGCGACTCCAGCAGCCCGTTGATGGCATTGGCGACGTCCAGCTCCGTCACGTCCTTGCCCGACGGCGCGTTCTCGATCTCCAGGCTGAACTTCACCCGCATGGAGGCGTCGACGTCGCCGATGCTGGAGTTGCCGCTGAACTCGACCCCCGAACCCCACTCGACGTCGGAAGCGGTCGAAGCGCCCGCCGCCTTCCCCTCGGCCGCCTTGCCCTCGGCCGCCTCCGCCGAGCCCGCCGACGCGATGACCGCACCGGCCGCCGCCGAACCCGAATACCCCAGCAGCGCACGCCTGGAAACTCCGGCCATGATCCCCTCCTCGCAGACAAAGATCTCCCCCCTGGAGACCGAAGGTGATCGTATGCACGAGTCCGCCGAGACCGGGGCGGAATAGGATCATCCGCTCATCGTCCGCGTGCACCGCATGGTCCGCCGGGTCCGCGTGGCCCGCATGGCCCGCATCCATCGCAGCGGGCCCCGGCGGATCGAGATCCGCCGGGGCCCGCCGGCCGGTCGCGCGACGACCGATGAATGGTCTCAGCCGTGATCTCAGTCCGTTCCGGACTCCATCGCGGCGCGGTCCAGCATCGTCTCCTCGTCCGTGGCGGTACCGCGCGAGGCGATCGCCTCGGCGCCGCCGCCGTCCATCGCGCCGATCAGTCCGGTCGAAGCCGCCTGCGCGGCGCCGATCGGCGTCGGGTGGCCGCCGCCGACCAGGCCGAGGCCCGCGTACTGCTCGAGCCGCGCACGGGAGTCGGCGATGTCGAGGTTGCGCATGGTGAGCTGGCCGATCCGGTCCACCGGGCCGAACGCCGAGTCCTCGGTCCGCTCCATGGAGAGCTTGTCCGGGTGGTAGCTGAACGCCGGGCCCGTGGTGTCGAGGATCGAGTAGTCCTCGCCGCGCCGCAGCCGCAGCGTCACTTCGCCGGTGATCGCCGTGCCGACCCAGCGCTGCAGCGACTCGCGGATCATCAGCGCCTGCGGGTCCAGCCAGCGGCCCTCGTACATCAGCCGGCCCAGGCGCCTGCCCTCGTTGTGGTACGCGGCCACGGTGTCCTCGTTGTGGATCGCGTTGACCAGGCGCTCGTAGGCGATGTGCAGGAGCGCCATGCCGGGGGCCTCGTAGATGCCGCGGCTCTTGGCCTCGATGATCCGGTTCTCGATCTGGTCGGACATGCCCAGACCGTGCCGGCCGCCGATCGCGTTGGCCTCCATGACGAGGTCGACCGGGGAGGCGAACTCCTTGCCGTTGACGGTGACCGGGCGGCCCTGCTCGAAGCCGATCGTCACGTCCTCCGTGTCGATCTCCACCGCCGGGTCCCAGAACCGCACGCCCATGATCGGGTCGACCGTCTCGACACCCGTGTCGAGGTGCTCCAGGGTCTTGGCCTCGTGCGTGGCGCCCCAGATGTTGGCGTCCGTCGAGTACGCCTTCTCCGTCGAGTCGCGGTAGGGCAGGTCGTGGGCGACCAGCCACTCCGACATCTCCTTGCGACCGCCGAGCTCCGTGACGAAGTCCGCGTCCAGCCAGGGCTTGTAGATCCGCAGGTGCGGGTTGGCGAGCAGCCCGTACCGGTAGAACCGCTCGATGTCGTTGCCCTTGAAGGTGGAGCCGTCGCCCCAGATCTGCACCCCGTCCTCGAGCATGGCCCGCACCAGGAGCGTGCCGGTCACGGCGCGGCCCAGCGGCGTGGTGTTGAAGTACGGGCGCCCGCCCGACTTGATGTGGAAGGCGCCGCAGGCGAGCGCCGCGAGCCCTTCCTCGACCAGCGCGGCACGGCAGTCGACGAGCCGGGTGATCTCGGCGCCGTACGCGGAGGCGCGGCCGGGCACGGAGGCGATGTCGGGCTCGTCGTACTGGCCGATGTCGGCGGTGTACGTGCAGGGGACGGCGCCCTTGTCGCGCATCCAGGCGACGGCGACGGAGGTGTCGAGACCGCCGGAGAAGGCAATGCCGACGCGCTCGCCGGTGGGGAGGGAGGTGAGGACCTTGGACATAGGAAGAGTATGCATGACTTCGTATGACCATGCAACGTCGCTCGCGCGGCCGTCCCTCCTGTCGAGTGCCGATATCGGCTACCGTCATGACGCCGCCCGGGCCGTTCCCGCCGCAGAGGAACCACTCAGCCGAGGAGCCACCCATGAGCACTCCCCCCGCCTCACCGAACACCCCTCGACCGGAGCCGGAGCCGGGTCCGGGTGCGAGGCCGGTGCCGGCGCCCGAGCTGGAGCGCCGCCTCGGGGTGCACGACGCCGTGGTCATCGGCCTGGGGGCGATGCTCGGTGCGGGGATCTTCGCCGCGTTCGCCCCCGCCGCCCGCGCCGCGGGCTCGGGTCTGCTCGTCGGCCTGGCGGTCGCGGCGGTGGTCGCCTACTGCAACGCCACCTCGTCGGCCCGGCTCGCCGCCCGCCATCCCGCCTCCGGCGGCACGTATGTCTACGGCCGCGAACGGCTCGGCGATTTCTGGGGCTACCTCGCGGGCTGGAGCTTCGTCGTCGGCAAGACCGCCTCCTGCGCGGCCATGGCCCTCACCGCGGGCGCGTACGCCTGGCCCGGCCACGAACGCCCGGTGGCGATCGCCGCCGTGGTCGCCCTGACCGCGGTCAACTACATCGGCATCCAGAAGACCGCGTGGCTGACCCGCACCGTCGTCGCCCTCGTTCTCGCGGTCCTCGCCGCCGTCGTGGCCGCCTGCCTCACCAGTGGCCGAACCGACGCCGCCCGGCTGGAGTTGAGCGGCGACGCGAGCGTGGGCGGCGTGCTCCAGGCCGCCGGTCTGCTCTTCTTCGCCTTCGCCGGGTACGCGCGCATCGCCACGCTCGGCGAGGAGGTCCGCGACCCGCGCCGCACCATCCCCCGCGCGGTCCCGCTCGCCCTGGGCATCACGCTGGTGGTGTACGCGGCGGTCGCCACCGCCGTCCTCGCCGTGCTCGGCCCCGACGGCCTGGCGGACGCGACCGCGCCGCTCGCGGACGCGGTGCGCGCGGCCGGGGCGCCCGCCCTGGTGCCGGTGGTGCGCGTCGGCGGCGCCGTCGCCGCGCTCGGCTCGCTGCTCGCCCTGATCCTCGGCATCTCACGCACCACACTGGCGATGGCCCGCGACCGCCACCTGCCGCACGCCCTTGCCACCGTCCACCCGCGCTTCCACGTCCCCCACCGGGCCGAACTCGCCGTCGGCGCGGCCGTGGTGGCCCTCGTCGCCTTCGCCGACCTGCGCGGCGCGATCGGCTTCTCCTCGTTCGGGGTGCTCGCCTACTACGCGATCGCCAACGCCGCCGCCCGGACCCTGACACCCGAGGAGGGCAGGCCGCCGCGCGCCGTGCCCGTCATCGGCCTGGCGGGCTGCCTGCTGCTCGCCTTCAGCCTTCCGCTCGCCTCCGTCGTCTCAGGGGCCGCCGTCCTGGCCGCCGGTGCGGTCGTCTTCTTCGTACGACGGACAGCGGCATCCCGTAGCTGACCGGCGCATGGAGGAGGCGGCCGGACCCGAGCCCTCAGATTTGGTCGTCGCCGAGGACCTCGCGGGCCAGTTCGGCGAGGGCCCTGCGGTCCTCGGCGAGCGCCTCGCGTCCGGCTGCGGTCGCCCGGTAGACCCGTCGCGCACGTCCGTCGACCACGCGCTGCTCGGAGGCGAGCAGCCCGTCCGCCTCAAGGCGGTGCAGCGTCGGGTACAGCGTGCCCGGACTGATGGCGTAGCCGTGGCCCGCCAGCTCCCGGGTCATCCAGGCGCCGTGGATCTCGCCCCGCGCCGCGTGATGCAAGATGTGCAGCCGCACGGCGCCCCGCTGGAACTCCCGCACCCCGCACCTCCACGCCGACCCCTGCCGGGTCGGTGCCGAAACCGATATCGGCTGCCGATTCTACGCGGCGAGGCGGCACCGCACCCGGTACGGAGACGGCGCCGAGGCCGGGCAACGCCGCTGGTGACGGGCCATATCGGCCTAATGCTTAGGATGTGCAAGTGCATGAATACCGCATCAGGACGGCCACCGCCGACGATCTCGGCGCCGCACGAGCCGTCATGCTCGACACCGTCTACCACGACTTCGGCACGGGGTACGTACCGCGCTGGCACGGCGACATCATCGACCTCGACGGCGCGTATCTGAGCCCCGGCCGCCACACCCTGCTCGTCGCGGTGGACGAGCGGGACGGGACGGTCGCCGCCACCGCCGCCCTCGACTCCCGCGGGCCCGCACACCCGCCGAACCCGCGCTGGATCGCCGAGCGCTTCCCCTCGGGCGAGACGGCGCAGCTGCGGCGCGTCTACGTACGCGCCGAGCACCGGCGCCGCGGCCTTGCCCGGCGCCTGGTCGGCGAGCTCCTGGACTTCGCCGCGGCGGACGGCGGGTACCGCTCCGTCTATCTGCACACCGACCCGGCGGTGACCGGCGCCGAGGGGTTCTGGCGTTCGCTGGGCAAGGTGGTGCACGACGAGCGCGAGGACGCGGGCGCATCGCGCGTCGTGCATTTCGAAGTACCCATGCGGCCGTAGCCCCGGTGCGCAGACGTCCGCGGCCACACCATGACCCCCGAGCCATTAATGGAAATGGTTGTCATGTAACCTCTGTGGCTGCTGCCGCCTTTCGGACCCACTCCCCACCGAGTCCGGACCCACTCCCCACCGAGAACGAGGACCATGCGCTCCGTCCGCCACCGTCCCCTCATAGCCGGCCTGCTCGTCGCGCCCCTGCTCGCCGGCTGTTTCGCCGCCAAGAACGACGCGTCGGGCGACACCGCGGGCGGCGCCCGGCTGAAGGTCGCACTCGCCTTCCCGCCCTCCGAGAACTTCTCCCCGTACGGAGCCGACGCCACCCTCCTCAGCCGTCTCGGCGTCACCGAGGGCCTGACCAAGCTGGACGCGAACGGCTCCGCCGCCCCCGCACTCGCCGCGTCCTGGAAGCAGGAGGGCGACCGCGGCTGGCTGTTCACCCTGCGCCAGGCCGACTTCCAGGACGGCACCCGCGTCACGCCGTCCGCCGTCGCGTCGTCCCTCACCCACGCGGGCAAGGCCGAGCCCGTCACCGCCGCCCTGTCGGGAGCCACCCTCACCGCCGAACCCGTCGGCGACGACCGGGTCCGGATCACCACCGCGGACCCTGACCCGGCGCTTCCACTGCGTCTGTCCAGCCCCGGCCTCGCCGTGCTCTCCGCGAAGGCGTACGAGAAGGGCGACAAGGTCAGTCCGGTCGGCACCGCCACGGGACCCTTCGAGCTCACCAAGACGACCGGCGCCACCGCGGCCACCCTCGACCGCTTCGACGACTACTGGGGCGGGCGCGCCCAGGCGTCCGGCGTCGACGCCCGGTTCATCGCCGACGGCACCGCGCGCACGAACGCGCTGCGCACCGGCGACGTGGACATCGCCGAGGCCGTGCCCGTCTCGCAGGCCGCCTCCCTCGACAAGGGCCACAGCCGCGAGACCGCCACGGCTCGCACCACCGCTCTCCAGCTCAACACCGAGAAGGGCGCCTTCAAGGACCCCGGCCTGCGCGCCGCCGCCCGTGCCGCGATCGACACGTCCGCACTCGCCAAGGACGTGTACGAGGGCCACGCCGACACCGGCGAGGGCATCTTCGGCCCGGCCCTGACGTGGGCCGAGGGCAAGCGCGACAAGCCCGAGGGCCGGGCGCGGGCCAAGGCACCCGGCGGCAGGTCGATCACCCTGGCCACGTACGACAACCGGCCCGAGCTGCCCGAGGTCGCCCAGGTGCTCAAGCAGCAGCTGCAGAAGGCCGGGTTCAAGGTGACGCTGGAGGTGCGCGAGTCCTCCCGCATCGAGGGCGACGCGCTGTCCGGGAAGTTCGACGGCTTCGTCGGCGCCCGCAACACCATGCTCGACACCGGCGACCCCGTCTCGGTCCTCGCCAGCGACTACACCTGCGACGGCAGCTACAACCTCTCGCTGCTGTGCGACACCGCGGTCGACAAGGCCGTGCGGAAGGCCGAGAACGCGGCCGACACCGCCGAGCGCCAGGACGCGGCCATGGCCGCCGAGGCCGCGATCCTGGGCACCGACGCCGTCGTCCCGCTGGTCCACCAGCGGATCATCACGGGCGTCGGCGGCTCGGTGCGGGGCGAGATCCTCGACCCGTACGAGCGGACGCTGGTCTCCGCCGGCACGAGGCGCTGAGGACGGCGTGCGGAGCCTCGTCCGCGCCGGCCGGCCGGCGGCGCTGCTCTGGCGCGCGGTCCTCGCCGCCGCGCTGCTGTGCGTGATCGGTCTGCTGCCCTGGCTCTCGCGGACCGACCCGGCGCTCACCGTGCTCAAGGCCCGGGCCGCGGAGCGCACCCCCACCCCCGAGGTCCTGGCGGCCGTCCGCGGCGAAATCGGCCTGGACGGCGGCCCGTTGCGGCTGCTCGGCCGGTGGACGGGCGGGCTGCTGCGCGGGGACGCCGGACGGTCGTGGATCTCCGGCGACGCGGTCCTGCCCTCCGTGGCGCAGTCCCTGGGCGTGTCGTTGCTGCTGATGTCCGTGGCCTTGGCCGTGGCCGTTCTCACGGCCGGCGCGGTGTGCGCCCGCACGCTGTGGCTCGGCTCCCGGCGGCGGCTCTCCGGGCGCCGGACCTCGCGCGGCGGCGCCGCGATGCTTGCCGCGCTGCCCGAGTTCCTGACCGCGTCGGTGCTCGCCACCGTGGTCGGCGTGCAGTTGGGCTGGCTGCCAGCCCTCGGCTGGTACGGGCCCCAGTGGCTCGTACTGCCCGCGGTCTCGCTGGGCCTGCCCGCCGGGGCGCTGCTCGGGCGGCTCATCGACGACCTGCTGCCCGGTGCCTTCGCCGAGCCGTGGGCGCGGGCCGCCGCGGCCCGCGGCATCCCGAGTCGACGCATCGCCTGCCACGCGCTGCGCCGCTGCGTCCCCGGACTGCTGCCGAACGTCGGCCTGTTCGTCGTGGGCCTGACCGGCGGCGCGGTCGCCGTGGAGCAGATCTTCGACATCCCCGGGCTCGGCCGCACCACCCTCCAGGCCGCGGTGGCGCAGGATCTGCCCGTCCTTCAGGCGGGCACGCTCGCGCTCGTGCTGCTCGCCGCCGTGGCGGGCGGCCTCTTCCGCCTCGCGGCCCGGTTCACGAGCGGTCCCGCCCTGCGCGACGGCGCGCTGCCGACCCTGCACAGCCCGGCGTCACCCGCGCCGAGCCGGATGCCGCTGCTGTACGGCGGACTGCTCCTGGGCGTCGTCCTGCTCAGCCTGGCCCGCGATCCCCTCGCCCTGGACACCGCGGCCCGGCTCCAGTCGCCGTCCTGGGCGCACCCGTTCGGCACGGACGCCTTGGGGCGCGATGTGCTGGCCCGGGTCGGGCACGGCGCGCTGCACACCCTCGCCCTGGCCCTGGGGATCAGCGCCTTCGCCCTGGTGGCCGGTGTCCTGCTCGGCCTCCTGCCCCGGTTCTCCGGCCCGCTCCTCGACACGCTCAACGCCATACCGCCCACGCTCGCGGGCCTGCTCGTCGCCGGTGTCGCGGGCAGCGGCGCGGCCACCCCGGCCATCGCGGTGGCCTCCGTGGCCTGGGTCCCCCTGGCCGCCCATACGGCTGCCCTGCTGCTCCAGGAGCGCGCCACCCTGCACTTGACGGCCACCCGCAGCCTGGGCGCGGGCCGTCGCCACCAGCTCCGGCACCATCTGCTGCCCGCGGTACTGCCTCCCGTCACCCGCCACGCGCTGCTTCGACTCCCCGGCGTCGCGCTGGCCCTGGCAGCCCTCGGCTTCCTCGGCCTCGGCGCCCAGCCGCCGTCCCCCGAGTGGGGCCTGCTCCTCGCCGAGAACCAGCCCTACGCCGAACGCGCCCCCTGGGCGCTGCTCGCCCCGGCAGCCGCGCTCGCCCTGCTGGGAGCCCTCGCGGTGACGGCGGCGGGCGGCGTACCGATTCCTCGGTGGCTGCGGCGCGGGCGGCGGCCCGAAGACCCGCCCCGCGCAGCCGACGTACCGCCTGTGAAGCGGGAGTTGACCACGGCAGGGACGGCCGCCCGGTGAGCGGTCGACGTCTGCTGCCCCTGCCCGCCACGCTCCGGTCCCGCGCCGGGCAGCGGTCGCCCCGCGAGCGGACCTGGCCGAACCTGTCCCCGCTGCTCCGGCTGCTGATCCTGACCCAACTCGCCTTCAACATCGGCTTCTTCGCCGTCCTGCCCTTTCTGGCCGAGCACCTGGGCGCGGCGATCGGCATGGCGGGCTGGCTGGTCGGTCTCGTGCTCGGCCTGCGGACGTTCAGCCAGCAAGGGCTGTTCGTCGTGGGCGGCGCCCTGACCGACCGGTACGGCGTACGGCCGGTCGTGCTCAGCGGCTGCGTGCTGCGGATCGCCGGTTTCGCCTGGCTCGGGTACGCGCAACAAACCTGGTCGGTCATCGGGGCGGTCCTCCTGATCGGGTTCGCCGCCGCCCTGTTCTCCCCCGCCGTGGAATCCGAGGTCGCCCGGCAGGCCGTCCTCTGGGAGGAGGAGGGCCGCGGCCCTCGGACCCGCGTCCTGGCCCTGCTCACCGTGGCGGGCCAGGCCGGTGCGTTCCTCGGTCCGCTCCTCGGCGCGCTGTTGCTGTCCGTGGACTTCCGCACCGTGTGCCTGGCCGGGGCCGGGGTCTTCGTCCTCGTCCTGGCCGGGCACCTGTGGCTGCTGCCCCAGCGCATCCCCGGGCGGGAGCGGATCCGCGTACGAGGAGGCGTGGGCGAGATGCTGCGCAACCGGCGTTTCCTGGCGGTGTGCGGGGCGTACGGCGCCTATCTCCTGGCGTACAACCAGCTCTATCTCGCCCTCCCGGCCGAGGTGGAGCGCACGGCGGGGTCACAGGCGCCGCTTGCCTGGCTCTTCGCCCTCTCCTCGATCCTGGTGGTGACCACGCAGCTGCCGGTCACCCACTGGGCCGCGGGCCGGCTCGACCAGCGGCGCTCCATGGCCGCCGGGCTCGTGCTCATCTCCGTCGGGTTCGCCGTCGTGGCCCTCGCGCGGCCTGCCGCCTGGACGGGTGCGGCCGGGCTGCTGCCCGCCGCCGGGTTCGTGGTCCTGCTCACGCTCGGGCAGATGCTGGTCGCCCCGGCCGCGCGCGCCTGGGTCCCCGATCTCACGCGTGACGGCAGGCTCGGCCTGTACACCGGCGCCATGTCCTCGGTGTCCGGTCTGATCGTCCTCGCGGGCAGCGCCGCGACCGGCTCGCTCCTGGACGCGGGACTGCCGCCCTGGGTGCCGTGGCTCGCGCTCGCCGTGGTCCCGCTGCTGGCCGTGGCGCTCCTGCCCGGCCGCACCCCGGCCCCGGCCCGGTCAGCCGGCTGACGCGCCGGGCATCGCCGGAGCCGTGAGGGCCGCCAACTCCTCGGGGGTGCGCGGCCCTTCGCCCGCCCCGGCCAGCAGGCCCTTGGTCCGCAGCAGCTCCGCGACGGCGATCCCCCACGGCAGGCGAAGGCCCGCCTGTGCCAGGAGGTCGCGGTGGGCCAGCATCTCCGCGACCGGCCCCGTGCGCACTCCCGAGGGGGTGAGCAGCGCCGCGTCGTCCGCCCAGCGCAGGGCCAGGTCCACGTCATGGGTGGCCATGACCACCGTCGTCCCTGCGTCCCGCAGGCCTTGCAGCGTGGTCAGGAGGCGTTCCTGTCCGTCGGGGTCGAGCCCGGCGGTCGGCTCGTCGAGGATCAGTACGCGCGGACGCATCGCCACGGCTCCGGCGATGGCCGTCCGCTTGCGCTGGCCGTAGGAGAGCAGATGGGTGGGGCGGTCCGCCAGGGCGCTGATGTCCAGCGCGGTCAGCGCCTCGGCGACCCGTGCCCGCACCTCGGCATCGGACAGCCCCAGGTTGAGCGGCCCGAAGGACACGTCCTGCTCGACCGAGGCGGCGAACAACTGGTCGTCCGGGTCCTGGACGACCAGCTGAACGGTGGTGCGCAGCCGGGTCAGGCCCTTGCGGTCGTACGTCACGGGCGTGCCCCCGAGCGTCAATCCGCCCCGGTCCGGGCGCAGTCCGCCGCTGAGCAGCCGCATGAGGGTGGTCTTGCCGCTGCCGTTGCGCCCGAGCAGCGCGAGAGCGCGCCCCTCGGTGACATCGAAGTCCAGGCCGCTGAGCACGGTGGGCCCGTCCTCGTAGGCGTAGGAGGCGGCGCGCAGAGCGACCAAGGACTCGCCCGGTTCGCGAGGAGCGCTCGGCTCGCTCATGGAAGAAGCCTTTCCAGTACGAGGGTGAGGGCCACCAGGCCCGTGAGGAGTACCGCGCTGACGGCCACGAAGCCGCGGGAGATCCGGGCGTCGGGCACGAGCACCCGCAGCGTCCCGTCGTAGCCGCGCCCGGCGAGCCCCGCCTGCAGCCGGCCCGCCCGGTCGAAGGCGCGCACGAACGCGGTGGCGCCGAGGCCGCCCAGCGAACGCCAGGTGGCGGCCCGGGTGGTGTGGCCCAGGCGCGCGGCCTGCGCCTGCCGGATCCTGCTCATGGAGTCCAGGAGCAGGAAGCTCATGCGGTACATGACGAGGGCCACGTCCACGACCGGCGCCGGTACGCCCGCCTTCACCAGGCGGGGCAGCAGGTCCGACATGGGCGTGGTGAAGGCGAAGAGCAGGACGCCGAGCGAGGCCGCCGACGTGCGCAGGAGCAGACCGCCCGCGCGTGCGGGGCCGCCGTCGGCGAGCGTGACGAACCCTTCGGGGCCGCCGAGTTGCACGATCAGGGTCAGGGCGCCGGTGACGCAGAAGCCGAGCGGCACGCGGTAGGCGCGCCACAGTTTGCGCGGCGGCACACCGGCGGGCCCGAGCAGTACGGCGAGCGCGGCGACCAGGACCAGGGCGGCACCCGGCCAGGGCGGCAGAGAGACGGCGAGGACGGTGAAACCGAGGCCGAGCACGGCCTTGTCCACGGGGTGGCGGCGGCGCCAGCGACTGCTGTGCGCCGCCGCGTCGATGGGCAGCACGCGGGGTCAGACCTGCTCGGTCTCGGCCCGGGCGCTCTCCCCGTCGGCGGTCCGCTCCGTGGCGGCCTTCCCGGCTGTGGCGGCCTTCTCGGCTGTGGCGGCCTTCTCGGCCAGTGCGAGCTCGGCGCCCTGGCGGCGTCCCTTGCGCAGACCGAAGTAGTACGCGAGGACGCCCGCGCCCAGCGCCGCCTGAAGGGCGAAGAGCGCGGACTCGATCTCCCCGGAGGGGGGTTCGTACAGCGGCGAGAACCAGGGTTCGTAGTCCGGCTCGATCTCGGTGATCGCGGTCTCGGCCTGGGCGTCGGCCCCGGCGAACGGCTCCTTCTCGTCGTCGCCGAGACCGAGCGCCAGCGGCAGCACGGCGAGCGCGGCGACGATGAGGAGGAGCAGAGTGTTGATCTTCGCGTTGCGGCTCATCAGGCGCTGGCCCCCGTCTCCGTCTGCTTCTCCGTCGTCACGTTCTTCTCTGCCGTCACGTTCTTCTCTGCGGTCACGGCCGCTGACGACTTGCCCCGCAGCAGGACGCCGAGCCGCGTGAGCTCGCCCTTGCTCGACTGCACGAGCAGCCGCATCACCACGACGGTGAGCAGGCCCTCGCTGACGGCCAGCGGGATCTGGGTGACGGCGAAGATGCCGCCGAACTTGCCCAGGGCGCCGAGGAATCCGCTGCTCGGGTCGGGGAACGCCAGGGCCAGCTGGACGCTGGTGACGCAGTACGTGGACAGGTCGGCGACGAAGGCGCCGAAGAACACGGCGACCATGAGCGGCACGTCGTACCGCTTCAGGAGGCTGTAGACGGCGTATCCGGCCCATGGCCCGACGATCGCCATGGAGAACACGTTGGCGCCGAGCGTGGTGAGCCCGCCGTGGGCCAGCAGCAGCGCCTGGAACAGCAGCGTGATGGTGCCGAGGACCGCCATGATCGGCGGCCGGAACAGGATCGCGCCGAGGCCCGTGCCCGTCGGGTGCGAGCAACTGCCCGTGACGGAGGGGATCTTCAGTGCGGAAAGGACGAAAGTGAAGGCGCCGGATGCGCCCAGGAGCAGGGTGCTCTCCGGGTGCTCCTTGACCTCACGCGTCAGGGAGCGGACTCCGTGGACGACGAACGGCGCGGACGCTACGCCCCAGGCGATCGCGTGCGCCGGCGGGAGGAAACCCTCGGCTATGTGCATGGCTAAGCAGACCCTCTCCAGCACCTCGTGGATGGACAACGCGCCTTGGCCGGTCTCCTGGCTGACGGGTCGTACCGACCGGACTCCGCCTTCCCGGGTGCGTGAGCACCCAGTGGCTGCCGCGAGGGCTGGAGCCGGACTTCCCGATCACAGTGGCGAGGGCCGCACCGGCATCACACCGGATTTCCCGAGCACCAAGGCGTGGTGACCCTAGTGCTCGATCGAGCCTCCTGACAACTTGCGGGACCGCCCCGGCTGTGGCACGCGCGAGCGCACACGACCAGGGCGTACGCCCCTGGTCAGCCCATGTGCCTCGGCCGTGCGCGCCCCGTACGCGCGAGGTTCAGGAGGGGCGGGGCCATCGATCGCGCGAGGGTCCTGGAGCTGATGGCGGACCGCCCCGCCGCCGTGTCTCACCTCACGGTCCGGAATGTGATCAGTACTGCCCAAGAGGCCGGACCACCCCTTAGCCTGACCGGTGCAGCTGGTTCGCCCTGTCCGCCAGGCAGGAGCGTCGTAAGAGGGAACCCGGTGGGAATCCGGGACTGCCCCGCAGCGGTGAGTGGGAACGACCGCCGTCATGAGCACTGGATCCGAGCGCGGATCCGGGAAGCGACGGCCAGTAGGAACTTGTTTCGGCAGGTGTGCCCGCGAGTCCGAAGACCTGCCCGTTGCCCGTACGTGACCCCTCACGTGCGGACATCCCGGTGACCTCGTGGGCGGGTCGGCGTCGGATCAGGTGGAGCAGCCGCAGGCGCGCGTTCGGTCCATCCAGTCCGTCATCCCTTCGCGTCCGTGTCCCGTCCCCGGGATGCTCAGGAGTCATCTCGCGAAGGAGATTTCCGTGACAGCGAAGTCCGCAGCCGCGGCAGCACGGTCCACCGTGTACGGCTACCCCCGCCAGGGCCCCGACCGGGAACTGAAGAAGGCCGTCGAGGGGTACTGGAAGGGCCGCGTCACCGCCGACGCCCTCCGGGACACCGCGGCGCAGCTGCGCCGGTCCACCTGGCGGCATCTGGCCGACGCCGGCATCGACGAAGTGCCGACCGGCGACTTCTCGTACTACGACCACGTCCTGGACACCAGCGTCATGGTCGGCGCGGTCCCCCAGCGGCACCGCGAGGCCGTCGACACCGATCCGCTCGACGGATACTTCGCGATGGCCCGCGGCACCCAGGACGTGGCGCCGCTGGAGATGACCAAGTGGTTCGACACCAACTACCACTACCTCGTACCGGAGCTGGGCCCGGACACCGTCTTCACCGCCGACTCGGCCAAGCAGGTCGCCGAGCTGAAGGAGGCGATCGCGCTCGGCCTCGCGGCCCGCCCGGTCCTCGTCGGCCCGGTCACCTATCTGCTGCTCGCCAAGCCCGCGCCCGGCGTGGCCGCCGGCTTCGAGCCGCTCACCCTCCTGGACCGTCTGCTTCCCGTGTACGCCGAGGTCCTCGCCGACCTGCGCGCCGCGGGCGCCGAGTGGGTGCAGCTCGACGAGCCCGCCCTGGTCCAGGACCGCACCCCGGCCGAACTCAACGCCGCCGCGCGCGCCTACCGCGACCTGGGCGCCCTCACCGACCGCCCGAAGCTCCTGGTCGGCTCCTACTTCGGCAGGCTCGGCGAGGCGCTTCCGGTGCTCGCCAAGGCACCGGTCGACGGCCTCGCCCTGGACTTCACCGAGGCCGCCGCCAGCCAGCTCCAGGACCTCGCCGCCGTCGGCGGTCTGCCCGGCAAGCGTCTTGTCGCGGGCGTCGTCAACGGCCGCAACATCTGGATCAACGACCTGGAGAAGTCGCTGTCCACCCTGGGCACGCTCCTGGGCCTCGCCGACCGGGTCGACGTCTCCGCGTCCTGCTCCCTGCTGCACGTCCCGCTGGACTCCACCGCCGAGCGGGACATCGACCCGCAGATCGCCCGCTGGCTGGCCTTCGCCCACCAGAAGACCGCCGAGATCGCCACCCTTGCCCGCGGCCTGGCACAGGGCACGGGCGCCATCGCGGCCGAACTGTCGGCCAACCGCGCCGACTTGGCGTCCCGCTCGGGCTCCGCCCTCACCCACGACCCGGCCGTACGCTCCCGCGTCGCCGCCGTCACCGAAACCGACGCCCGCCGCGCACATGCCTACCCGGAGCGGGCGGCGGCCCAGCGGACGCGGCTGGGCCTGCCGCAGCTGCCCACGACCACCATCGGCTCGTTCCCGCAGACCGCCGAACTGCGCACGGCACGGGCCGACTTGCGTGCGGGACGTATCGACACCGCCGGGTACGAGGAGCGCATCAAGAACGAGATCCGCGAGGTCCTGGCCTTCCAGGAGAAGGCGGGCATCGACGTCCTGGTGCACGGCGAGCCCGAACGCAACGACATGGTGCAGTACTTCGCCGAGCAGCTCACCGGCTACCTCGCCACACAACACGGCTGGGTCCAGTCCTACGGCACCCGCTATGTGCGCCCGCCGGTCCTGGCAGGGGACATCTCGCGGCCCGAGCCGATGACGGTGCGCTGGACCTCGTACGCCAACTCCCTCACCGACCGTCCCGTCAAGGGCATGCTCACCGGTCCCGTCACCATGCTCGCCTGGTCCTTCGTCCGCGACGACCAGCCGCTCGGCGACACCGCGCGCCAGGTCGCCCTCGCCCTGCGCGACGAGGTCGACGACCTGGAGACGGCGGGCACTTCGGTCATCCAGGTCGACGAGCCCGCACTGCGCGAGACCCTGCCGCTGCGCGCCGCCGAGCACCCCGCGTACCTGGAGTGGGCCACGGAGTCCTTCCGCCTCACCACCAGCGGCGTACGCCCGGACACCCAGATCCACACGCACATGTGCTACGCGGAGTTCGGCGACATCGTCCAGGCCATCGACGACCTCGACGCCGACGTCATCAGCCTGGAGGCCGCCCGCTCGCACATGCAGGTGGCCCGCGAACTGGCCGAGCACGGCTACCCGCGCGAGGCGGGTCCCGGCGTGTACGACATCCACTCCCCGCGCGTACCGAGCGCGCAGGAGGCGGCGGCCCTGCTGCGCAAGGGACTTGAGGCCATCCCCGCCGAACGGCTGTGGGTGAACCCGGACTGCGGTCTCAAGACCCGCGGCTGGCCCGAGACCCGGGCCTCCCTGGAGAACCTGGTCGCGGCGGCACGGGAGGTGAGGGCGGAACTGCCCGAGCGTCGCTGACCCGAACAAGCGGACCGGGGCGGCCATGTGGGGACGCATGGCCGCCCCGCCCGCCATGATGGACGCACTGGCCGTTCCGTCACGGAGCTGGGAGGCGACCGGTGCCCAGGGGGATGAGTTACGCGGACGCGGTGCGCCTGCTGGGCGGGGCGGACAGTCCCGCGCTCGTGGCCCTCGACCGGCTGACCGGCGGCGCGCTCCTGGTGGCCACCGGCGGCGGGTCCGCTCTGGCGTTGAGCCTGTTCGACGCCCGGGGCGAGCTGGCCCGCCTGAGCCAGTCCCTGTTCTCCGGCCTCGCGGAGCGCTCGCGCGGCCTCGGCCGGTTCGACCGCACTCAACGCCTTGCAGCGGCGCACGCCGTCGTGGTGTTGGCCTCGTACTTCGACACGCTCAAGGAACTCGATCTCCCCTTCGACGGGCGGGAGTTGAGTGTCGGCAGGGCGGACGCCCTCCGCATGACCACCGGCCGGACGCCGGAGTCCGGGCGGCTCGCGGCCCTCGCGGACGAGCTGCTGCACGCCGAGGTGCCGATGCCCGCGCCGCACCGTCCCTACGAGTCGGAGCTCGTTACGCTGCGCGGCTTCTACGGCGGGCTCTCCGATCAGGTCCTGGAGTACGTGTCGGGCTGTGCGGCCTGGGAGGCCGTACCGGAGCGGGAGCGGGAGGAGCTGCGGGCCTCCCTGGTGGAGTCCGCTCCCCGACGGGCCGTATCCGCGTACGAGATCATGTACCGGCGCCTCGCGGCCGAGTTCCCCGAGGTGGCCGTCTGGGTCAACATCACCGACCACCAGGCGACCCGCCACGAGGTCCGCCGCATCGAAGGCACGCTGCGGCACCTGGAGGAAGCGGTCGCCAGGGCGGCCGACGGGCGGGTCGCGGCCGAGCGGTACGTGGCGTTGAACCGCGCGTCGCGGGCGGCGATGAACGCGCCATTGCTGTCCCTGGAGGACCTTCCCGAGGGCCTGGTGGTCCCCACGCTCGGCGCGGGATACATCTCCCCGGACTTCAAGGTGGCCGCTTTCGGGGCCGCCGACCGCCTCTCGGAGGAGTCCTGGTGGGAGGAGCGCCCCGTCCACCAGGACCTGGAAGGCTATCTGGCGGGTCTGTTCACCGCGCCGCAGGCCGTGGAGACGCCGCTCCTGCTCCTGGGGCAGCCGGGGTCGGGCAAGTCCGTGCTGACCCGCGTCCTGGCGGCGCGGCTGCCTGCCGACGACTTTCTCGTCGTACGGGTGCCGCTGTCCGCCGTACCCGCGGACGCGGCGATCCAGGACCAGATCGAGACAGCGATCCGCGACGCCACCGGGGAGGCCATGGCCTGGCCCGACGTGACGCGCACGGTGCGCCGTGCGCTGCCCGTCGTCCTGCTCGACGGCTTCGACGAACTCCTCCAGGCCACCGGTGTGAGCCAGTCCGACTACATACAGAAGGTGGCCGCCTTCCAGCAGCGCGAGGCCGCGCACGGCCGCCCGCTGGCCGTGGTCGTCACCAGCCGTACGGCGGTCGCCGACCGGGCCCGCCTCTCGCCGGGCGGCATCGCCGTACGCCTTGAGCCCTTCAGCGACGAGCAGGTGACACGGTGGCTCGACCTGTGGAACCGGACCAACGCGGGGTACTTCCGTCACCAGTCCCTGCTGCCCCTGTCTCCGGAGCATGTGCTGACGCAGCGTGAACTGGGCTCCCAGCCGCTGCTGTTGCTGATGGTCGCGCTGTACGACGCGCAGAACAACGCGTTCCGGCGCGAGCACGGAGAACTCGCGGGCTTCGACCTCTACGAACGGCTCCTGGCCCGCTTCGCGGCACGAGAGGTCAGCAAGAGCGATCCGGGGCTGACCGAGGAACAGCTCGCCCACGCGGTGGAGGCCGAGCTGCTGTGCCTGTCCGTGACCGCTTTCGCCATGGTCAACCGCGGCAGGCAGTGGGTCACCGAGGAGGAGCTGACGGCAGACCTGGAGGTACTTCTGCCACAGCGCGCACCCGCGACACGTCCCGCCGATCTGCGGGCCGCGCTCACGCCGGGGCAGGTGGTCGTGGGCCGGTTCTTCTTCATCCACCGCGCGGAGGCGTCGCGGGACGGGGTGCGGCTGCGGTCCTTCGAGTTCCTGCACTCCACCTTCGGTGAATTCCTGGTGGCACGGCTGGCACTACGGGAGCTCGAAGACCTCGCGAGGGCGGCTCGCGCTGACGCCCACCGGGTCCGGGTTCCCGCCCCCGACGACGCGTTCCTCCACGCGCTGCTCTCCTACCAGGCGCTCTCCGTCCGGTCCGCCACCCTCACCTTCCTCCACCAGTCCCTGAAGCGGCTGCCCACGGAGCAGCTCTCGGCGCTGCGACCGCTGCTCCTGCGGCTCTTCCACTCCGCGCTCCACGCCAGGCAGGAACGCGCCTTCGACGGATACCGGCCCGCGGACTCTCCCGTACCGGCCCGGCACGCCTCCTGGGCCGCGAACCTGGTGCTGCTCCTGGCCCTGCTCGGCCGACCGGTGCAGGGGCGGGAGCTGTTTCCCGAGGAGGAGCCCGCGCATCACTGGAACCGGTTGACGACCTTGCTCAAGTCTCAGCTCACGTACGAGGGCTGGCGTACGTTCGGGCGCACACTCGCCCTGGAGCGCACCTGGCTGGAGGAGTTGAAGGACGTCCGCGTCACGCTGGCCGACATCGATTCGGGCACGGCTCCCGTCGCCCCCGCGATCGATCCGTACTGGACGTACGGCATCGAGCCCGGCAGCGACCAGCGTGGGCACGTCTCCTGGATGAGGGGCGACGAGGAACCCTGGCGCCGGGAGACCCACCTGCTGTGCGACATGGACCGCGACGTCCTGCAGCACGCGCTGGAGCCCCTGTGCGAGGCCGGGCTCGGCATGGCCGTCACCGACTTCGCGGGCTACTGGGAGGATCACAGCGTCTCGGCCGCCCATGTCCTGCTGGGGCTCTGGGCCGCCCGGCACGCGGGTTCCGCACCGGCCCCGCCCTCGGAGCTGCACCGCGTCGCGCTCCATGTCGCGCTGCACAGCCTGCCCGGATCGGAGCCCGAGTTCCAGGACTTCATCGAACGCTATCTCCGCAGCGTGCTCCACGAATGGCGGGCGATCGGACACGACCCGGGCGAGGCGTGGATCGAGCAGACCATGGCCATCGTGCGCACCAATCACTCCGGCAACACCGCGGGCCCGGAACTCGACCGTCAAGAGAGTGCCCTGATGGGCGATCCGGACTGATCCCCGCCCAGCAGTGACCCCTCAGCCCCCGCCCGTATGGGCCACCCGGGACAGCAGCACGTGCAGCGTCTCCCGCTCCTCCCGGTCCAGCGGGGCCAGGAGTTCGTCGGTGACGCCTCGGGCCACCTCGTCCGAGTCGCGCAGGAAGTCGTGGCCCGCCGGGGCCAGGGCGACGATGCGGCGGCGGCGGTCGTCGGGGGCCGGGCGGCGTTCGACGAAGCCGAGGCGTTCCAGGTCGTCGACCAGGCCGACGATCGCGCTGGGGTCGTAGCCCAGCTCCTGGCTCAGTTCGCGCTGGGCCGCGCCTTCCACCGTGGCCAGGTAGCGCAACAGCGCGTAGTGGCGCAGGCGCAGGCCGGATCTCTGGAGCGCCGCGTTGAAGAGCTGCCCCGAGCGCAGGCCGAGGCGGTAGAGCAGGTAGCCCGCGTCGGCGTGCAGGCCGCGCATCCAGGGCGCGCCCTCGTCGACGGACCCTTCCTCCACGGGCTCGGCGGTCGTCTTCCGGCTGGTGGTCATGAGGGGCGCTCTCCCTGATCGGTGCTCTGCGGGCGTACGGCGGTCATCGGCGGTCGTCGGTGACAGTGTCCAGCATGCCGCAATATCGATGTTGGAAACAATCATTGACGACAACAATGGTTTGTCTTAGCTTCCTTTCTGCCATCTCTCTTTCGCTGCCTGTTGAAGGGGTTTCCCAGTGCTGGACTCATACACCGTGGACCTGCGCGGCAAGGTCGCCGTCGTCACGGGATCGGGGCGCGGCCTCGGCCTCGCCTACGCCTGTGCCCTCGCTCGCGCCGGCGCGTCGGTGGTCGTCAACGACGTCGACGCCGAAGCGGCCGAACGCGCCGTCAAGACCATCACCGGGGCAGGCGGGCGCGCCGTCGCGGAGGTTGCCGCCGTCGGCACCGGCGAGGCCGCCGACCGCCTTGTCGCCCGCGCCGTCGAGGAGTTCGGGCGGCTGGACGCGATGGTGACCAACGCAGGAATCCTGCGCGACCGGGTGCTGTGGAAGATGACCGACGAGGACTTCGACGCGGTCGTCACCACCCACCTGCGCGGCACCTTCACCTGCGCCCGCGCCGCCGCCGTACACATGCGGGAGCAGGGCGAGGGCGGCAGCCTGATCCTGGTCGGCTCCCCCGCCGGACAGCGCGGCAACTTCGGGCAGACCAACTACGCCGCCGCCAAGGCCGGGATCGCGGCCATGGTGCGTACGTGGTCGATGGAGCTGGCCAGGGCCGGCATCACCGTCAACGCGATCGTGCCGGTGGCCGCCACCGCGATGACCGAGACCATCCCCGCCTTCGCCCCGTACATCGAGGCCATGAAGGAGGGGCAGCCGCTGCCGGACTTCCTGCGCAAGGGCGAGGGCTTCGGGACGGCCGACGACTGTGCCGCACTCGTCCCCTTCCTCGCCTCCCGCTTCGCCCGCGAGGTGACCGGGCAGTGCGTCGGCATCGGCGGCGACCGGCTCGCCCTGTGGTCGCATCCGCGGGAGGCGTCCGTGGCGTACGCGGACGGCGGCTGGACACCGCAGACCATCGCCGCCGCCTGGCACACCTCGGTCGGCAGCGCCCCGGAGACGGTCGGCATCCCCGCGCCCAAGATCCCAGGAGCGTGAGGGAGTTGGACCTCTCCGAACTCACCGCGATCGACGTCCACACGCACGCCGAGGTCTCCTCCCAGGGGCACGCCTCCCTCGACGAGGACCTCGACGCCGCCTCCAGCGCGTACTTCAAGGTCGAGGGGCGCAACCGCAAGCCCACCCTCCAGGAGATGGCCGCCTACTACCGCGAGCGCAAGATGGCCGCCGTCGTCTTCACCGTGGACGCCGAGTCCGCCACCGGCACCCTGCCCGTCCCGAACGAGGAGGTCGCCGAGGCCGCCGCCGCCCACCCCGACGTACTGATCCCGTTCGCCTCCATCGACCCGTTCCGGGGGAAGGCGGGCGTGCGACAGGCCCGCAGGCTCGTGCAGGAGTACGGGGTGAAGGGCTTCAAGTTCCATCCGAGCATCCAGGGCTTCTTCCCCAACGACCGTGCTCTGGCCTACGCGTTGTACGAGGTCATCGAGGAGAGCGGCTGCGTCGCCCTCTTCCACACCGGGCAGACCGGCATCGGCGCGGGCCTGCCCGGGGGCGGCGGCATCCGGCTGAAGTACTCGAACCCGATGCACGTCGACGACGTCGCCGCCGACTTCCCCCATCTGAAGATCATCCTGGCGCATCCGTCCTTCCCCTGGCAGGACGAGGCCCTCGCCGTCGCCACGCACAAGCCGGGCGTGCACATCGACCTGTCGGGGTGGTCGCCGAAGTACTTCCCGCCCCAACTCGTGCACTACGCCAACACCTTGCTCAAGGACAAGGTGCTCTTCGGCTCCGACTTCCCCGTGCTCACCCCCGACCGCTGGCTCGCCGACTTCGCGAAGCTGGCGATCAAGGACGAGGTCCGCCCCAAGATCCTCAAGGAGAACGCCGCCCGTCTGCTCGGGCTCAAGTAGAGGGGGCGCCATGCGCAACGAAGGACTCGGCTCCTGGCCCGCGCGCCGGGCCCGCAAGACCCCGCACCGCGCCGCCCTCACCCACGAGGGCCGCACCATCACGTACGCCGCCCTGCACTCCCGCGTCCTGCGGCTCGCGCACGCCCTGCGCGCCCGAGGCGTCCGGCGCGGGGACCGGGTCGCCTACCTCGGGCCCAACCATCCGTCCTTCCTGGAGACCTTCTTCGCGGCAGGAGCACTCGGCGCGGTCTTCGTGCCGCTCAACACCCGCCTGGCCGCGCCCGAGCTCGCGTACCAACTGGCCGACGCGGGCGCCCGCACGCTGGTGCACTCCCCCGCGCAGGCCGGTGTCGTGGCGGAGCTGCGGCAGGAGGCTGGCCCCGGGGATCTCCTCGTCGAAGCGGGACAGGTGGGCCTCTTCGTCGAAGTGGGCTCGCAGTACGAGGAGTTGGTCCAGGCAGCCGGGTCCGTCGAGGAACCTCTGGACGAAGCGGTCAGCCGGGACGACGTGTGCCTCCTGATGTACACCTCCGGCACCACGGGCCGCCCCAAGGGGGCCATGCTCACCCACGCCAACCTCACCTGGAACGCCGTCAACGTCCTCGTCGACGCCGACCTCACCGCCGACACCGTGGCCCTGGTCTCCGCCCCGCTCTTCCACGCGGCGGCGCTGGGCATGCTCGCCCTGCCCGTGCTCCTCAAGGGCGGCCACTGCGTGCTCGTCCAGTCCTTCGACCCCACCGAAGCCCTCGGCCTGGTCGAACGGCACGGCGTCAGCGCGATGTTCGGGGTCCCCACGATGTACGAGCGTCTCACCCGCGAGCCGCCCTGGCACACGGCCGACCTGTCCTCGCTGCGGATCCTGATGTGCGGCGGGGCTCCCGTGCCGACCCCGCTGATCGAGGCGTACGCGGAGCGCGGGCTCGCCTTCCAGCAGGGGTACGGCATGACGGAGGCCGCGCCCGGCGCGCTCTATCTCGACGCCGAGCACGCGGAGCGCAAGGCGGGCACGGCCGGGGTGCCGCACTTCTTCACCGACGTACGCGTCGTACGTCCCGACCTCAGCCCGGCGGCCACCGGGGAGACCGGCGAGATCCTGGTGCGCGGCCCCCACGTCATGCTCGGCTACTGGCAGTTGCCGGACGAGACCGCCGCCGTCTTCGCCGACGGATGGTTCCGCACCGGCGACGCGGCCCGGGTCGACGCCGACGGCTTCGTCACCATCGCCGACCGCCTCAAAGACATGATCATCTCCGGCGGCGAGAACATCTACCCCGCCGAGGTCGAGAGCGCGCTGCTCGCCCACCCCGACGTGGTGGAGTGCGCCGTCATCGGCGTGCCGGACGCGCGCTGGGGCGAGGTGCCGCGCGCCGTCGTCGTGCCCCGCGACGGCACGGACCCCGCCCCGGACGACGTACTCGGCTTCCTGGCCGGCCGGCTCGCCAAGTACAAGATCCCCAAGTCGGTGGTGTGCGTGCCCGAACTGCCGCGCACCGCCTCCGGGAAGCTCCACAAGCCCAGCCTGCGCCGCGACCACGGCGGCGCCCCACAGACACCCACACCTGAAGGAGAGACACCCCGATGACCGTCACCGCCAACGGACTTGACGAACTGCACGCCCTCGCCGGAAGCGAACTCGGCGTCACCGACTGGCTGGAGGTCGGCCAAGGCCGCATCGACACCTTCGCCGACGCGACCGACGACCACCAGTGGATCCACACCGACCCCGAGAAGGCCGCACAAGGCCCCTTCGGCGCGCCGATCGCGCACGGCTATCTCACGCTCTCCCTCTTCATCCCGCTCTTCACCGATCTCCTCGACGTCCAGGGCGTCACCACGAAGGTCAACTACGGCCTGGACAAGGTGCGCTTCCCCTCCCCCGTGAAGGCCGGCGCCCGGATACGTCTGCGCGCCACGCTCGCCTCCGTCGACGAGGTGCGCGGCGGAGTGCAGATCGCCGTCGACGGCACGGTCGAGATCGAGGGCGGCGACAAGCCCGCCTGCGTCCTGCGCAGCCTGTCCCGCTTCTACGCCTGAGGAGCCCCGCACCATGACGCACCCACCCGCGGGAGAGGCGAGCCCCGCGTCCGAACCCGACGACAGAGCACGGCAGTTGCGCCGCGTCGCCCTGTCCGGGCTGCTCGGCACGGCCATCGAGTTCTACGACTTCCTCGTCTACGGCACCGTCGCCGCGCTCGTCTTCGGCGACCTCTTCTTCCCCGAGGCCGACCCGGCGGTCGGCACGGTCGCCGCCTTCGGCACGTTCGCCGCGGGCTATCTCGCCCGGCCCCTCGGCGGCATCGTCTTCGGCCACTTCGGCGACCGGCTCGGCCGCAAGTCGATGATGCTCCTGACCATGGTCCTGATGGGCGCGGGCAGCTTCCTCATCGGACTGCTGCCCACGTACGACGCGATCGGCTTCTGGGCGCCCGTCCTGCTCGTCCTGCTCCGCGTCGTGCAGGGCATCGCGATCGGCGGCGAGTGGGGCGGCGCCACGCTCATGGTCGCCGAGCACGCGGGCGACCGGCCGCGCGGTCTGTGGACCAGTTTCACCCAACTCGGCGCCCCGCTGGGCACGGTGCTCTCCACCGGAGTCGTCGCGCTGGTGAGCCTCCTGCCCGACGACGACTTCCGGTCCTGGGGCTGGCGGGTGCCGTTCCTGCTCTCCTTCCTGCTGCTCGGCGCAGGCCTGTACATCCGCCTCAAGGTCACCGAGAGCCCGCTGTTCACCTCGCTCTCGCAACGGCGCGAGCGCGCGCGGATGCCGCTGCTCGAAGTCCTGCGCGCGCCGCGCCCGGTCCTGCTCGCCTCGGCGGTCGGCATCGGCCCGTTCACCGCGCAGGCGCTGATGACCAGCTTCATGATCTCGTACGCCGTCGACGAGGGGTACACGCGCCCGCAGGTGCTCACCGGGGTCACCGTCGCCTCCTGCGTGGCCCTGGTCGTGCTGCCGTGCGCCAACCTCCTCTCCGACCGCTTCGGGCGCCGCCCCCTGGTCCTTGCCGGGGCGCTCCTCTCGGCGGCCACCGCCTTCCCTGTCTTCGCGCTCGTCGACAGCCACCGGCCCGGCCTGCTGATCCTCGCCTGCGTGATCGGGCACGGGATCGCGCAGTCCGTGATGTACGGGCCGCTGGGCGCGCTGTTCAGCGAGATGTTCTCGACGCGGGTGCGCTACACCGGTGCCTCGCTCGGCTACCAGACGGCGACGCTGCTGGGCGCGGGCTTCTCTCCGCTGGTCGCCAGCGGGCTGCTCGCCGCGTACGACTCCAGCGATGCCATCGCGCTGCTGCTCGTGGCCGGGGGCCTGATCACCGCGCTCGCCGTCTGGCGGGTCAAGGAGACGAACGCCCGCGATCTCGCCGTGCAGGGCGCTTCGCCCACACCGTCCGCGCCGCCCACCACGTCATCCCCCACCGCCGCGTCCTCCGTACAAGGAGAATCCACATGACACGCACCACCCGGCCACGCACCACCCGGCGGTCCGCGGTGGTCGCTCCCGCAGCCCTGCTGCTCCTCCTGTCCGCCGCGGTCCCGGCCTCCGCCACGCCGTCCACGGCCGCCCGTCACCTGGAGGGCACCCTCCCGTCCGGCGCCACGTACGTGATCGACACCCCGGACGACTGGAACGGCACCGTCCTGCTCTTCAGCCACGGCTACCGCCCCGAAGGCTCCCCCAACCCGGCCGTGAACGCCTCCGACGGGCCCACCAAGAAGCTGCTCCTGAAAGAGGGTTACGCACTCGTCGGCTCCTCGTACGCGACGACCGGCTGGTCCGTGGAGCAGGCGGTGCCCGACCAGCTGGCCGCGCTCGACACCTTCCGAGGGGAGGTCGGCGAGGCCCGGCGGACGCTCGCCTGGGGCCAGTCGCTCGGCGGTCTGGTCACCACGACCATCGCCGAGCGCCACCCGGCGCGCATCGACGGCTCCCTGTCCCTGTGCGGCCTCGTGCACGGCTCGGTCGCGAACTGGAACTCCACGCTGGACGCCACGTTCGCCCTGCGCACCCTCCTCGCGCCCGACTCCGGTGACGGAAGCATCCGGTTGACCGGATTCAAGGACGCCGCCGACGCGGCCGTCTCCGCCAAGCGGCTCGGCGAGAAGCTGGGCACCGCGCAGAACTCCGCGGACGGCCGGGCCCGCATCGCCCTCGCCGCCGCGCTGCACGACATCCCGGGCTGGAACGACCCGGCCACGCCTCGCCCCGCCCCGGACGACTACCCAGCCCAGCAGGCGAACCAGTACACGGCGGTACGCGGCCTGGTGGCGCAGCCCGGCTTCGCCTGGCGGGAGGAGGCCGAACGCCGCGCGGGCGGCAACATGTCCTGGAACACGGGCGTCGACTACGCGGCGATGCTGGCCCGCTCCGCCCACCACAAGGAGGTCAAGGCCCTCTACAAGGCGGCCGGCCTGTCCCTCCGGAGCGACCTGCGCGACCTCGCCCGCGCGCCGCGCGTCGGCGCCGAGCCCCGCGCGGTGCGCTACATGGCCGACCACGCGGCGCCCTCCGGCCGCCTGAGCAAGCCCCAGCTCGCCGTCCACACCACCGGCGACGCGCTCGTCCCCGTCGAGGTGGAGAGCGCCTACCGGCAGGCGGTGACCGCCGCGGGCCGCGCCCCGCTGCTGCGCCAGGCCTATACCGAGAACGCCGGGCACTGCACCTTCAGCCCGGCCGAACAGCTCGCCGCCGTGCACACGATCGACCACCGGACCACGACGGGCCACTGGGCCGACACCCCACCGGACGCCCTCAACTCCCGCGCCCGGCAAGCCGATCCGACCACCGCGGCCCGCTACGCGGCGTACCGCCCCGGCCCGTACCCGCGCCCCTTCCAGGGGGCGCCTCAGGGGTTGTCCAGATAGGCGAGAACGGCCAGGACACGACGCCCGAGGCCACGCACCTCGACCACAACCACCCCCAGCCCAAAGGGACTTCGGCAAGGGTTCCCAGGACCGGGGTGGAGCAGGACGACCTCGTGGTGGGCCGCCAGGTCGCCCTGCTCACTCAGCTCTCAGCTCTCAGCTCTCAGCCGGTGTCAGTACCACGAAGTCCGCGTTCGACGGGTCGAGGCAGACGGCGAGGCGGCCGACGCCCTCGACGTCCTCGGGGCCCATCTGCACACTGCCGCCGTTCTTGGTGACCTGGGCGACCGCGGCGTCGCAGTCGGTGACGGCGAAGACCGGGTGCCAGTACGGCCGCCCGTCCGTCCGCGCGAGGTCCTCCTTGCCGAGCTGCATCAGACCGCCCTGCATGCGCTCCTCGGGACGCCCCTCGGGGGTGACGAGGGTGTATGTGCCGGCGCCGCCCGGCAGCTCCATCTCGCTGAACTGCCAGCCGAGGACACCGCCGTAGAACTCCTTCGCGGCGGCGGTGTCGGTCGTCAACAGCTCGGTCCAGGACAGCGAACCCGGCTCGTCCGCCAGCTCGAAGCCCGAGTTCGTGCCCGGCTGCCAGACGGCGAACTGGCCGCCAAGCGGGTCGGTGTACTGCGCCATCCGACCCCAGTCGTCGAGGTCCCTGGGCGCCACCCGCACCGTGCCACCCGCGCGCTCCACGGCCTGGGTCGTGGCGTCCGCGTCGGTGACCGTGTAATAGATCATCCAGGCCGGGCGGGCGCCCTCCTCGGTGAGCTTGCCGAGCCCGGCGACGGTCTTGCCGTCCTTCTGGAACATCCCGCCGTCCATGTCCTCGGTCTCGCCCATGGACTCGTACTCCCAGCCGAGCACCGCGCCGTAGAAGGCCGCGGCCGCCCGGACGTCGGGGGCACCGAGGTCGAGCCAACAGGGGGAGCCGGGAGTGAGATCAGTGGTGATCACGACGATTCCCTTCGCAGGTCCTTGATTCCCCTCACAGGTCCTTGCAAGACCAGCCTTGCACTCACCACTGACAGTCGCGCGTCGGCATCCCGCCGGACCGGAACCGCCCACCGGGACGCGCCCCCGAGGCCTGGCACCGCATGCCCCGCGCGGGGAAACTGGGCGGCATGTCCATGCGAGACCGGACGGTCCGATCTATTCGAGACCGGGTGGTCCGAGTCGACCCCGGCGTCGAGGTGCCCGAGGCGGCGGATGGCGAGTTGTGGACGGCCGGGGCGGTGATCCTCAACGAGCGGGACGAGGCGTTCGCGCAGAAGCGAGGGCCCGACCGGTGCCTGTCGGGTTCGACAACTACCGTGCCGTCGGCGGCGATCCCGCCCGGACCTTCCTCGACCTCCAGGCCGACTGCGCCCGGGAGTACGAGGACTTCGCGACGGCGGACGGCTGGGAGATCGTCGACGTGGACGACGCCTCCGAGAGGACGGGTTCAGCCGCCGAGAAGGTGACGGCCGCCGTCCTCACCGCGGCGGCGCGACACCTCATCGGCGCTCCCCAGCTCATCGACGATCCCTAAAGTGGGGGCCACTCCCCGCTTCATGTTACGGTCGCTCTCGACCTCGAAACGGGGAGCCCTCCCCACTTCCGTCCGGGAGCGTCCATGCGCACGCAGCAGCCCACCGTCGAACTCGCCGAGCTCACCGACGACTTCACCGCCGACCCCTACTCCGCCTTCTCCGCACTGCGCTCCCGCGGACCCGTCCACCACGTGCGTTTCCCCTCCGGGGACGAGTCGTGGCTGGTGGTCGGGCACGAGGAGGTGCGCGCCGCGTTCGCGGCCCCCGGGCTGCGCAACGACGTGCGGCACTCGGCCGACTTCGAGGACGACGGGCTGTACGCCGTGGGCCGCAACATGCTCCAGGTCGATCCGCCCGACCACACCCGCCTGCGGACGCTGGTGGCCCGCGAGTTCACCGCCCGCCGCGTCCAGGCGCTGCGGCCCCGCGTCCAGGAGGCCGCCGACGCGCTCCTGGACGCCGTGGCCGCCGACGGCCGTGCCGATCTGGTGGCCGCGTACGCCTATCCGCTGCCGCTCACCATCATCTGCGAGCTGCTCGGCGTGCCCGACGCGGACCGGGCCGCCTTCCGGGCGTGGTCCACGAAGGTCGTCGCCCTCGACGATCCGGAGCAGTCGGCCCGCGCCTCCCAGGAGATGGCCGTGTATCTCGCGGGGCTCGCGGAGGAGAAGCGGCGGCTGCCGGACGCGGCGGAGAGCGATCTGCTGCACGCCCTGGTCCGCGCCCACCACGGCGAGAGCCCCGACCGGCTCACCCCGGAAGAACTGCTCGGCATGGCCTTCCTGCTGCTCGTCGCAGGGCACGAGACCACCGTCAACCTCATCGCCAACGCCGTCCACCTGCTGCTCGGCCACCCCGCGCAGCTCGCCGCCCTGCGGGCCGACCCCGAGCTGCTGACGGGCGCCGTGGAGGAGACGCTCCGCTTCGAGTCACCCGCGCCGGCGGGTACGTACCGCTACGCCGCCGAGCCGATCACCATCGGCGGCACCGCGATACCAGCGGGCGCACGTGTCGTGCTCTCCATCGCCGCCGCGAACCGCGACCCCGCGCGCTTCACCGCCCCCGAACGGTTCGACATCCACCGCGATCCGGCCGCGACCCGCGCCCACCTCGCCTTCGGCCACGGCCTGCACCACTGCCTCGGCGCCCCATTGGCCCGCCTGGAGGCGACCCTGGCCCTGCGCACCCTGCTGGACCGCTTCCCCGATCTGTCCCCCGACGGCGACCGCACACCGCAGTGGCGCCCCAGCCTCATGCGCAGCCTGCAAGAGCTGCCGGTGAGCTGGTAACCACGAGGCCCCGCCACACCGGCGTATTCACCCTGGAGGGGCGGGCGTCGCGGTGTCGCGGTGTCGCGGTCTCGCGGTCTCGCGGTGTCGCCGGTGCTCATGCGAGGTGCTTCAAGGTGCTACGGGCATGGGCCAGGAACGCCCGTGCCGCTGGGCTCTCGGCCCCCGCCGCCCGCCATCCCAGGGCGAGCCGACCGCGCAGGGCGGGGCGGGTGGACAGCACATGAAGCCCTTCCGGGTGGTCACGGACGATCGGCTCGGGCAGGATCGCCACGCCCATGCCGTGCGCCGCGAGCCGCGCCAGGACCCTCGGGTCGCTCGCCTCGAAGGCGATGCGCGGCCGGAACCCGGCAGCGGCACAGGCGGCGTCGATGTCTCCCCGGGTGCCGGTGGCGTGCGTGAAGGTGATCAGCGTTCGGTCGGCAAGTTCCGTCAGCGCGAGCCGGTCCCGCTCGGCCAGTGCGAGTGGGTCGTCCCGGCTCACGGCGGCCACCAGCGGTTCGTCGGCGATGATCTGGAGTTCGACGCCGGGCGGCGATGCCTGGGCCGGGGCGAGTACGGCCGCGTCGATGCGGCCGGCGGTGAGTGCCGCGGCCAGCTCGTCCGAGCTGGCCTCCCAGAGGCTGATGTCCACGGCCGGATGGCGGCGGTGGAAGGAGGCGAGGAGCCCGGGCAGATCGAGGGCGGACGCCATGGTGACCGTGCCGACCGCGACACGGCCGCGCAGCAGCCCGGTGTACTCGTCGACCGCGAGTTGGGCGCCCGCCACGGAGGCGAGCGCGGAGCGCGCGTACTCCAGCACGGTGGTACCCACCTCGGTGGGGCGGACCGTCCGGCCCGAACGGTTCAGCAGCCGCTGCCCCAGCTCGCGCTCCAACTGGCGTATCTGGGAACTCACCCCCGGCTGGGTGACGTGCAGCCGGGCCGCGGCCTTGGTGAAGCTGGCCTCCTCGACCACGGCCACCAGGTATTCGAGCTGCCGCAACTCCATAACTGAGAAGCATAGTTGGGCGAAGAAGTAGTACTTGGACTTCTGAACTGTCCCTGATCGACAGTGAATCCATGGAAAACAACGAACTCGGCAGCGCCGAAGAGACCGGCATACTGATCGCGGGGGCCGGAATCGGCGGACTGACCGCCGCGCTCGCCCTCCACGCGGAGGGCATCAGGGCGACCGTCGTCGAACGCGTCCGGCAGATCGCCCCTCTCGGAGTGGGCATCACCCTCCAGCCGCACGCGGTGCGCGAACTGACCCGGCTCGGCCTCGGGGACACCCTCGCCGCGACCGGCGTCGCCACCGCCGAACAGGTCTACGCCGACGAACGCGGCGCACGCCGATTCACCGAGGCAGTCGGCGTGGCGGCCGGGTACCGCTGGCCCCAGTACGCGGTCCACCGGGGCGAATTGCAGCTCCTGCTGCTCGACGCGGTGCGCGAGCGGCTCGGCCCGGACGCGGTCCGCACGGGAACGCGCCTCGAGTCCTTCGCCGACGAGCAGGACACGGTACGGGTCCGGGTGACCGACCGGGCGACCGGGCTACCGACGGTGATCGAGGCCCAGGCGCTGGTCGGCGCGGACGGGGCCCGGTCCACGGTACGGGCGGCGCTGCACGCGCAGGAGGGCCCGATGCGCTGGTCGGGGGCGCGGATGTGGCGGGGCGTCACGGAGGTGACGCCCTTTCTGACGGGCCGATCCTCGGTCATCGCGTACGACCGGCGGAACGTCCAGCTGGTCGTGTACCCGATCTCGGCGCGGCGTCCGCTGGTCAACTGGGTGTGCGCGGCGCCCGAGGCAGGGCCGGGGCCGCTGATCGAGAGCGCGGGCTGGAATCGCGAGGGGAGCGCCGACGACGTACTGCGCCACCTCGAGGGCTGGGACTTCGCCGCGCTCGGCGTGGACCTCCACAGGCTGGTCACCGGCAGCCCGGCCATCTTCGAGTACCCCATGGTGGACCGTGATCCGCTGCCGCGTTGGGGGCGGGGGCGTACGACACTGCTCGGCGACGCCGCCCACCCCCTGTACCCGACGGGCGCCAACGGCGCCTCCCAGGCGATCGTGGACGCCCGGACCCTCGCGGCACAACTGGCGGCCGGGGGCGGCGTGATCGCCTCGCTCGCCCGCTACGAGGAGGCGCGCATCGGGCCCACGGGGGACGTGCTGCGCGCGAATCGGCAGATGGACCGGAGCATGCGCGGAAGAAGGGGCAACGACTCGGTCGCCACGATCACGGCCAGATACCGGCGGACGACGGGCGGAGACGTACCGACGGTCAACGCGAAGGCGTGACACCGGAGCGCCTCGCCCCCGCCGAACGTCTTGCCGGAAGTCTTCGCCGCGACCACTGAACACACCGCGCGGGGCCGGGAGTTGCCGCCCGGCCGCCGGCGGGAACGATCAGCGCACCCGCCCCCGCGGCTTCAGCGGCACCGGCGGCAAGTCCGGTGCCGGGATGCGGTCACCGTCGTAGCCCTTCACCTCCCCGAAGCGCGAGCTTTCCATCCAGTCCGAGCGGGCCCGGGCGATGTCCTCGTTCGACCGCCCGATGAAGTTCCACCACATGATCAGTTCCTCGTCGAACGGCTCGCCGCCCAGCAGCATCAGGTCCGCGTCCGACTGGGCGTGCAGGGGCAGTTCGGTGCGGCCGCAGCCGAGGTAGAGCATCGAACCCGGCAGGACGGGGACGCCGTCGACCCGGGTCTCGCCGGACATGCACAGGACCGCGTACTCGAAGTCGGGGTCCAGGGGCAGGCGTACGTCCGCGTCGCGGGTCAGGGCGAGGTCGGCGCCGACGATCGGGGTGTAGGTCGTGCCGGGGGACGTGGTGCCGTCGACCGTGCCCAGGATCAGGGTCGCCGACAGGCCGGGGGCCGTGACCAGGGGCAGCTCCGGGTGGTGCTCGAAGCGCGGGTCGGTGTTGCGGTGGGCGTCGGGCAGTGCCACCCACAGCTGGGCGCCGTGCAGGAGGCGGGCGTGTTTCCTGGGGCTCTCCTCGGAGTGCGAGATCGCCTTGCCCGAGGTCATCAGGCCCAGTTCGCGGGGGCGGATCGTCTGGAGGCTGCCGGTGGAGTCGCGGTGCAGGACCTCGCCCTCGTGCAGCCAGCTGACCGTCTGCAGGCCCATGTGCGGGTGGGGGCCCACCTGCATGCCGGGCTCGTCGGCGATGTCGTCCGGGCCGTAGTGGTCCACGAAGCACCAGGCGCCGACCATGCGGCGGCCCAGGTTGGGCAGCAGGCGGCGGACCTCCGTGGATTCACCGAGCTTGACCTTGCGGGGGCTGAGGAGTTCCCGGACCGGTTCGGCTACGACGAACCCGCGCCCGCCGCACTGGGACGGAACCGCCTCACGATCAAGATTGCTCATGCCGGACAACCTAGACCCGTGGAGCGCCGGACGTCAGGCTCGCGCTCCGGTCATTCCGGAGGAACCGCCGTCCCGGAGGAACCACTCTGTGGAATTTTCAACCACCTGGGGCGGTTGGAGGGCTCGAAGGAGGCAACAGTGGACACGATGTACTACGACCACGGAACCGCGGCGGAGCGCTGGGAGCGCGCGCGGCAGTTCTTCGACGCCAAGGAGTACGCCACGGCGGCGCGCATCCTCGGCACCCTGGCCGACGAGGTGCCGGAGCAGGTCGCCCCGCGTCTGCTCCTTGCCCGCGCCTACTACCACTCGGCGCAACTGCGGCGCGCGGAGACCGAGTTGCGCACGGTCGTCGAGCTCGACCCCGTCGAGCAGTACGCCCGGCTGCTCCTCGGCCGCACGCTCGAACGCCAGGGACGCGACGCGGACGCGGCCCCGCACCTGCGAATGGCCGCGGCCCTCTCCGGGGATTTCGCGGAGGCCTGAGCCCGGCAGCGCCCGGGGGGTGAGGCGGACGGTCCGGCACGCCCGGGCCGTCACGCCCACAGCGCCTCAGCGAGCGCGACACCCACGTAGACCGCGCCGAGCGCCGCGACCACGCTGCTCACGACGTTGACGGCCGCGTAGAACCGGGCTCCGTCCTCGGAGAGCCGCAGCGTGTCGTACGAGAAGGTCGAGTATGTCGTCAGGGCGCCGCACAGGCCCGTGCCCAGGAACAGCTGGGTGTGGGAGGAGGCGGCGCCCGCGACGGTCGCGCCGGTGAGCACGCCGAGGATCAGGCTGCCCGCCACGTTGACCACGAACGTTCCCCACGGAAAGGCCGTGCCGTGCCTGGCCTGCACGGCGCGGTCGGTGAGGAACCGCAGGGGGGCGCCGATCATCGCGCCCGCCACCACGCAGAGCCAGTTCATCGGCCCACCCCTGGGCCCGCCCCGGCCAGGCCCGCGAGGCGGCGCGTCGCCCACGCCGCGCTCCACACCGCCGCGAGGGCGGCGAGCAGCGTCAGCGCGAGGTAGGCCAGGCCCGTGCGGGCATGGCCGCCCTCCACCAGGCGTTCGATGTCGACCGCGTAGGTGGAGAAGGTGGTGAAGCCGCCGAGCACGCCGGTGCCGAAGAAGGGCCGCAGCAGGCGGTGCGGCGACGCGCGCACCTCGGTGAGGACCACCATGAGGACGCCCATGAGCGCGCAGCCGACGACGTTCACCAGCAGCGTCGTCGCGGGGAAGGCGCCGGGGGCGGTGGGCCAGATCAGGAACGCGCCGTAGCGGGCCGACGCGCCGATCGCACCGCCGACGGCCACGACCGCCACCACGGGCCACACGCCGTACTCCCTCACCTGTGCGGAATCGACAGCCCCTCCCGGGATCACGGGACCAAGGGGCCACGGGATCACGGGATCACGGGAAAACCGTCGAAGATCGCTCTCAGGCTAGCTGCCCGAGGGTGTGTCCCGCAGACCGAGGCGCAGGTGCTCGACGTGGAAGAGCGCCTGGTCGAGGAGTTCGGCGACGTGGTGGTCGTAGAGGGCGTAGATGACGGAGCGGCCGTGCCGTTCGCCGGTGATCAGGCCGAGATTGCGCAGCAGCCGCAGCTGGTGGGAGCAGGCCGACTGCTCCATGCCGACCGCCTCGGCCAGGTCCCCGGCCGCGCAGGGGCCCTCCTGCAGACGGGCGAGGATCAGCAGCCGTGAGGGCGTCGCCAGGGCCTGGAGGGTGGCGGCGACGTCGGCGGCCCCCACGCTGTCCAGGCGTTCCCGCGTGGTGGTGGTGCTCTTGTCGTCGACTCCGTGGCCCATGGAGTCATCCTATCGATGACACATGAAAATCTGTTCATTCGTTCCTGTACGGTGAGGGCGTTGCCGTTCCCCAGCCCGTGAAGGGTTCCTTCGCCATGCCCACTGCCCTGCTCCCCCGCTCCGACCAGGGGCCTTCCGCCGGTCCGACCGCGGCTCCGCGCCGTCGGACCCGCGTCCTCGCCCTCGCCGAGGCCCGCTGGGCGGCGGCAGCGACGGCGGCGTTCCTGACCGCGCTGCCGCTCCAGTTGACAGGGGCCGTCGCGTGGACGTGGGGCGCGCTGTACGCCGTCGCGTACGTCGCCGGGGGCTGGGAGCCCGCCCTTGCCGGGCTGCGGGCGCTGCGCGAGAAGACCCTGGACGTGGACCTGCTGATGATCGTCGCGGCCCTCGGGGCGGCCTCGATCGGGCAGGTGATGGACGGGGCGCTGCTCATCGTCATCTTCGCCACGTCCGGCGCGCTGGAGGCCATCGCCACCGCGCGCACCGCGGACTCGGTGCGCAGCCTGCTCGACCTCGCGCCCACCACGGCCACGCGGCTGACCGACGGAGGCGGTGAAGAGACGGTCGACACAGCCGAGTTGAAGGTCGGCGACGTCGTCCTCGTACGCCCCGGTGAGCGGGTCGGCGCGGACGGCGAGGTGCTCGACGGCGCCGGCGACGTCGATCAGGCGACGATCACCGGGGAGCCGCTGCCGGTCACCAAGGAGCCCGGGGACGAGGTGTTCGCGGGGACCCTGAACGGGGCGGGTGCGCTGCGGGTGCGGGTCGGCCGCGACGCGTCGGACTCGGTGATCGCGCGGATCGTGGCGATGGTCGAGGAGGCGTCGGAGACCAAGGCGCCCACGCAGCTGTTCATCGAGAAGGTCGAGCAGCGCTACTCGCTGGGCATGGTCGTGGCCACGCTCGCCGTGTTCACCGTGCCGCTGGCCTTCGGCGACGACCTGACCGGGGCCCTGCTGCGGGCCATGACCTTCATGATCGTGGCGTCGCCGTGCGCGGTGGTGCTCGCCACCATGCCGCCGCTGCTCTCGGCGATCGCGAACGCGGGCCGGCACGGCGTCCTGGTCAAGTCCGCCGTCGTGATGGAGCGGTTGGGGCAGGTCGACGCGGTCGCCCTGGACAAGACGGGCACGCTGACCGAGGGAACTCCCCGGGTGACCGCTGTCCACGCGCTCCCCGGCAGCGGCCTCACGGAGGACACTCTCCTCGCGCTCGCGGCGGCGGCGGAACACCGCAGCGAACACCCCCTGGCCCGCGCCGTGGTGAGCGCTGCGCGCGCTCGCGGCCTGGACCTTCCGGCGGTGACCGACTTCGCGTCCGCGCCCGGCATCGGGGTGAGCGCCACGGTGGAGGGCGCCACCGTCGAGGTCGGCGCTCCGGCGCGGCTGCTCGGCACCGGAGAGATCGGCGCGGCCCAGGACGCGGCGAGCACCATCAACACCCTCGACCGGGCACGGCAGTTGGGCGAGGACGGCCAGACCGCCGTCCTCGTCCTGCGCGACGGAACCCCCGTGGGCGTGCTCGGCATCGCCGACCGCCTGCGCCCGGACGCGGCGGCCACCGTCACCGCCCTCACGTCCCTGACCGGCACGGCCCCGATGCTGCTCACCGGCGACAACGCGCAGGCCGCCGCCCGGCTCGCGGCGGAGGTCGGCATCGATGACGTACGGGCCGGACTGCTCCCGCAGGACAAGGTCGCGGCGGTGCGCGCTGCGGAGGGTGCGGGACGCAAGGTCCTCGTCATCGGGGACGGCGTCAACGACGCGCCCGCGCTCGCCGCCGCGCACACCGGCATCGCGATGGGCCGGGCCGGCTCCGACCTCGCCCTGGAGACCGCGGACGCCGTCATCGTGCGGGACGAACTCGCCACCGTGCCCAAGGTGATCGCCCTGTCCCGGCGGGCCCGCGGGCTCGTGGTGCAGAACCTGGTGATCGCCGGCGCGTTCATCGCCGTCCTGGTCACCTGGGACCTGGTCGGCACCCTGCCCCTCCCCCTCGGCGTACTCGGCCACGAGGGCTCGACCGTGATCGTGGGGCTCAACGGGCTGCGGCTGCTGCGGGACGCGGCATGGCGGGACGCGGGCGACTGAGCGGGGGCCCGTCGCCGCAGTGTGTGCGACGGGCCCCCGACCAGGCGGCACGGATGCCGCGTCGGCTATCCGCGGTAGGTCTCCAGCAACCGCAGCCACACCTCGCTGACCGTCGGATACGCCGGAACCGCATGCCACAGCCGGTCGATCGGCACCTCTCCCGCGATCGCCACCGTCGCCGAGTGGATGAGTTCGCCGACGCCGGGGCCCACGAAGGTCACGCCGAGCAGGACCTCGCGGTCAAGGTCGACGATCATGCGGGCGCGGCCTTCGTAGCCGTCCGCGTAGAGCCCGGCGCCCGCCACGCCCGCCATGTCGTAGTCCACGGCCCGCACGCGGTGGCCCGCGGCTTCCGCCTCCGCGAGGGTGAGGCCCGCCGATGCCGCCTCGGGGTCGGTGAAGACCACCTGGGGTACGGCGGCGCGGTCGGCGGTGGCCGAGTGCGCGCCCCAGGGGTCGGTCTCCAGGAGCGGGACGCCCTGGGCCCGGGCGGTGATCGCGGCGCCGGCGACACGGGCCTGGTACTTGCCCTGGTGGGTGAGGAGCGCACGGTGGTTGGCGTCGCCCACCGCGTACAGCCAGCTGCTGCCCTGCACCCGCAGGCTCTCGTCGACCGGCATCCAGGAGCCGGGGTCCATGCCGATCGTCTCCAGGCCGAGGTCGTCGGTGCGCGGGGCGCGGCCCGTGGCGAAGAGGATCTCGTCGGCCTCGATCGAGCCTCCGTCGCCGAGGGTCGCGGTGATCGTGCCGTTGTCCCTGCGCACGGCCGTGACGGAGACGCCGGTGCGGACCTCCGCGCCCGCCTCCGTCAGCGCCTTGGCGACCAGCTCCCCGGCGAACGGCTCCATGCGGGGCAGCAGCCCTTCGCCGCGCACCAGCATCGTGACCCGCGAGCCCAGCGCCTGCCAGGCGGTGGCCATCTCCACGGCGACGACGCCGCCGCCGACCACCGCGAGGCGGCCGGGCACCCGGTCGGCGCTGGTGGCCTCGCGGCTCGTCCACGGCTTGATGTCGGCGAGGCCCGGCAGGTCGGGCAGCGCGGCGCGGGTGCCGGTGCACACCGCCACCGCGTGGCGGGCGGTGAGGGTCTGCTCGCTCCCGTCGGAGCCGGTGACGGTCACCTGGCGGGTGCCCGCGATGCGGCCGTGGCCGCGGAAGAGCTCCACGCCGATCGACTCCAGCCAGCCGACCTGGCCGTCGTCCTTCCAGTGCGAGGTGTAGTCGTCACGGTGCGCGAGCACGGCTGCCGCGTCCAGGGGGCCCTGCACCGACTGGCGTAGTCCCGGCACCTTGCGGGCGTCCGCGCGGGCGATGACCGGGCGCAGCAGCGCCTTGCTCGGCATGCACGCCCAGTAGGAGCATTCGCCCCCGACGAGTTCGCTCTCCACGATCGCCACGCTCAGGCCGCCCGCGCGGGCCCGGTCCGCGACGTTCTCCCCCACGGGACCCGCACCCAGGACCACTACGTCGTATGTCTTCGAATCCGTCATGGAAGCCAGTGTGGTCGCAGGTGTGCGACGTGGCCACATGGGTACGCGCGCGGAACGAGCACGGGTGAGCGCGAGGAATACGTCCGACGCCCGGGCCGTTGTGCACAGCGGCTTCGACCGACAGCAGTAACAGCAGGAAGAGGGAACACCATGAGCAGCACGACCGTGGAGCTCACCAAGGAAAACTTCGACCAGACGGTCACGGACAACGAATTCGTCCTGATCGACTTCTGGGCGGAGTGGTGCGGTCCGTGCAAGTCGTTCGCGCCCGTCTACGACAAGGTCGCCGAGGCCAATCCCGACATGATCTTCGGCAAGGTGGACACGGAGGCGCAGCCTGAGCTCGCTCAGGCCTTCGGCATCCAGTCGATCCCGACGCTGATGATCGTCCGCGACCAGGTGGCCGTGTTCGCACAGCCCGGCGCGCTGCCCCAGGAGGCCCTGGAGGACGTCATCGGCCAGGCCAGGAAGCTGGACATGGACGAGGTCCGCAAGTCCGTCGCCGAGGAGCAGGCCAAGGCGGAGGCGCAGGAGCAGTAGGAAGCCCCTCGAACGGACTCTTGCAGCGAACGGCCTCGAACAACAGGGTCAGCTGGACTCGCGGTGCACCGCCGTCGCACCGAGCACGTCGTGCACCTCGGGCTCCATGCCCGGGTCGCGCACGACCCGGTCGACAAGCTGTGCGAGCTTCTGCCCTGACGGCAGCTCGATGCGGACCGTGCTGAGCCGCGGCCGCAGGAGCCTGCCGAGCATCAAGTCGTCGGCGCCGATCATCGCCGTCTCCTCGGGGACGGCGATGCCTTCGTCCTGCAGCGCCCGCATCAGGAGCATCGCGTACTCGTCGTTGTACGTGAACACCCCGTCGATGCCCAGCGTGCGCCAGCGGGCCGCGAGCCGGGCCGCCGACTCCTCGTCGTAGGCCAGCGGCAGCTCGCTCATGGTGGTGTCCGTGCCGTGCCGGGCGAGGGCGGCGCGGACGCCTTCGGCGCGCGGGCGCGCGAAGGGTTCGAGGCCCGGTTCCTCGGGGATCACGACGCCGATGTGCCGGCTGCCGCGCGCCAGGAGGTGGGTGGCGGCGCACTGCCCCACCAGGCGCTGGTCCATGAGCAGGGCGTGGGCGCCCTCGGCCCGCTGCGGGCCGATCGTGAAGACCGCCTTGGCGCCCGAGCGCTTCAGGACGCTCACACCGCGCGCGCCGAGCCCCGAGGCGTCGGGGGCCAGGACCGCGACCGGGCGCAGCTCGGCCCAGGCGCGGGCCGCCTCCTCGCCGGTCAGACCGAGGCTGCCGTACTGCACGACGGTGTAGTCGAACCGGCTCAGCGCCCACTGCAGCTCGTTGAAGAACTCGCTGAAGAGCGGGCCCGCCGGGATCTGCGGCGTGGGCATCAGGACGACGCGGGTGTGCCCGGCGCGCAGGCTGCGGGCCGCGGCGTGCGGGACGTACCCCAGCTCCTTGGCGGCCTCGTGGACGCGGCGGCGGGTGGGCTCGCTGATGCGGACGGCGCTCGTGTTGTTCAGGACGTACGAGACGGTCGCGCGCGAGACCCCCGCCAGACGCGCCACGTCGGCGCTGGTCGGCACGGAGTACTGCGCGGGCTGCTGTGCGGTCTTGTTCGGTATCTGCACCATGACGGGGCTCATCTTTCCAGACGGCGCGGGGGCGCTCCCAGGCGGGCGTCGGGGCGCCACCGGCCTGTTCCGGAGCGCTCTCGGCGTGCCGTGCGCGGCACGAACTGCCCTGCCCTCGTACCGCGTTCCCGGCGCGCCCGTTAACGTGCGTGCACCTGCCCGTCGATCAAAGGTGCCCCCACATGACTGCCGACCGTGCCGACGGACTCGCGCGCACCGCCCGCGCGCTGGCCGCGGGAGAAGTGTCCTCGCGTGCGCTGACGGAGCGGACGCTGGCACGGATCGAGGCCTCGCAGCCCGTGCTCAACGCCTTCAAGCTGGTGCGGGCCGAGGCCGCGCTCGCCGAAGCGGACGCCGCCGACCGGG
The DNA here is from genome assembly GCF_055585065.1 of Streptomyces sp. NPDC054047. Taxonomy (NCBI): domain Bacteria; kingdom Bacillati; phylum Actinomycetota; class Actinomycetes; order Kitasatosporales; family Streptomycetaceae; genus Streptomyces; species Streptomyces sp. NPDC054047. The sequence continues at coordinate 219,227 of NZ_JBVJKV010000006.1, read as the reverse complement.
AGTTGGCCTCCGGCCAGACGGGGCGGCCGCTGCTCGGCGTGCCGCTCGCCGTGAAGGACGACACCGACATAGCGGGTGAACCGACCGCTTTCGGCTGCCGGGGCGACTTCCCGCCGAAGGAGGAGGACGCCGAGTCCGTGCGCCGGCTGCGGGCGGCCGGAGCGGTGATCGTCGGCAAGACCAACACCTGCGAGCTGGGCCAGTGGCCCTTCACGGAGGGGCCCGGCTTCGGGGACACCCGCAACCCCTGGCACCCGGCGTACACCCCCGGTGGCTCGTCGGGCGGCTCCGCGGCCGCGGTCGCCGCCGGGCTGGTGCCCGCGGCGCTCGGCTCGGACGGCGCGGGCTCGGTGCGCATCCCCGCGGCCTGGACCCATCTCGTCGGGATCAAGCCGCAGCGCGGCCGCATCTCCACCTGGCCCTGGCCCGAGTCCTTCAACGGCATCACGGTCAACGGCCCGCTCGCCAGGACCGTCGCCGACGCGGCCCTGCTGCTGGACGCGGCGAGCGGCAACCACGGCGGTGACCTGCACAAACCGCCCGCCATCAGGGCCGCGGAGGCGGCCACCCGCGAACCGGGGCGGCTGCGCGTCGCCCTCTCCCTGCGCATGCCGTTCACCGCGACCCCCAAGCGCCTGCACCCCGTGGTGCGCCGCAAGGTCATCGTCCTGGCGGACCGGCTCGCCGCGCTCGGCCACGACGTCGTGGAGGACGACCCGCGCTACGGCCAGATCGGCCTCGACTTCGTGCCGCGCGCCACGGCCGGCATCACCGAGTGGGCCCGCGAGCTCCCCGATCCGCACCTGCTCGACCGGCGGACCAAGGAAGCGGCCCGCCTGGGCCGCCTGCTCGGCGGCGCCCCGCTGCGCCTGGCCCGCCGCGCCGAGGCCGCCCTGCACCGCCGGGTCGGCGCGATCTTCTCGACGTACGACGTGGTCCTCACGCCCACCACCGCCACTCCCCCGCCCCGGATCGGCACCATGGCCGCCCTCAGCGGCTGGCGCACCGACCAGGCCATGATCGCCGCCTGCCCCTACGCGTGGACGTGGAACGTCCTGGGCTGGCCCGGCGTCAACGTGCCCGCGGGCCGGGTGGGCGACGGTCTGCCGGTCGGCGCCCAGCTGCTCGGACCGGCGGGCAGCGAGCCGCTGCTGATCTCCCTCGCCGCGCAACTGGAGGCGGACCAGCGCTGGTACGAACAGTGGCCGGCCGCGGCCTAGCCCGCCGCCAGCGTCCGCCACAGCGCCGGGTCCTCGAAGCCGATGGCCCACAGGACGGTGTGGCGCACGCCGTACTTGCGCAGGACCGGCAGATGCGCCGCCGTGCCGCGCGCGTCCTGGTACCAGACCGTGCGGCGCTCGCCGCCTTCGCTGTACGTGAAGTGCGGCGTCTTCGACGCGGGGTCGATGCGGTAGGGCGCGCCGACCCGCCGGCGCAGCGCCTCCGCCTCCTTCCACGTGACGTGCTTGGCGCGGGCCTTGCTGCCGACCGCCCAGTCCCAGCCGTAGCCGGGCAGCCCCATCTCCAGCTTCCCGGCCGGGACTTCGGCGGTGGCGTTGCGCAGGATCTCCTCGTACCAGGCGGGCGACGACAGGGGGCCTGGCGGCCCCATGGACCAGTGCTGGTCGTAGGCCATGATGCGCAACCGGTCGGCGGCGGCGCCCAGTCGGCGGTAGTCCCAGACGCGCCCGCTGATCCGCGTCTTCGGCGACACCGTGATCACGCACTGCTTGCGCAGCGCGTGCAGCCGCGCGCACAGGTCGGTGACCATCGTCGCGTAGCCCGCCCCCACCTTCTTGTAGGCGGCGTCGCCGGTGGGCGCGATGGACTCGTAGTCCAGGTCGATGCCGTCGTACGAGCGGCTGCGGACGATCCGCAGGAGCGCGTCGACGTGCTGCGCGCGGCGGGCCTTGTCGGTGACGACGGCCGCGAGCGCTCCGGGCCGCATGCGCTCCATGACGGTCGGCACGACCTTGACGCCCGCCTTGTGCAGCCCGTCGATGACGCGCCGCGATCCGGCGCCGGTGTGGCCCGCCACCGTGGTGGCCGTCTTCGCCTCGTACCAGAAGGGGCTGACGGTGTGCAGTTGGTCCGCGTGGCGCAGGGCGTCCTGGTACGCGGCTTCCTGGTCCCAGTAGGGAAGCCACCCCGAGACGGTGCGCGGCGGTGGTGCGAAGCGGTCGGTGGGCTGCGGGAGCGTGGGCTGCGGGAGCGTGGGGGCAAGTGCCGTGCCGCAGAGGGCGAGGACCGCGGTGAGCCGGGCCCGGCTGAGGTGTCGTCGTGGCGCCATGGACCCGAGCCTGCGGGCCATCGGGCGGACCCGCCCTGCGGGTTGGGCCAGAGGGGTTCTACGGTGGCCCGCGTGACAGCCAACACCGATGACCCGCAGATGTCCGCACACCCGGGCCGCACGGGCCGCACCGCGACCACCGAGGCCGAGCCGCGCGAGGTCGGCCAGGTGCAGACGACGTACGCCCCCGCCCACGACGGCGATCCCGACCCCGGCGAGATCGTCTGGACGTGGGTTCCCTACGAGGAGAACGACGGGCGCGGCAAGGACCGTCCCGTCCTGGTCGTGGCCCGCGAGGCGCGCGGCACGCTGCTCGCCGTGCAGTTGTCCAGCAAGCAGCACGCGAGCGATTCGGACTGGGTGCCGATCGGCAGCGGGCCGTGGGACCGTGAGGGCCGTGAGTCCTGGGTCGGCATCGACCGGGTGCTGCGGGTGCACGACGCGGGCATGCGCCGCGAGGCGTGCGCCCTTGACCGGATGCGGTTCAATCTTGTCGTCCGGCGGCTCCAGGAGCGCTACGGCTGGCGGTAGTTTCCCGAGGCGGCCCGAGCCGCCCCCTTGAACCCCGCGCCGAACGCCTTCTCGAAGGCGGCCCGTGTCACCGCGCCGCGCGTGCGGTCGAGCACCCCGAAGACGATGTGCTCGAAGTACCCGCGGAACCGGCCGCCTTCGTCGAGCAGCGTCCGGAAGGCGTCGGCCACCTGCGCGGGGTCGTTCTGGAAGACCCCGCAGCCCCACGCGCCCAGTACCAGCCGCCGGTAGCCATGGGTGGCAGCGGTCTCCAGGACCCGCTCCGCGCGCCCGGCCAGGGCGGCCGGCAGCTCCCCGGCGCGCTCGGGGGTCTGGCGCAGGACGACGCCCGCGTTCGGCGCCGCCGAGGTCAGGAAGCCGACCGGGTACGGCGCGTCGAGGAGCCGGCCCCGGTCGTCGCGGAAGACCGGCACGGCCGGGGAGTGGATCACGCGGTCGCTGTAGAAGGGGTCGCGGTCGGCGCGGTGGTGGTCGTAGAACTCCCTCGCCTGCCGCACGCACGTGTACAGCGCAGAGGCCCGGCACAGCGCCTCTTCCTGGGCCTGGGCCCCGTTCAGATAGCCGCCGCCGGGATTGCGCGCGGAGGAGAAGTTCAGGGCGGCCACCGGGCCGCTGTCCTCCGCGCTCTCCGTGGCCTCCGCACCCGTCAGGCGGTGCGCGGCCTCCAAGCTGCTCTCCCCGGTCACCTCGACTACCGTGGAGGTCAGCTCGGGCGGCGTCACGGGAGTCACGTCCAGGGCCGCAGGACCGAACATCCGCGTGCCGGAGCGCGCGGCGTCCACCGCATCCGCGATCCACACCTCGCGGCCACCAGGAGCGGCGTACCACCCCGCCGCCACGATCTCCTCGGTCTGCTGCGCGATGCCCCGCAGCCGCGCGCTCATCCTCGCTCCCCCGACCCGAACCCTGACCTGTCCCCCGACTCACACATGAACGCATCGTGAGCTCCGCGCATCGCCCGCCGCAACAGAATTACCCGGCACGGGTTGGCCCCAAGGGCACTCTTGTGCGAACGGCCGACAAGGTCTTGGGTGGTACGAGCGCTGCCGACCCAGATCAGCTCAACCCATCCCACATCGAGTTGACCGGGTGGTCCGAAACCGCTGGACCAGGCAGAACTTGAACAGGAGGACCCCTGCATGCCCGAGGGTGACTGTACGACGTACCGCGCGAAGTACGGCACCGCGGTATCCGAGTCCGAGGCGGAGGCGCTGGTCACCGGCATCTGCTTCAAGACAGGACCGCCGCGTATCACCGGTGTCGAACTCGAATGGCTGATCCATGAGCCGCACCGGCTCCACCTGCCCGTGTCCCCCGCCCGCCTCGAAGCGGCCTACGCCGCACTGCGGGCCCTGCCCCTGCACTCCCTGATCACCGTCGAACCAGGCGGCCAGCTGGAGCTCAGCTCGCTCCCCGCCGCCTCGCTCATGGAGTGCGTATCCGCCGTATCGGCCGATCTCTCCCTCGTACGTGATCGACTCGCCGCCCTGGACCTGACGCTCACCGGCCTGGGTGCCGATCCCTGGCGCCCGCCGTCCCGCATCCTGCACCGGCCGCGCTATGACGCGATGGAGCGCTATCTCGACCGCGCGGGCCCCGCCGGCCGCCGCATGATGTGCTCCACGGCCTCCGTGCAGATCTGCCTGGACGCCGGGCACGAGGAGCCGGGCCCGCTCGGCTACGGCCGGCGCTGGCGGCTCGCGCATCTGCTGGGCCCCGTACTGGTCGCCGCGTTCGCCAACTCACCGGTCCAGGACGGGCGTTCCACCGGCTGGCGCTCCACGCGGCAGGCGGTGTGGGCGTCGATCGATCCGGGCACGTCCGGCGCGCCTTCGCTGGACGCCGAGCCGCGGACGGCCTGGGCGCGGCACGCCCTCGACGCACCGGTGATGTTCATCAGAGCCGGGGACGACGAGGAAGCGCCCTGGACCGTGCCGGAAGGGCTGACCTTCCGCACCTGGGCGCGCTCGGGCGGGCCGCGCCCGCCGACCCGCGACGACCTCGACTACCACCTGACCACGCTCTTCCCGCCCGTACGCCCGCGTGGCCATCTGGAGCTGCGGATGGTCGACGCCCAGCCCGGCGAGCACGGCTGGATCGTGCCGCTGGCCGTGACGAGCGCGCTGTTCGACGACCCGCAGGCGGCCGAGACCGCCTACCGCGCCCTGAAGCCGCTGGCCGAGCGCGCCTGCCCGCCCGGCGCGCCCGCGGCGCCGCGCAGCCCGCTGTGGCTGGACGCGGCGCGGCACGGGCTCGCCGACCCGGAGCTGCGCGAGGCCGCGGCCGCCTGCTTCGCGGCGGCCGCCGAGGCGCTGCCCCGGACGGGCGCGAGCACCGAGGTCCAAGAAGCCGTCGCCGCCTACGCCGAGCGGTATGTCACGCGGGGCCGCTGCCCGGCGGACGACCTGCTCGACGGGCACCGGGACGGCCACCCCTACGACCACGAGCACGAGAAGGGCATCCTGCGATGACTCCGACGACCGGAACCGTCAGCGACCCCGATGCGCTTCGGCGGCGCGCCCTGGCGGCGCTCCTCACCGCCCGGGACCGCACCTCGCTCCTCACCACGTGCGTCGAAGAGCCCGAACTGACCGCACAGCACTCGCCGTTGATGTCGCCGCTGGTCTGGGACCTGGCGCACATCGGCAACCAGGAAGAGATGTGGCTGCTGCGCGCGGTGGCGGGACGTGACGCCATGCGTCCCGAGATCGACGGCCTGTACGACGCCTTCGAGCACCCCCGCTCCGAGCGGCCGAGCCTGCCGCTGCTCGCGCCCGCCGAGGCCCGCCGGTACGCGGCCGAGGTGCGGGGGCGCGCCCTGGACGTACTGGAGAGCACGCCCTTCCGCGGATCACCGCTGACCGACGCGGGCTTCGCCTTCGGCATGATCGCGCAGCACGAACAGCAGCACGACGAGACGATGCTGATCACCCATCAGCTGCGCTCGGGCCCCACGGCGCTCACGGCCCCGGACCCCGCGCCCGCACCGCCGTTCAAGGGCCCTGCCGAAGTCCTCGTACCGGGCGGCCCGTTCACGATGGGCACGTCCACCGAGCCGTGGGCACTGGACAACGAACGTCCCGCGCACCACCGGCTGGTCCCGCCCTTCTACATCGACACGACGCCGGTGACCAACGCCGAATACCAGCGCTTCATCGCCGACGGCGGCTATGCCCGGCAGCAGTGGTGGACCCCGGCGGGCTGGGACATGGTCCGCGGCAACAACCTCTCGGCGCCGCTGTTCTGGCGCCAGGAGGGCGGCCGGTGGCTGCGCCGCCACTTCGGGACCGTCGAGGCCGTGCCGCCCGACGAGCCGGTGCTGCACGTCAGTTGGTACGAGGCGGACGCGTACGCCCGCTGGGCGGGCCGTCGGCTGCCCAGCGAGGAGGAGTGGGAGAAGGCCGCCCGGCACGACCCGGCCACCGACCGCTCGATGCGCTACCCGTGGGGCGACGCGGACCCCACGCCCGAGCGCGCGAACCTGGGCCAGCGGCATCTGCGCCCGGCTCCGGCCGGCAGCTATCCGGCCGGTGAGTCCCCGCTCGGCGTACGCCAGTTGATCGGCGACGTGTGGGAGTGGACGTCGAGCGACTTCCTGCCCTACCCGGGATTCGCCGCCTTCCCCTACCGCGAGTACTCGGACGTCTTCTTCGGCGGCGACTACAAGGTGCTGCGCGGCGGGGCGTTCTCCGTGGACGAGGTGGCGTGCCGTGGCACGTTCCGCAACTGGGACCACCCGGTGCGGCGGCAGATCTTCTCCGGGTTCCGCACCGCGCGCGACGCGGATCCGACGGAGACCGTCTGATGTGCCGTCATCTGGCCTTCCTCGGCCCCGAAGAGCCGCTGGGCAAGCTCCTGGTGGACCCCGCGCACAGCCTGTTCCGGCAGTCCTGGGCGCCGCGGCAGCAGCGCTACGGCACGGTCAACGCCGATGGATTCGGGGTGGGCTGGTACGCCGAAGGCGATCCGGTGCCCGCGCGCTACCGCCGCTCCGGGCCGATCTGGGGCGACCGGTCCTTCGCGGACCTGGCCCGGGTCGTCCGGTCCGGGGCCCTGCTCGCCGCGGTGCGCGACGCGACCGAGGCGGGCGCGGACGGGGAAGCGGCGGCGGCGCCGTTCTCCGCCGGGACCTGGCTGTTCAGCCACAACGGCGCGGTCACCGGCTGGCCGCACTCGCTGGCCCCGGTGTCCCGGCTGCTGCCGTCCGCCGACCTCCTGTCCATGGAGGCGCGGTGCGACTCCGCCCTCGTGTGGGCGCTCGTCCTGCACCGGCTGCGCAGCGGCGACGACGAGGGCCAGGCCCTCGCGGACACCGTGACCGAGGTCGCGGAGGCGGCCCCCGGATCGCGCCTCAACCTCCTGCTCACCAACGGCGAGACGATCGCCGCGACCGCCTGGGGGGACACCCTCTGGTATCTCACCGAACCGGGCCGCCGCACCGTCGTGGCCTCCGAGCCCTACGACGACGATCCGCACTGGCGCCAGGTGCCCGACCGCACCCTGCTCGCCGCCAGCCGAACCGATGTCCTGCTGACCCCGCTCAAGGAGCCCACCGCGTGAGCCCGTTCCAGCTGACCCGCACCCTGCCCCTGGACGCCACCGACGCCGCCCTGCGCGCCGACGTCCTGCACGGCCTCACCCACACGCCCAAGACGCTGCCGCCCAAGTGGTTCTACGACGCGCGGGGCAGCGCGCTCTTCGACGAGATCACCACGCTCCCCGAGTACTACCCCACGCGCGCCGAGCGCGAGATCCTGCAGACGCGCGCCACGGAGATCGCCGGCGTGACGGGCGCGCGCACACTGATCGAGCTGGGCTCGGGCTCCTCGGAGAAGACCCGCCACCTGATCGACGCGCTCGATGACCTGCACACGTACGTCCCCGTGGACGTGAGCGAGAGCGCGCTCACCGGCGCCGCCAACGCCCTCATCGCCTCGCGCCCCGCCCTGAACGTGCACGCCCTGATCGCCGACTTCACCCGCGGCCTCGCCCTGCCGGGCACCCCGGGTCCGCGCCTGGTCGCCTTCCTGGGCGGCACGATCGGCAATCTGCTGCCCGCCGAGCGCACCGCGTTCCTCACGTCGGTGCGCACCCTGCTCTCCCCCGGTGACGCGCTGCTGCTCGGCACGGACCTGGTGAAGGAGGAGTCCGTGCTCGTCTCGGCGTACGACGACGGGTCGGGCGTCACGGCCTCCTTCAACAAGAACGTCCTGACCGTGATCAACCGCGAGCTGGGCGCGGACTTCGACCCCGACGCGTTCTCGCACGTGGCCGTCTGGGACCGCGAGCACGAGTGGATCGAGATGCGCCTGCGCTCCCGCGCCGCCCAGACGGTGAAGATCCCGGCCCTTGACCTGGCGGTCGACTTCGACCGCCACGAGGAGATGCGCACCGAGATCTCGGCGAAGTTCCGGGAGGAGGGGGTGCGGTCCGAACTGGCCGCGGCGGACCTGAAGCTGACCCACTGGTGGACGGACGAGAGGGCACGCTTCGCGCTGTCGCTGAGCGTGGCGCGCTAGGGGCTCCCGGCGCCCGGCGGGCCCTCTCCGGCCCGCCGGGCGCCCCCGCCTCACGACCCGCTGACGTCCAGCTCCCGGGTGATCCGGCGCGAGGCCGCCTTCGCCTCCGTCGTCGGGTCGCTCCCGGCCAGCACCTTGGACATGTACGCCTTGATGGGGTTGTCCGCCTCCACCGCCGCCCACTTCGGCGAGGCCGGGGTCGCCCGGCCCCGTGCGGCGCCCGCGGCCATCGCGGCGACCCCCTCCTCGCCCGAGACGGCGGAGGCCAGCGTCGTCTTGTTGGGCACGTAGTTCATGGTCCTGGCCAGGTCCTTCTGCCACTTCTTGCCCGCGAGGGCCTCGATCACGGCGACCGCGGCCCTGCGGTCGTCCGTCTTCCCGCGCACGACGAGGTCGGACCCGCCGGTGAAGACCGCCCCCGGCTTCGCCGCCGTCTTGCCCGGGATGGGGAAGTAGCCGAGCTTCCCCTTCAGTTCGGGGTTCTTCTCCTCGATGGCCCGCGCCGTGCCCGGCACGGCGACGATCTGCGCCACGTTTCCCTCGGCGAAAACGCCGGCCTGCGGCGGGTGCTCCTCGTCCGCGTCCCGGGGGCCCTGGCCCAGTGCCTGCAGCTGCCGGTAGAACTCCATGCCCCGCAGCGCCGCGGGCGTGTGCAGGCTGCCCTCCCACACGCCTCGTGACCCCTTGGCCTCCGTGGCCAGTTCGCCGCCCTCGTCCCAGATGAAGCCGGCCAGGGTGTACCAGTCCTGGCCCGCCAGGTAGATCCCCTGGTCGCCGCCGGAGTTGAGCTTCTTGGTGTCGGCGATCCACTGCGCGCGCGTCTTCGGGGGCTCCTCGATCCCGGCCCGCGCGAAGAGGTCCTTGTTGTAGATGACGACGCGGTTGGCCGCGTACCAAGGGATGCCGTACTGGCTGCCGTTGTACCGGCCCGGCTCGGCCAGGCCGGGCAGCCACTGCTTCATGCCGAGGTCGCGCGCGGACTCCAGGGTGAGGTCGTAGAGTCCGCCCTCGTCGACGTACTGGGCGACCTGGGTGTTGCCGACCTCGATGACGTCGGGCCCGTCCTCGGCCTTGAGCGCGGCCTTGACCTTGTCGCCGACGCCGGTCCACTCCTGGAGGCGTATCCGGAGGTCGATGTCGCCGTGGCGCTCCTCGAAGTCCGTGGTGAACCTCTTGATGAACTCCGCCGACGCACTGCCCCGCATGAGCCACACGGTGACGGTCCGCTTCTCCTCTTCCCCGCCCGGCAGGACGCCGCATCCGGGGAGCAGCACGGTGGCGGCGAGGACGAGGGACAGGGACATGGCGACGCGGCGGTGCGGTTTCACGTGGGTCACTTTCTTCCTGCGGACAGGGGAAGGTCGGCCCGACGTGGGGGTGAGCTGGTGGCTCGAACGGGTACGGCTGGATTTTGGTCTGTACCAATGGGTCGGTCAAGGGGGAACGGCACCGGGATCGCAGATTCCGGTGCCGTTCCCGGGGTCGGATCAGCTGCCGGGGACGGTGTCCTCGAACGCCGTACCCGCACTGCGGTAGGAGCTGACCTGCGCCTTCACCTGCTCCGGGGTGAGGACCTGGTCCTTGACGTGCAGGACGTAGTCGACCTGCTGGTCGTAGGCGCGCGGGGCGGTGCCCGACTGGCCCGCCAGGTCGATGAGCCACTGGTTGAAGTTGATGGACATGGGACGCTCCGGCAGGTACTTGGCGTCGTGCGTACCGAACAGCCGCCCGTCGACGTAGTACTTGATGGTGCTGTCGTCGATGGTGAACACCACGTCGTGCCAGCCCGCGTAGCTCTGCCGCACCTCGGTGTGCTGGTTGACGGCCTCCCACGGCTCGGGGTTGAACGTCTCCCAGGACGTGGTGTAGAGGATGTTGGCCGGCTCGCCCCAGCCTCCGTTGGGCAGGTACTCGAAGTCGTACTCGGAGTAGTCGTCCGCCATCGGGGCCTTGAGGTCGTTGATGGCGAAGAACGCCTGCACGAGGTGGTCCCCGTCGGGGCCGGACCTGGGCGCGTCGGCGTACTTCACGCGGGCCGCGTAGGTGCCGTTCCTGAACTTGACCGCCTTGGTGAGGATCTCGGTCTGCTCGGTCGAGGCGCCCGTGCCCGCGGTCGACGTCTCCAGGTTCATGACGGAGTTGCCGTCGGCGGCGGAGAAGGTGACGTTCTCGGGCACCCAGGACGCTCCGGGGACGCCGGGGCCGCCCGCGTTGGAGCGGATGTTCCAGCCATGCGCGGAGATCTTCGGGTCGCCGTGCCCGGTGTAGTCGAAGTCGTCGAAGAGCGCGGGGGCGGCGACGGCCGCCGCGCCACCGGCGTCGGGCGCGGCGGACGCGGGCAGTGCGGCAGGACCGGCGAGGCCGAGCCCCGCCGCCACCGCGACCGCGACGGCCGTACGGACCCGGAGTCTCACGCTGGAGCGGTGTCGGTTCATCGACTTGGTTCCTTTCGCGTGGGGGGAGGTGCGGTACAACGACACACCGTGGCCTTACCAATTGGTAAGCTGACCACTCGCGAGGACTGAAGGTGGCATAGACCACTGGGGGCGTCAAGTCCCCTTGCGCGAAAGGGCGTTGCGCGGCGTGGACGGCTCGGGAAGGGCGGCGGCATCGATGGACCAGCGGGGCACATCCGGCGGCGTACTCAAGCGCGAGCGGGTGCGCGAGGTCCTGCTCGATCTGATCGAGGCCCGCCGCCCCGGCGACGCGATCCCCTCGGAGCGCACGCTCTGCACCGAACTGGGTGTCTCCCGGCCGACGTTGCGCGCCGCCGTCGACACGCTGGTCGCCTCGGGTCTGCTGGTGCGCGAGCACGGCCGCGGCATGTTCGTGGCCCGAGCCAAGGTGACGCAGGAGCTGGCGCCGGGCAGCCGCCCGCTGACCGCACCACGGGCCGCCGGCGACTGGACGAGCCGCGTCCTCGACTTCAGCACGGTCCGGGCCGGGGCGCGGGTCGGCCGCAAGCTGCGCATCTCGCCCGCCGCCGGGCTCGTGTACGTGGTGCGGCTGCGCCTGGTCGACGGCGAGCCCATCGCCCTGGAGCATCTGCACGTCCCGGCCGCTCTCGCCCCGGGGCTCACCCCCGCGCAGGTGGAGTCCGGCTTCTACGCCCACCTCCGCGAGGCCCGCCGCATCCGCCCCGCGCACGCCGCGCAGTCCATCGAGCCCACGGTCCTGACGGAGGACGAGGCGGCGCTGCTCGGCGTGCCCGTGCTCTCCCCCGCGCTGCTCTTCGACCGCATCACCACGGACAGCGAGGACCGCCCGGTGGAGTACGTGCGCTCCCTCTACCGAGGCGACCGCTACCGCATCGTCTCGCGGCTCGAACTGGACGGTGCCGAAGAGCACCCCGCGCCCACCGCCTCGCGCACCGCGGCGTGGTGGGGCACGGTGGAGTGACCTCACCCCACGGCGGTGAGGTCACCACACGGCGGAGAGGAACATCCTGATGTCCGACCACACCTACCGGGTCACCGAGATCGTCGGCACCTCGCACGAGGGCGTCGACCAGGCCATCCGCAACGGCATCGCCCGCGCCTCGCAGACGCTGCGCTCGCTGGACTGGTTCGAGGTCACCCAGGTGCGCGGCCACATCGAGAACGGCGAGATCGAGCACTACCAGGTGGGCCTGAAGGTCGGTTTCCGCCTGGAGGACGGCGACAGCGCCTGACCCTCACCGCCGAGCGGTCACGTCCGCCCCTCGCGCTCCTGCGCGTCCTTCAGCGCGGCGGACGTGCTCGCCCAGCGCGCCCGTACGACCGTGAATCCCGCCCGCTCGGCCTCGTCGCACACCAGCTCGTCGTCGTCCACCAGCATCCGGACCTCGCGTGACCCGGAGATCTTCTTCAGGATCTCCAGCTTGGTGCGGCGGGCGGGGCGCCGGTCGTCGTTGCGGCGCATCCAGATCCGCCCCTCGGGAAGCCCCTGCGCCGCGAGCCACGCCACGGTGTCCCTGCGGCACCGCTCCGGCCTGCCCGTGAGGTAGACGACCTCGCACGCCCGCGTGCTCTCCAGGGCGAGCGCCACGCCCTGCTCCAGCGGCGGGTCGTCCGGTGCCGCCGCGAAGAAGGCGGCCCAGTCGCGCGGCTTGCGCTCCAGGAAGCGCTGGCGGTGCCCGGTGTCCGCGAGGGTGCCGTCCAGGTCGAATACGGCCAGAGGCCTGCTGTCGTCCGTCACGCGCCCAGCGTAGGCAATCCCCGCGGGTCCCCGAAGCTAGGCCCGCGCCCCTCGGTAGGTCCTGCCCCCACGACGCGGCAGAGCGGCCGACCCGTCTCCCGGAGGCGCGATCGTCTCGGCGGCCAGATGCAGCTCGGCCCTCACGGTCGCGGACGACAGGTCCAGCCCCAGGAGCCGGCCGCACTTGTCCAGCCAGGCGGTGAGGGTGGTCCGGTGCAGTCCCAGCGCGGCGGCGGCGGGAGCGGTCCGGCCGCGCTGCCCGAGCCAGCACCGCAGTGCGGTGCGCAGCCGCGCGTCCAGCGGTTCGAGCAGGGCGGACGCCCAGCGGTCGGCCTGCCCGGGGCCGATCAGCTCAGGGGGCAGCGGCGCGGCGGGAAGGCGTACGTACGTGGTGGCGGGCTCGGGCGGTGCCGGGGCGCGCAGGGCCAGCAGCAGCTGCGCCTGCACGGTGGGGTCGTCGAGGTCGGCCGCGAGCAGGGCGCCGATGCCGCGCAGCCGTGAGCGGACCGTGCCCTCGGACACCCCGAGGGCCGGCACCGCGGCCTGGGCCGAGCCCGACCGCAGCCAGGCCTCCAGGGTCCGGCGCCGCTCACGGTCCAAGGGCTGAAGGACGGCCGCGGACCAGGCGGCGAGCCGGTCCGCGGGCAGGACACGCAGCAGCCCGTGCGCCCCGAGGCCGGCCGCGGGGATGAGGCAGCCGACGGCGGCGCTGTTGCGCGCGGTCCCGGCCTCGCCCCAGGCGGTGGGAACCATGTCCAGGGGCGCGGGGTCGGCCGCCCCGCCGGTCAGCCGGTACCGCTCGGTGATCCGGGCCAGGAGCGGGAGCGCCGGGCTGTGGCTCTCCTGGGCGCCGTGCAGGGCGACGACCACCAGTTCCGGCCCGTCCAGGCCGACGAGCATCCGGGTGTCGCCGAAGGACACCCCGGACTGCGCCGCTCGCCACAGGGCCTGGTGTGCGGTGTGGGCGGTGCTTCCGGCCAGCCGGTACACCGTGGCGTGCGTGAGGTGGGCGGCGCCGGTGCCGAGCACGTCGACGGCCAGGCGGTGCCGGCCGTGCAGCAGGAGGTGCAGCGCGGCGGCGTGCAGCCGCTGCTCGGCGCCGCGCGTCTCCTCGGCCTGCCGGGCCCGCACCAGCAGCAGGTCGGCGGTGATCTGCGCGATCAGGGCGGCCCGGGGTGCGGGCGTCGCTCTGCCGGGGCCGATGACCAAGGCGGCATCGGCCACCTGCTGGACGGTGAGGTGCGGGTGGGCCTTGGGGTGCGCCGCGGCGCGCACGGCCGCGGGCCCGGCGCTGTGCGGGTGGCAGTGGACGGCGCCTGCCACCGGGTGCACCACGGCGGCCCAGCCGTCGGCCAGGGCGGCGGCCTCGGCGATCAGCATGTCGCCGGAGCGGCCCGCCGCACGCGTGAGCCGTCGCGCCGCTTCGTACGGCGTGTCCTCGACGGGTGCGGCGGGCGCGCGCGTGTCCTCGACGGGTGCGGCGGGCGCGCGCGTGTCCTCGACGGGTGCGGCGGGCGCGGGCCCCGCGCGGTGCTGCGCGCGGCCCGCCCTGCTCGTCGTCACGGAATGCGCGCGACGGCGCCCCAGCCCGCCCTCTCGGTGGTCCGGTCCGTGGTGGGGTCGGGCCGCCAGTTGGGCCAGGAGACGAAGCCGGGTTCGACCAGTTCGAGGCCGTCGAAGAAGGCGACGGTGACCTCCGGCTCGCGGAAGATGTAGGGAATCGCCCCGGAGTTGTTGTACTCCTCCTGCACCTTGCGGTGTTCCTCGTCCGATGCGGTGGAGTGGCTCAGGGCCAGATAGCTGCCCGAGGGAAGTCTCTCCACCAGGCGGCGCACGAGCGACAGGGCGTCGTCCCAGTCCACGATGTGGCCGAGCACGTCATTGATCACCAGGGCGACGGGCCGGGTCAGGTCCAGGGTCTCGGTCGCACCCCGCAGGACCGTGTCCGTGTCGCGCATGTCCGCAAGCACATAGGCGGTGGCGCCCTCAGGGGTACTGGTGCGCATCGCGTGCACGTGCAGCAGGACGAGCGGGTCGTGGTCCACATAGACCACGCGGGATTCGGGGGCGATGCGCTGGGCGACCTCGTGGGTGTTGTTGGCGGTCGGTAATCCGGCGCCCAGGTCGAGGAACTGGCGGATGCCGGCGTCCCGTGCGAGATAGCTGACCGTGCGCCGCAGGAAGTCCCGTGACTCACGGGCGAATTGCTCGATCATCGGGTACTTGTCGCGATAGGCGTCCCCGGCCTGCTGGTCGGCGGGGAAGTTGTCCTTGCCGCCCAGCCAGTAGTTCCAGACCCGCGCGCTGTGGGCGACGGTCGTGTCTATCTCCGGGGGCAGCTTCGTCGGTTCGGTCACACCAGTTCCTCTTTCGATTTGTGGGGGTGGGACGCGGCGGTGCAGGAGTAGTCGAGGAGCATGAGGTAGGCCGTCACGGTCTCGTGCGCGTCCCAGACGTCGGCCGTGCCGGGCAGGCCTCCCTCGCGGACCACGTGGTCGGAGATCTCCGGTACTTCGACCCGGTAGACGGTGAGCGGCGGATTGCCGGTCATGGCGTGCACCGGCCCGTCCAGCGGGTGGATCTGCAAGGTCACCTCGGGTCGCTCGGCGGCGGCCCGGAGCGACTTCCGCTGCCCGGCCATGATCTCCGCGTCCCCTACGCGCGTGTGCAGGGAAGCGGCCGACATCAGGGCCCAAAGACGCGTCTGCTGGGCACGCAACCGTTCTTGACGCTCCATCAGGAACTCGGTGCGCCGGTCCTTGTCCGCAGGGGACAGGTCCGGGCGCAGGACGTCGTCGACGGCACGGGCATAGGCCGGGGTGCGCAGCAGGGCGGGGACGAGCGAGGGGTGCCAGGTCCGGACGATGCTGGCCGCGGACTCCACGCTCATCAGGTCCAGCTCCCAGGCGTCCATGACGGCGCGCCACGGATGCCACCACCCGGGGCGGTTGGCGGCCGCCAGCTTCCCGAGGAATTCCCCGGTCTCCGCCGGGCCCGCCCCGTACAGCGCAAGGAGCGTGGAGACCTGACCCGCGTCCAGGGACGTCTGGGCCTGCTCGATGCGGCGGACGGTCGCCGGGTGGGCGCCGAGAGCTTCGGCCGCCTGCTGGAAACTGAGCCCCGCCGACTCGCGCAGGGTCTTCAGCCGGGTGGCCAGAACGAGATGCGCGACGGTCCGGCCGGATCG
This sequence comes from Streptomyces sp. NPDC054047, assembly GCF_055585065.1. Classification (NCBI taxonomy): domain Bacteria; kingdom Bacillati; phylum Actinomycetota; class Actinomycetes; order Kitasatosporales; family Streptomycetaceae; genus Streptomyces; species Streptomyces sp. NPDC054047. The sequence continues at coordinate 203,524 of NZ_JBVJKV010000006.1, read as the reverse complement.
TTCGCGAGCCACAAACACCCCCCCTGCGCCCGCAGTTACCGCACTTACCGCAACTTGTGGATCGTGCACACTCTGTACCTTGCAATCGTTGCGCGCAACCCTTTGTATGGCCTCATTCCCCAGGGCGAGAGAAGCGGACCGAACCAGGCGAAGGGATGATCAACTATCCGTGAGAACACGTAAGTTGAAATCAAAAACAGAAAGAACTCCCGGTCTTCCGCCGAGCGACGAGCGATACCTTCAGCGAATCCATGACTTCTTCCGATTGTTGAACGGCGAATGGCATTGGGACGTCCTCGTGGCCCTCAATGACGGACCGCTGAAGTACACGGAACTGCTGAATACGGTTCGCGCGCAGACCCCCGTCAGCAACTGGCCCGGAACCGCCCACCATTACCTCGAGGAGGCCATGCTGAGCCGGACCCTGCAGCGCCTCACGCAGGGAGAGCTCGTCGAGCGCGAGCGGGCGTTGGGCTACCCGTACGCCACGACGTACCGTCTCGCCCAGCCGGCCCGGGAGCTCCTGACGGTCATGGCGCCCGCCGCCGAGTGGACGGAAGCACACTCCGCCCTTGTGGTCCGGGTCCAGGGGATGCGGCAGAGAGTGCCCGAGGAGTAGCGGGCCCCATCCTTCACGGCGATCGAAATCACTTTGCCCGCTTCCCGCACCTGACGGATCATGGAGACCACGGAGGAGATCAGAACGCGATCCCCGCCCGGCGAAGGGATCTCGTGTGGAAGCGACCCGGTTCTCCGTCCTCGACCGTTCCCGCACCCGCGAGGGGCACGACGGCGCCGAGGCCCTGCGCGACACCGTGCGCCTGGCCAAGGAGCTCGAAGACCTCGGCTACCACCGTTTCTGGGTGTCCGAGCACCACGCGGTGCCGGGTGTCGCGGGCTCCGCGCCGACCGTCCTCGCCTCCGCCGTCGCCGCCGCGACGCGCACCATCCGGGTCGGCACCGGCGGCGTGATGCTGCCGAACCACCAACCCCTCGTCGTCGCCGAGCAGTTCGGGGTGCTCGAAGCCCTCTTCCCCGGGCGCATCGACATGGGCCTCGGCCGGTCGGTGGGCTTCACCGACGGGGTGCGCAAGGCGCTGGGCCGGGACAAGCACGACGCCGACGACTTCGCGGCGCAGCTCACCGAGCTCCTGGGCTGGTTCCGCGGTACATCGGACACCGGGGCGCACGCCCGCCCCGCCGAGGGTCTGCGCGTCCCGCCGTTCGTCCTGGCCATCGGCGAGGGCGCCACCATCGCGGCCCGGGCCGGGCTCCCAATGGTCATCGGCGACATCAAGAGCCGCGAGAAGATGCTCCGCGGCATCGAGCACTACCGCACCTCCTTCCGGCCCTCGGAGTGGTCCAGCGAGCCGTATGTCGTCGTCTCGGGCACCGTCGCCGTCGCCGGGACGCCCGAGGAGGCCCGCCACCTGCTGATCCCGGAGGCCTGGTCGATGGCGTACTCGCGCACCCACGGCACGTTCCCGCCCCTGCCCCCGGCCGAGCGCATCGAGTCGCCGCAGATGCGGATGACCGAGAAGGAGCGCGGTTTCTACGAATCCGGGCTCCTCGGCCAGATCCACGGCACGGAGGACCAGGTGGCCGACGAGATCGAGACACTGATCAAGGAGACCGGGGCGCAAGAAGTGCTGGTCACGACCAGTACGTACGACCGCGAGGGCCTCCTCGACTCCTTCCGGCGGCTGGCTCGGGTCGCGGGTCTGGCCGCCACCTAGAATCGTGGGGTTTGCCCCCGAGCCGCGTACGGAGTCCCCATGCACAGCCCCCACGATCCGTTCGTACGTGTCCGGGGTGCCCGCGAGCACAATCTGCGGGACGTCGACGTGGACGTCCCGCGCGACGTCCTGGCGGTCTTCACCGGTGTCTCCGGCTCGGGGAAGTCCTCGCTCGCCTTCGGGACGATCTACGCGGAGGCCCAGCGGCGCTACTTCGAGTCCGTCGCACCGTACGCCAGACGCCTGATCCACCAGGTGGGGGCGCCGAAGGTCGGAGAGATCACCGGCCTGCCCCCCGCGGTCTCGCTCCAGCAGCGGCGCTCGGCACCCACGTCCCGCTCCTCGGTGGGCACGGTCACCAACCTCTCGAACTCGCTGCGCATGCTCTTCTCGCGCGCCGGCACCTACCCCGAGGGTGCCGAGCGGCTCGATTCGGACTCCTTCTCGCCGAACACGGCCGCCGGGGCCTGCCCGGAGTGCCACGGCCTGGGCCGCGTGCACCGCACGACCGAGGACCTGCTCGTCCCCGACCCGTCCCTCTCCATCCGGGAGGGCGCGATCGCCGCCTGGCCCGGCGCCTGGCAGGGCAAGAACCTCCGGGACGTGCTCGACGCCCTCGGGCATGACGTCGACCGCCCGTGGCGCGAGCTGCCGCGGGCGGACCGGGACTGGATCCTGTTCACGGACGAGCAGCCGGTGGTGACGGTGCACCCGGTGCGGGACGCGGGCCGCATCCAACGCCCGTACCAGGGCACGTACATGAGCGCCCGGCGCTATGTGATGAAGACGTTCTCGGACTCCAAGAGCCAGACGCTGCGCGCCAAGGCCGAGCGCTTCCTGGCAAGTGCCGACTGCCCGGCGTGCGGCGGCAGCAGGCTGCGTCCGGAGGCGATGGCGGTCACGTTCGCGGGCCGTACGATCGCCGATCTCGCCGCGCTGCCCCTCTCGGAGCTGGCCAAGTCCCTGGAGGGCGAAGGGGGTTCGGAAGCGGCCCGCGTCCTGTCCGACGATCTCCTCGCCCGCATCGCCACCATCACCGAACTGGGCCTGGGCTATCTGAGCCCGGACCGCGCCACGCCCACCCTCTCCGCGGGCGAGCTCCAACGACTGCGCCTGGCCACCCAGTTGCGCTCCGGTCTCTTCGGCGTGGTGTACGTCCTGGACGAGCCGTCGGCCGGTCTGCACCCGGCGGACACCGAGTCCCTGCTCACCGTCCTCGACCGGCTCAAGGCCGCGGGCAACTCGGTCTTCGTCGTGGAGCACCATCTCGACGTCATGCGCCATGCGGACTGGCTCGTCGACGTGGGCCCGGACGCCGGTGAGCACGGCGGGCAGGTCCTGCACAGCGGCCCGGTGGCGGACCTGGAGAGCGTGCCGCGGTCCGCCACGGCCCGCTTCCTCTTCGACCGCGAGCCCGCTCCGGAGCGCCGGGTGCGCACCCCGCTCGGCTGGCTGAAGGTCGGCCCCGTGAGCCGGCACAACCTGCGCGACGTGACGGCCGAGTTCCCGCTCGGCGCCTTCACCGCCGTCACCGGCGTCTCCGGTTCGGGCAAGTCCACGCTCATCGGCGAGGTCACCGAGGACCTGGACGGCGTGGGACGTCTGGTGTGCGTCGACCAGAAGCCGATCGGCCGCACACCGCGCTCCAATCTGGCCACCTACACCGGCCTCTTCGATGTCGTGCGCAAGGCCTTCGCGGCCACGGACGCGGCACGGACACGGGGTTTCGGCGTGGGGCGCTTCTCGTTCAACGTCGCGGGCGGGCGGTGCGAGACCTGTCAGGGCGAGGGGTTCGTGAGCGTGGAGCTGCTCTTCCTGCCCAGCACGTACGCGCCGTGCCCCGACTGCGGGGGCGCGCGCTACAACCCCGGGACCCTCGAAGTGACGTACCACGGACGGAACATCGCGGAGGTGCTCGACCTGACGGTGGAGTCGGCCGCGGAGTTCTTCGCGGACACCCCGGCCGTCGCCCGCAGCCTGCGGACCCTCCTCGACGTGGGGCTGGGCTATCTGCGCCTCGGCCAGCCGGCGACGGAGCTCTCGGGCGGCGAGGCCCAGCGCATCAAGCTGGCCAGCGAGTTGCAGCGGGTGCGGCGCGGCCACACGCTCTACCTCCTGGACGAACCGACGACCGGACTGCACCCGGCCGACGTCGAGGTCCTGATGCGGCAGCTGCACGGCCTGGTCGACGCGGGCCACTCGGTGGTGGTCGTCGAGCACGACATGGCGGTGGTGGCGGGCGCGGACTGGGTGATCGACCTGGGTCCCGGCGGCGGCGACGAGGGCGGTCGCGTGGTCGCATCGGGGCCGCCCGCCGCGGTGGCGGGTGCCGAGGGGAGCCGGACGGCGCCGTATCTGGCGCGGGCGACGGGTGGGGACCGGTGAGGCTGGTACACACCAACTCCTTGACGGGGCCCGTGAGTCTGCCTTAAATCAAGTACTGAACAAAGCGGTGGGGTTGATCGCTCGCCGCGTTCAGTTCTCGATGTTCGGTTGTCATGCGCATGGCTTGGAAGTTCGCACCCCCCACTCTCTCGCCACCCCCACGTGAAGCGATGTGATGACAGTGCACACCTCTTGGCGCCGCCGTGCGGCGCTCTCCACGGCCGCCCTGGCCTGCTGCGCCTCGGCCCTGGCCGGGCTGCCCTCCGGAGCGTCCGCGGCCCCCTCCCCCACCCGGCCCGCCGCGGCGGCCGCCACCTTCACCGACGACTTCAACGGCGCCGCGGGCTCCGCGGTCGACGGCGGCAAGTGGCAGATCGAGACCGGCGACAACGTCAACAACCACGAGCGGCAGTACTACACCTCGGGCAACAAGAACGCCGCCCTGGACGGCCAGGGCAACCTGGTCATCACCGCCCGCAAGGAGAACCCGGGCAACTACCAGTGCTGGTACGGCCGTTGCGAGTACACATCGGCCCGCCTGAACACCTCGGGCAAGTTCACGCAGACGTACGGCCACGTCGAGGCCCGGATGAAGGTGCCGCGCGGGCAGGGCATGTGGCCCGCGTTCTGGATGCTCGGCGCCGACATCGGCACCGTGGGCTGGCCCCAGAGCGGTGAGATCGACGTGATGGAGAACGTCGACTTCGAGCCCGGCACGGTCCACGGCACCCTGCACGGCCCCGGCTACTCGGGCTCGGGCGGCATCGGCGCGGGCTACACCCTGCCCGGCGGCGAGGCGTTCGCGGACAAGTTCCACACCTTCGCGGTGGACTGGTCACCGAACAAGGTCACCTGGTCCGTGGACGGCAACGTCTACCAGACCCGCACCCCGGCCGACCTGGGCGGCAAGCAGTGGGTCTTCGACAAGCCCTTCTTCCTGATCCTCAACCTCGCGGTCGGCGGCTACTGGCCCGGCGACCCGGACGGCAGCACGGCCTTCCCGCAACAGCTCGTCGTCGACTACGTCCGCGTGAGCACCAACAACTAGCTTGATCTCCAACAGCCGACCAGTACACGCTAGTTGAGCCGCGCCAGCTGGTGCGCGGCCTCGCGGGTCGCCGGATACAGGTCCAGGTAGATCCCGTACAGCCGGTCGTAGACGGTCGAGGTGGTGGCATCGGGGGCCACCACCTCGACCGTCGGATTCCAGTGCGCGATGTCGGCCGGCTCGGCGAGCCCGGCGCCCACCGCCGCGAGGAACGCGTCGCCGTACGCCGCTCCGATGGTGTGGCGCGGCAGATGCTGCTCGCGCCCGGTCACGTCGGAGACGATCCGGGTCCACAGCGCACGCGCGCCGCCGCCGACCGCGACCAGGCGCTCGGCGGTGGCACCCGCATCGGCCATGGCGGCGAGATTGTGCCGGACGCCGTACGCGGTGGCCTCCAGGGCGGCCCGGTAGAGATGTCCGCGGCCGTGCCGCAGCGTGAGCCCGTGGACCAGTCCCCGGGCGTCGGGGTCGAAGAGCGGGGTGCGCTCCCCCGCGAAGTACGGCAGCATCAGCAACCCCTCGGCGCCGGGCGGCAACGCCCCTGCCTCCGCCGTCAGTTGCTCGTACGAAGCGCCCGTGAGGTCACGCAGCCACCCGGTGACGGCGCCCGACGTGGCCATCCCGGCGGCCAGGCAGTACGTGCCGGGGAACGCCCCCGCCGTGCCCCACAGATGCGGGCTGGTCAGCGGCTGCGGCACGATGCCGACCAGGAACATCGTCGTGCCGTACATGAGCATGAGGTCGCCCGGCGCGGCCACGCCGACACCGGCCGCCTCCGCCCAGGCGTCGACCGTGCCCGCGACGACAGGAGTGCCCGCGGGGATGCCGGTGCGGGCCTCGGCCTGCGGCGTCACGGCGCCGACGACGTCGGAGGGCCAGACCAGCTCGGGCCACTGGAGGCTCGGAGCGACCTCCTCGCAGCGGTCCGCCATCCAGGTCCGGGCGGCCAGGTCGTAGAGCGGGGTGCACTGGCTCGCCGAGTGGTGGTCGAGGACGTACCGGCCGGTGAGGCGGTGCACGAGGTACGAACTGGCCATGTACCAGCGGCGGGTGATGCCATAGGCCGCCGGTTCGTGGCGGCGCAGCCACGCGAGCTTGGGGCCGATCGCCTGACTGGTCAGGGGTGAGCCGCAGCGGCTGATGATCTCCTCGGGGCCGTAGCGCTCGTTCTGCTCGGCGATCTCGGCACCGGCCCGGGTGTCCACGCCGTACAGGATGGCCGGACGCACCGGCGCGCCCTTCTCGTCGACGGGGAGCAGACAGGGGCCGATGCCGCTGACGCCGACCGCGGCGAGCGTCTCGCCCGCGGGCAGCTCGGCCAGCAACTCCCGGGCCAGATCCCGGAATTCGGCCCACCACACGCCGTCCGCGTCGTGCTCGAACCAGCCGGGGTGCGGCGTGGACGTCACGTGCTCGCGCTGCGCCCGGGCGACGAGCGTGCCGTCGGGGCGGACCAGGACGCCCTTGGAGGAGGACGTCCCGATGTCGACGCCGAGCAGCAGTCCGGTGCGGGGCGCGGTGGCGGAGGTCGTGGCCGCGGAGGGGACGGTCGCGGAGGCCATGGCTACGGGAGGATCGAGTCCACGTAGCCGCCGTCGACGCGGATCGCGCCGCCGGTCGTGGCGGAGGCCAGCGGGGAGCTGAGGTAGACGACCATGTGCGCGATCTCCTGCGGCTCGATGAGCCGCTGGATCAGGGACTGCGGGCGGTGCTTGATCATGAACTCCCGCTGCGCCTCGTCCCAGGGCAGCGCGGAGTCGACCAGCTCGTACACGAAGTCCTCCACGCCGCCGGTGTGCGTGGGGCCCGCGATCACGGAGTTGACGGTCACGCCCGACCCGGCGGCCTCCTTGGCGAAGCCTCGGGAGACCGCGAGGAGCGCCGTCTTCGACATGCCGTAGTGGATCATCTCGGCGGGGACGACGACCGCGGAGTCACTGGCGATGTTCTGGATGCGCCCCCAGGCGCGGTCCTTCATCCCGGGCAGGTAGTGGCGGATCATGCGGACGGCGGTCAGGACGTTCACCTCGAAGTAGCGGCGCCATTCGTCGTCGCTGATGTCGAGGGCCGGCTCCGCGCCGAAGATGCCGAGGTTGTTGATGAGGATGTCCACCTGGGGGACGGCCGCGAAGACCTGCGCGGCGCCTTCGTCGGTGGAGATGTCACCGGGGGCCCGGAGGAATTCGGCTGCGCCGTGCTCCCCCTTCAGCCGGTCGACGGCCTTGTCGACGGAGGCCGCGGACCGTCCGTTGACGGCCACCCGGGCACCGGCCTTGGCCAGGCCGACCGCGATGGCCGCCCCGATTCCCTGGGTCGATCCGGTGACGAGGGCGGTCTTGCCGGAGAGATCTACGAGCATGGTGCGTTCCTCCTGCTGCGGTGCGACTGGACGGGCCCGGTGCGTGGACCCCGCCTTGCCCCCGATGCCCAGTAGATCATTCCGGCGGGCTCGGCGGGCCTTTTGAGGGCTTGCTGCGGGCTTTCTGAGGGCTTTATGCGGGTCAACCATGCTGCTTTCTGTAGGCGCTCGGGGTCACTCCCACCTCTCTTCGGAAGATCGTCCGGAAATTCGCGGCCGAACCGAATCCCACCTCTCCCGCGATTCTCTCGACGGACCAGTCGGAGGCCTCAAGGAGTCGGCGCGCGCCGAGAATCCGCTGGAGGGCGACCCACTGCATGGGCGGCATTCCCGTCTCGCGCACGAAACGCCGGATCAGCGTTCTGCGCGAAAGCAGGCTGCGGTCGGCCAGTTGCTGCACGGTGATCGAGGCTCCCAGGTTCTCGCTCACCCATTCCCGCGTCGCCCGCAGGCTGTCGCGACGAGGGGTGGGGACGTCCGCGTACTGCGGCTCGCTCGCGCCACGGACAGAAGAGAAGACGACGTCCTTCGCCACTCCGTCCGCGACCGTGGTGCCGAAATCGCTCTGGACCACATGAAGACACGCGTCAATGGCCGCGCCCCCGCCCGCTGACGTCAAAATCGCCCCGTCCTCGACAAACAGCCGATTCTCGATGACGTCGACGCGCGGGTACGCCAGGCGGAGTTCGTCGGTATGGCGCCAGTGCGTCGTGGCCGACTTGCCGTTCAGAATGCCGCCGGCCGCGAGCGCGAACACCCCCGTACAGACGCCTACGACACGCGCGCCCCGGTCGACAGCGATCCGCAGCGCTCTGAGGTATTTCTCCGGGACCGGCAGATGCGGGGCTTCGTAACCCGGGACCACGACGATATCGGCGTGCTCCACGTCGGCGAGCGACGACGATCCGTCGCCGGCATCCCCGCACACCCGGACGCGATATCCCAGATGCCGCCCAAAAACATGTTCAGGGATGCTGACGTCCAGCGCGTAGAAGCGCGGCATCGCCAGGACCGCGACAACCGTCCCGCCCTCCGTGGATCGCAAGTGCGCCCCCTCATACCTTCGCGTACCCGTCGCTCGGACCTGGCACGATCCTTGCCTCACGTGGCACAGCCGAGCCTGTTCCACCCCGGAACCGGCCTCATATCGTCGACACCATGAGCAGCACACAGCAAGTCGAGAACTTCGGGGTCCCGTGGGAAGAGACGTACGGGTACGTGCAGGCGGTCAGACGCGGCGACACCATCTACCTCTCCGGCCAAGTGGCCCACAGCGGGACGGAAGTTGTCGCCCCCGCTCCCGTCAATGATGCAGGACTGGTCACGGACTTCTCCCGCATGGGCGATCAGCTGCGCCAGTGCTACGCCAACGCGGCGCAGCTGCTCCGGCGCTTCGGCGCGTCGCTGGACGACGTCGTCGAAGAAGTCATCTACGCACTCGACGTCGACGCGGCCGACGCCGCGGCGGGACCGGTGCGCAAGGAGGCCTACGGCCGGCCGGACCCGCAGGTGGCGAGCACCATGGTCGGAACCCCGCGGCTGGCCTTCCCGGAACTCCTGGTCGAGGTCAAGTTCACCGCCCGGGTCTGACGGGCCCCGGGCCGGGCCCCGGGGCGAACGGTCCCGGGGCCCTTGGCTCTCAAGCGGAAAGGGTCTGCTTCAGGGCGGCGAGACCGTCGCTGAAGATGCCGTGGAACAGGGCGACGACCTCCTCGTCACCGACACCCACCGGTGTGAAGACGCCGGACCACTCCACGCGGGACGCGTCCTGTCCTGGCACCTCGTGCACGGTGAGGGTGGCCACGTAGTCGGTGGCGGGGAACGGCGCCTGGAGGATGGAGTAGCTGTACGTGCGCGCCTTCTCGTCGAAGGTCAGCAGGCGCTCGATGATGACGCCCCCGTCCTCGCTCTTGAGGGTGCGCACGCGACCGCCCTCGCTGGATTCGCTGGAGGGGATGAACGGAAGCCAGTCGGGCAGCGAGTCGAAGCCGCCGATGAGCTGCCAGACGCGGTCGGCCGGTACGGGGATCTCGATGGACGCGGAGGTGGAAGCCACGGGTTCTCCTTGAAGGGTTCCTTGAGGGGCGTACGAGGTGTGCGGGGGTGTGCGGCGGGACGTACGGGCTTGCGAGTCAAGCCAGTTCGCCGGTCAGACGGTGGGCACCGGTGCGTCCGCCGCGATCAGCTTCTCCTGGCGCAGGTCCGTCCAGAAAGCGGCCGGGACCTGCTCGCCGAGCGCGGCGACGTCCTCGGCGATGCGGCTCGGCCTGGTGGCGCCGGGGATGGCCGCCACCGTCGCCGGGTGCGCGAGGGAGAACTGCAGGGCGGCGGCCTTGATGCCGACGCCGTGCCGCTCGGCGAGCGCCTTGATGCGCTCGACCTTGGCGATGATGTCCGCGGGCGCCTTCTGGTACTCGAAGTGCTGACCGCCCGCGAGGATGCCCGAGCTGTAGGGGCCGCCCACGACGATGTCGACGCCCTGGGCCTCGGCGGCCGGCAGCAGTCGCTGCAGGGCGCGGTCGTGGTCGAGGAGGGTGTAGCGGCCCGCGAGGAGGAAGGCGTCGGGCTTCGGCTCGTCCAGGTCGAGGGTGAGTTCGAGCGGCTCCACGCGGTTGACGCCCAGGCCCCAGCCCTTGATGACACCCTCGTCGCGCAGCCGGTCCAGGGTGCGGAAAGCGCCCGTACGGGCCTGCTCATAGGCGGCCAGCCATTCGTCGCCGTAGAAGTCCTGCGCGACATCATGCACCCACACGACGTCGAGCCGGTCCGTCCGCAGCCGCTTCAGGCTGTCCTCGACGGAGCGCAGGGTGGCGTCGGCCGTGTAGTCGTTGACCATCTTGTTCGGGCGGCCGTGCTCGAAGAGGCCGCCCTTCTCGCCGAGGTCGCGCGCGGCGGGGTCCTCGACCTCGTCCAGGATGACGCGGCCGACCTTCGTGCTCAGGACGTAGTCGTCGCGGGGGTGGCCCGACAGGACGTCGCCGAGGCGGATCTCGGAGAGGCCCGCGCCGTAGAAGGGTGCGGTGTCGAAGTAGCGGATGCCCTGGTCCCAGGCGGCCTCGACGGTGGCCGCGGCCTCCTCGTCGGGGATGGCCCGGAACATGTTGCCGAGCGGGGCGGTGCCGAAGCCGAGCGCTCCGGGGAGGAGGGAGGTGATGCTCATGAGGGGTCCTCGCGGTGGTGGATTTCCGATGGTTCCCTGGGGTTCGGGTGATCCGTCGGCCTTGCGAGTTCGAGGTTAGGATCGATGCTTGAGACTGTCCAAGACTCGCTTGGACACACTTGAGTCCTGCGAGGTCTTACATGCTTGACCTGCGACAACTCCGCTATTTCGTGGCCGTCGCCGAGACGGAACACGTCGGCCGGGCGGCGGAAGCGCTGCACATCTCCCAGTCGCCGCTCAGCCGCCAGATCGCCCAGCTGGAGAAACAGCTCGGCCTCGCCCTGTTCGAGCGCAGCCAGCAGCGCATCCGCCTCACCTCCGACGGCAAGGTCTTCCTGAGCGAGGCCCGCGCCCTGCTGCGGCACGCGGACCGCCTGGAGAACCTCGGCCGCAGGCTCGGCCGCGGCGAGGAGGGCGGGCTGTGCATCGGATACGTGGGCGACGCCATGCACACCGGCGTCCTGCCGGGCGCGCTGCGCACCCTTCAGGAGGAGCGCCCCGGCATCCATGTCGCCCTCTACAGCCTCTCCACGGCCGAGCAGTTCGAGGGCCTGCGCCAGCGCAGCCTCGACATCGCCCTCGTCCAGGATCCGCCGCCGCAAGGCGACCCGGACCTCCTGGCCGCACCCTTGCTCGAAGACCCGCTGCTGCTCGCACTGCCCGCCTCCCATCCGCTGGCCGCGCAGGCGGAGTTGACGCCGGACGACCTGGACGGCCAGGCGTGGATCGCGGTGGAGAACTCCCAGGACCCGGCCTGGCGCGACGCCTTCCTCGCCTCCTGCGTTGCCTCCGGCTTCACCCCGGACATCCGTCTGGACGCCGCCGAGCCGCTCACCGCGCTCGGCCTCGTCGCCTCCGGCCTCGGTCTCGCGCTCATCCAGCGGAGCATGGTGCGCGGCACGACGGACGGTGTCGCCGTACGCGAACTGCCCTGGCACAAGGCGTCCGTGCACCTGTGGGCGGCCTGGCACGCCGTCGATCTGCGGCCGGTGGTGGCGTCCTTCCGCGAGACGGTCCTGGCGAGCGGCGAGATCGACGGCGCCACCGACTGACTCCGCGCTCAGTTCCAGTACGACCTGCGCAGCGAGGACTTGGCCAGCTTCCCGGTCGGCGTGCGGGGCAGCGAGTCCGCGAAGTCCACGGAGCGGGGCGCCTTGTAGTGGGCGAGCCTCTCCCGTACGAACGCGACCAGCTCACGCTCCAGTTCGGGCCCCGCCGTCACCCCGTCGGCCGGCTGCACCACCGCCTTGACCGCCTCGCCCATCTCCGCGTCCGGCACCCCGATGACCGCGACGTCCGCGACCGCCGGATGCAGCACGAGACAGTCCTCGGCCTCCTGCGGATAGACGTTCACCCCACCCGAGATGATCATGAATGCCTTGCGGTCGGTGAGGAAGAGATAGCCGTCCTCGTCGACGTGGCCGATGTCCCCCGTGGTGGTCCAGTTGGGGTGCTCGGGGTGCTGGGCCTCGCGGGTGCGGACGTCGTCGTTGTGGTAGCGGAAGGAGAGTTCCTCGCGCTCGAAGTAGACGGTGCCGGTCTCGCCGGTCGGCAGCAGTTTGCCCGCGTCGTCGCAGATCCGCAGCTCGCCGAGGAGCCCGTCCTTGCCGACCGAGCCGGGCTTGCGCAGCCACTCCTCGGGCGAGATGAACGTGATGCCGTTGCCCTCGGTCGAGGAGTAGTACTCGTACAGGACCGGCCCCCACCACTCCAGCATCCGCTGCTTGACCTCGACGGGGCAGGGCGCGGCCGCGTGGATGGCGGTCTTCATCGACGACAGGTCGTAGCGCTCGCGCACCTCGGCGGGCAGCTTCAGCATCCGTACGAACATGGTCGGCACCCACTGGCTGTGCGTGACGCGGTGCCGCTCGACGGCCGCGAGGGCGCCTTCCGCGTCGAAGGCGTCCATGAGCACGACGGTGCCGCCGAGCGCCGTGACGACGCCGCAGAAGCGCAGGGGCGCTGCGTGGTAGATCGGGGCGGGCGAGAGATAGACGGTGTCCTCGCCGAAGCCGTACATGGCCTGGAAGATCAGGACGTAGGTGCTCGGCTCGTCACACACGTCGCCCTCGGGCAGCGCGGGCTTGATGCCCTTGGGTCGGCCCGTGGTGCCGGAGGAGTACAGCATGTCGGTGCCGCGCGGCTGGTGGGCGGGCGGCTGCGCGGACGCGGCCGCCAGGGCCTTCTCGTACGTTCCGTCGTCGAGCCCGAGCAGGATCGGCGGGCCGCCCGCCGACTCCACGACGGCCGCTCCCAGTTCGGCGAGTGATCCGGAGACGATCAGCGCCTTGGCCCCGCAGTCGCGGACGATGTACGCGGCCTCGTCCGTCGAGAGGTGGTGGTTGACGGCGGTGAGATACAGGCCCGAGCGCAGCGCCGCCCAGTAGACCTCCAGGGCGCGCGGATCGTTGTCGCTGAGCAGGGCGAAGTGGTCGCCCCTGCGCAGGCCTGCGGCCCGCAGATGATCCGCGAGCCGCAGGGAGCGTTCTTCGAGTTGTCCGTAGGTGAGGGTCCGTGTGCCGTCGGCGGTGACGACGGCCGTCCTGGCGGGGTCGTACGCTCCCGGATGCATGCGGGCGACGGTAGCGCCCCAAAGGGGCGCGGGGAACTGCGCGACCAGCCACAACGGACCCGCAGATCCCAACGGCCCCACGCAGTACCTAGCGGCTGACCTTCCGCGTGGCCCGCAACCACTCCTTGTTCATCGCAGAGATGGAAGGCAAGGGGATCCCCTTGGGACAGGCAGAGGCGCAGGCGCCAGTAAGCGTGCAGCCGCCGAAGCCCTCCTCGTCCATCTGCGCCACCATGTCGAGCACACGCGTCTCGCGCTCGGGAGCACCCTGTGGCAGCACGCCCAGGTGGTTGACCTTCGCCGAGGTGAACAGCATCGCCGAGCCGTTGGGGCAGGCGGCGACGCATGCCCCGCAGCCGATGCACTCCGCGTGCTCGAACGCGAAGTCCGCGTCCGGCTTGGGCACGGGGGCCGCGTGGGCCTCGGGTGCGGCGCCGGTCGGGGCGCTGATGTAGCCGCCGGACTGGATGATCCGGTCGAAGGAGGAGCGGTCCACGACCAGGTCCTTGACGACCGGGAAGGCGGAGGCGCGCCACGGCTCGACGTCGATCGTGTCGCCGTCCTTGAAGGACCGCATGTGCAGCTGACAGGTGGTGGTGCGCTCGGGCCCGTGCGCGTCGCCGTTGATGACGAGCGAGCACGCGCCGCAGATGCCCTCGCGGCAGTCGTGGTCGAAGGCGACCGGGTCGTCGCCCTTGACGATGAGTTCTTCGTTGAGGGTGTCCAGCATCTCCAGGAAGGACATGTCGGAGGAGATGCCGTCCACCTCGTAGGTGGACATGGCGCCGTCGGCGTCGGCGTTCTGCTGGCGCCAGACGCGCAGGGTGAGCTTCATGCGTAGCTCCGCTGAGTGGGGTGGACGTACTCGAAGACGAGGTCTTCCTTGTGAAGGGTGGGAGCCTCACCCGTGGCCGTGAACTCCCAGGCGGCGGCGTACGAGAACTCCTCGTCCACGCGGGCCGCCTCGCCGTCCGGCGTCTGCGACTCCTCGCGGAAGTGGCCGCCGCAGGACTCGGCGCGGTGCAGGGCGTCGAGGCACATCAGCTCGGCGAGCTCCAGATAGTCGACGATGCGGTTCGCCTTCTCCAGGGACTGGTTGAACTCCTCGCCGGTGCCGGGCACCTTGAGCCGGCGCCAGAACTCCTCGCGGATCTGCGGGATGCGCTCGAGCGCCTTGCGAAGACCCGTCTCCGTTCGGGCCATGCCGCAGAACTCCCACATGAGCTCGCCGAGTTCGCGATGGAAGGAGTCGGGGGTGCGGTCGCCGTCGACGGCGAGCAGCCGGGTGACACGGTCCGTGGTCTCGTCCAACACCTCGCGTACGACGGGGTGTTCGTCGGAGATCTCGTCGTGGTGCGGGTTGCGGGCGAGGTAGTCGTTGATCGTGGACGGCAGGACGAAGTAGCCGTCGGCGAGGCCCTGCATGAGGGCCGACGCGCCGAGCCGGTTCGCGCCGTGGTCGGAGAAGTTGGCCTCGCCGACCGCGAAGAGGCCGGGGACGGTGGTCTGCAGGTCGTAGTCGACCCACAGTCCGCCCATCGTGTAGTGCACGGCGGGGTAGATCCGCATCGGCATCTTGTACGGGTCCTCGTCGGTGATCCGCGCGTACATGTCGAAGAGGTTGCCGTACTTGGCCTCGACCGCCTTCTTGCCCATGCGCTGGATGGCGTCGGCGAAGTCGAGGTAGACGCCCTGGCCGCCGGGACCCACTCCCCTGCCCTCGTCGCAGACGTTCTTCGCCGCGCGCGAGGCGATGTCGCGGGGCACGAGGTTGCCGAAGGAGGGGTAGATGCGCTCCAGGTAGTAGTCGCGCTCATCCTCGGGGATCTTGTTGGCCGGGCGGTCGTCGCCCTTGGCCTTGGGGACCCAGATGCGGCCGTCGTTGCGCAGCGACTCGCTCATCAGCGTCAGCTTGGACTGGTGGTCGCCGGTGCGCGGGATGCACGTCGGGTGGATCTGCGTGAAGCAGGGGTTGGCGAAGTAGGCGCCGCGCCGGTGGGCCCGCCAGATGGCCGTGGCGTTGGAGTTCATGGCGTTGGTCGACAGGTAGAAGACGTTGCCGTAGCCGCCGGAGGCCAGGACGACCGCGTCGGCGAAGTACGTCTCGATCTTGCCGGTGATCAGGTCGCGGGCGACGATGCCGCGGGCCCGCCCGTCCACCACGATGACGTCGAGCATCTCCGTGCGCGGGTGCATCTCGACGTTCCCGGCCGCGATCTGCCGCGAAAGGGCCTGGTAGGCGCCGAGCAGGAGCTGCTGCCCCGTCTGGCCGCGCGCGTAGAACGTCCGGGAGACCTGTACGCCACCGAAGGAGCGGGTGTCGAGGAGCCCTCCGTACTCGCGCGCGAACGGCACGCCCTGCGCGACGCACTGGTCGATGATCTCCACCGAGATCTGCGCGAGGCGGTGCACGTTGGACTCGCGGGCGCGGAAGTCGCCGCCCTTGACGGTGTCGTAGAACAGGCGGTGGACGGAGTCGCCGTCGTTGCGGTAGTTCTTCGCGGCGTTGATGCCGCCCTGCGCGGCGATGGAGTGGGCGCGGCGCGGCGAGTCCTGGTAGCAGAACTGCACGACGTGGTAGCCCTGTTCGGCGAGCGTGGCGCCCGCGGAGCCGCCCGCGAGGCCGGTGCCGACGACGATCACGGTGTGCTTGCGGCGGTTGGCGGGGTTGACCAGCTTGGCCTCGAAACGGCGGGTGTCCCAGCGCTCGGCGACCGGTCCTGCCGGGGCCTTGGTGTCGACGACCGGCTCCCCGGTCGCGTACTCGGCATACTCACGAGAGGAGTGCTCACGGGAGGAATTCATCTAGCTCACCACTCCGGTCATGACGGCGACAGGTACGACCACGAAGCCCGCCGTCAGGACCAGCGCGAGGCCATTGGCGATGATCTTGAGGGCGCGGTCGCGGGTCGCCTTGCCCGCGCCGAGGGTCTGCGCGGCGCTCCACAGCCCGTGGCGGACGTGGAAGCCGAGGGCCACGACGGCGACGATGTAGATGACGTTGCCGTACCACGTGGAGAACGTGTCGATGATGTTCTGGTACGGGTGCAGGTGTTCGTAGCCGCCCGGGTGCACGGTGCCGGTCGTCAGGTCCAGGATGTGCCAGACGATGAAGAGGGCGAGGATGATCCCGCCCCAGCGCATCGTGCGCGTCGCGAAGCTCTTGCCCGCCTTCTTGTTCACGTACTTGGTGGGGCGCGCCTTGATGTCGCGGCGGCTCAGTTGGAAGGCGGAGACGGCGTGCGCGACCACGGCGGCCACGAGCACGACGCGGATCAGCCAGAGCGTCCACTCGTAGTGCATGAAGGGCTCGCCGACCGTGCGCAGCCAGTGGGCGTAGTGGTTGAGCTCCGCGGGCCCGAAGAAGATCTTCAGGTTCCCGATCATGTGGGCGACCAGATAGAGCAGCATGATCAGGCCGCTCACGGCCATCACTGTCTTCTTGCCGACGGACGAGTCCCAGATCGTGCGCGTCATCGACGACCGTTTTCGGTCCGTCCGCGTTGCCAGAGCCATGGAACCGACGCTAAGGCCGAAAGTCCCGATCGGTCCAAGAGATGGATCAGCTCATCTCGATAGCGAATGGCTATCATCGGCCGTACCCTGCCCTGTATGCAGTTCCAACAGCTCCTCTACTTCGTCGCGGTGGCCGAGACGAGGCACTTCACCCGGGCCGCCGAGCAGGTGCACGTCTCGCAGCCCTCGCTCTCCCAGCAGGTCCGCGCCCTGGAGAAGGAGCTGGGCGCCGAGCTGTTCAGCAGGGCCCGCGGCAACATCGCGCTGACCGACGCGGGCGAGGCGCTGCTCCCGCTGGCCCGCAGAATCCTCGCGGACGCCGACACCGCGCGCATCGAGGTCCAGGAGCTGGCCCAGCTGCGCCGCGGCCGGATCCGCCTGGGGGCCACCCCCAGCGTCTGCACGGGCCTGCTGCCCGAGGTCCTTCGCGCCTTCCACGACCGGCACCCCGGCATCCAGCTCCTCCTGGAGGAGGGCGGCTCCCACGACCTCGTACGGGAACTGGCGCGCGGCGCCCTCGACCTGGCGATCGTCGTGCTGCCGCTGCCGTCGCCGTCCCCGGCGCTGACGACCGTCGAGCTGCTGCGCGAGGACCTGGTCGTGGTGTCGTCACCGGACGCGCGCAAGTTCGGCGGCAGGTCGGTGCGGGTCGCCGATCTCCAGCGCGAGCGCCTTGTGATGTTCCGGCACGGCTACGACCTGCGGGAGCTGACCGTCGCCGCCTGCCGGGCCGAGGGGTTCGAGCCGGAGTTCGCGGTCGAGGGCGGCGAGATGGACGCGGTGCTCGGCTTCGTGCGGGCGGGGCTCGGGGTGGCGGTCGTGCCGCGCATGGTGGCCGAGCGCGCGGGGAGCGGCCTGCGGATGACTCCGCTGGCCCGGCCGGCCCTGCACCGCACGATCGCGCTCGCCCACCGCAGCGATGTGGCTCCGCCACGGGCCGCGCGGGAACTGCAGCGGATGTTGTTGGAGCGGTGAGGGTTGTGTGTCACCGCGGGCCCGGTGGGGGCTGGCCGCGCAGTTCCCCGCGCCCCTACGGGCGCTCACCTTGCAGGCGCCGGGTTCCCAGCGCCCCGTAAGGGGCGCCGGGAGCTGCGCGCTCAGCACCCACCGGCCCGCAGGTGCCTAACGGGCGGAAGGCAGACCGCCCGTCTCGGGGTTCCTGATCGTCAGGCAGTACGTGCCGCCCGCCGGGTCTCGCATCACGATCCAGTGCGGGCCCCGCCACACGCTCTCGGCACCCTGACCCTCGTGCCGGACGCGGTCCGCGTCCGGGTCGGAGCAGGAGAAGTCCAGGTGGGCCCCGGCGGGCCCGTCCGAGTCGAGGCGCTGGAGCAGGATCCGGACCGGCAGGTGCGGGGTCGGGTCGACGAGGTGGAACTCGGGGCGTGAACCCGGGCGGTCGGACCACCCCGTGAAGGCGGGCCAGAACCTCTTCTCCGCCTCCCACACCGCCGGCGGCACATCGAGGCACACCTGGTCCAGACGGATCGTGGTCCCGTCGGGCGCGACGAGCGGCTCGGGGCGGACCCGCTCGCCCTGCCACTCCACCACGCAGAACAGCTGCCCACCCGGGGAGCGCAGGACCTCAAGGCCCTCCTCCGCGTGGACCGGGGTCGCCCCGAGCGCGCGGGCCTCGCGCGCCTTGGCGGGTACGTCCGCCACGGAGAAGTCGAGGTGCGCGCCCCCGGGGCCGTCGACCGCCTGCGCCTTCAGGAAGGCGTCGGCGCCCTCCGGCAGGAGGGTCACGAACTGCGCCTCGTCGCCGCGGAACGCGGAGAGCCGCGTCCCGGTGACCGCCGTCCAGAAGGCGTGCGCCCGCACGAACCGGTCCTTGGGCCGGTCCACGAAGGCGTACACCCACTGGATCTCTCCGGAGGACATCCGTGCTCCTCAGCTCGTCGCGTCGGCCAGCGCCAGTTCGTGCAGCTGGTCCGGCGGGCCAGGCCGTGCGTAGTACCAGCCCTGCGCCGTGTCGCAGCCCAACTCTCGCAGCTGGTCCGCCTGGGCGCCCGTCTCGACGCCCTCGACGGTGACCGCGAGGTCCAGGCTGTGGGCGAGCGCGACGATCCCCTCGACGATCTTCAGGTCGACGGGGTCGGCCGGGAAGTGCTGCATGCCCTGCGTGAAGGAGCGGTCGAGCTTGAGGATGCTCACCGGCAGGCGGCGCAGGTTGGCGAGGTTCGAGTAGCCGGTGCCGAAGTCGTCGAGCGCGATGTCCACGCCCATCTCGGCGAGCCGCCGCAGCGGCTTGAGCAGGTCGTCGTCGGCGCCGATCAGCGCGGACTCGGTCACCTCCAGGCACAGGGCGCCCGGTTCGAGCCCGGCACGCTCCAGGATCTCCACCGTGTCCGAGACCAGGCCGGGGTGGGTCAGCTGCATGGGCGAGAGGTTCACGTTCACGCGCAGCGGCCCGGCGTCCTTGTGCCGTGCCTCCCAGGTGCGGGCCTGGCGGACCGATTCCTCCAGGACCCAGCGACCGAGCGGCACGATCAGACCGGTGTGCTCGGCGAGCGGGATGAAGCGGTCCGGGCCGATGACGCCGTGCTGCGGATGCAGCCACCGCACCAGCGCCTCGGCGCCGCGCACGCTGCCGTCGCCGAGGTGCACGAGGGGCTGGTACTCGATGAAGAACTCGCCGCGCTCCAGGGCCGCGGGCAGCGCGGTGGTCAGCCCGTGCCGGGTGATGGCGCGGGCGTCGGCCTCGGGGTCGGCGAGCTCGAAGCGGTTGCCGCCCGCGGACTTCGCGCGGTACATCGTGATGTCCGCGCTGCGCAGCACCTCCGCCGCGCCGCGCTCCCCGGCCGGGCCCTCGACGATGCCGATGCTGCCGCGCACGGTCAGCTCGCGGCCCTCCACGCGGATGGGCGTGGACAGCGCGTGCATGATGCGCCCGGCGAGGTCGTCGACCTCGACCTCGGTGTGCCGGCCTGTGGTCAGCGCCACGAACTCGTCGCCGCCGAGCCTGGCGACCATCTCGCCGGGCGCGGTGGCGCAGGACTGGAGCCGGTCGGCGACCTCGACGAGGAGCCGGTCGCCCGCCGCGTGCCCGAGGCTGTCGTTGACGGTCTTGAAGCCGTCCAGGTCGAGATAGCAGAGCCCGAACCGTGCGCCGTCGCCCGCCGCGAGGGCCTTCTCCAGGCGCTCGAAGAACAGGGTGCGGTTCGGCAGGCCGGTGAGCGCGTCGTGCGTGGCCTCGTAGCGCAGGCGCAGATTGAGCAGCCGGCGCTCGGTGGTGTCCTCCATCAACGCCAGCTGGTACTGCGGGACTCCGTCGGCGTCACGCAGCAGCGAGACGGTCAGGTTGGTCCACAGGACGGTGCCGTCGGGCCGGTAGAAGGCCTTCTCGACGCGGTAGTGCTCGCGCTCCCCGCGCACCAGCTCTTCGTAGAGCTTCCATACGTGGGGCGAGTCGTCGGGGTGGGTCCACTCCGCGACGTTGCGTCCGCGCACCTGGTTCTCCAGGCCGCCGAACATGCGCACCAGCGCGTCGTTCACCTCCAGGACCGTGCCCGTGAGGTCGGCTATGCCGATGCCGATCGCCGCGCCGTGGAAGACGGCACGGAAGCGTGCCTCGCTCGCGTGCAGGGCTTCGGCCACGGCACTGCGGGCGTCCAGGGCGGCGCGGGATATCGCCTCCTGCTCGGCGAGGGTCCGCTCCCTGAGGGCGGCCGCGAAGCCGGCGGCCAGGGCGTGCTGCAGGCGCGCGGACCGGGCCCGCAACTCCTCCTGGGGGCCGTCGTCACCGCAGTACAGGACGAGATAGGCGTCCACGCAGTCGAGCGTGCGGCTCAGTGCCTCGGGGTCGGTGCAGTGCGTGCCCACGAGCGCGGCGCCGATCGCCTGGCCCTCGGCCGCCTCGAAGATCCGCTCGTGCAGCGCGGCACGCAACCTCCGCGCCAACGGCACCAGTTGCTGCTCGAACTCGGGACGGGTCAGCGATGTCGCCGTCACCGGGAAGATGGCGCGGCTCCAGATGGTGGCGAACCTGCGCACTCTGCCCTCGGGCCCGTCCGGTTCCCCGCTCATGCCCTGCGCCCCACGCCGGCGAGCCCGGAGAAGGCGTACGGATCCTCCTCCTCGGGCGCGGTGTCGGGCCGCCAGCGCGGCATCGGCACGAGGCCGGGTTCCACCATGTCGTATCCCTCGAAGAACCGCGCGATCTCTTCGCGCGAGCGCATGATCAGTGGATTGCGGATGTCCTTGTAGACGCCGACCGTCTGGCCGGCCTGCTCGGCGGGGATCGGCATCCCTTCGTACGCGGCGTGCGTGAGGACGATCATGCTGCCGGGCGCGAGTGCGTCCCGCAGCTCGGCGACCGCTGTGTAGGGATCGTACGCGTCCTCCACGAAATGCAGGACGGCGACGAGGAGAAGGGCGACCGGCCGGTCGAGGTCGAGGAGTCCGTTGACCTCCGAACTGCCCAGAATGTCCAGCGGTTTGCGCAGATCCGCGGCGAGGACCGTCGCTTTCTCGTCACCGTCGAGCACGGCCCGGCTGTGCGCGACGGCCACCGCGTCGTGGTCGACGTACACCACGCGGGCCTCGGGGTGCGCCTGCCGCGCGACCTCGTGGACGTTGCCGAACGTGGGAATGCCCGAACCGATGTCGAGGAACTGCGTGATGCCCTCGGCCACGGCGAAACGCACTGCTCGGCGCATGAAGGCACGATTCGCCTGCATGATCTTGGGCAGCCCCGGCATGAACTCCATGGCCCGGCGGGCTGCGTCCCGGTCGACCTCGAAGTTGTGCGAACCGCCCAGGTAATAGTCGTAGATGCGGGACACGCTGGGCATCGTGATGTCGATGCCCTGCGGTGCCCAGGCGGGACGCTCCATCAGGACTCCAAGACGTAGGCGAGGCGAGCCGGTGTTCGAAGTGAGGCTACTGATCGTCCGCCAAGGGAGCGAGTCAAAACGGAAATTGGTCGTCCGTTCTCGGTCACTGCCTGTGGCAAGTGCCGAATATCAACCCAAAGAACCGGTCCGTTCCTTCCCCGGGGAGGGGAAAAGAACGGACCGGTAGACCGTACGCGAGGTAGTTCTGACAGGACCCCCTTCTTGGCCGGACTTCCTCTTCTGAACTCGTGCTTCGGCAAGGCTCCTTCTGTACGCCTATTTCCCGTACGTCTGCTTCCCGTACGTCTACTTCGGTGCGCCGACGGCCTTTCCGTCCGGGCCGGCCGCGAACCAAGTGCCGCCCACTCCCTGACCGTTGGTGTCGCCGGGCTTCTTGTCGCCGGAGAACGTGTACATCGGCCAGCAGTCGATCGTCTGCTGCCGCTGCCCGTCGGGGCGATCGAAGACGACGAAGCCCTTCTTCAGGATTCCCTTGGTGTCGTTCTTCTCGACGGGCGGAACCACCGGCCACTTCTCCAGGCAGGCGCCGGTGCAGGCGGACTTCATCGGCCAGGCGGAGTCCTTCGTGAAGCGGTAGACGGTCATGCCGTTCTTGTCGACGACGATCTCCCCGAGCTTGGGGTCCTTGCGGGTGGAGAGTCCTGCCGGGTCGACGGGGGCCGTCTCGGCGGGGGGCTCGGCCTCCTCGGCGGCGGGCGCGGCCTTCTTGCCGTCGGGGGCCGCCGCGTACCAAGTGCCGCCCACACCCTGACCCTTGGCGTCACCGGCCTTGGTGTCCTTGGCGTACCGGTACATCGGCCAGCCGTCGATGGTCAGCTGCTTGCTGCCGTCGGTCCGGGTGACCTCGCCGAGCAGGGACTTGTCCACTCCGGGCGGGGCGGCCGCTCCCTCGGGGGACGCGACGGGCCAGGTCGTGGCACAGGCGCCGTCACAGTTCGACTTGGGGGGCTCGGCGGTGTCCTTGTCGAAGCGGTAGAGCGTGCGGCCCTCGCTGTCGGTGACGACCTTGCCGAGCTTCTTGCTGTCCCAGACGGCGAGTTGGCCGGCGGCCTTCGCCTTCCCCGCGCCCTCCTTCGCGTCGCCGGTGTCGGCGCCGTATCCGTCGCTCCCCGCCCCGTACCCGTCTCCCTTGGCCGGGGCCTGGTTGCCGACGTTCTGTCCGTTCGGCGACTGGTCCCCCTTCTCCTGACCGCACGCCGTCGTCAGCGCCAGCATGGCCGCAGCTGTCGCCACGAGCGAGGCGCTCCGCCAGGCCCGGAAGGAACTCCCTGATGGATGCCGCATTTCTAACTCCCGCTGTCGCTTGGGTGTCGCGCCGCTGAGTGCGTCACGCATGGCCCTAGGTACGGGTGGGAACAGCTGATGCGTTCAACCCGCGTTCAAGATTCTTTTGTTCGTCAATCCCGCGCCCGGCGTCTCCTCCCTTCGGGTATGAGGAGGGTGGCGGCAGCGTGGCAGGGCGACGCGCTGCCGATGATCCTTGTCGTGCATGGATCCTCTAGGGCCTCATCCGGCCTGGTCACACGCTTAACCGCGCTGATGGTGCTGGCCTGGCTGTTCGGTTCACCGGCGGCCTCCGCGGTCTCGGCCACCGCCCCCTTCGACAGTTGCGCCTACGCCTCGATCGGTGACGCTCCCGGCGGCGACGCGGTGGCGGTCGCGGGCGACGGAGTGACCTGCAGGGCGGGCCCCACACACCGCCCCAAGCCTCCTCCGCCTCCTCCGCCACCGCCGCCCGCTCCGGCCCCACCGCCGCGTCCGGAGCCACCGGCACCGGCGCCGGAGCCCCCTCCCCCGCCGCCCCCGCTCGCGCGCCCGGCCCCGGCCAAGCCCGCGCCGCCTCCGCCACCCCCGCCGCCACCACCCCCGAGCGCGACCCCGAGCCCGGAGCCGAAACCGAAACCGACCCCCACGCCTGCCCCCGCCCCCAAGATCTCGCCGAAGCCGGTGAGTTACCCCAAGTACCGCATCACTCCGCGTAAACCGCCGCCCCGCAGCGGCCCGTCCCTGGTCTCGCTCACCCTGCTCGTCACCGCACCCGCGGTGCTCGCCGTCGCCGCCCTGCGGCCTCGCTGACCGTCGGAGGTCCCATGTCGGAATGGCTTGTTCTCACCCTCGCGATGGCCGCCGCGTGCGGCGTCGTCCTCGTCGTCACCGTTCTGCGGCACCGCAGGACGAGCCCGGACTACGACGCCTCGGAGACTCCTGACGTCATCGAGTACATGACGATGATGATCGGCGTGGTGTACGCCATCGTCCTCGGCCTGGCCATCGCCGGTGTCTGGGAGGCGCGCAGCGTCGCCCAGGACCATGTGCACGCCGAGGCCCAGGCGTTGCACGAGGTGTCCGAGCGGGCGCGGGTCTATCCGGCCGACGTCCGCGACCGCATCCGCACGGGCGTGCACGCCTATGTCAGCCATGTCGTCACCACCGAGTGGGACTCCATGGCCGACCACGGTGAACTCACCGACCGCGGTGCCGAACTCCTCACCCGCGTACGCCACGACGTCACCGACTACCAGCCCAAGTCCGACTTCGAGGCCCAGGCCTACCAGCCGCTCGTCGACGCGGTCGCGGCCGCGTCCGACGCGCGCAACCAGCGCGGCGACAGTGCCGGGGCCACCATGCCCGGCGTCGTCTGGTTCGGTCTGATCACCGGCGGTCTGGTCACCGTCGGCATGATCTTCGCCCTGCAGATCCGCCGCACGCCGCGCGAACTCATCCTCGCGGGGCTGTTCTCGGCCTTGATCGCCTTCCTGCTCTTCCTCATCTGGGACTTCGACGCCCCCTACAGCCGCGGCGTCGCGGCCACCCCGGAGCCGTTCCGCGCGCTCTTCGACAACCTCGGAAAATGAGGGAAGGGCGGCTCCACCGGCCTCAAAGGCACGGTGGAGCCGCCCTGCTGACACTCATTCAGCGATGATCGAGGCGACCTGGGTGAGGGAGTCGATCCGCCAGTCCGCGGCCTCGACCACGGCCGGGTCGTCGGCCCACCAGTGCCCCCAGGGCCCGCGCCGGATGTGCGCCGTGCGCAGCCCGGCCGCTTTCGCCGGGTAGATGTCGTTCGCGGGATGGTCGCCGACGTACAGCGTCCGCTCCGGCGCGCTCTGCGCCGCCTCGACCACCCGGGCGAAGAACGACGGATCCGGCTTCGCCACACCCCACTCGCCCGAGGTGGCCACGAGATCGGCGGGCAGATCCAGGCCGCGCAGCAGTTCGCCCACGCGATGCGTCTGGTTCCCCGCGATGACGACGCGCAGCCCCTGTTTGCGCAGCCCGCCGAGGGCGGGACGCACATCGGGGTAGAGGTCGGTCTCGGCCAGGTGCTCACCGCGCCCCGCGACCTCCCGGGCGCTGTAGGCGGCGGCGACGTCTATGTCCGGGCTCAGCAGCCGCAGCGCTTCGGCATTGTCGCGGCCCCGCGTGACGACACCTCCCACGAGCGCGGAGACGGTGTGACGGGGCACGCCGAGCCAGTCGGCCCAGGACGCCCAGTAGCGGTCATCTTTGGTGAGGGTCTCCCCCACGTCGAACACGACGGTCTCAATCATCGGGCCCAGCCTATGGCGCCACCGGGCCCGACCGGCCGTGCGAGCCCGCGACCCGCAGGGAGTTCACATGTACGCCACGGTGATCGGCCTGGTCGGCGGGCCCCTCACAGGGAGCGGGCGGCGCCGCCGTCGATGCGGATGGATTCGCCGTTGACGTACGCGGCGTCGTCCGAGACCAGGAAGCGGGCGAGCTTTCCGATCTCCCGGGTGGTGGCGTAGCGGCCCGCGGGAATCCTGGCGAGGAAGTCGGGGTCCTCGGGCCAGCTGTCGACGTAGCCGGGCATGAGGCTGTTCATGCGGATGCCCTTGGCCGCGTACTGGTCGGCGTACAGCTTGGTGAAGCTGGTCAGGGCCGAGCGCAGGGCGGAGTTGACCGGGATGATCCCCATCGGCTCGAAGGCCGTGTACGAGGAGAGGTTGACGAAGGCGCCCTTGCCCGCCGCCTCCATGTGCGGGGTGACGAGCCGGGCCATGCGCACGACGCTCAGGAGCAGCATGTCCAGGCCGTCGTGCCAGTCCTGGTCGGTGACCGCGAGCAGTGCGTCGTTCCTGGCGTGGCCTGCGCCGTTGACGACGGCGTCGATCCGGCCGTAGCTCCCGAGGGTGGTGTCCACCAGGCGGGCCAGGTCGTCGGGGGCGGTGAGGGAGCCCACCGTGGCGATGGCGCCGAGCTCGCGGGCGAAGTCCCCGATCGCGGGGTCGATGTCGAGGAGCGAGAGGCGATAGCCCGCCTCGGCGAGTTCGGTGGCGATACCCCGGCCTATGCCGGAACCGGCGGCGGTGACGATGGCTGTGGGGGCGGCGGGGGCGGTGCTCACGGCGGTTCTCCAGGTGCGGGAAGAGGGGCGCAGGTCCGTACGTCGGTACGTCAGTACTCGGTACGTCGGTACGTCGGTACGACATTCAACGTACAGTAGGCCGATGAAACGGACAAGTGGGGCAATCGCCCTAGTACGAGATACGCCGTACAGTCGAAGCATGGCGACGTACCACCCGCACCGTGACCAGCTGCTCGTCGAGGACGTCCTGGCCGCGCTCGGCCACCCCGTCCGGCTCGGCATCCTGCGCGAGCTGGCCGCGTCCGACGGCGAGCGCACCTGCGGCAGCCTGCCCATGGAGGTCACCAAGGCGACCGCCACCTTCCACTGGCGCGTGCTGCGCGAATCGGGGATCACCCGGGAACACAAGGTGGGCCGCTACAAGGCCGTGGCCCTGCGCCGCGCCGACCTCGACGCCCGCTTCCCCGGCCTCCTCGACGCGGTACTCGCCGCCACGGCCCCCACACTCACGGACGCGACGGCCGATTGACGGGCGGTGCGGCCCAGTTGGGCCACCAGTCGGCGGTGGTTCGTCCGCCAGGCGATTCCGGGACGGGCTCGGCGCCCGACTGAGGGACGAGGCGAGGCAGTTGCCCGGGCCGGGCCGCCCGGCTGTGCGCAGGCCGGTGGGGTGCCCGCGCCGTCAGGCGGGCGCGTCTGGGAGGGGTATCGGCGCGGCGGTTACCCCGGCTCCCGGACACCGGCTTCGCACACGGGTCCGTAAACCGTGCTGCGCCGCGGCCCCGCGCGGCGCACTCTGGTGGCATGACCTGGCAGACACCCATCATCGTTCACCCGCCCGCTCCCGACGGCGGACGGCGGATCACCGTGCGCGGCCAGCCCGTCGGCGTCGCGCACGACGACCGCGACCTGGTGGAATTCC
Source organism: Streptomyces sp. NPDC054047 (assembly GCF_055585065.1). Lineage (NCBI taxonomy): Bacteria > Bacillati > Actinomycetota > Actinomycetes > Kitasatosporales > Streptomycetaceae > Streptomyces > Streptomyces sp. NPDC054047. The sequence continues at coordinate 176,640 of NZ_JBVJKV010000006.1, read as the reverse complement.
TCCGCCGCGCGGGCCTCGGCGACGCCGACATGTCCCTGGACGACCCGCACCTCGTGGAGTGGCGCGGCAGCGGGGCGCACGTGTGGGCGACGGGTTCCTGACCCGCCAGGGCGCACCCGGGGCCGCGGGCGGCCGGTCTCAGCGGCCGGGCGGGGCCACAAGGCCGGATTCGTAGGCGAAGACCACGAGTTGGGCGCGGTCGCGGGCATGGAGCTTGGCCATGGCGCGGTTGATGTGGGTCTTCGCGGTCATCGGGCTGATCACCATGCGGTCCGCGATCTGGTCGTTGGACAGCCCGTGCGCGACCAGTACGACGGCCTCGCGCTCGCGATGGGTCAGCCCTTTCAGCTCCCTGTCGCCCCGGACGGTGTGAGGCGGCTGGGCGACGTACCGGTCGATCAGCTTGCGGGTGATCGACGGTGCGAGCAGGGCGTCGCCCCGCGCCGCGACGCGGACGGCGTGCAGCAGGTCCTCCGGCACGATGTCCTTGACGAGGAACCCCGCTGCGCCGGCGCGCAGCGCGTCGAAGACGTACTCGTCGAAGCCGTAGTTGGTCAGGATGACGACGTGCACCCCGGCCAGGGCCGGGTCCGCGGCGATGAGCCGGGTCGCCTCGATGCCGTCGACGACCGGCATCTGGATGTCGACGAGGGCGATGTCGGGCAGGTGCAGCCGGGCGAGGGCCAGGCCCTCCTGACCGTCGGCGGCCTCGGCCACCACCTCGATGTCGTCCTCGATGTCCAGGAGCGCGCGGAAGCCGCTGCGCAGGAGCGGCTGGTCGTCGACCAGCAGGACGCGGATCACGACACCCGGTCCACGGGGAGTTCGGCGTGGACGCTGAAGCCGCCCTCGACGCGCGGTTCCGCGCGCAGGCTGCCGCCGAGGGCACTCACCCGTTCGCGCATCCCCAGCAGCCCGACGCCGGGCACCGGGGCGGCCTCCCGGGTGGCTCTGCCGTCGTCGTCGATCCGTATGCCCAGGGCGTGAGGGAGGTAGTCGATCCGCACCGACGCCGTGGCGGCCGAAGCGTGCCTGGCGATGTTGGTGAGCGACTCCTGAACGATCCGGTAGGCGGTCCTGGCCACCGCGGTCGGCACGTCGTGCCGCTCCCCCTCGATCGTCAGGGCCGCGTCCAGGCCGTTGCCGCGCGCCCGTTCCACCAGTTCCGGTACGTCGTCGAGCCCTCGCGGCGGGGCCTTGCCGTCGTCACGCAGCGCCTCCAGGGTCGCCCGCAGCTCCCGGGTCGCCTCACGGCCCGCGTCCCGGATCGCGAGGAGGGCTTCCGGCACCTCCTCGCCGCGCTTGCGGGCCACGTGGACGGCCGCTTCCGACTGCACCTTGATGACCGAGATCTGGTGGGTGAGCGAGTCGTGCAGCTCCCGCGCGATGTGGAGCCGCTCCTCGTCGGCACGGCGCCGCGCGGTCTCCTCCCGGGTGCGCTCGGCCTCGTCCGCCCGCCGCTCGGCCTGCCGCAGCGCTTCGCCCGCGGCCCCGGCCGCGACCAGCCAGGCCACCTCCAGGGCGCCGCGGGCCTGCGCGAACGCCGCGCCCACGTCGTGCAGCGAGACCAGGGCTGCGAGCGGGAGAGCGGCCAGCATGGTCACGCTCGCCGCCACCGTGACGATGCGGTGCCCCGCCCGCATCGCGGCGTACACCGCGAACAGATACGCGACGGCGGGCACGTCGAAACCGGCCGCCTGGTATCCCACCGCGCACAGCCCTGTGACGACCAGGACGGGAACCGGAGCCCGGCGGCCCGCGGCCAGCGCCAGGCCACCGGCCGCCAACAGCACCTGGCCGAGCACGTCGAGATCCGCGCCGCCCTGATGTGCGGACCGCCCGGCGATCGACAGCACCGCCGCCACGCAGACCGCGACCACCCGGTCTCTGACCTCGGCCCGTACGCCCCACCGTCCTGAACCCATGGGCGCACCTTAGCCAGAGGCCGGCGCGGGGGAGTCCGGCCCACGGATGACCGACCGCCTACCGCGCACGCGGTACTTCGGCGCCTCCTGCGGCATCCGCGGCAGCAGGACGCCCCGTCTGCGGCAGCACGAAGTGTCCGCGCCTGCTGGACGACCGGCACGGGAGCCGGCGGCCATGCTCGGTCCGCAGCCACACATCGACGCCATCCACACATCGACGCCATCCGCACATCCACGCGTCGGAAACGAGAGCACGGAAGAGGAGCAGGACATGAGCGCATCAGCAGCCCTGATGATGGCCGCCGCCGGGGATCTCGGCACCGGCAACGGACGGGCCGGGGCCGTCCTCGCCGCGGTGGTGGCGCTGGCCGGCGTGGCCGTCGGCGGCCTTGCCCTCGCCCGTTCCGCCGGTCGCATCAGCATCGGAGACGGACGGAGGTGGGCCGGGGCGGCCATGGCGATGGGACTGATCGGCGTGGCCCTCGGAGGCCTGCATCTGGCCACCACGACCGGCGGCTTCGGCACCGGCAACGGGCGGGCCGGGGCCATCGTCGCCATAGTGGTGGGACTGGGCGGCACGGCCCTCGGCGGACTGGCGCTTGCGCGCTGCGGCCGCACCGCATCGACGGGCTGACCGCCCGCTGCCGGGTCCCGGTCGCCGGACCCACGGCCCGCACCTCCCCCGCTACACGCCCCACCGCTGAATCCCCGTCATCACCCCGGCGACACCCCGCCCCGTTCCCCTGTCCGGCCCACATCGTTGCCCCGTTCGCGCGACTGCGATCGCGGGCGCGCGAGTCCCTGCCTAGCGTTTCCGGCATCGAGGTGCATATCAGGTGAAAGCGGAAGAAGGTCCGCGGCTGCTCCTCGGAGACCCGGAGGAATGATCATGCGCGCGATACGCGTCGCCTCGGCCACTCTGCTCGCCGCCACCGCCCTGACCCTCACCGCCTCCACCGCTTCCGCGGCCGTCGCGGACGACAACGACACGAACAACAACATCACCTCGTTCGGCTTCCGCGTCACCCCGTCCACGATCGCCGCGGGCGGCCAGGTCCAGCTCAGCGTGGACGGCTGCGAGGGCGACGCCAAGGTGACCTCCGGCGTCTTCGACGACGCCCACATCCCCAAAGGTCAGCAATCCGTCTCCGCGATGGTCTTCCCCGACGCCAAACCCGGCGCGATGTACGAGGTGACCTTCGACTGCAAGGGCGAGACGGGGACCACGGACCTCACCATCGCCACGGGCCGCCCGACCTCACACCCGACCCACCACACCTCGCACCCGACCGCCCCCGTCCACCGAGGCGTGAAGGCCGGTGTCGGCGGCAGCCTCGGCGGGCTCGACCTGCACGAGATCGCCCTGGGCGGCGCCCTCATCGTGGGCACGCTCGGCACCGCGTACTACTGGACGCGCCGCCGCACCGGCGACGGCAAGTCCTGACCCACCCCCGCACGGCGCCGTACACACCGCCGCCCGGTCGCCCGCTGAGCTCAGCGGGCGACCGGGCGGCGGTGTGCGGGTGGGCACGGACCGCCCCGTGACCGGCACCGGCGCGGAAGGGGGGACGCGCCGGTCGGACAGGAGGCGGAACGGTGCACACCCGACGTACGAGCACCCGCCGTACGAGCGCCCGCATACGAGTGCCGGCCTACGCGTGGCCGACGTGCCGGTGCCCGACGTGCGAGTGACGGGCCTGCCGGTGACGAGCCTGCCGGTATCGGGAGCGCGGTCAGATGCCGCGCCCCGCGTTCTCCGAGCGCCGGCGCATCCAGAACACCCCGCCACCGACCACGGCGGCCGCCACCAGCACCCCGCCGATCGCCATGTCGGTGCTGGTCGCACCGGTGTTGCTGCTGCCGCCCAGACCGCCGCGGACACCACCGTGGATGACGGTGAACGCGTTGGGCTTGGTGAGGGGCGCGCTCGTGCCGCAGTGGACGGTGATGCTGTGCGCCCCCGGGCTGGCGTGATGGTGGATCGTGGGGTTCGCGCTCGCCGTACCGGCGCCCATGGACTTCAGGTTGGTGTCGGGGAACGCGTCCGACGTGATCTTGCTGCCGTGGGTCGAGCAGGCCGAGCCGTCGACCGTGACCGTCAGCTGCCCCCCTCGGGGAATCACGCTCGGCATGGCGACGATGTTGGACGGATCGGCCCAGGCCGATGCCGTCGGGGCGGCGAGGCCGACGACGGCACCCGCGGTGACTGCGACCGCGAGGGCACGAGTGGTGCGCATACGAGAAGTACGCATGTGAATCCTCCGCGGAAGACGCCCCGGGGTAACCGTCCCCGGTCGATCGGCGAGAGCGCCTCCCAAACAGACCCTCAGATGCCCTGCACAGACCCGCATTTCGGCGATCGGCCGTCCTGGTGAGGCGACACGCCGAAGCGCGGACGTACAAGCCGATATTGCCGCAGGTCACGGACCGTCAGAAATTTCCTGCCGTCCTCGACTCGGATGGCGCATGCCCGGTATGGGCGCCACCCGTTCGCTCCCGCTCTGTCGCCCGCCGCGTGCGCCGCGTTTAGCGTTCTTGTACGCGCAACGGACGCGGTTCGAATGCCGCGTTGAGAGGGGATCTGAGAATGCCTTCGTCCCAACCGGCCGATGAGGAGGAACAGCAGAAGAAGCGCGCGCCGTGGGGCGCGATGGCGCTTGTTCTGCTGACCGGCCTCGCGCTGATCCGGAATGGCTCAGGGGAATTCGATGTGGGTCCGCCCCAGCCGGCGTCGGCCGCCGCCGCGGACCAGGCGCCCGACGAGGCGGGACAGGGCGTCGCGCCGCTGACGTACTCCCCCGCCCAGCGCGTGGGTATCAAGGGCATCCGGGTGGACGCGCCGGTCATGCCCGTCGGGCTCGACGCGGAGGGCTGGGTGGACGCGCCGCCGGCGCAGGACCCGAACCTCGCCGGCTGGTTCACCGGAGCCGTCTCGCCGGGCCAGAAGGGCACGTCCGTGATCGTCGGCCATGTGGACAACGAGCAGGGGCCCGCCGTCTTCTACGGCCTGGGCTCGCTGAAGAAGGGAAACAAGGTCGAGGTCCTGCGCAGGGACCGGCAGACCGCGGTCTTCGAGATCTACGGCATTGAAGTGTTCGAGAAGGACAATTTCCCGGGAAGCCGCGTCTACAGCGACAAGGGCGCTGCGGAACTCCGCGTCATCACCTGCGGCGGCGGATTCTCCAAACAGGCCGGATACGACGGGAACGTCGTCGTTTTCGCCCGCCTGGTGGACGTGCGCTGACGACGAAGACGTCGGCGGAACACGGCACCGGGCGGGCGAAATACCCTCCCTGCATTCCGGCTACATCGCTAGATTCCGAAGCGGCTCGGCACGGTGATGCGGTAACCCGAGTCGATGAGCTCGGGCAGATATGTCCGCAGGGCTTCCACGCTCTGGGTGCGGTCGCCGCCCGCGTCGTGCGAGAGCACGACGACTCCGGGTGCCGCGCCGGCCCGTACCCGCCGGATGATCGTGCGGGTGCCCGGCTCGGTCCAGTCCAGGGTGTCCACGGTCCAGGCGAGCGGCTCCATGCCCAGGTCGGCGCCCAGCTGGAAGGCGTTGCGGTTCCAGGCCCCGTAGGGGGCGCGGAACCAGGCGGGAGGTTCGCCCACGGCCTCCTCGACCACCTCGCAGGTGCGCTCGATCTCCTCGCGCATCGCGCTCCGGCTCATCTTCGGAAGCAGCGGATGCGTCCAGGTGTGATTGCCGATCACATGCCCGTCGTCGACCATCTCGCGCAGCAGGTCCTTGTTGTCGACGGCCATCTCGCCGCAGACGAAGAACATCGCACGCACGTCGTACCGGCGCAGGGTGCGCAGGATGCCCGGCGTGTAGCGGGGGTCGGGTCCGTCGTCGAAGGTCAGCACCATGCTGCGGCCCTGTCCGTCCATGCGCAGGATCGGCGCCTTGCGGACGCGCGGCACGACGCGCGCGGCACGCGGCGGGCCGTTGCCCGCCATGGGCTGCAGGCGGTACGCGGAGGGCTTGAGGGCGCGTGCGGCGGGCGGGCCACCGGCCGCGGCGCCGCTGGAGGCCGTGGGACCTGGCGTGCTCGGCCGCTCCGTACCCGCGCAACCGGCGGTCGCGGCCAGACCGAAGACAGCGGCGCCGCGCAGGAGTGCGCGACGCCCTGGAGTCATCTGATCCTTTTTCATGACTAATCAGTCACATGGCGGAAGGCCGACGCGGACCACCAACACCACGGCGGGCCGCGAAAGCACCCGATGGGACCAGCAGGAGCGAGGGGGTCAGCGGCGGCGCACCAGCGGGAAGGGCAGCGTCTCCCGGATCGTCAGGCCGGTGAGGAACATGACGAGCCGGTCGACGCCGATGCCGAGCCCGCCGGTGGGCGGCATCGCGTACTCCAGGGCGTCGAGGAAGTCCTCGTCCAGTTCCATGGCCTCCGGGTCTCCCCCGGCGGCGAGCAGCGACTGCGCGGTGAGGCGGCGGCGCTGCTCGACGGGGTCGGTCAACTCCGAGTAGGCGGTGCCCAGTTCGGTGCCGAAGGCGACCAGGTCCCAGCGCTCGGCGAGGCGCGGGTCGGTGCGGTGCTGGCGGGTCAGCGGGGAGACGTCGGTCGGGAAGTCCTTGTAGAAGGTGGGCAGCGTCGTCTTCTCCTCGACGAGGCGCTCGTACATCTCCAGTACGACGTCACCGCGGCCGTCGTCCGCCTGGTACGGGACGTGGGCGCGGTCGCAGAGGCGGTGCAGCCCCGGCAGCGGGGTGTCCGCGTCGACCTCTTCGCCCAGCGCCTCGGAGATCGCGCCGTAGACCGTCTTGACCGGCCAGGGCCCGGAGATGTCGTGCTCGGTGAGCCGCCCGTCCTCGTCGGCCTTGCGGGCGACGGGTGCGCCGAAGGCGGCGGTGGCGGCGCCCTGGATGAGTGCGCGGGTGAGGTCGAGCATCACGTCGTAGTCGGCGAACGCCTGGTAGGCCTCCAGCATCGTGAACTCGGGGTTGTGTTTGTAGCTCACCCCTTCGTTGCGGAAGGTGCGGCCCATCTCGAAGACCTTCTCCATGCCGCCGACGCAGAGCCGCTTCAGATACAGCTCGGGCGCGATGCGCAGATACAGGTCGAGGTCGTAGGCGTTGATGTGGGTGGTGAAGGGGCGGGCGTTGGCGCCGCCGTGGATCTGCTGGAGCATCGGGGTCTCGACCTCGAGATAGCCGCGGTCCAACAGGCCCTGGCGCAGTGCCTGTACGGCGGTGGAGCGGGCCCGGACGACGTCGCGGGCGCCGGGGCTCGCGACCAGGTCGAGATAGCGGCGCCGGACCTTGGCCTCGGGGTCGGCCAGACCGCGGTGCTTGTCGGGCAGCGGGCGCAGGCACTTGCCGGTGAGCTGCCAGCCGGTGACGAAGACGGTGAGTTCGCCCTTGTCGCTGGCGCCGACCGTGCCGGTGGCGGTGATGTGGTCGCCGATGTCGGTGCCGGAGGTGAAGCGGCCCAGGACGTCCGGCCCCGACCGGTCACGGGTCAGGGCGAGTTGACGGTCGCCGGACCAGTCGCGCAGGACGGCGAAGACGACCCCGCCGAAGTCGCGTACGAGCATGACGCGGCCCGCGACCGTGACCTGCTCGCCCGTCAGGGCGGGCGTCACGTCGGCGAGGGTGTGGGTGCGCGGCGCCGGGCCCACGGGGTAGGGATCGACGCCGTCGGCGCGCAGCCGGTCGAGCTTGCGGTGGCGGATGCGGACCTGGTCGGGCAGCGCGGCCAGCGGGTCGGCGTCCGCGGCGCCCTCTTGTCCCGCGAGGCCGAGGGCGGAGATCGGCGGGAGGCCCGCCGTGCTCGTGGGCTTGGTGACGCCCCTGGGCTTGTGGCCCTTGCCCCAGAGCGTGCGCAGCGAGGGCACGGAGACGAAGCCCTCCGCGATGCCCGAGGCGAGGCTGATGCGGGCGAGGGCTCCGGCGTCGCCGTAACAGATGAAGCGGGGGTACCACTCGGGGTGGTACTTGGCGTTGGAGCGGTAGAGCGCTTCGAGCTGCCACCACTTGGAGAAGAAGAGCAGCAGCTTGCGCCACAGCCGCAGGACGGGTCCGGCGCCGATGCGGGCGCCCTCCTCGAAGACCGAGCGGAACACGGCGAAGTTCAGGGAGATGCGGCGCACCCCGGACTTGCCCGCGCCCGCGCAGAGTTCGGCGACCATGAACTCCATCACGCCGTTGGGCGCGGTCGCCCGGTCGCGGCGCATCAGGTCGAGCGAGATGCCGTCCTTGCCCCAGGGGACGAGCGAGAGCAGGGCGATGAGCCGGCCGTCGGCGTCCAGGGCCTCCACGAGCAGGCAGTCGCCGTCCTCGGGGTCGCCGAGCCGGTCGAGTGCCATGGAGAAGCCGCGCTCGGTCTCGGTGTCCCGCCAGGCGTCCGCCTTGTCGATGATCTCCTCCATCTCCTCGTCGGTGAGGGTGGAGTGGCGGCGGATGCGGGTGGTGGCGCCGGTGCGGCGGACGCGGTTCACCGCCTGCCGCGTGACGCGCATGTCGCGGCCGTCCAGGTCGAAGTCCGCGACGTGCAGGATCGCCTCGTCGCCGAGCTGGAGGGCGCCGAGCCCGGAGCGTGCGTACGCGGTGGCGCCCTCCTCGGAGGCGCCCATCACCGCGGGCGCCCAGGCGTACTGCCGGGCCACGTCCAGCCAGGCGCCGATCGCGTGCGGCCAGGCCTCGCGGTCGCCGACGGGGTCGCCGCTGGCCAGGCAGACGCCCGCCTCGACGCGGTAGGTGACGGCGGCCTTGCCGCTGGGCGAGAAGACGACGGCCTTGTCGCGCCGGGTGGCGAAGTAGCCGAGCGAGTCCTGGGCTCCGTAGGTGCCAAGGAGCGCACGGATGCGGGGTTCCTCGTCGCCGTGCAGGGCGGCTTCCATGCGCTGGGAGCGGAAGAGCGCCGCGGCGGCGTTCAGGAGGGCGAGGGCGCCGAAGAGGCCGAGCCAGAAGTGCAGGGCGCGCGGGGGCCTGCCGTCGAAGTAGTCGTGGCCGGTGAAGAGCCCGCCGCAGACCCGGTTCGCCGCCCACGGCAGGGCCTCGCCGCGCGGCAACGTACCCGGGAAGAGCGCGACGAGCCCCCAGCCGACCAGGATCGCCACGGCGAGGCCCGCGACGAGCACGAGGACGGCCCGCCGGACGGCGCCCCTGCGGGAGTCCGCGGAGAACTCCTTGCGGGCCAGGACCAGCAGGACGAAGGCGATGCCGCAGACGATGAGCGAGGGCAGCGAGTCCGCCCAGTAGCCGAGGGCGATGCCGAGCACGTCGAAGGCGAGGAGGAGGCCCAGGTAGACGATGACGAGCCACCAGGCGACCTTCTTGCGGGCCGCCGTCGCCGCCGCGAGGAGGAAGAGGAAGACGGCGTACGCGAGGTTGGGGCTCACTGGGACCGTGAGGAGGTCCAGGACGCGGACCACCGGGCGCAGGAGGTGGCGCAGTGGGCCGATGATCGCGAGGATCGCGCAGAAGAGGCCCAGGGTGCCGAAGAAGGTGGCGAAGCCTTCCGGCACGTGTCTCAGGAAGCGGTCTCTCGCACCCCGCTGCGGCGCTGGCCCCTGGCTCTGCACGCTGGTGCTCATGGACCGACCCTAGGAAGGCCTCGGCCGGCCCGCTCGTCGAGGCCTGGTCCCGCCTCGGATCTCGGCGCCCGGCGGCCGGGCCTCGTGCCCCTCACGGAACGCCCGCCCTCGACGAGGGCGGCCGACCGCCTCCGATAGCCTCTCGGCGTGACTGAAGACCACTCCCACCAGTTCGAACGCGGTACCGACGGGCCGAAGGTGATCGTCGTCGGTGTCGACGGTTCGGACTCCTCGCTCCGGGCCGCGGCATATGCCGGGGGTCTGGCGCGGCGGCAGCACGCGCTGCTCGCCGTCGTCTACGTCCAGCCGGTGATGGCCGCGGGCGCCGCCCTCGGCGCTCCGGTGGCCGAGACGACCGACGAGATCGCGGAGGGGCTGATCACCGAGATCAGGGAGGCGGCCGAGCGGGTGAAGGACATATTCGACGTGCGCTGGGAGTTCCACACCTTCCGCGGCGACCCCTTCAGCGGTCTGGTCACCGCCGCGGACGACCTCAAGGCCGACGCCGTGGTCGTCGGCGCCTCCGAGCAGGCGGGCCACCGTATCGTCGGCTCGGTCGCGGTACGCCTGGTCAAGGCGGGCCGCTGGCCCGTCACCGTGGTGCCGTAACCCGCACCCGCCAGAGTGCTGAACCCTCACCGGTGCGAGGGGTGTGGCGTCTTCCGTCATGCGCATGCCTGCGCCATCATGATCCGCCATCAGCCGACTGCCGTCTGCGAAAAGGTGGAGCTCATGGCGGGACTCCGGATGGGGCAGGGCGTCATGCGCCGCAAGCCCATCGAAAGCATCGATGAGACCGAAGGCGCGGAGGGCGGCGGACTCGCCCGCTCGCTCGGCCTCTGGCAGCTCACCGCGATCGGCGTCGGCGGCATCATCGGCGCCGGTATCTTCACCCTCGCCGGGACGGTGGCCAACGGCACGGCCGGGCCCGCCGTCCTCATCTCCTTCCTCATCGCCGGTGTCGCGAGCGCCGCCGCGGCCTTCTCGTACGCCGAGTTCGCGGGCCTGATCCCGAAGGCCGGATCGGCGTACACGTACGGCTATGTCGTGCTCGGCGAACTCACCGGCTGGTTCATCGGCTGGGACCTGCTGCTCGAGTACACGGCGATCGTGGCGGTGGTCGCGATCGGCATCTCGGGCTACTTCAACTTCCTCCTCAACGACATGGGCGCCCAGCTGCCCAACTGGATGCTGGGGGCGCCCGGCACCGGGGACGGCCACAAGGTCGACCTGTTCGCCGCCGTGCTCTGCCTGCTCATCGCCTATCTGCTGACCCTGGGCATCAAGAACGCGGCGCGCTTCGAGATGATCGTGGTCGTGCTGAAGGTCATCGTCGTGCTCGTGGTGATCGCGGTCGGGTTCTTCCACATCAACACCGGCAACTACGAGCCGTTCTTCCCCTTCGGCGTCAGCGGCGCGTTCACGGGCGCGGCCACGGTCTTCTTCGCCGTGTTCGGTTACGACGCCATGAGCACGGCGGCCGAGGAGTCCAAGGACGCGCAGCGCCACATGCCGAAGGCGATCCTCTACTCGCTGGCGATCTCGATGGTCCTGTACGTCCTGGCCTGCCTGGTCCTGACGGGCATGCAGAACTACAAGGACATCGACCCGGAGAGCGGATTCTCCACCGCGTTCAAGTCGGTGGGACTCGGCGGTCTCGCCGACGTCATCGCGGTCGGCGCGATCATCGGCATCCTCACCGTGATGTTCACCTTCATGCTCGGTGTCGCGCGCATGCGTCAAGGTGAGCATTGTTCCCGAGCAGCAGTTCCGGGATCACCCACAACCGGACCGACGTCTCCGGGATCGGGGCAGGGTCGAACGGCTCTGCGCCCCCGAGTTCTTTCAGCTCGCCCATCACGGCCGGCCAGACGTCCGGCATCCATTCCAGGCAGACTTTCCTCAGCGCCCCGCCGTCCCCGTACTCCCGAGGGAGCTTGGCCCAGGCCACACCTGTGCGGACCTTTTCCAGCATTCCCGCCAGGGCCTTGCGCGGGTCGCGGCCCGCGGCTGCGGGGACGATCCTCTTCACCCGGGCCCACGCTTCGTCGGTCAGCTCCGGTACCAGGTAGCCGTTGTCCCGGAACCAGGCGATCAGTGAGCACCGGACACCACCTTTGCCCTGCGGTGCTTTCTGCGTCACCGTCACCTCGGCTTTGAGCAGCTCCAGGAGCCGGGACTGCTTCTCCAGCGGCAGTTTTCCAAAGCGCTCCTGCGCCGCCCTGGCCAGGGTCATCAGGTCATCGGCCCGCATGGCCGCTTCCGCAGCCTCCTTCTGCCACTCGGTAGTCTGCGCCCGCAGGCCCTCCGTGTCGGCCAGCTGCTTGTTGAGCGGACGGACAGCCTCGGCCGCCGCCGCGACGGCCCCCGCCTCATCCAGCCCCCGGTCAAGGGCCTCACCGATGGCGACGGTGCGCGTCACCTTGATGACCTTCTGCTGCCGCTCGATTCTGGCGTCCAGCTCTGCAATGCGGTCCTCGAAGTTCACATCTCGTTCGGCAGCCGCACTGACCCAGTCCGCCGCCACCTTCTTCAGCCGCTCCAGGTCGCTCAGGGCTGCGAGCACCCTGCGCCAGACATCCTTCTCCATGGCCTCGGCAGGCACCAGCTTGCATTGGGGTCCCCCCTCGTTGCAGCGGTACTTGGGGTTGCGCTTCCCGGTGGGGTTCCATCCTGTGTAGGTGCCTCCGCACAGACAGATGAACCGACCACTGATCGGATACACCCGCCCCCGCCCCTGAGAGGGCCCCTTGGATGTCAGCTTGTCGGCAGCCTTCAGCTCTTCCTTCTCCTGGTCGGTGAAGACCGGCGGCAGGCTGATGACGACTTCCGGCCCCCACAGCGGTTCACCGTCGCGCGCCAGCTTCGCCTTCGACTTCTTGCGGAACACGACCCGCGACCGCAGAAGGGCGTCGCCCATCAGGATGTTGTGCAGGTTCCTGCCGGACCACGGAACGCCGCTCCGGGTGAACAGGCCCTCGGCGTTCAGCAGTTCAGCTGCCCGCTCATAGTTCCGGTGCGCCACGAACAGATCCCGGCCCCGCCGGGCCACGCCCGCTTCCGTGCACCGGGTGCACTTCCGGTCGTGCTCGCATTCGTCGGGGACAAGCCTGCTCTCCTTCTTCTTCCCCCGGTTCGCAACGCGGTAGGCGAAGGGGACATAGCCACCTGTGTATCCGCCGTCTTCGGCATGTTCCTGCATGCCGCTCTGCGTGCGGCTGCGAATGCGCGTGTACTCCTTGAAGGCGTAGTTCGCCTCCTCGCGCATCTTGTCGCGGCCTTCGTCGGTGGTGTTGTCGATGTCCAGCTTGGCGTCAGCCACGAAGACGTCGTATTTTTCCAACCCCCACACCCAGGGGTAGTAGGCCTTGTCGACGCGGCCGATCACGCGGCCTTCCGGGACTACGACGACGTCGAAAGGGCAGGGCGTCTGCTGCGCCATTTCCATCAGACGCTTCAGGTCGGGGCGCTCATCCCAGGGCAGCGATCCGGGTACTCCTTCGTCTGCGAACGTGTCGACGAAGAACCATTCCTTCTTTTCGATATAGCGCAGGCAGCGCTTGACGCCCGCACCGATGCCGTAGCCCTTGACCTGCTCCTCCGTGCTGACCCGTGCGTAGATGACTGCGCGGAGCTGGCCGGGCCGTACGCTCCGTGCGGCTGTCTCGACTGCACTCGTGAGAGCCTGCGTCATGTCAGCCCTTTCACGCCGGGCGGGGCAATTCCTGCGGTCGGTCAACTGGTCACAGTATGCCCAGGATTGCTTACGCCAGGGGACCGAACAGGATTTCCATCACCTCTCGGTAGATGACCGGATCAGGTTCGGTCACCTCTATGACCAGATCCACCCTCGGATCGGGATCATCGCTGAAATGGCGTCGCAGCCATTCGCCTGCTTCCTCCGGTGTTATGTCCTGCATCGCCCCTCCTGACGTCACGCACAAACCACTTGATCACTACTGATGTACTGGAAGTAACACCTGGTCAACGGCGGCACCAGAGAGTGGCAAGTATTGCCAAGTTATCGAAACTTTTACTCCAACCCAGGGCACGAATTCCCCGGGTGAGGCTAGCCTTAGTGAGGTAGCCAACGCTTCACTGTCCGTGATGATCCAACCGCCAGGCCGCCCACGTGACCAGGATGCGACGTTTGATCCACCGCATCTGTCAACAGGTAGTGCAGTGAAGGGGCTGTAGAGCTATGGTCAACTCCCGCAAGGCCGCCACCGCCAGACGTCTGAACCACTGAGCGATCCTGGTCCCGTCACGCATGGGAGGATCTGTGCCACTCGCGCAGGCGCCGCGCCGAAGAGGGCGCCCCTCAGAAGATCCCTACCTGTGCAGCGGCCGAGACTCGCCTACCCGGTGCACCGACTGCGGGGGGTACTTCACCGCCACGGCGCATCAGCGCGGGGCGACCTACGCGGACGGCGAGATCCGCCACCACTACCGCTGCCACAGGCCGGCCGGTGGATGCGGCCGCACGATCGCCGATCAGCGAGTGCTGGACAAGGTCATCACTGACATGACGCTGCACCGGCTGACAGATCCCCAGCAGCTCGCCATGATCAGACAGATCAGAGCGGAGCACGAAGCGCGGCGTCAGCCTCACGTGGATGAGATCAAGCGACGCATTGCGCTGCGGGGTTACTGGGACCGGCGGCTCAATGACGGAAAGATCCCCGTAGATCAGTACGAGCCAGCAGTCGACGATCTCAATGCCGGGATCACAGCCCAGCAGAGATCACTGAGTGAAATCGACGCGCTGCCCGTCCCGGACTTCGATGACAAGACGGCCAGGCTGATCGTCGATGGATGGGAAGCCGCCACGCCCGCCGACCGGCGCAGGGATTTACAGCGGACGTGGCGCGGCTTCCAGATAGACGTAGAGCCAGGATCATCTACGGACACCGAGGAGCAGGTGCGCCGTCGGATCTCCCGCCCTAGGCGGATCGAGCAGCTACCTCTGTCATGACGGGACCGTCACCGACCAGCTTTCGGACGATCGTCAGGTCCTCCACATCGGCACGGCTCATGGGCGGCAGTCCCCGCACCATTTCGCGCGCCCACGACTCAGCGTCGTCATCGGTCTCTCCAACCCCGGTTTGCACAGTGCTCCCTTGATTGCTGGGACTGGACAGAGACGTCAGGGTCCGGGGCGCCTCTTCGTGCTCCGGGTTCCATCGAAGGACACGGCCGAACCGGTCCCGGAGCCATGTACGTACGTGCGCCGTGATCACTGACACCGTTTAACGGGACGGGCGACCCAGGGTGATCACGACGCAACGCACGTCAAAGATTCGTTCTTTCGCTTGTGCTACCTGAAATTGACCATGCGTCGCTGCCGCGACTCGGTCCTTGGACCGTGGCCTCTTCCCCTGTTGATCGGGGTTCTCCGACTCCAGGGATGTGACACCCGTCTGTGTGGGTCCCGGTCCAGGTGAGTACCGGCAACGACCCCCCGTGTTCTGGTCCGGGTGACCACGCTTTCGCGCGCCCTTCGGGCTATGGGAAAGATCCCCTGTTGTCACTCTCCGAGCGGTGGAGGAATTAACCACGCTCCGTGAGTGGCTCCATATTCCTCCGTGTCGCCCGTGTGTCAACAAGTACCGCGATGTCCGGTTCATGATTTTCTCCAACTCCTCGCACGTCACGTGCCCCAGGGCCCCCGTGATCAAGGGGCGATGATTCCGAGTCGAGTGCGGAACGCACGTGACCGGCCTCGGGGGACGGAGCCAGTCACGTGCGCATATGCCACCGTTGCACTGTGCACCGGAAGGGGTCAGAGGGTGCGATAGATATATGCGCGCACCCGTTTCACACGGGGTGTGAACCCGGCGTGCAGTACGAGAGCCATCTACGACAGACGACTGTGTCCCCGCTCCCCTGGGATGGGGAACGAGGACACATCGGATTGATGCCTATAGCACTCAGTACCGTTGCGGGACGATGAAGCCGCGCGCCGCGGTGCCGGTGGGCGGCTGGTCCACACCCTCCGCCAGGCGCTGCCGCGAGACGGCCGTAATGTCCCGCCGCGACACCGGGTCGGTGCCGTCATAGATCCGCCACTCACCGGCCGGCTCAGCCACCGGGGCCGCGACGCCGGGCATCCCGCACAGACCGAGCAGGCGCTGAAGGTGACGCGCTTGATCCTTGTTCATGCGGCCAGCGTACGACCCCGGCGGCCGGCTCATGCGCTGACCGGGGGTTCCGGCTGCGGCATGGGCCGGATCGTGCACTCCGGGGCGTGCTGGCACTTCGCCGCGACCGACACCAGAGTCTGATCACCCGGCGGGCTCCACAGCTCGGAGTCCGCAAGGTACCCGCACTGCGCGATCAGGCGGCGGGTCCGGGTCAGAATCTCCGGGTCGTAGTGCGTCGGGTCCCATCCCGGGTAGTGGTGGACGAACGAGCCGAGCCGCTCGCACAGCTCCGCGTACATCGCCGTGTGGAGGATGAGCGCGTGCCAGCCTTCATCGACGATCCGCGAGGGAGCGAGCCCCTCCGCGGGATACATCGCGCAGGCGACCACGAACTTGAGGCCCTCTTCGACGATGCGGCCAGCCATCTCTTCGGCCATGTCCGGGTTGCCGTCCATCACGGTACGGCGGCAGCTCACGAACTGATCGTCAGTGATCAGCATCCGCGGCAGCTCCGGGATCGGACTGCCGGGCGGGTCAGGGGGCGTCGGGTAGGGAGGTTCAGACATGATGGAACTTCCTTCCTTCAGGGAGGTGACCCGCTCCGGTCGTCCGCCTCCAAGCAAGGCGACCGGAGCGGGGTCCTGCGGGCGACGGCGAGGGCCTCGGGGGCCGGCCCGCCGCCGCCCTGTCTATGGGGTGCGCGCCTCGTACAGCGGGAAGCCGTAGCTGTCGCGCGGATGCTCGTCGAGCGGGACAAGCCCCAGCGCAATCCGGCACCCCGGGCAGAGATGGATCACGCGTCCAGCGCCGGACGCCACATGCTCCAGGGCGACGGGGATCGGCTCGTCGGTGTCCTCATCACACGCGCGGCAGACCTTGGTCATCGTGTCCGCCTTGACGACAGAGAGGCGCCACAGCCGTGACGGCAGCCATGGGCGCAGTGGTAGACGAAGAGCGGCGGCTCACCGGGAGGGCGCTTCCCCTGGCGGTAGACCGGGACGTTGTCGCCGGGACACAGGGCGCATTCGCCCAGCTGGCACTGGGGAGACAGGTCTTCCGCGCGTGGCTTGGTCTTCACGGCGTCCACTCCCGTGCCCCCGGGCACTCGCCTTCGTCCGCGAGCCGGACGCGAGCAGGGTCGGCATCCCACTCGCGCCCGCCTCGCGGGGGACGCAACTGGACGTACGGGCCTTCGTGCCCCATCACTCGCCCCGCCCTGCCGTGTCCTTCGTCCACGACCAGGGCGCCGATGTCGTATTGCGCCTTCATGTCTCGCGGCCCCCTCGCCGGAGTTGGTCAGCAAGCCGTATGGCCACGTCCGCGCGGACGCTGCCGAGGACCACGAGCCCCAGGGACGGCGCCGCATGGTCGACCCCCAGCGACGGCAGGACGATGCCCGCATCGCTCAGGGCTGCACGTAGCGACTCGGTTGCCGCGTACGGATCGACGCCCTGTGGCGACTCGTTGGTGATGGCCATGACCTGGACGGTAGGGATGCATCTCGGGTGCCCGCTACGCGAGTTAGCCGAAGTTTCTTGACGCCAGGACAGAGTTACGCGATGTTTCTCCCAGAGCCCAACTCGCGCCAGGGTCTTCGGCGTTGGTCTGGGGGATGCTGGCTAGATCAATCCCCAGCGAAGGGAACGATCATGGCGCCTCGACTGCGCTTCAACGGCACCGGCAGCGGTGGCGGCTCCTGCCCGGCGGTACATGAAGACCTCGACACAGGCGAGATCATCGTGCACGGCCCCCGGCTCACCGACCCCGCCGCCCTTGCCCAGCTCCAGCACCTTGACGAAGACGAGATTCCTATCGTCGTCCCACGGAACACGCTGATCGACTTCGGGCCGAAGGCGCGCGAGGAAAAGCCGCGCATCCTTGATCCCGACACGTTCGCGGGGATGTTCGAGAACTTCGAGCATTCCGCCTGGCACCTGGAGATGCGCGGACGCTACGCGGTCGACGAAGCCACGGACACCTACGCCCAGTTCGCTCGCGGCGAGGCGCCCGCGTGGGACATGGATTCATCGTGGGCCCGCACCATCGGCGCGAAGACCGAGGACGGCGCCATCGTCGGCCGCGTCCGCATCGTCGACAGCCCGCCGACCGAGGGGCAGCGCTATCTCCTCGCGCACGCTGAGCACAACGACCAGCTGGGCGAGGACGTGCGGAACATGTGGCGCGCGGATGCCGAGCGCGTGAATCTGCCGGACGAAGATTTCTGGATCTTCGATTCGCACATCGTCGCCCTGTGCATCTTCGATGACGACGACGTCCTCACCGGCGCCGAACTGATCACGGAACCGGCGCGGGTCAATCAGTACAACCGGCTGCGCGACGTCGCGATGCACTACGCCACCCCGTACCGGGACTTCACGGCGCAGCTCGCCGCGAAGGAGGAATAGAAGCAGGTGAGTACCGGTGAGCACGGACTATCAGCAGGCTCGCGAGGATCTCGGCCTTCGACTGAGAGAACTGCGACTCACGGCCCCCGGGGGGCGGCTCACCGGTACTCAGCTCGCTGAGCGACTCGGGACAGGATGGACGAAGGTCAAGGTCAGCAAGCTGGAGAACGGCAGGCAGACGGCAACCCCCGAGGATTTGCGTGCATGGGCGACCGGGACCGGCCAGCCCGACAGCTATGACGAACTGCTCGCCCGCCTGCGGGGGTTCGAGTCGCACATCCGCTCATGGCGCCGTCAGCTCGCCGCGGGCCACAAGGCCGTACAGGACGCCGTCACGCCGGAGCACGACAGGTCGAAGACCCTCACGATCTGGGAAAACTGCCTGATCCCCGGCATGCTCCAGACCCCGGACTACGCGCGGCACGTCTTCGTACGGCACGCCGACCTCATGCGCTCCCCGCGGGACACCGAGGACGCGGTGCGCTCCCGAATCGAGCGGCAGAAGGGCCTGTACCAGGCGGGCAGAAGGTACCGGATCATGATGTGGGAAGGGGCGCTGCGGTCCCTGGTCTGCCCGCCCTCGGTGCTCGCAGCACAGCTGCACCAACTCGCCGGGGCCATCGGCCTGGACACCGTCGAGCTGGGGATCATCCCCTTCAGCGCCTCACTGAAGATCTATCCGGGTAACAGCTTCTGGGTCTATGACGAACGCCTGGTGGTCGTAGAGGACTGGCACGCAGAACTGTGGATAGACGACACCGACAGCATCGCCACGTACCTCCGCGTCTGGAACACGCTTCAAGAATCCGCGCTCTACGGCAACGACGCCCACAACCTGATCAATGGCGCAGCGAGGGCGCTCACGGCGCGGTGATGTCACTCCCCCGCGATGGCACCCGCGCGGCCAGCTCGCACAGCAGCCGCTGCGCATCGTCGGCCCACCGCTCTCCCGCCGTCGCGGCGTGCGCCAGGACGTCGATGACGTCGTGCGCTTCGTCCAGGGTCAGTACGGCCAGCCGCGTCTCTTGATCCATGACAGGCACCGTAGGACACGGCCTGCGGGAACAGGTGTGCCTGTGGACAACTACGCCGGACGGTAGGCACGCGAGCGCAGCCCGGTGCGCACCACCTCGCCACGCGCCTCCATGCGGCGCAGCTGGTAGTGCACGGCCGACTTGCTGGACAGGCCCACCGCCGCGCCGATCTCGGCCAGGGTCGGGGGCTCGCCATGGGCAGAGACCCATTCCCGCAGGCAGCGAAGGATCTGCTCCTGCCGCTCGGTCTGGTAGTCGACGATGTACATACGACCCAGTAGAGCGCGTGTTCGATTTTCCGGGCAAGTCGCAGCACCCGGGTATCGCAGAGCATATGTGCGCAGTGCAATAGGGCCGGTACGGTGCGTTATCGACTTCACCGGGGGATGCCATGCACCGGACGCCCGTTCTCGCCACTCTCGCCGCCGTCGCGGCCCTGACCCTCAGTGCGTGCGGAGGTGATGACGGCGGCGAATCGAGCAACCCGAAGCCGAAGGCGCCGCCCACCCGCGCTGCTGAGTCCCCTACCGCCAAGCCGAAGGACGCCGCCCTGGGGGACACCGCGCACACGGCCGGCTCGCTCAATCCGATCGAGGGTCAGGGCGGCGGCATGCTCGACATCACGCCGACGACCATCGCCTACGTCACCGAAGGCACCGGCCAGGAGGCCGAGCGCGAGGTGTTCGCCGTCGTCGCCTACAAGGCCAAGTCGACGAAGGGGGTCGCCGCGGCGGAGACCGCGCCCATCGACAGCAAGGGCTGGCAGTGGGTCGCGCCGGACGGCGAGGCGATCGACGTAGGCGGCGCCAATGCGTCCAGCGTGACGCCCACCGGCTTCACCGGCGCGGGCCCCGTGCAGACGGGCACCTTCGAGTGGCGCAGCGTGGCCTTCGATCTGACCGAGGCGCAGCAGGGCGGCACGCTGATCTATGTGGACGGCGAGGACGAAGCCTTCCGCTGGACGATGCCCGCCAAGGACGCAGGCCCCGAACTCCCCAAGCTGAAGGCGGCGCTGAAGTAGGCGGGAACGCAAAGAAGCGCCCCCCACCCGTAAGGGCAGAGGGCGCTTCATGTTGTGATCGCCTACAGACCCTGCGGGCCCTGCGGCTTATTGGGTACGGCCCAGGTGAGACCGAGTGCGGCGAGTACGGCGGCCAGGGCGGTGAGCCCCTCCTGCGTGCTCAGCGACCCGTCGGCCATCGCTGTGGCAAGGGACGCGGCGCCCGCAGCCACACCGGCGATGATGGCCTTGGCGTACTTCGAGACCTTCATGACTGCCTCACTTCTTGGGGATCTTCAGTTCCTGACCGGGGTAGATCTGGTAAGGCGGTCTGAGGCCATTGGCCCTTGCGATGTCCGGCCACGGCACGTCGACCAGGGCGCCGATGCTGGCCAGATGCTCACCGGGACGGACGATATGGATCTTCACGGCCCGCAGCCGATTGGCGACCCGGCCGCGCATCGAGGCCATGGTGAAGCCCCGCGGGTCCGACTTCCCGGGCTGCCACTCCAGGTGGCCGATCACGGAGCGCTCGCTCCACCTGTGGTGGCGGCAGATCGCCGCTGACACCTTCTCGATGGCGAGTAGCTGCGCGGCCGGCCAGGGGTCCTCGCCGTCGCCGAGGTTCTCGCACTCGAAGCCGTAGAAGTGGCGGTTGCCGTCGGTGTTCGCCTCGTTGTCCGGCGGGAGCGCCTTCTCGGCGATGACCGCCTTGAGGACGTCGTCGTCGCCCATGCCCGCGTGGTTGGCGCGGCCGTAGCCGACCAGGTGGACGCGGCCGTCCTTGGTGATGACGCCGTGACAGAGCGGGCCGGGCAGAGAGGCGTACCCGTCGCGGCAGATCTCCACCGTCCGCTGGCTGCCCGAGGTGACCGTGTGATGGATCATCACGCCGTGCACGGGCCCCCACGGGCCCTTGCGATTGCGGTTGCGCGTCTGCCAGCTTCCGACCTGCACCAGGCGTACGCCCTCCCGGCGCAGGCAGCCGAGGAAGTCAGCCGCGGACATAGGGGGTGCCATGGGTGTCAGTCCTTTTCACTCTCGCCGAACGGCGGCTTCTGATCCGTGAACTCAGGGCAGCGCAGCGCCTGGTAGCCGTCCTCGATGACCCTGAAGGCGCGGTCATAGGCCTCGGGGTCCTCTGCCGCTTTGCGGCCCTGCGGGGACCGGGAGCTGAGGAAGATCTCGTACAGCGGGCAGAACGCACCCCTGCGCGTCTCGGTCTGCGCCACGTCCAGGCGATGGGTGAGGGCGTCGATCCTGTCCGCGTTGCTATCCACTTGGAACAGGCCGACGCCCACCGCCGCGGTGAGCGCGACGTCCAGGACGACGCTCGCGATGACGACGCGGATCATCCGGCGGTTGCTGCGCGCCCTCTTCGTCAGGGTCACGATCTGCGCGCCGCTGTCGGAAGCCAGCTCCTGCACTTCGTCGACCAGCGTCTGTGCCAGATCAGTCAGCCGCGCGATGCGGTCGTCCTGGGGCATCTCTTCCTTGGTCATCATCCCCCGCCTCTACGCGTAGTGACGCCGCCTCTGTCGACAGGTCTTCGGCGAACGCCATCAATCGCGCAGCCATCCGCAGAAGGTCAGTGCGCAGCTCTTCCGAATCGGCCAGCAGTCGGTCAACGCGGCTTTCTCCCGGCATCGGATCAACTCCGTCGAACGGCGGCTCTGGCGTCCTCGATCGCGCGATTCGCCTCAGCGATGGCCTGGGCAGCGGCATTGATAGTTGAGACATATTCGACGCGCACCGTTTCGTTGAGCTTGCGCAGCTCGTCTTCGAGGCGATCGGCCCGCTGCACCTCTCGGTCCAGCGCCGCACTGAGCCGCGTGTAGAGGACGCGCACCGCGGCGATGGCCAGCAGAGCCACCACACCGACCGCGCCGTACTGGACCAAGACGCCCGTGGCCGGATCTGCGGCGGCGATCACAGGAAATACTCCAGCTGGTTGAAACCGATCCACGTCGGGTCGTCGACCGTGGGATTGAAGGTGTGCAGATGCGCTTCGGTGCCGGTCGTTCCACCGGGCTGGCCCGCAGTCGGCGAACCGTGCTTGTGGGTCGTCGTCGGGATGCCGTGGGCGTGGTTGTTCACGCTGGTCGTGCCGCCGGGCTCGCCGTCGGCCGGGCTGCCATGTTTGTGCGTGGTCGTCGCGATCGAGTGGCTGTGACCGGACGTCGTGCCGGTCGGTGAGCCATGGTTGTGATCGTTATTGGCGATGCCATGCGTGTGCGAGCCCTCGCTGGACGTATCACCGCCGTGGTCGTGCTCGTTGTTCTCCATGCCGTGGCTGTGGCCGCTTTCGCTGCCGGTGTTGCCACCGTTGGGCGCCGTCGTGCCGCCGACCATGGTCATCGATCCATTGGTCTCGATGTCGACCTTCACGGAGTTCGAGCCGCCGTTGGCCGTACGGCCGATCAGCAGCGAACGCCGGGCGGTGGGGCGGTACTTCTCCCCCAGATCGGCGCAGACCAGAGTGCCGGACGACCTGTTCGCGGCGCCCTTCATCTGCACCTTCCAGCACCCGTGATCCCAGATGCGGCGGATCTCCACGTTGCCGTTGCCGTTGCCGTTGTGCGTGAAGCCAGCAGCCAGCGGAACCACGCTCCAGCCGCTCTCACTGAATTGACCCGCGATCTCACCCAAGGCCACAAGGTCCGTGCCCTGCTTGATGATCAGGACGGTGTCGCCGACCTCGGGTGCATAGCTGTCGATGTAGCGGATGCCGGGGATCTCTGTGGTGTCGCCGCTGATCTGGACGCTCAGCGTGGGGGGCGCAGCCGCGGACGCGATGCTGGACACCGTGCCCTTGCGCAGCGTCGCCGGGTCGAAGTCGAGCAGCGTCTGCTTCGCGATCTCTGCGGCCAGTTCCCTGATCGCCTGAAGCTGCGCCGCCGCGGCAGCTTCCGCTTCGGCCGCCGCGTCCTGCGCTGCGGCCTCTTCGGGCTGTACCGGCGGCTCTGCCGGGACTGACTCGCCCGGCTCGGAGGGGGTGGACATCTACGCGCCCCCCTGTACCCGCTTCTGTCGCAGCGTCAGGTTCTGCGTGCCCTTCGCGTCCAACGGAATGTTGAAGGAGTCGACCGCATAGAGGCCCGACACATGCGCCCGCTCGCGTACGACCTGTACGACATGGCCGGCCTCGAAGCTGGGGTTGACGATGCCACTGATCGAGAGCTGCGAGCTGAAACCGAGGAGATTCCGCAGCAGCTGATCGGCCGTGGCCTGCGCCTCTTCCTGAGTCTTGATCAGCTGGTCCGTAATGAACTGGGGCACTTGTCCATACGGACCCAGGTGATAGGTCGGTGACGTGGGCTCTTCGTCCCACGCCACCGCGCGCACCGGGGGCAGCTCATCCCCCGGGCTCTCCCCCGTGATGACGACGCCATTGAACCCGGGTTCGTCGGTGAGCACGCGTGAGAGGTCGATCATCGTGCACTGCTGACCCTCGATGTACGTGAAATCGGGGGTAGGCAGAGCATCGACATCCGTCGGCGGCGCGATAACGACCCAGCCCTCGACATCGAAATAGATGTCACACCCGAGGCTCTGCGCGAGGACCGTGACCGCCTCCCACGGATCGTCGGAGACGTCGTACAGGCGGGGCGCCGTCGTCGTCCTGGTCGTGCTGATCGCGTCGTAACTCAGGTCCGGGAAAGTCCGCGCAAGGATGTCCTTGATGGCCGTCACGATGTTCGTGCCCTCGGGGATCACGTACGGCGATATGAACTTGTCCCGGGCGACCGTGCGCGACAAGTCGTAAGCCTCAAGCTGGATGTCCGGCGACCCGCCGGTCTGCTCCTGGATCGAGACCTTGGCCAGCCGGAACACCCCGAGCGGCAAGACCTCGATCTCACCTTCGGGATGCTCGGGGGTGGCCGCGTACCGCACGCCCCGGTACGGCCGCAGTTCGGTCCCGTACGGGGTCAGGAGAGACGTCGTATCGCTCGGCACCAGGGTGCCCAAAGGATCTACGCAGACCGCCTTGCAGGTCCGCCGGATCGCGGCCGTGCGATCGCAGCTCACCTCTCCCCCAGTGGCGGGCAGACGTACCCGCTCCTGAGTCGGTGAGATCACGTCCACGAAGCTGAAGACCTGATGCGACCTCCGGATCTCCGCGAGCAGGCGGGCCGACGCACGCTGCACTGCCATCGGCCCGCCGCCTCTCAGGAATCAGGGGCGGCCACCTGTACGAAGGTGACGGACACGAAGCGGATCGGATCGACGAATCGCTGTCCTGACACCTGCACTTCGGACTGAAGATCACCTACGGCCCTGACCCACCAGGCGTGATCCACGTTGGTCTGGAGAAAGAGTGTCCGGCCGCTGCGCAGCAGCGCACGCAGCGGCGCGTACTCCTCCCGCTTGAGGATCAGCGTCAGCTCGATCGCGTCGCCCTTATAGCCCTCGGACAGCACGACCGGGAAGTCCTCCCCGAGCGGCTGGTACATCACCGATGTGCCGGTGGTGCCGACCTGGAGAGGTTCGGCCTTCACCCGCAACGGGATAGCCGTACGGGTGCTGATGTCCTTCAGCCACCAGTTGACCGCGGTCAGGCTGACCTCGTCCGAAGGCGGGCCGAAGCCCGACACGAAGCGGTCGCCGGCCAGGCCGAAGCTGATCGTCTGCGCACGGTAGCGGCGGTTGACCAGCGGGATGACGGTGTCATCCGTGTACGTCGCGATCCCGCTCAGCGGGTCGTACACGGGCGGACTGGCGGCGATGCCGGGGAGGGCCTGCCACTCGCCGTACCCGCTGCCATCGTCGTCCTGGTACTGGAGAACCGGCGCGTGCCACACGGCATGCGTCGATCGCCCCGTGCCGTTACGCCACACCGGCGACGGCCCCAGCAGGATGCCGCACCGGTCGAAGTAGACCAGGTCACTGATGGCCCGGTCCGTGACACTGACCTCGCCTTTGATGCGCGTCGTGCCCTCAGGAACCGCGAAGGTCCCGGCGCTCTTCACCCACGTCGTGGCATTGAAGCTCGTGCCTTGGATCGTCTGACTCGTGATCAGCTGGTTCGCCCGGTAGAAGTACAGCGTCAGGTACGGGGTGCCCGACGTGCTGCCCAAGAACCCCGAAGTGAACGTGACCTGATTCCCCGCCAGTTGCATGATCGCCGGGTCGATCCCGGAGATGTCGACCGGGTCCGGCATCACGGCCACGGTCTTGCCCGCCACCAGGGGCACGGCCGGTTTGATCAGACCGATCCAGCTTGCGGCGGAGTTGATGTCCGAGCCGCTGCCAGGAGTGAACGCCGCGGTCACCGACGTCGCGCCGACCGGCACCACGCCGTTGCTGTCGTAGATCCCCGTCGTCAGCCACGGGTCCGTGCTACCCGCCGTGCTCTCGTTCCTCTCCGTCTCGTTGGCGCCAGGAGCGGGAGCCGACGGGAGCGGCTTGATGATCCCGATCCAGCTCGCGCCCGCGTACCAGGAGCGGTTCAGGTATCCCGTCCGGCTGTGAGAGCCGGTGCCGACCGGCCCGTTGGAGTCTGCCATCATCAGCGTCGCCGTGCGGTACTGCCAGTAGCTGATCTGGTACTCCGCAGTGGTGTCCGAGCGCTCCGCCACCTCCGAGGTGTAGCCCCACGACGTCTCGTAGTCGCCGGACGCCCCGAAGGCGCAGATGCGCCAGGCCCTGCTGTCCGTGTTGGTCACGCTGGCCGTGGCCAGGGTGTTGCCGCTGCCGGACTGCGAGGTGTTTTCCGCGATGAACTGGTTCGCGACCAGGTCGGCATTCCGGTAGGCGCTGACCTGCGTCACGACGGGCTTCACCGTGGTGCTCAGCGTGCCCGTCCAGCTGCTCGGCTCGCTGCTTCCCGCCGTCCTCTTCAGGACCGCGAAGCGCAGTGACGCCGTGCCGTCGGCCTCCGTGATCTGCCGGACGACCGTCCAGCCGGACGGCGCCGTCAGGGTCGCGATGACGGTGTCCGAGATGGCGACGGTCGCCACCATCAGATCGCCGGACACCACGCCGGACGGGCGGTTGATCGTGTATGACGTCGCATTGCTGGTCGTCGTCCAGGCGGTGCCCTTGCCGACGTAGGCGATGTCCGCCGCGCTGGTCGGCGGCGCGATATTGGCGACCAGCGAGCCACTGCCCGCGTTGTCGCTCACCGCGAAGGCCGCCACGCGCCAGGCGTTGACGTCGGTGTTGTTGACCACTGCGGACGTCATGTAGAGCGGCGTGCCGGTCGCGCGCGTCAGCACGCCTTCCGCCACGAACTGATCTGCGGCGTCGGCCGCACCTGAGTACGCCACCACGCAGGCGTAGCGCCGGGTGCTCGCCACGCTCAGGCTGCCGTCCGTCCAGGTCGACGGTTCGCTGCCACCCGCAGTCCTCTTCAGGACGAAGAGCGCCGTGTCCGTGCTGCCGTCGTCGACCGAGGCCGTGTTGACCGCCGTCCAGCCCGCGGGCGGCGTGATGGTGCCGTGCTGGTTCGAGCTGACGAAGGCCAGCATCAGATCGCCAGTCGTCACCCCTGCGGGCTTGTTGAGCGTGAAGTCCGTGCCGCTGGTCGGGCTCGTGTACGCCGTGCCGGTCGCACGGAACGCGAGGCTCGGCGTGATACCCGTGTAGGTCAGCCGCTTGGTCAGGATGCCGTGCGCACCGATGCCGGTGACCGCGACGCGGGAGATCGAGCTGCCCGCGCCGGCCACCCAGTTGTCCCCCACCGGGTCGTCGCCCGTGGCGGAGAAGGCGGACAGAATGTTCCGCGAGGCGTGACCGCCGTCGGACCACGGGGCGTTGGCCCCGTACATCAGTCCCACGTGGTCGGCGTAGTGCACCTCCGCGTTCGCGGGGCTGGCTACCTCGATCTCGACACGGGCGTACGCCGTCGTCGCCGGGGACGTGCTACTTGCCACGACCTCCGTCCAGGTGGACGCCCCGTCCGTGCCGCTGCCGGTGATGGTGCCCGCGATGGCGGTGTACGTGTCGTCGTAAAAGCGCACACGCACGTTCGCGGTGCGCGCCGTCACGGCCGCGCGCAGCTGCGCCCGCACCGTGACCGGGGAATCCGGTGCCAGCTCCACGAAGGGGCCGAGCACGGACATGGTGGCCGCGCTGGACGCGGTGAGCTTCAGCGAGGCCACGCCCGCGTAGTACGTGGACGTGTCCTGCGCGGCCGTGCAGTTGGTCGTCACGTACTCCGGGGCGTCGGTGAGCGTCTCGAAGTCGGCGCTCTGCACGCTGAGCAGGTTCGAGCTGTCCCGCAGCGTCAGCGCCACCGAGGAAGTCTCGCTGTCCGGGACCACGCTGACCACGCCGATGCCGGGCGTGCCGCTCACCGTGTTGTCATCGCCGGGGACGCCCGGCGACGGGCCCTGCACGGTGAAGCTGCGGCCCACCCATACCGACTTGGCGCCGAAGCTGGAGTAGACCCGGACGTACACGCTGTAGGTGTCCGGGTTGATCGAGGTCGGCAGCGTCAGCGACGTGATGTCGCCCTCCACCGTCGCCTGGTACTGCGGCGGGGTGGAGTTCGGGCTGAAGGTGGACTCCGCGACCTGGATCGCCGTGAAGATCCGGTACTCGGCCTTCGCCTGCGGGTCGCCGTCGGCCTGCGCGTATGTCCAGCTGATGACCGGGGACGGCGTGAGGACCGTGCCCGTCGGTGCTTCCACCGTGACAGTGGGCCGCACGCGGTAGTTGATCTGGACGAAGAGCTTGTAGACCCGGATGCAGTCGAAGATGCCGCTGTAGCTGAAGCACTGGCACAGCAGCTTGTTGATCCGGTGGATGTCCCACGGGTGACCGAGGGGGTCGCGCTGATAGGTGCCGATCTCGTAGGTGGTCGGCGTCGTGGTCGGGTAGATGGTGCGGCTCGTGAACCGTGAGGTGTCGTCCAGGCAGCAGACGTTCACCGTGATCGAGCGCGAACCGCTGCCCACCTTCGCCACGCGAATGAAGATCGTGATGGACGTGATGACGGCGCCCTCGGGCACCGTGCTGATGTCGATGGGAAACCTGACGCAAGCCCGCCCCTTGTGGGGCGGGTTACGGCAGAACTTGCTGTCGTCGTCGTTGTTCCAGCACTCGAAGAGCCTGGTCACCAGGGACCCGACCAGGCTCCAGCCCTCGTTGCGGAAGTCGCCGTTGCAGATGTGGGCCAAGGAGGTCACGGACGCCTCCCCACCCCTTGCTTGATAGCCATCGTCAGCTTCGGGACGGTCTCCCGCTCAAGGCGGTCGACAACGCCGTGATCAGCGCGACCGTTGATCGTGATCGGGACGGTGACGTTGGTGTCGCCGCCCCCGCGGCCAACCAGGTCGGACAGCGGGTCTATCCGCTCACCACCGCGGAGGTTCATGACCTCCGGGCCGTCCTCGCCGACGACGGCGGGGCCGCGCGGTGCGCCGGGCGACCCGAGGGCGTACCAGTTGTGCGACTTCTGGAAGTTGTTCGCCTTGGTGGGAGTGCCGTAGCGGTCCTTGATGTACCCCAGGCCCCATTTGATCTGTGTCGCCGGATTGGTCTTCCAGTCCGAGCCAGCCGACTTCATCTTCGATCCGGGCAGGGCCTGCGGGATGCCGTACGCATCCGACGTGGGGTTGTCCGCATTCCAGCGCCAGCCGGATTCCCGGTCCCACAGGGCTTTCAATGCGGACCAATGACTCGTCCAGTTGTAGCTGGCCAGCATGCCCTTGGCGGTCGCCTGAGCCGCTGCGGGCGACTTGCCGCTCACCGTGCCGCCCTTATAGGTGTCGGGCCCGTTGTTCGCCAGGCCATTCTTTCCCGCATGGAATGCCTTGACCTGAGCTGCCGCCGCAGCGGACACCGTGGGGTCGCCCACGGCAATCCCATGGATGTGCGGCGAGAAGCCCTCTGCGCGAGTCCGGCGCCAGGCCGCAAACCCTGAGGCACGCATCGCGCCGACAATCGAGTCCTTGGCAGGACCCAGGTCGACCGCCCCGCCCCCGGAATGCGTCCCGGCCGACGCTCCGACGCTGTTGCTGTAACTGCCCTGCGTCATCGAGAACGACGTCTTGGCCAGCTTGGACGCATTCTTGAGCATCGCGGCCGTACGGCGGTTGACGACCACCCCGCCGTACGTGACCTTGGTGCCGTCTCCTTCCTGCCAGGCCTTCCAGGGGATGAACCCGCCCCCGCCCACGGGGGCGACATCCATCTCCTTGATCCAGTCAAGGACGGTGTCACCGATCTTGCGGGGGATGCCGGTGGCGAGCGTCTCCAGACCCGGCTCTCCCGGAATGACCTTCCGGACAGCCGACTGGGCAAGCGAGACTGCCGCGTTGATCGGGGGCTTGATGACGCCGTAGACGCCGCCCAGGACCACGTCTTTGAGGGCTTTGAGGGCGTTCTTGATGATGCCGTCCGGCACCAGGTCAGGACCCACATCGGGGCCCCAGCCAGTACCCAGGACACCGCCACCGTCGGCGAAGGCGTGATCCCCGAAAGGCCGCACTCGCGCCCCGTCCATGGCCTGACTGCGGAGCGCGGCAACGGCCTCGTGACCGCCGGCCCCCGCAACCTCCCGCGCCGTCCAGACATGCTCGCCTGCGGACAGACGCGCGACGATGCTGTCCGACGTGCCCGAGCCGGGACCGTCGACCGGACCGCCCTTGGCGAATCCCTTCAGCTTGAATTCGTCCAGCTGCTTCGCCCCGAAAACACCGGCCACGATATTCCACAGGCGGCGGATTCCGGCGTTGTACACCACATCAACAATTGCCTGAATGGGCGTGAAGATGAGCTTCCGCAATCCGTCCCAGGCCTTGCCGATCGCCTTTACGGCAGAGTCGAAAGCGCTCGGTATGGTCTTCGAGAAGAAGTCTCGTACCGGATTCCAGAAGGTATTGCGAAGCCAGGTCGACCCGGCACTGAAGATGTCGCGCAGCTTGTCCCACAGCGTGCCCGCAATGGTGGCGAGCGCATTGGTGACCGTCTGGAACATCGTGCGGATCGTCGTCCAGCCTGTGTTCCAGATGGACGTCACGGCCGTAATGAATGCCTGCAAGGCTGCACGCATCAGATTCCAGGCTGCCTGGCCTATCGCCACGATCGCACTGGTAAGCGTCTGGAAAATGTTCCGTACGGCGGTCCAGGCGGTGTTCCAGAGATTCTGAAGTGCGGTGAGGAACGTCTGAAAAGTTGCACGAAAGGCGTTCCATGCCGCCGTAGCGATCGCCTGAATTGTGGTCCACATGGCGCGGAATGCTGCGATGAAGACCCCGGCGAACGCGCTGAATATCGCAGACAGGTTATTGAGAAGCGTTTGCCATCCGGTCCGTATCAGATTCCAGATAGCGGCGGCGGCGTTCCTGATCGCATTCCAGGCGGTGTTCCAGTTCCCTGTGAAAACGGCGGTAAAAGTGAGGAAGATCGCCGAAACCGTCGCCCACAAAGCCTGCCAGGCGGCCTTCATGATGTTCCAGATCCCGGTAGCAATCGTGGAGATCACATTCCAGGCGCCCCGGAAGACTGCGCTGAACGTGGCATAGAAGACGTTCCATATTCCGGTGACCGTCGTCCAGACGACCGACCAGGCACCAGTCAGGATCGACCACGCTATTCGGGCAGTACTGGTCAGGAAATTCCAGCCAATCGCCCAGGCGCCGGAAAGGATGGCCCAGCCGACCTGATAGGCGGAGACGATGATGGTCCATACGAGCTGCCAGGCAGCCGTCAGCAGGTTCCACATCGCTCGCGTCGTATTGACAATCGACGACCAGGCGGTGGTGAAGATGGGTCCGAAAGCGGACCAAAAGGTATTCCATACGACGGTGGCGGCCGTCCATATGGCGGACCACGCGACGGTCAGGGCCTTCCAGATGTTCTGGGCGGCGAGCTGTATCTGCGGCCAGACCGTGTTCCAGGAGACCAGGAAAGGGTCGATAAAGGCATGCCAGGCCGTGAGCAGCCCGCCCCACACCGCATTCCAGGCAGTCGAAAGCCAGCCGACGAAAGTCGACCAGCCGATTTGCAGTGCACCCCAGACCGTCTGCGCGGCAACCTGAATTCCGTGCCAGATTTCAGACCAGTGCGTGGCGATGAAGACGAGGACGCCGATGGGCCCCAGAAGGAGAAGGAGGAACTGCCCCCATCCCTGGGTGAGGAAATTCCACACCGCAACGGCTGCTGTCTTGATGCCGTTCCAGACGAAATCCCACGTCGCCTTGATGGCGCCCCAGACCGTGTCCCAGTGCTTGACCAGGAAGTAGATGCCGACCGCGAGCGCCGCAAGCGCCACGAGGACGATCCCCACCGACGCCGCGACACCCGCCAAGAGCGGCCCCATGGGGGACATCCACAGGAGCATCGCCGCGCCTGCGGCCGACGAAGCGAGCGCAACGACGTTGAACGCGAATATCGCCAGCCTGAGGGCCAGGAAGCCCCGAATAAGGTTCGCCAGCAGCTCCGGCGGAATGCCCGCCAAGACCTTGAGGAATACGGTCAGTACACTCAGGGAGTCACCACCGAGACTGCTGGCCGCCTGCCCGATCGTCTTGAGTGCTGCGCCGAAGGACTTGAAAAATTCCCCGACGTCGGGCGCCACCTCGTGGACCTTGTCGAGGAACCTGGTGAAGCCGCCGCCGTCAGCCCATTCCTTGAGACTTCCCGCCCCTTCGGCCAGCTTTGCGACGATTTGATTTCCGTAGGGGAGGAAATCCCGGAAGCCCCGCCCCAGGACGCCGATGACTTTCTGCCCTATCTCGATGAAATTGGCGAGCGCCGGAACGCCCTGACTCACGATGGTGTCGACGAACCGGGTCAGCCCCGGCCCGTCCATCCATGCCGCAAAGTCTCTGGCCAGCTTCACCATCAGCGGGCTGACGGCCTTGACGACCGGAATCAACTTGCCGATATTCCGGGATATCGCATCGAAGACGATCGAGACCGGTGTGAGCGTGTCCTTCTCGGTCGCCCGGACGAATTCGCCCCAGGCTCCCTTCATCGACTGGGTCGCCTTGACGTACGTCTGCTGTGCAGGAGTCAGGCCATCGATGATGGTCTTCAGGTTCCGCTTTGCTTCGTTGACCTTCTTGAGCTGCTCTTCGTAGGCCTTCGTTCCCGGGGTCAGACCGGCGAGTGTCTGCTTTTGCCTTTCGAGCGCATCTCTCGCGCCCTTGGTTGCATCATTCGTCGACTTGATGGCACCGAAAAGAGCGCCGCCAAAAATTCCTGCCGCCGCGCCAGCCGCAGCCGTGGCGGCAGTCAGACCGCCTGCCACGCCCGCCGCCGCAGTGGCCACAGGAACCAGTGCGGGACCGAAAGCCAGCACGGCATTCGTGACGGACGTGAGCTGCTTGACAATGGCAGATGACGACTTGTTCACCGTAATCAGGGCGTCGTCCAGGTGCTGCATGTCCTGGCGGGCCTGACGCAATCCCCGGCCGCTGTACGCGGAGGTGATGTTGAAGGTCAGAGAGGTGATCGTCGCCACGGCGCATCACTCCTCTTCGGACTCGTCACCCCCGTCGGGGGATTCGTCTTCGTCGTCTTCAGAGGAGTCGCGCCGCTTGTAGACCTCGTGCGGGCGCGGGTAATGCTTCGGCTCTTTCGCCGGGTTCTTTCGGTGCTTGCGGTCCGTGAAATGAGCGGCGCCCTGCATGCGATTCAGAAGCTGGATCTGTTCGTGCAGGGCGGCCAGCACTTCGTGCGTGTAGCCGGGACCTATCGGACCGGCGAACCGCTCATAAGCAGCCCATTCGTTCAGCTCGCGCGAATCGATGCGGGCCAGGAGTTCGCGGACCGTGCAGCCCCAGGCAAGCGCTATTCGGAAATAGAGGGCTCGCTGGGGCTCTCGTCGAAACCCTCGGTCAGCTCCTCGACATCGCCTTCGGTGAAGCCGTTCATCTCCTGGCACTTGTCGAAGACACGGGCAAGAGCCTTGGCCGACTTGGCGCCCAGAGCGGGGATGTCGTTGGCATTGAACAGCCGGGCGCCCTGGTCATCGACCGCGCACATCGAGACCATGCGGGCACGGAAGTTCTCCGCGTTCTTCCTCTTGCTGTTGTTGCTCTGCGCTTCCTGCATCATGCGCTCGAAACGATCGCGCTCGGTGCCCGTGAGCATGCGCAGCCTGACCAGGCAGTCGGCCGGGTCTGCGCCGCGCGGCGCCCACTCGGGAACAGCGACATCTTCCGTCTCAAGGTCATCAGCCTTGAGAATGTCATCGCGGGAAAGCAGCATGGCGGGTTTGCCTTTCAATCGCGGGTTGGAAAATCGCATGGTGAATTGACCGAGAATATGGGGTAACATCCGGCCATGGCTCAGAAAATTGTGACGACCTACATCGACGACCTCACGGGCAAGGAATCCCCGGAGATCGACACGCATGAGTTCTCGCTCAATGGCGTGACCTACGAAATCGATCTCACGCCAGACAGCTATGACGAACTGGCCGACGCTCTCGGCCGCTTCATCGAGGCGGGGCGTAAGAAGGGGCGCAGCAAAAAGACCGGAAAGACGCGATCCGCAGGCGGCCCCAGCTCCGAAGAGATCCGCGCCTGGGCACGGGAGAACGGGTACGACGTGAACGACCGGGGCCGAGTCCCCGCCACCATCCGAGAGGCGTACGAGAAGGACCACTGACGGCGGACAGCCCCCGACCCATGCCGGGGGCTTCGTCGCGCGCACGGCCGGCCAGAGCACCCGCGGGCCCTGGCCGGCGCGCACCGATCAGCCGCGACCGGCCGCGGCGATCGTCTCGGCCGCGTCATCGAGGACGCGTTCCAGTTCGCGGGTCATCTCCGGTCGGTGTTCGGCGATCGTCGCCCGGAACCAGCTGCCACCGGTGTGCTGCGTAACCCACTCGTGGCGGTTTCCGAACACCGGGTGCCGCCAGCCGCGAGGATCGTCCAGGTATAGCGGGAGCTTCCGTTCCTCCGGGTCCTTCATGCCGGTGACGATGCGGACCCCAAGGCCGCGATCTGCACCTGCCTGGATCGCTACGCCCCTGGCGACGCGCCTGCGCAGACCGGTATGCCTGCGGCCGTGCACCGGGATGGCCTGCACCCTGCGCTTCGCATCTTCCGCGGCGGGCTTGGCCGCCTCGCGCATGGCCTTGCGCAGCTTGTCCGGCAGATTCCGGTCGACCTCGCGCAGGGCTGCCGAGACGCGCTTCCATTCATCGCCCAGGCGGACGTTGTACGTGGCGCGACCGGCGGGCATTACGCGGTCGCCCTCGTGATGCCCGTGCGCTGCGTCGGAAAAGTGACCTCAGTCTCCGAGAGATCGCCGACATCACCGGCAAGGGGCTGGTACTCAAGCAGGATGCAGGTACCGGTGTACGAAGGATTCGACGCCGACACCGCCGCGGCCGTCGGTTTCACGACGACCACGAATTCCGTCTCCAGATCCCAGAGCGGGAAGAGGGTGGCGTCGACCTCACCGGCAGCGAAATCTTGCTGGAAATTCAGGACAAACGAATCGTCCTTCAGGCCTGCCACACGCTCACGGCCCTGACCACTGAAATTCGTGGTCTCGATCTCATCCTTGACCAGGTTGATTTCAACGGAGCTGATGTGATCGGAGAAATTGACGCCGTTCACGACAATGTCGCAAGAGCGCAGGACTATCTTAGCCATCGCCAGCCTCTTCCTTGTCGGCCACCGATGGCCGTTCAGTGAAAGGCCGCACGTGTCCGGCCTCGATAAGCGCCCGTTCCTGGGCATGAGTAAGGGCGAGCGTCACCCGCTCGCCCTTCGTCTTTCCGCCTACTGTCTTCGGCCCGATAACCTCGTAGTGGCGCTCCGTCGGCTCTTCCCTCGGGATACGCAAAGACCGCCTCGGCGGATCTGCCGGGCGGCCTAGAGTCGTTTGAGGTTCCGGGCGATTTCTCGCCCTGGGCATCAGCTCATCCTCACCACTGCGACTTGGAGAGTCGCACCGGAGTTCGTGGCTGAAAGGGTGGCCCGTCCCGAGCCGTCGCCCGCGTCGTACTCCTTGCGCATCGGAATCCACCGCTCGCCATTGGTCGCGGCGACGGTGATCTGCGGGTCCGGGTTCGGCTGGCCGTACGGGGTATTGCCGAGCACCGTGATAGTGACGACGGCCGGTGATCCGCCTGTGTTCCGGTAGACCACGAAGACGTTGTGTCCGTTGCCGATCTCGGCAGTATCGGATGCAGACGAATTGACGGTCGAAGGGGCAGTGCCCGCATCGACGATGTTCTGTGTCACGAGCGCTGTCATTGCTTCCTCACTCAGTTACTGGGAGTGCGCACCGTGAGGCGCACAACAGCGCCCACATGCTGGATTCCGGCGGATGAGAAATGGCCGCCGTACTCGCGGATGCCCTCCGCGTGAGCGTCCGTCCCGTCACCCAGCCCGAGATCCGGGGCGTCGAAAACGATCCGCCGGATGCTCTTCGGGCCTGCGCCGGTGACGTACTGGTCCAAGTTCCTCTGCGCCAGCGCCGGATCGCCGTAACCGACCAGAACGAACAGGTCGAAGGTCCATTCGTCCATACCCCGGCCGAAAGCCCCGTTGAAGTCGCAGGTAATTCCGTCAGAGCGTGGCGCGGGCATCGGCACCACGGCCGGAAGCTGCGACACCGACGGCACTTCGGAATAGACGTGCAGCTCGGGAATGGCCGATTTCAGCGTCGCCTTCAGTGCAGCCCTGATCTCCGTGAGGGATGCCATGTCACCTCACTCGGATCGGATCGCGGCAATAGCGCGCCAGCTTGGATGCGGCCATACGGTTGTCGCGTACGCGAATGGCGCCGAACTGGTCCATTCCTGCGACGCCGAAAGGCGCGTCTTTGATCTGGAATGTCTCGGCCGCCATGATCAAGCACGCCTGTTTCACGGGTGCCGGAACGGCGGACCATCCCCACTTCGCCGTGACGCTCACGCTGGCGCCGAAGGAGAGCGAGCCAGCCGCATGGATCTCGTAATACGGCCAACCGGGCTGGCCGTCGATCACGCCATTGCGGGGGTGCAACGTGTAGTCGGACGGAGACCAGGTGACACCGTCTGACTGAACGACAAGATCGACCGTGTCGAAGATGTCATCAGTGCGAACCCACGCCGTGATGGTCGTGCCTTCGCGCAGACGGAAGATCTCATCTGGCCCGTACGTACGCGCTGTTGCTGTGCTGGCCGCATTGAACTGCCTGCCGCAGAACTGCTCGATCTCGCGACTCACGGAATCGAGCACGTCGGCCAGGGCGTCGTCGTAGACCGCGACTTCGTCCAGGTTGGGGAGACGTACCTTCAGCTCCGCGACGGTCGCGTACGGATCGCCAAGGGCCATGCCGGACCCCCGTTCACCGCCGCTTGTTGTGGGCAGGAGTCCGGGCCTTGTTCGCCGCAGACGGAGCCTTCTTGGCCTGTGCTTCCGGCTCAGGCTCGACGGCCCCCAGGCGCTCCGCTTCTTCGCGCTTGACCAGGTCGCCGGGCTTCCAGTGCAGCCACCGCGCCGCGGGGTCCGTCTCGCGGACCACGCGGTCGCGTTCCTCGGTGAAGCACCAGTGCTCAGTGATCCTGACCCAGTCCTCGCCGGACATCAGGCCAGCTCCACGTAGATGACGACCACGGAGAAGACCCCGGCCGTGAGGTCAGCGACGGCCACCGTCGCCGTCACGTCCCGGTTCGCCGTCGTCTTGACGGGGTTCAGCAGCGCCCTGACACCCGTGCTGTTGAGCGCCGGCGCCGTGCTGAGCGTGGCCGCAGCCCGCAGGTCCGCAGCCCCTTCAAGCCCCAGACTCACCGTCGCCGCACCACCGGACGCGGCCAGCGTGGTGACGTCGATGCGAGCATCGATGACGAGAGAGCCTGCGGGGATCTCGTCACCGCGCAGCGTGATGGTGCCCTGTGCTCCACCGTCCGTCGCGAAGTCATAGAGCCACCGGGCCACCTTGACCCGGCCGGCCTGGTACGACTGGCCGACCTTCCCGGAGCCCGACCCAGGCTGTACAGCCATGGTGAATTCCTTTCCGGAAGTTGATCAGAGGCCCGTCACGACGGCCATGGCCTTGGGGCGGTAGACGATGAAGGCCGCGCGCACGTCCGCGCGAAGGGCGAGCTTGCCCTCGGCGAAGAACGTGCTGTGGCTGTTGCTGACCTGGACGTCCAGACCGCGGCGCATGGCCAGCTCGGTGAAGTTCTGAAGGTCCCCCAGCACGGCCTTGGTGCTGGTCACCGCCGTGGTCTCCACCACCGGGATGCCCCAGCAGGTGTACGGGCCGGGCATCGAGGGGTGGCCCCAGATGTAGACGCCGTCCGCGGTCTTCAGAAGCCGGACGGCCTCCCACTTGGACGGAGCGACGAAGATCGTTGAGGGCTCGGCAAAGCCGTCGTCCCGGATCTTCCTCGCCGCCTTGTAGATCGCATCCGGGGTGTTGTCCGCACCCAGGGCCTGCGTCTGGATGCCGCTCACGTTCTCGATGCCGAGCAGGTTCGGCGCGATGCCGTCGCCCTTCAGGACCTGGCTGTCCATCCGCTGCCGGATCATGAAGGGGAGGCGGTTGTTCACGTACCCCTCGGCACGTGACTCGTCCTCGAACTGCTCGTCGGTGACCGGCAGGAACACAGCGACCTTGCGGACCGGAGACGTGCGCTCGGTCAGCGCGAGCGCGGCCTCGGGGTAGGTGCCGCCCTCCGCGATTTCCGCCGCGGCGTTGGTGTACGTCGTCTCCTCCATGTAGACGACGGCGCTCATGCCCGTGGTCGTCTGAGGAATGAAGTTGGTGACGTGCGGCGCCGGGCGGGTCGGCATGTACTCCAGGCGCCCGGTGCGGACGTCTTCGGAGTCCCATCCGGCCGTGGTCTGGAACAGGGTCTTCAGGCTGATGTCCAGGCTGGCCTGAGGTCCGTTCTGGCTGCCGACGTTGTAGCCCTTGAAGGCCTGGGACTTGACGAACAGCTCGCCCATGTCCTTGCGTCCGCGGCTGTCCTTGCGCTCCGGCTCATGGTCCTTCGCGCCGTCGCCCGGTTCCTTGCCCTTCTCCTCGCGCTGCGCCTGTGCGGCGGCGCGGGCCACGACCAGGTAGTCGTCGACCTGCTTCTTGCAGTCGTCGATCTCGGCATTCATCTTGCCGATCTCCGCGACCTTGGCGTGTGTGTCGCCGTCGATGCTCTTGACCTTCGACATGTCGTAGTCGGGGCCCGCCTCCCTGAGGACGGCGGCCAGAGCATCGCGCTTGGCGTCCAGCTTCTCCTGGGCGGTCTTCAGTGCCGGGAATTCCACTACCCGGTCAGAGTCGTTGTACATGGCTCTCCGTTTTTGGGCATGAAAAAGGCCCCCGTGAGGGGGCCGGAAAGAACGTGTGGTCAGATGCCGTTGATGCGTGCCATGGACGCCATCACCAAAGCGCCGATCTCCTCGGCGCTCGGCTCTGGCGGCTGGTCGTCGTCAACAGGGACCGAAAGCAGGGAATCGAGGCGCTTTACGTCGTCCCTGATCCATGTCAGGAGATCGGCAGAGCCCTGAGACATTCCCTTGCCCTTTTGCGCGCGGAGAGCCATGACGTCCGTCGCACGGTCGATGAGGCTCGAAAGATTGGCCATCACTTCGGTGGCCTCATCCGCGAACCGCTGCCTGCCCTTCTGAGACCCAGCTGTACGCAGCTCAGGCGGTTCCCGGTCGGCGTCGAGCAGATGCGCCGCCAGGTGCTTGTAGACGGCCTCGCGGTGCTCTTCCGGTACGCCGGAATCGCCCTTGCAGCCGTTGAGTTCGGCGATGCCCTGAAGGCACGCGCGGAGGTTCGCCGGCCCGTCGATGCCGTGGTGATGGGCGAAGCGGTACGAGGCCTTCAGCTCCGGGTCACCGTCCGGATCGACCCAGGCGAAGACCGTGCGCAGCTGGGAGGGACGGGCGTCTTCGGGGAGGTCGGCGACCGTCTTGGCACCGTCCCAGGACCGCGTCAGAGTGGCCGTCTCCCGAGCCGGAATGGGACCACGGACGGCAGCGCCCGCCTTCGCCTCCGCAGGCTCCGCGTCAGCGCCCTGACGGCTCTTCACGGACGTGGTTCGCGTGCCGACCCCGGCGCCCAGCAGCACAGGCGAGACCTCGTGGACCTTGACCCGATCCAGGTACCGGACCTGCCGGTCGCCCTCCTTGCCATAGGAGTGCTCTTCGATGTCGAAGCCGTAACTCCACTCCCCCAGGCCCTCTTCCGCCAGGGCCTTGACGGTCTCGAAGGTGTCCTTGCCGTGGGCGGTGTTCATGAAGAACTGCCCTTCAAGAACAGCCTTCTTGCCCTTCACACGAATGACACCCTTGCCGACCGGCAGCGCACCGTCCCACGACTTGTGGCCGTAGGCCGAAATGGCGACTTTTGCCCCGTCGGTGAATGCGCCCTCGCGGGTGAAATCGCCGTCGTGGTCGCGTACGTTCATCGTGGAAAAGACGGCCGTGACGATGCCCTTGTCAGCGTCCTTGATCTCCAGGCCGCCGGGCAGGCTCTTACGCTCCATTGTCGAGTCCTTCCGGCTGACCGGATTCATCTGGTTCTGGTGGATCGGCTGATTGCCCGGCGGGTAGGGCGGGTTGAACGGGCTGTGCTTCGAGGGGCGGCTGCATCTGAACGGAGACCAAACCGGTGTGATGACCGATCAGCAGGCTGATGTCCTCGTTGACGAGCGCCTTCACGGCGTCGTCCGGCTCGAATCCAGCCTTGATCAGGGCGTCCAGGGTGTTGGCCTGAATGCGGATGATCTCGGCCCGATCGCGCGAGTCTTCGCGCAGGAAGGCCACATCTCTGGTGTCGAACCACAGATGCGTACTGGCGCCATTCGGCCGGAAGAGCACTTCAAGACTTGCCGCAGCGATACGCCACAGCGGGCGCATGGTGCCGTCGGCGAAGCGTCGCCTCGATGCAGCGAAGTTGCTGGTGTTGAGGGCGCTGCCTTGTAGGCCCTCGGAGAAGCCCACCCATGAGGGCGGGACCCCGGCGGCGGACGCTATGCGCGCCTCGCCCTTGCCGACGGTCGACGTGAAGTCGAGCTGCCGGAAATCATGGGTCAGCGGAGTGACGTCAGCGCCGCCTTGAAGGAAGAGCGTCTTGTACGCGTTCCAGGCGCCCTGGTGTCCGGCCTTGAATTCCTTGACGAAATTGTCGAATTGCTCGCGCTGCACGTCCTTGTCGAAGCGGATCACCATGCTG
Organism: Streptomyces sp. NPDC054047; assembly: GCF_055585065.1. Lineage (NCBI taxonomy): Bacteria > Bacillati > Actinomycetota > Actinomycetes > Kitasatosporales > Streptomycetaceae > Streptomyces > Streptomyces sp. NPDC054047. The sequence continues at coordinate 136,494 of NZ_JBVJKV010000006.1, read as the reverse complement.
GGTACGGCCGCGTGCTCGAAGAAGACCTTCTTGTGCGTGGTCGCCGCCGTATCCGCCTCGATCTCGCGCAGGACCGGGGTCATCCACGACATGCCGCGGAAGCGGGCCGCCGGGTCGGGGATCGGTGAGTAGTGCGCGACCTCACCGGGGAGCAACAGCACGGCGCCACCAGACGTGTTCGGCGCACCCGATGCCATCACGCCGAACTGCCTGGGCTCGTAGAGGTAGCCGATGATCCTTGCGTCCGCCGCGTACAGATCGCCGCTGTGCGAGCCGATGACCATGGATACCCAGTCAGGACGCAGCCGCGCGAGGCGCAGCCCCGGCCCGTTCGCCGCGCCCCCGTAGCGGCCCTGATCGTCGGTCTTCGTCCAGAAGCTGTTCCCCGCCAGCGAAGCATCTTGCTCCATGCGCGCCAGCAGCTCACCCGTTGTGCCGCCGGGCCACGGACGCTCCAGCAGGTTCAGTTCGGCATTGGAGAAGAGATCGCCGGGACGGCCCTTGTTGAACTGCCGCCACATGAAGCGCGCTTCGCTGAAGACCATCTGCCGCGCCATCACGCAGCTGAAAATGGGGCCGTTGCGCTTGAAGGCGCCTTCGACATAGCCCTCGAAATCCGATTCGATCCGCTCTTTGTCGGCGGTGCTGCCCAGGAAGAAGGGCGCCGCATCAAGCGACCAGAAATCGGGTTCCGTGAAGCTCTTGGTGCGGGTGAAGAAGGGCCATTTCCACGACCAGGCCACGGTCACCCCCACGCGCATCCGGCTTCGACGGGCTTCCTGGCGGGCTTCTGCTGAAGGCCCCAGACGGCGAGCGTCGCGGCCTGCAACGGCGAGATGTCGACGGCCGCACCACGCTGGTCCCAGGCCCACAGGTCGGCGACGGTGCGCTTGTCGGCGCCCGCCACGGCGTTACTGAGCGGCACCTGATCCAGGTGCACGAGGGTGGGATGGTTGCCCCGCATCGGGACGACGGCACTGGCGAAGGACCCGCAGGCCTGCGCGAACTCCCGGGCCGTCGGCGAGATCACCGTGATGCCCGCCTTCTCCAGCGCGGGGATCAGCGCACCGGCCTGACTCGCACGGTTGATGACGACAGCTCGCGGACGCCAGCGCGCGGCCAGCTCCTTGACGCGGGCCACGATCCAGCGGTCACCGGGGCGGTGATCGAGCAGACGCTCGCCGTCGCTCGTGATCTCGACGTGGGTGAGGCTGTCGGCGTTGAAACCGGCAACCGTGATGCAGCCCGACTTGCGGTCGGGGGTGAGTTCCACGCCGAAGGACAGCTCACCGTCCGGCATGGATGCCGGGTCGACGCAGGCCTTCCAGGACGCTTCGTCGATGACGCGCCACGACTCGCCCTCAACCGGCCAGTCGCCGACCCCGAGGCGCTCGCGCGCGAACTCCTCGGCCGACATGCTGCGACGCTCTGCCTCGATGTGCTCGACAGAGCGCTCCGGAGAATGCACACCGCCAATGCGGATACCGAAGCCGGGGTTCGCCTTGGGATACGAGGCGTACAACCGCGAGAGCTGCCGGTCGTACTCGGCCTGGTCCCAGCGCGGGTCCGGCGCGAAGTCCTGGCGGTCGTGGTCCTCGCAGTCGACCGGGCAGAACTGCGTGCACGGGTCGATGGACCACTCCAGGTAGCACAAGCGAGGGTCGTTGCCCGCCATGCCGCGGGCGCGGACACGACCGAGCGCAGTGGAGTCCTTGGTGCCGGACGATCCCGTGTACCAGACCTGCGGGTCCGGGACGGCGGACAGGGTCGGCAGGATCGAGCCCACGGCCCGGTCCGTGAGGATCATCGCCTCGTCCAGGATCAGGCGATCGCACGTGAACCCACGCCCGCCGCCCGCCGTACGGGAGCGGAAGCGCAGGCGGCGCAGCACGCCGTCGCGCATGACCTCGATGCCCTCTTCGCCGTGCGAGCGGGACACGCGCTTGACCATGCGATCGAGGTCCGGCGTGTTCTCGATCAGACCGAGGATGCGCTTGAAGGCCTCAAGGCTCGTGTCGAAAAGGTGCGCGCTGTGAATGCACAACTCTTCGTCCAGCAGGTAGAGGCTGGCCAGCTCAACCGCTTCGAGAATGGCCCCCTTGCCGTTCTGGCGACCGACCACCAGGCCGACTTCGAACGCGCTCCACGTGCCGTCACGGCGCTGCCCCAGGGCCTCGTCCAGCACGAGCCGCTGCCAGGGGTCCATGGGAAGACCTGCGATCTCCGCCAGCTCCGCAACATCGGCGCCCGCGCTGGACACGCGCGGCGGCGCGCTGAGAATCCGGGGCGCCTGACTGCCGCGCCCCGGTATGACGACTCCGCTCATGCCCCGGTGCCCCTGCGGCGCCGTCCCGTGCCCTGGCGGCGCGCGGCGTCCGGGCTTCCGCCCGTGCGCTTGGCGGCAAGTTCGTCGTATCGGGACACCGTCGTCGTGTCCGGGATCTTCTCCAGCTCTTCGAGCACCTTGACCAGGCGCAGCATCAGGGCCGCAGTCTCCGAGCCCGAAGAGCGCCGCAGCTTGCCGCAGTCGCAGCACTCGATCTCACCGCTGATCTCTCGGGCCAGCCAGTCACGCATCGCGGCGTACTGAACGCGCTTATCGCCGCCTGAGATGGCCTTGCGGAAGTCGTTCACCGCCCACGCACCTCCCCCGCCACGACCAGGCGCCTTTCAGGGCGCGGCTCAACACGAACGGTGCGGTCCTCATCGGACACGGCCAGTACGCGGGCCTCTGCGGCGACCGTGATCCGGCGGGGCTCCGCAGGGATATGCAGCACGCGCGGTTCCTCGGCCACAACCGTGATGCGCGGACCCGTCGCCCGCGTCTCCGCGTACGCCAGGACCACGGCCGAGGGCGCCGCCACGGAGAGCACGCCGTCCAGCGATGCGGCGCCGTCCACGTCAACGACGGCAGACGGGGCAAGCACCACCAGAGCGCCCGGCGAGGCCACACCACCTGTCCCGGAAAAGCCCGCCGACGGCGCCGTCATCGACAGCACACCGCCGGTCGCCGCGTCGGCCGAGAGGGCAACCACGGCCACAGGAGGGCCCGCCGACAGCGGGCCACCCAGACCGAGCCCGCCGACGGCAGTCACGCCCGCAACCGGCGCAGCGGCAGCCAGGCCGGCCGAAACACCGGCTTCAGCGGCGACGCCGGCGGCAGCAGACGGCGCGGCAACGGCCAGCCCGCCGACGGCAGTCACCGCTCCTGCGGTATCGCTCGCCGGCGCCGGTGCGCTCACGGCCAGGACGCCACCGACGCCCAGCTCGCCGGCTGCGGCCACCAGGGGAACCGGTGCGACGACGTCCTGGTCGCCCGCCGCCGTGACGTCGGCCGCGACGTCGACACTCACGGGCGGTGCGACAGCTTCCAGCAGGTCGGTGGGACCGCCCGCCAGGAGCACGGTGGGAACCGGTGCCACCACGCGTAGCGCGTACGGGAGCTGCCCCGCCATGGCCACCGTGGCCGACGGAGCGGCGGCAAGCAGCTGCGTTTCGACGATGACGTCCGCATCGGCGTCGACAGCGGCGGACGGCACGGTGACGACCAGCGTCGCGGCGGCCTGCGCGGCTGCGACGACGTCCACGATGGGAGTCGGCATCGCGGCGGCGAGCGCGCCTGCGGCGATGACGTCAGCCTCGGCCGCCACGGACGCAGAGGGCGCCGTGGCGGCGAGGACCGCCGTCGCCTCGGCGGCAGCCGTCACGCTGACCGCGGCCGACGGAGCCGTCACCGTGACGGTGGCCGTCGCCTCAGCGGCACCTGCCGCGGTGACGGCGACAAAGGGGGTGGTGACGTCAAGCGTGCCGGTGGCAGGGACCGCGGGCACTGCGGGGACGATGACAACGGCGCCTGCGGGCTGTCCGCGACCGAGACGGGCCATGGGTCACACCGCCTCGGTCAGCACTCCTCGAAGACGATGTACGCGATGGCCGTCAGCGTGGCAGCTGTATTGATGCGCAGCTGGCAGTACTTGGAGGGGCTGACCACCGGTTCGCGGCCCAGGGGCCACTGCTTCTCGTACTGGGTCATGGGGCCGACCAAGGCGCCCGCGAACTGGCGCTCAGTAGTGTTCGTGGTGATGGCCACCGCGCCGTACGCCGTCGACCCGGTGCCCATCGTCAGGCTGGACGCCTTGGCGTTCTCGCCGATCGGCATCACGGTTGAAGTGCTGTGCGCAGTCATCGACGTGGTGGCGGCGCTGGCCTGCGCGAGCGTGCACACCGCCGGGGCACCTGCCGCCGTGCCGCTGAAGGACACGCCCCATTCGACGATACGGATGCTGATCGTTGACGGTGTGGCGAGCTGAATCGCGACCTTGGCGTTCGCGGCATAGCTGGTAGCCGACATCACACCCGTGGTCGCGTCAATCGCCGTGTTGTAGGCGATGTAGAGGCTCACGCGACACCGGCCACGCCGTAGACCAGCAGGTACGCCCCGTCCCGGTTGGCGCCGGCCGGGACGGTGACCGTGGTGTTCGAGATCGAGGCACTGGCGGCGGCGGCCACCGTCGTGCCCATGAGAACAGCGCGCTTGATGACGGTGAACTGCTGGATCACGTCGATCGTGTCGCCGGCGCTGATGTCGCGCAGCGCGTACAGGGCGACACGGTCCGACTCCCCGTTCATCCACATCAGCGGATACCTGTTGGGCTCAAGAGCGGCCATCAGCGGTTCACCTCACCAGGTAGAGGCACGACGCACCGCCGTGCTGAAGATGCGGGCCGTTCGGCCCGCAGGGGCGGGCTCTTCCATCAGGGCGCCGGCCGCGAAGCACCAGATGATGTTCGAGGCAGAGGCGGTACCGGTGGCCGTGAGCGTCGGTGCGGTGCCGGTGCCCAGCTGCTCCACGAAGAGGATTCCGGGCTTGCCGGTGTTGGACGTGGTCATGTAGACCTCGCCGCGCTCCACCCAGGAACCGCCGGGCCCGGCCAGATCGAACGCCTGCGTGTTCCAGGTGCCCATGACCACACCAGCCATATGAAGGGCCAGGTCAGAGGCCTGCACACCCGTCAGCGCCACGCTCGTCTGCGGAGTGCCGCGAGTAGATCTGAAGACCGATCCGGACGTACGGAAGGGATCTCCAATAGAGATCACTCCGGTGTAGCGGAGCATCGAGATCGCGGCGTAGTTGCCGAACGTGGCATCCAGGGTCACGGTGTACGAGGCGGGCTCGGACGACGCGCGACGGTAGAACAGCACGACGGTGTTGTCCTCGGTGGCGCCGCCGTCGGCCGTGACCTTCTGAGTGAACCCCGGCACGCTGGGGTCCACTCCCACCGACTCGGGAACGCAGACGCCCAGGATCAGCATGTCCCCGTCGGCCGTGCCCGCAGGCACGTTGATCGTGCCGGTGGCCGCGCTGTTGACCGTCGCCGTCGTAGCGTTCTGGAAGGCGATGGGCATCAGGCGGCAGGCATGGTGAAGGTGCCGCTTGTGATCTCGACATTAACTCCGACCGAGATGGTTGTAGTGTTCAACTGAAGCTGGCCGCCGCCGCCCGTCGCGGTGACCGAGCCGTCGAAGACGGTGCCGGGCGTGCTGCTCGCGCAGCGGAACCAACTCGCCGTGCCCGCGGCAACGCCGGTCGTCGACAGGGGAACGGCGGCCAGCGTACACACCCCGGACGACGCGGCGCCGAACGCCGGATCATCCAGCGTGAAGGTCGCCAGCAACGTCTGACTCGACACCGCGGTGTTCGCATTCGCGGGCTGCGACGCAGTGTAGATCTTGATGGTCCCGGCGCCCGCTCCCCCGTCGATCAGGTCGACGGCCGCATCCGCCATCGCGTTCTGCGTGGCGGTAGCCAACTGGACAGCCATCTGTTGTTCCTCTCAAGGGAGTTCGGTCACCAGGCGCGGGAACCGGCGCCGCTCGGTGCAGTTGCTGAGGACGGGGGCACCGGACGCGGACGCAGCCCGGAGGCGTACCAGCGCTTCACGCCGTCCATGTAGTTCTCGGGGCGCTCTGCGCGGCAGCGTGCTTCGACGACCTCGCGGCCGGGGTCGACCGTGACGACCTCGGCACCGTATTTGCGGTAGCGATCCATGGCGGCAGGCTTCGGCACCGAGTGGATGATGTAGACGTCGTGATCCCTCACGTGCCGCAGTGCCTCGGTGATGGCAGCCTCGCGGGCGCGGAAAGCGACCGTGGCCAACGGGCGCTTGTGGCCGTGCGGCTTGGCGCCGACCGCGGTCAGGGCGTTGGCGATGCGGTCGTAGTCGATGACGATGTCGCCGCTCTTCGCGCGCTCGTTGACCCACGTCGACTTGCCCGCGGCGGGCGGACCGATCACGACGAAGAGGGGCATCAGCGGTTCTTGACCCGGATCGTGATGCTGCGATCGTCGATGCGCCCGGCGGACGTCGTGACCCGATTGGTCACCAGGTACGGCGTGCCCGGGGTGCCGCCCGTCAGCCAGGCCGTGGCGGACGTCGCACTGTTCGCGTCGCTGTCGAGCGTCAGCCCGGCGGACACGATCATCTGCGAGTCGGTAATGGTCTCGCCCGGCTCCAGCCAGTCGGACCAGTCCCACACCCAATCGAGCCGAGCGTCCGGATCTTTGGGCCACGTATCGGAGGCGGCCATGGTCACCCCCAGGATCTACGCAGCGCGGCGCAGCTCAGACACCGCGTCGTACAGGCGGATGTAGAAGCCGTTCTGCTCATCCGGCGGCAGCTCTTCTATGCACCGCGCACCCTTGGACGTGTTGCAGTACCGGTGCGCGAGCTGGACGTTCAGCCTGACGTCGTCGCCGCCGCGCGATATCGGCACGATGTGATCCACCGTCGGAGACCACGGCCGCGGTGCCGGGACGGACATGTCCACCGGGAGACTGCACAACTGGCAGACGTACCGGTCCCGCTCGGCTATCTCCTCGGTCCTGTAGTGCTCGACCGCAGCAGTCCGCTTCAGGGCGCGACGTCGGCGGCACTTGTCGCGTAGCCGGGCCGCATCGCGGACCATGTACTCAGGACTCGCGACGTATGCCGCACGACAGGACAGGCACCGGGGCTCAACTGCGGCGGTGAGAACATCAGTACCGCAGTCGACGCAAGGTCGCGGGTTCTTCAGCGTCCTGGCACCGCCGTTGACAGCACCGGAGCAGTCGCGCGAGCAGTACTTGGCCTTGCTATGCGGCGCATCGACAGTGAAGGTCTCACCGCAGTGAGCGCACCCACGCTTGCGGGCTTCCGCACGGCAGGCCCGACATTTGGGCAGAGACTTGGCACCTTTCGATGCCCACATCAACGTTCCGCACCCGGCACACGACGCATCGCGCTTCTTCTTCGTCCAGGATCGAGAGAACCCCCGCCCCTTCGCCTCCGCTTCACGGCATTCAGGCGAGCAGTGAGCCGGGGGCTGCCCGCACTTGCTCGGCCTACTGAATAGATTTCCACAGAATCGACAGATGGAATTATTCACGGGTCTCCATCGATAAAGATCGATGCATAAAAGTCAGCCCGCTTGAATAGGGGCTGCATAAAAGGTAGTCGATCTATACATTGATCTACGTACAAGATCGAAACATGCATAGATCGGAATTACCAATCCAACGATCAAGCCTCTGACCTGCATTTATTGCAGTTTACTGATCATTCGCATTATGAAATTTGATAGGGGGTTCTGCGGGTGGGAGGAGCGTAGCGGGTCACCGCGCATGAAATTCAGGGCAGACCCCCGCCCCCCTATGCAGAGCAAACAGAGCGCTGACCTGCACCCTTGCCGCCGTCACTGATTCCCCCTCAGCTAATCTCGTGCATAAAAAATATCCATCGCCTGCATAGCCGCAATGGAAATCCATACATCGTTTATGCACGAGGCATTCTGCATAGATCTATACAGAGATCCATTCACCACCGCTTCGAGGCCTTCACGGCCGGACGCGTATCGCGGTTGCTCTTCTTCTGATTGCAGAGACGGTGCGAGGGCCTGAGCCACTGCACGTCGTCGGGATCATCGCCGCGCGCGAGCAGTACAGCGATGGACGGATCATGATCTGCTTGCCAAGCCATCGGATCGAGGTAGTGCAACGTCATGTCGATCGCTTGACCGCACAGGTGACAGATCGGTGGTGCCTCGCGCTTGAGCTGTGCGACAGCGCGACGCCATCGCGCACCACTGCGGCCAGCGCACCTGGTCACCGGCACGGCGCACCTCCATGGGTGGGGGCACACCGTGCCGGTGATGGTGGATCAGGTAGCACAAGCGAGGTAGCTACTTACCGAGGTGCAGCACCTGACCAGGATGGATCAGGTTGGGGTTGTCGCCGATGGTCTTGCGGTTGCCTGCGTACAGCGCCTGCCAACCACCTTTGATGTTGTGAGCCGTGGCGATGCGATGCAGGTAGTCACCAGGCTTGACCTTGTAGGCCTTGCCACCCCATGTCGTACCGCCCGCACGCTTGGCGCCCCTGCTCTCCGAGGGCACGGCCCGCTTCTGCTGGGGCGCCACCCTCGGCTTGGCGGGTACGCCCTGGTTCGTGGGTGCACCCTTGCTCTTCGGCACGGTGGGGGTGGCCTTGTGTGCAGGGCCCCCCGCTGTCGAGCCTGTGGGACGCACGACAGCGGCGAAGTGCGTGGCATACCAGCCGCTGCGCCAGGGCGCGACCTGCACCCGCTTGCCGGGACTGGGGGCCTCTACTATCCGGCCGCCCCCTATGTAGATGGCGACGTGTGCACCACCGCGGTAGATGACCAGGTCGCCGGGCCGCACCTGCGAGGGGGATACCCGCTTCAGTCCGGCCAACTGTGCCTGTGACGTACGCGGGATGGAGATCCCTGCTGCACGCCAGGCTGCCTGCGTCAGGCCCGAGCAGTCGTACGCGCCCGGTCCGGTGGCGCCGAAGATGTACGGCTTGCCACGCTGCGCCAGGGCGAACGCCACCGCTCTTGCCGCGGTACCCGATACCTGCGCCTTCGGCTTGGCCGGCGCCTTCCTGGGCACAGCCTTCTGCACCTTGGGCGCCGCCTTGTAGGGCTTGGCTCCGCCCCGGGTGAGACCGGCGCGTGCGCTGCATACGGGCCACGCTCCGGGGCCCTGAGCCGCGAGCACCTTTTCGGCGATCTGGATCTGCTGAGCCTTGGTGGCGAGATCGGCACGGCTGGCGTACCTGCCGCCGCCGTACGCCCGCCAGGTCGACGCGCTGAACTGCAAGCCGCCGTAGTACCCGTTGCCGGTATTGATGTTCCAGCGGTTGCCGGATTCGCACTTGGCAACGGCGTCCCACACGCTGACGGAAGCGGCGTCTGCCGTGCCGGTCCCGACTACTGCAACGCCCGCACCGACGACGGACGTTGCTGCCGTCGAAGCGATCATGCGTTTCGTGCGTACGGCCTTGGGCCGCCTGTGCTTATTGCGGTCGTGCCCCATATGAGAGATCTCCGATGGGATTGGGCCTGCCCCGCTCAGGCCACCCGCCTTGGTGCGGGCATGAGGAAGCGGCCCTGCTCAGCAAGGCCGCTGTATCCGCGTTGACGCGGTAAGTGAATGGCGCAGCCGCTGTGGATCAGCGGGCGCAGCAAAAAGGCCCGCACACGGCGGGCCTTGATCATCAGTCAGGCGCTCTCCTGGGCATGCCGGACACGCCTCGATAGTGCACGACGGATCTACATCGGTCAATCACCTCCTTTCGATTCGCGAATGATCGGGGGCTTCGGCAGCGGCATGCCGGGCTTGCGCGGCGGCATGGCGTCCAGGTCCCACAGGCGGCGCGCGGCCGTCCCGTAGCGGATCAGACGCCCTTCACCGGCCAGCTTGAACAGCCACCGCCGCGAACAGCCCCAGTACAGGCAGGCGGCTTCGGTATCGGCGAGCTTCACGGGCGCAGCGCCTCCCACCACATCCACGCGATTCCGCCGACCATCCCGACGCCGGACAAGATCCACAGGGTGACCATGAACGCCTGGAAGGTTCCGTACCAGAAGCCGTACGCCTGCCAGTAGTGGCGCCAGGCATTCACGGCCGCCACTCCTCGCGATAATCCGGGTGATCGTCGTACGGCAGGGCGAGCAGGCGCAATGACCACCCGTAGACCTCATTCGGACGCAGGAAGTCGATCAACCGCCGCTTCGCCTCGATCTCCTTGAGGACGCGGGCCGGATCATGGCGGGCGATGTGGTCGGCATTCCAGGCCTGCGCTTGCTGAGTCACACGTACTGCGCCCGTCGACCCACCAGAGATGTAGCCAACGTGACGCACCCACGGACCATCATCCGCATGGCGCGCCACTGCCTCGTCATCATCGAGTCGAGCACGAACGAAGTCCACAAGATCCATCAGAGCCCCGCCTCCTTGAGCACCTTCTGTACGGACACAAGACTGCGACCGACACTCGCAGCGATCTCGCGATGAGATGCACCAGACCGCCGCAACGCCTGTATGCGCTGCTTGTCTTCGGGCGAGAGGCGCGGACGGGTCAGGCCACGTACACGCCTGGCCTCCTTCTGGCGCTCGTTGCTCCGCTCGTTTTCGCACTGGCGGCACCGGTAGCTGGTGTAGCCACCCGACCGCACGACACGAAGATTGTCGCCATCCTTCTCGTGATCCTTCGAGCAGCGCTCCTTACGAGGACTGAACAGCCTGCCTCGTACGGACGCGTCTATGGCGTTCTCCCGAACCGTGCCGAGATAGAGGTGCGTCGGATTCACGCAGGCGTGTTGGTCACAGATGTGCAGAACGAGCAGACCGTCTTCGATCGCCCCACGCGCCCGCCGCCAAGACTCCCGGTGGGCGAGATGACGCTTCCACAGCCCGTACCCCTTGCGGTCGCACCTCCCGCTCCAGAGCCAACAGCCATGCTCGTGGGTCTTCTTCACCTGCTGCCAGAAGTCATCCACGAACCGGGGGGCCACGTCACGCTCACTCTTGGGAGTGTGATCGATCCAGCAGCGGTAGCACCTGCTGCACATGCCGCGAGTGAGCTTGCCCGCCCTACCGCAGCCCTCGATTGAACAGATACGCTCGGCCATGTCGATCTCCTTGTAGATCGGCCACGCCCCGGAACGGTTACCGCCGTTGCCGGGGTCTATCTGCTCAATTCTCCCATCTCGGACGTCATTTCGGGCCATTCGCAGGTACGCGATCGAGCCACCCACTACGCACCCTCGCCTTCCAACAGCTTGATCCAATCCCACCTGAAATAGCGAGTCCCGCACGGCTCCGCCTCGGGTGTCCCGATGCACCGCACGTCGGTGGATGCGTCGTCGGCCACGATCAGCGCGCCGCCGCAGCTGCCGCAGACCGTCGTTTCGAGAAGCCGCTGCGGCGAGTCATATCCGAGAATGATCCGCGCCGTCCGGACCTTCTTCCGCAGATCTTCTTTCACTTCGTAGACAACATCGTCGTTTCCGTTCTCGCTGGCTATCGCGCACCAGTCCGGAACGGAACGCAGCGCACCGGTCATTGTCACGCCATTGGGCTGACGGTGCTCCGGGTACAGCACAGCGCGCAGAGCGGCGTAATGACTCCGCGCGCTGTCCCCGATATCCATCAGCGCCGCCAGCGCCTCGCCGTTTCCGGGCGGGTTCGAGTGCGGCTTATCGATCACACCAATACCGCTGCCGTCCGATACCGCCACCGGCTCCGTCACGGCTTCCTGCAACTGGACGATCAGCGAGGGCAATTGCGTGGTCTGTGCCCGAGCCTCGAAATGCACCGGGCATTCACAGTGGTGGTGCTTGCGTCTCGCGGGCGACAGGGCGGCACGGCGCACCTGGCACACCGGCGCATGTCTCGTGATCGGCACCTGGTATTCGACGCGCTCCTCCCAGCCATCGAGCAACTGGCCGACAAGATCCGCGACTTGCTCAGCGGGAAGCACGGGCCAGCCATACGGCGAGACGGCGAGCCCGTTCCACAAAAACGGCGCGGTCATGAAACAAGCAGGTCATCATGGGCGGCGCCTGCTCCGCAGGATGCCGCTCCCGGTGCAGGTACTCGGCCAGCTTGGCAATATTGATCATGAGCTGCCTCTCTTGATATGGATCATGAGGACGCAAGAAGGCCCCTGCGAGGCGCTCAGGCGCCCTCAGGGGCCAGACGGACTCCGGGAGCCAGAACGGGCTCACGGGCCGTCAGAAGCGGCACCAGGGGCCCGCGCGGGGCATCGCAGCCTCACGGGCAGGTGTCGTGGACCGCCCAGTGCTGGGTGTCGTACTCGATGGCCCAGTAGGGCTGCTGATCCTCGATCAGCTTTCGGCAGGTGCTGCACCGCAGGGGCCGTGACGTCCAGGGCTCAGAACGGGGCGGGGTCGCAGCGTTCGCAGGAACGGGGCTCTGACGGCCCGTCTGAAGCGCTGCGGAGGCACAGGGGCGGTCCTGGTGCCCAGAAGCGCTCACACGGGCTCGGGGAGGGCCCACGGCCAGCTCCGTGACCCTCGTGGCGTCCATGCCCAGGGCGCCGCAGGGATGGGCCGCGACGATGACGCACGGCGTCGCGGACACCGATGCGGTGCGCCGCCGCAGACGCCACGGACGGCCGGCGCGGGTGAGCACGTCGTAGGTCGCCAGCCCGGCGATCAGCGCGGCCCTGTAGTGATCTCCGTCCAGCGGTGTGGGATCGGCGGCTGTCATGACGCCGGACACCTGGCACGCGAACACGTAGCTTCCGCAGCGGTTGCAGGTAGCAAGTTTGATCTCTGTGTCGATGAGGTTCTGCGTAGCCGTAACAAGATCCTTTCTTTGTCTTGTCCGTCGCTTGTCGCCACGTCGTCGTGGGGGGGCCGCTTCGCTAGGCCCCCCCACACGTAGCGACACGATCAAGGAAATAAGAAAAGGGGTAGCGACGAAAGCACGACGCCGCAGGTCAGAGGTAACGACGAAAACACAACGCTTTAGCGACGGTAGCGACGAGGGGTAGCGACCAAAGCACGACATGATCTTGAAAAATAGCGACGGATAGCGACGCCGCAGGTCAGAGCAGGTGACCGGTAGCGACGGATTTATAAACGTGCTGGTCAGAGCGTTGTGTCATTCCGGCTCTTCGATCATCTCCTGGACGTGCTCCGGACGCTCCGCCGCGGCAGCGCGTGCGAGGGCGTCCAGCTGCTGCCGTCCCGCGTAAGTGATCTCGTACCGGGCACTCGCCGGGACCTTCTTGATCAGTTCCTTTTTCAGCAGCGCGCTCACGTGCGTACCGCACTTGCCGCGCTCTTTGGCTTCGAGTCCCAGCGCCGCCGCGACGCCGCTGACCGAGACGCCGACCTCTCCGTACTCGGAGACGGCCTGGAGCACGAGCTGCTGCTTGCCCGTGACGATGATCTCCACCGCGACCGGCGCGCTGTCGCCGCGCAGCCGGAAGACGAGCGAGTCGCCCACCTCGTGCCCTTCGAGCAGGAGGTCCATGGCCTCGGCGACGTCCTTCTGGAAGCGCGTCAGCAGCGTGACGCGCATGCTGGTCTCCTCGCGCCGCACCTCGAACTCCGCGTCCACCGCGCCGTCCCAGGCCGTGGCGCCGCGCCCGCGGCCTCCTTCGGTCCCGGAGTGGTGGACCAGCATCACGCAGGCGCCCGTGACCTCTTTGAGCGCGTCCAGGGCGGCGATGATCTGCCCCATCTCCGTGTTGTCGTTCTCCTTCACGCCCACCGTGCACCGTGCCTGCGTGTCGAAGATGATGAACTCGAAGCCGTAGGTGCGGGCGTAGGCGATGAGACGCCGCTGCTGGTCCGGGTCGCCGATCTGGACGGCCCGCGGGTAGAACCGTACGTCGATCGCCTGGCCGTTCTCCTGTTCCCAGGCCCGCACTCTTCTGCGGGTGCCTCTCACGCCTTCGGCGACGACGTACAGGACGCGCGCCTTCTCGGTGCGGTAGCCGAACCAGCGCAGCCCCCCGGCGACCGCGCCGGCCATGGACAGCGCGATGAACGACTTCAGCGATTTCGGCGGCCCGAAGATCCGCACCAGGCTGCCCTTGTCGAGGTAGCCGTCGATGAGCGGTTCCGGCTCCGGAATGTCATCGAGCTGGTCGCTGACCAGAACACCGGCCGCGAACTCCTCGGCCAGCGCAGCCATTCCCTCGGGGGAGGTGAGGAGACGTTTCTGCCTTTCGAGGAAGCGCCTTGCGGCCTCTTCCATGTCCTCGCGGTTGGCTATTTCTCCTTCGATGCGCCGTTCGCGGTCCGGGTCAGGAAGTCCTGCCAGGAGATCCGTTCCGCTGACGATGCGGGCGAATTCAGCGGCCTGACTGCGATTGATTCCCAGCAGGACCGCACGCTTCGCTTCGGGGTCAAGCTCCCTGAAGATTGCCGCGAGGGTGTAGAAGTCGATTCCCTGTGCTGGCGGCAGGTGCCCGTTCTGGTCGCTCAATTCCGTCACGGGCACGCGCCTTTCTCGCCGTACTGGTCGTCATCGTGAAGCCGGGGCGGGCTGCACTTCTCTGATCATGTCTGTCTCCTTCTGGGTGAATTGCGGAATGTCCTTGGCCGTGATCAGACCCGCGGCCCACAGCACGCTGATCGCGTGCGCCTCGCTGAAGGCGTACAGGTCGTCCATCATGCGCAGGTGCGCGGCGCCCTGCCTGCGCGGCGCCCGCTCGCCCCGGATGAGCCGCAGCAGGCAGCGGGTGTGGTCACGCGTGGCGTTGGCTCGCGGCGGCAGGGGATGGCCCTGACGCACTGCGCCGATGTCGCCGCGGGCCAGACCGACCGCCACGGCCGCGGCCGTGGACCGCACGCCGTAGCGGGCCTGTAGCCGGTGCAGGCAGTGCCGCACGCCGTCGGGCGTCATGTGCTGGTGCGCCGCGATGTCGGCGGTGCTCTCCCCGTCCGCCACGGCTTGCAGGATGCCCAGTGCGCTGCCGCCCGGTGGCCGGCGCGCGGGCCGTGTGACGGCGGGCCTGCTCTCCTGCTCGGCCTTCCTGCGCCTGCGGCTGCGGCGACGCGCGCACGGCAGGCAGTAGCGGGAGTTGTGCCCGCCTTTCCGTCGCCCCACGCCCACGTTGGCCGGGTCCCTCAGGTCATGCTCGCCGGCCCCGCACAGGGTCCTCTGCGGCGGGCCCACAGCTCACCCCCTGCTCCGGATGGGGCGCCCCGATCCCGGGCACCGGATGCGCCGGTGCCGGTCGTCCGAGAACGGCGCGCTCTCGTGTTCGTCCAGCACCACTCCGCGCCGGGTGCGCAGTAGCGTCACGCTGCGGGTGCAGCGCGGGCAGCGGCCTTCGACGGCCTGGTCCATGCTCACGTCTCCTTCAGGGGCTGTCGGTCCACTGCACGAAGCACAGCCCGCAGACGTGCGAGACGTGCGGCCCGCGCAGGCGGCAGTCGTGCTGAGTGCCCGCGGGCCCGATGAGGCTGGCGGTGCAGCGCGAAGGCTGTTCGCGCAGCGCTCTGCGCACGGCGTCGGCCGCGTGCCGCGCCAGGGCGTCGCGCAGCGGCGCGTCGTCCGCCACCGAGGGGTCGACGGGTATGGCCAGGCTGAGCCGCTCGGAGCGGAACGGCAGGCGTATCGCCAGCGTCAGCGGTCCGTCCCCAAGGAAGGAGGCGCTGTCCTGCTCCAGCTCGACACCGATGCGCACGCCTGCGGGCTGCGGTCCGGCTTCTTCGGCGTATGTCTGCTGTACGGCGGCCAGGACTGTGGCGACGGTGTCTTCCTGGCCGGTGATGGCCTGCGACGCGGCGCGCACCGTGTCGTTCGTCCTCACCGCGCTCGCGGCCAGGCGCTCCATCGCCTCCTGGATGCCGCGCCCGCTCACGCCCACGGCGCCCACCAGTCCCCCGTTCTTGAACGGCGGCACCTGCTGGGGCTGCCATGCCCAGTCCTTGGAGTCGTCCAGCGTGTCGGCCGACGGCTCACCGGAGCCCCGGCACACCACCACGTCGTAGCCCTGGGCGGACGTCACGACGTGGTGGTCCCGCAAAACAAGATCCCCCCGGCGGTCAACCAGGGGGATCGATTTGCGGCACTCGGGGCACGCGCCTTCGGTTGGATCACTGCTCTTGCGGGTCATTGCTCACCTCCGGATCGATCAAGTTGTCGCAGTGGCAGATCGGTTCGCCGTACTGGATCGAGGCGCCCTCACCTTCGCGGATCTTCTCGGCAAGGTCGTGGGCGATCGCTTCGTGGATCTCCGTGACCAGCTCGCAGTGCAGGGGCTCAGGAAGGCCGAGCAGCGCGTCAGAGAGCTTCTGGAGTCCCGGCGCTGGACGGGTGTGGATCTCACGCCAGTTCATCGCTCATCCCCGCCAGCAGCCCGTCCAGCGCCGCCAGATGCACTCGCAGTGCCTCGCGCTGAGGGCCGGACAGTCGCGCAACCCACTGCCGCGCGCTGTCCAGGTCCCCCGACATGACCGCGATCATCGCCTCAAGTTCCGGCGTGAAGCGGTCGGGCGGGGTGGTGTTGCCGGTGCCCATCAGGTGGTCGTCCTTTCTCGTTGCAGCTTCGCCCGTCCGGCGACGATCCATGCGGCCATCTCGCGCGACCAGACCGTACGTACGGCGAGGTACGACCCGAACGTTCCCTCAGGTATCCAGTCGCTCTTGCAGCGCGGGCAGTTGGCGAACAGGTTGGCCCCGTTGGGGCAGCCGCTGCCGGGCGCCTCGGCATTGCACACGTAGTCGTAGCACTCGCACTCGTATGCGTTGCGCCGGTAGCCGGTCCACCGGCACTCAGGGTTGAGGCAGTCGACGCGGTAGCGCGCACTCACCGCTCACCTCCAGTCCGATCAGTCCCGGTATCCCGGTGACGTCGCCCTGCCCGTAGCGCCGGTAGGGGTGCTTCTCGCAGAACAGAAGAGAGACCCCGTCGCGGAAGTCGATCCGCTCGCCACCGCGCGTGTACGACACACGGGACAGGTCGGGGTCGTCTCCGTACTCTTGGATCAGCCGCTCGAAGGTCCCGTGCAGCTTCTCCGGGCTGTCGAAGCGCAGGACCCGGTCGTCGTTGCAGCGGGCCGCACAGAGAGCTCCCAAGTTGCCATGGGCCACCGCCAGGGCGACCGACTCAGGTGTGTACCCGGCCTTGAGGAGCCGGGCCACTGCCTTCAGGTTGTCGCTCACCGTGTCAACTCCAGTCGCAGCCCCGCGCGTTCGCAGAACTCCTTCAGCCCGATCTCGCTGTCCCAGGTGTCCCCGCGCGTGAAGCGGGCGACTGCGCCGTCAGGGATGCGCTCCCACGTCTCGGGATCGCTGTTCGCGTACGCGTCCACCGTGCCGATGCCGCACCTGAAGCGCAGGTACAGGTACTGGTAGCCGTCCGTCCACGCGTCCCACTGCGAGGGGTGCGACTCACAGGTCTGGTCGGCGTGGACGATGGTGAGGTCAGTCATCGAGGCTCCTCGGATCATGCGGGTCGATGAGCCCCACGGCGTGGCGGATACCGTCGGCCAGGTCCTGGTTCGTCATGGCATCCGCGTACGCCTTGAGCTTCTGGGCCGCGGCGAGACGGCTGCGGATGTGTACGCCCGTCGCAGCGTTGACCCACGCGGCGCGGATCTTCGCCGGGAGGTCGTCCCATTCCGGCATCGGGTCACCGCGGAAGTTCAGGAAGTCGACGGTGACGCCGTACGCCCGGTAGGCGTTGCGGCCGTCGTGCCCGCCCGCGTCCTCCCCCGCGATCTGCCGCACCGCGGCCGTGATGCAGCTGCGCGGCACGATGACGGCTTCTTCCCCGTCGCCTACATGGGCGTTGAGCTCTTCGGGGATCTCGGTCCCGGGTGGTGCGAGCTTCCCGATGACGAGATAGCCGCCGCTGTCCAGCTCGATGACGTCGGGGCAGGTGTCGCCCGTCAGCGAGCCACGCTGCTGCGGGGTGGTGCCGACACGCCTCATGAGTCGATCGCCTCGTACTTCGCGACCAGGGCCGCGTAGGTGTCGCGCTCAGCGGCGTACTCGGTGACGTACTTCTCGTCGCCGTGCCTGGTCCAGAACTCGACTTGCTCGGCAGCGTGGTCGCGGCCTTCACGCGCCACCTGGGCTACTGCCTCACGGGTCGCCCACGTGGCGTCGGTGACGATCTCTTTGCCGTCGTAGACGCACTCGCCGACGTAGCCGTGCACGGTGTCCAGCGACATGTGGGCGCTGCGGTCGTAGAACGCCGCCTTGTAGAAGATCCGCACGCGCCGCCGCCCGAGCTGGTCGGTGATGTACGACCACATGGCGTGGTCCGAGCCTTCGCGCTTCCAGCCGTCGGGCAGCGTCGCCGGGAGGAACAGCGGGTCACGGGCGTCGGCCTCGCCGAAGGTGAAGCCCAACGCCTCGAAATCGGCGCGGGGGTCGTGCATCTGCGCGGGCAGCTGGTCGGAGTGGACCAGCTGCGCCTGGCCGGCCCGCTCCTGGTTCTCGATGACGGCGCTTGCGTCACCGGTGGCGAAGGCGAGCAGAGCGGTGAGTTCCATGCTCTGCGGGTCCTGTGTGTTCTCGATCATTGCGGGTGTTCCCTTCCGGGCATGCGAAAGCCCGCCCCCGGATCGGGTGGCGGGCGGGGTGGTGGGGGCCGCTACTCCCCGAAGCGCGCGTTCAGCTCGGCCTCCGTGAGGTCACGGTTCGTCTCGGTGTAGAAGTCGTGGCTGTCAAGCGTCACGGCGACCGCGTGCGCTTCGGGCCGCACGATCGCCGTCATCGGGTCGGCCAGGATCTTGATCGCGAGATCCACCCAGTGATCCCACGGTCCTTCCGCGTTGCTGTTGCTGTTGCGCGGCGACCAGGACGTGAACCAGTCCCCCATCCACGGCGTCCACTCGATGCCGCACCGCTTGCCCGCCTGGATCGCGGGCACCTCTTCGAACTCACCGCGCATCGCGGCTCTCCTCCTGGTCGGTGTTGAGGGATTCCCACTTGTCGCAGACCCACGACCACCCCGTGCCGTCGCCCACCCGGTAGTCCAGGCGGCTGCGGTGGAATGCCCAGTCGAGGAACTGCACGAGGCGATAGATCACGTGCCGTCCTCCCTGAACTGATCGAGCAGCCCCGCGTCGTCCAGCGCTCCGAGCGCGCGTATGGCGGCCACAGGGTCGGGGTACGGCTCGCTGGCCGCCACGTACCGCGCCACCTCTACGAGGCGCTTCAGCGCGTCCCTGGGGACGGGGACGGTGTCGTCCAGCGCCACCCACGACGACCCGTCAGCGGCCTTGTGGAGTGGTCCTTGATGCCGGTGGCGCAGGACGCAGGGACCGAACGTCATCCCGCCCAGTCCGGCGACGGCCGATGCATCGCAGGTCCCTGCGGACAGCTCCCGGACCCACTCGCGCAGGACGTGCATGTTCTTGTCGCGTACGCGCGTCACCGCGTCGGCCAGCGCCACGTAGTCCACGCCGTCCTGCTCCTGGCAGGAGTGCGCGTCCGCGTCGTGCAGCGCCTGGACGCACCGGCTGTGGAACGCGTCCGATCCGCTGCGCGAGGGCGGCACAACGATCTCAGTAGGCGTGCCCTCGGCCATCATCTGGTCGATGTCGGCCTCGGTCAGGTCCGTGTCGTCGCTGAGGTACTGCGCGAAGTCACCGAGGTCGTGCGTCTCACCGCGGCGCGCGGCCTTGATGCCCTCTGTGATCCGCTCGTTCAGGCATGCGTCATCGACGGCACGACCGCATCGCGTACACCGGTTGTGCATCGAGCCGCACGGCTCCGGGCACACAGAGCGGTCGAACCAGGTCGACACACCGATTCCGCTGTGACTGCACGGGGTGTCGCTCCGCGCCCGCATCCGCCTCGCGTCCGCGGTGAGCCCCAGCGCCTCGGCTTCATCCGGGTCGACGACGCGCTTGCCCTCCGACAACATCACCGGCTGGTCGCCCTCGTGCGGCTCGTATTCCGGCAGTCGGCCGCCCTGCCCCGGCACGCGGCCGGTGACGAAGAAGGCGAGCCACTGCCAGGTGTCGCGGATGCTCACGCCGTCCACCTCCTTGTGGGTATGCCTGCCTTCTCCGCGAGCGCCGCGCAGCCGCTCGCGCCATGCGAGGGGTGCGGACGCAGGCGCGTGCACCGCGGTGAGGTGCACGGCCCGATGAAGGCAAGGCAGATGTCCGCGCCAAGGTTGACCATGTGCGCGTTGCGCTTCGGTCCGCAGGCCGGCCACGGTCCGAAGTCCGGCGCGGGGTGCCGCTCGACAGTGGCGCCGTATCCGCGAGCCCACTCGTCAGCCATCGCATCAGCGCCGGTCGGGCACGCCCCATGGACGACGATTACCTCCTGGTCGACCGGCACCGTGGGCATGGTGTAGGCGAGTGCATGCCAGACGGCACCCTTGTCTTCCCAGTCCCGCGAGCCCGTCACGAGAATGCGGTACGGGGCGCTCACCGGCGCTGCCCCATGACGGTGCTGAGCCCGCCTACGGCCCGTTCGATCGCGGCTCCCGTGTTGCCGCTGCGGCAGATCGCGTCCGCGACGTCCAGCAGGGCGGCGGCGATGGCAAGATCCGCGCGTACCGCGCATCCCGCAATGAGCTGGTCGGCAGTGAGGTCACGCGCCTGGTTGAGGTCGGTACGCGTGGTGTTGAGTTCGTGCACCGCGAAGTCACGCACGGTCTTCTGCTCAGGCATTACGCCGCCTCCCCCAGGATCGCGGCGAGCGTGGCGCCGACGTCCAGGTGCCCGGACTCCATGCCCTCGGGGACCTGGAGATAGCTCGCGCTCAGCAGCGCCTCGATCCCGTGGGAGCCGATGGCGAATGCGGCCTTGCCCTCCTCGCTGGACACCTGGACGGTGATGGCGCCGCTGGGGTGGCGCTGCACCTTCACGTCGCCCTCGCCCACGGTGCCCACCGCGCTGATGCCGTCGGCGAGCAGTTCGCGGGCGAAGATCCAGACGGTGTGCTCGCCGTCCGGCTTGGTGATGTCCAGGGCGACGGCGTACGGGTCGCGGGCGCTGTACCGCAGTACGGCAGGCAGCGGCGCAAGGCTGCCGTTGTTGCAGATCAGTTCCAGGTCTATCGGCTGGTGGATCATCACTCCCCCTTGGAGTGCGCGGGTGGACATGCAAAAGCCCCGGTCACGAAGACCGGGGCGGATGTTTCTCGTCGACGATCGGCAGCTTCTCGGTCTCGGCTTCGGAGGATGGCGGCGGCAGCGGGCTCCGCTGCCAGGGGCGCCGGTGCGGGCCGCGGCGGCGGCCGTGAGGGCTGAAGAAGGCGGCGTTGACCCACGCGCCCACCAGGCCCCCCACGCCGCCGCACGCGGCCACTGTGAGGATGTCGTTCACTGCCCGTTGCCGTGCTTCAGGCAGGGGAACGGTTCGCCGCAGATCGGGCATCCGTCCCTCATGCGCGCTTCATTCTTGTCGCAGCAGGCTGCGCACCAGATGTCCATCAGCGCGGGGATCAGTTCTCCCGTGCGGATGCGGCAGTTGCAGGCCTTGCAGCGCAGGACGTCGTCTCCCCAGTAGCCCCTGGTCCCGTCGGCATTGAGCACGTACGGCTCGTACGGGACGCGCGGGATGTATTCGGGCCCGAAGACGCGGACGTCCGGTGGGCGGTCGACGATCGTCACGTGTCCTCCGCTTCGTCGCAGCAGTCCGGGCACGACGCCTCGGTGTCGTCGTCGATGTAGCCCGCGTGGTCGCCGGGCTCGATCTCCAGGCCGCACCGCTTGCAGCCGCTGGAGTACGCGGCCGTGAAACGGCGGACGCCCCCGGGCGGCTGCGCGGGGGCGTCGGGCCGGGTGAAGGGACGGGTCATTGATCGTCCCCGCCCTTGGCCGCCATGAAGGCGAGGACGCGCGGGTCGTCGGCGTCCAGGCTCGTCCAGCCGGGGCGCGCGCCGTCGGGCTCGGGGTCGGGGTCGACGGGCCCGAACACGGTCGGGTCGGACTGGTCTTGGCTGGTCACTGTTCACCTCGGATGTAGTGCTCGTAGTTCGCGGCGACGGCGACGATCTCAGGAGACGTCGCAGGGCTGCCCGCCTTGTGCCAGAGCGCCATGCGCAGCGCGATGACCCGGATCATCTGGTCCGGTGTCAGGCCGCGCGGGCTCACGCCGCAGGTGCAGGGCAGCGCGCCGCCGCCGCCGTTCAGCCCGTAGTTACACGACGGGTCGTGGGTGCGGGTCTTCATGAGACAGCCCTCCGCATCAGGTGCCAGACGAGCGGTCCGGCGAATGCAGTGCCGTCGTAGAAGGCGTCAGCGGGCAGCGGGTGCCCGGTGCCGTACACCCGGAAGTCCCAGGCGTGGCCGGGGTGGTCGTCGCTGTGCATGGCCCAGAATTCGACCTTGTTCACGGAGCGGGTAGCGACGTGCAGCACCTCGCCCCGCAGTTCGATGCGGTGCCACTGGTCATCGACCGGCACCTCGTAGCGGTAGATCTCGCTCATCAGTAGAACTCCAAGGGCTCGCCAGCGGCTGCCGCCGCCTCCATTCCGTCGACCAGCTCAAGCCCGCGCTGACGGTCGCCATGGTCCTGGTCAGGCCACAGGGCCTCGATGACCTCGCGCAACCGTGGCGCCACCTGTCGGCACTCCGCTGGCGTGAGTTCGCCGTCGCAGTCGGAGTGATCGAGCAGGGGCTTCAGTGGGCTGGTCACGGTCTCCCAGGACATGCGGGGGCGGTCGTCGCCGTAGCGGCGGAAGCCGTCCATGACGTCCAGGTCGATGCCCTCGTGCGCGGCAACCGCCCTGCGGAAGCGGCTGAATCCGCTGTATGCCCAATGCGCGTCGCAGTGAGTGAAGTCAACTCCCATGGTGTGCCTCCGAGATCGCAGGCAGCACCGTGCCCATGAACCACGAGGCAGCGTTGGCGCCCCCGCGTCCGAGGTCGGTGAGTCGCTCGTATCCGCTGTGGATCTCGCCGGTGAACTCGTTCATCCACTCCCAGCGCACGCGCTGATGATCGAGCCACTGCCCAAGGCGCGCGATGTACTCGGCATGCAGATCGCCGCATCCGTAGCCGCGGTCGTCGCTGTAGCCGTACGCGGTGTCGAAGGAGACCGTCAGCCAGCAGGCACGCCGCCATGCGTGCGTGCCGTCGCAGTCCGGCGACTCCTTGTCGTAGTACTTGTTGCCGGGGATGTTGCAGTCACCGTCATGGGCCGCCCCCTCTTCCGGCGTACGCAGCGGAGCGTTCGGCCGGTAGTGCAGCATCAGCCATGCGGGCAGCCCCTGACCCAGGTTGTTCTGCATCGTCCAGGGGTTGGCCGGCTCGATGAACGACTCACCGCGGCGCCATGTCTTGTCCTGCGTCGCGTCCCACGTGTGCCGGTCGGTCGCTCCGAGCAGCCCCCGGCAGAACATGAACGTCTCGGTCGGGTCGACCTTGTCGAGGACGTAGATGCGGGTGTCGAGAGTCATGACTCACGCTCCGGCCAGTGCCACGTACCGGGCTCGTTGCCAAAGCCGGGGTCATCCGACGGCGCGACGTCCCGCGCGAAGGCGAGTGACGTCGGCAGCAGGAGCGCCAACCCCAAGTGCGGCGTATCGCGGTCCGGGTATGAGCCCAGCTCGGTGACGATGGCGGCCGTGCACTCCGGTCCTTCGTCGCCCATGACGGTGTAGTGGACGATGCGTCCAACGCTCGGCTTCATCACCCCACCGCCTTGTAGCAAGTTGCCCACGTGACTTCGAGGACGGCCCGCGCCCCCGGCTTCGCGTAGCCGCGGTTGGGCAACTTGCGGTCGCCGATGATCCGGCTCTCGTTCTGCCACACCCAGCTGGACGACGTCAGCGTGGTCGGGCCAGACCGCAGCTTCTTGCCGTCCAGGTAGACGGTCACCGTGCTGCCGCGCCGCTCCCACGTGTAGGTGTGCGCCGTCGTCATGTAGGCGCTGGTCTGGACGTTCCACTCAGCGCCGCGGCCGTGGCTGTGCGCGGCGACGTTGCCGCCGCGGTAGTCGTCGACCTCGGGATAGTCGACCTCTGCCCTGCTGCCCTCGTAGCGCAGCCACGCGGACTTGAACCCGGAGTCGGCGCGGGTGACCTTGACGCGGGCGCTGTACCGGCCGTCGCGCAGGTCCATGCACTTGCGTGGCACGACCGTGCCCACGACGTTGCTGCCCCCGCTGGCCGGCCGGTACATCGACACCTTGAGCGTGCCGCCGCCGTCGTAGCCCTTGCCGATGGACACCGTCTTGTGCGGCTCGTAGGTGCCGCCGAACGGGGCCCCGGTGTTGCCGTCGGCCCCGCTGTTCGCGGTGTCCTCCCAGCCAGACGGGTAGGCCCACAGGGTGTCGCGCCACTTCCCGGTGAGCCCCGAGCAGTACGCACGCGGGGTGTCGGCGTAGTGGTTGCAGCCGCTGAACGACCCGGTCTTCACCGGGGCGCTGACGGCCGAGTTGAAATTCTCCGCGTACACCTGCTTCCAGCCCGGCAGGTCGCCCTTGGGCATCGCGTTGGGCGACGGTGCGCCGTCGGCGCCGGGGGCAAGAAGAAGGGCCGCTACGAGAGCGGCCCCGGAGGTGGTGGTGATCAGCGCCTTGCGGCGCCTGCGTGCGTGCTTAGGCATGGTGTCCCTTCATGGTTACGGGAAGATCTCCAGCAGGAAGGTCTCGATGTCCCGCGCTTCATTGCGGCTCGCCCATGTGCAGATCGGCTCATGCGTTCGGGCGAATTCCAGGTGCATCTCGTCACCGCAGCGAGGGCAGCGGTAGCGCTCCTGGTCGGGCTCGCTCACGCCGCGCCCACCGGCGCCGTGCGCCGCACTCCCTGGAAGTGGCGCGCGAGGCGGCGCAGTCGGCGCTTGGTGTCGTCGCCTCCGCCGCCGTGCCACCACAGCCAGGCGAACAGGGCGCACAGCGCCGTGTCCCAGATGGCCCATCCGTGGCGGCCCTGGCGGAAGTCCTGGACGGCGAACAGCCCGTCGGCCAGAGCGATGAGGCCGTGGCAGCGGTACTGGGCTATGCGCCTGCTGATGATCCCGACAAGGGCGATGACGGCCAGCCCGGCGCCCAGCGTGGCTAGTACAGGGAAGTTCATCGCTGCGCATCCTCCTCGAAGGCGTCGGCCGCGGCGGTGACGACATGCGCCACGAACGCCGCCGGACCGTGGACGGTGATCTCGTAGGGCGGCTTGAAGTCCAGCGGGACACTGTCGGCGGGACCGAAGCGGATGCTGGCCTGGTACTGCGGCAGGGCGTCTTCCCGGGGCACTGGCTGAGCCATTACGGGGCCCTGTCCTTCACGAGGTCCACCGGGCCGCCGGGGCAGCGCACCGACGTGACGGGCTCCGTGAACGTCCTGTCCTTGACCGCGTCGTCGGCGACCTCTCGGGAGTGCGGTGTGACCACCTCGCCGTACAGGTGGGGCCACCGCCCGTAATTGCGCTGCACGTCGCCGCAGCCGGGGCAGTAAGCGCGCTTGCCCCAACTGGGCACCTCGGACTGCGGCGGGGGCAACGCGACGGCTTGGCGCCGTGTTCGCCTGCTCATGACGCGTTCTTGCCCTTCTCAATCAGTTCATCGAGCACGTTCAGGGCGTCGGAGTTGTTGTACTCGTAGAAGAGGCGGTGCGCTTCGAATGGATTGAGGCCCATAACCGATCCGGCGTAGATTTCCGGGTCCTGGCCGTTCAGGTAGTACACCTGCTCCGACCAGCCTTTCTCGCCGCGCCAGTCGAGCTGGGCGCCGGTGAGAACACCCGCCCAACCGGCGATGCAGTGGGTCGTTCCGCATTCGGTGCGCTCGCCCCAGTTGTTCTGATCGTGCGTCTCGGGGTGGGCTGTGATCTGCTCGCGGATTTCCAGGAGCAGGTCAGTGTTGATCGGCATGTCATGTCTCCTTGTGCCGGTGGCACACCAGCGACGGAATGCCGTAGCGGGTGTAGCCGCGATTGCCGGTGATGTAGTGCTCGGCCAGCCCGCACTGGCAGGCCGGACCGGGCGCCACTTCGGCAGCGAAAAGCCCCGGCTTCCACCGCGCGATGTCGGCGCGGATCTTCGCCAGGGCTTCGTCTGATATCTCGTTGGCGGTGGGGCGCTTACCCTTCGCCACGGCGTGTTCGCATGTAGTCGTCCGTTGCATCACGGATGCGGATCATGTGCTCTTCCGCCAGCTCAGCCCGTCGCTTGAGCTGGTCGACTTCCTTGACCAGCTCCTCGACGCGTTGCTTCAGGGCGTCGTCGGCGCGGGACCGCTGAACCGTCTGGATCTCCAGGGCCGCTGTAGCGGATAGCCCGCAGAAGCGGCACGGCACACCGTCCATGAAGTCATTGAGGACGCTGGAACTGTGCGACTGACAGCCGGGACAGGTCATCTTGTCGCCCACTACTCATCCACCTCCGCGAGCTTGGCCAGCGCCTCGTAGTCGGCGGCCTGCTGGACGTAGCGCCCGGCCTGGCGGAAGCGCCGCGACTGTACGGTCACTCCCTCGCCGGGGATCTTGTAGTCGAGTGCCGCCGCCTTGAGGCGCAGCTGCGAGGCGCGCAGTCTCAGTTCGGCGATGGTCAGCGCCATGAAGGGCATGTCGTCAACCGCCTTCTGTTACAGCCGTGGACATGGTCAGGTCTCCCGTGACGTCGAAGTCGTGCAGGTAGGCGCGCGTGAAGGCTTCGAGATGAGTCGCCGCGCAGCTGATGTGCCCGTGCGGCAGGCAGCGGACGACCCACCCGTCTGCCTCTTCGTCGATCCAGACGATGTGCCAGCGCGGGTCGGGCACCTTGCGTGCTCCTCTCACGAGGAAGCCCCGGTCAAGTTGACCGGGGCGCGGGTGCGGGTGGTGGGTCAGCGGCGCGGGTAGCCGTGACCGGGCGGCGGATAGGGCTTGGTCATCACGTCGCTCATCAGGCCGCTCATGACGGTTTGCGTGAACTCGCTGTCTGGTTCCTCTTCGAAAGAGGCCTCCGCGTCGTCGAGCAAGTTGCGGGTGCGGGTGTCGTCGTGGGACGGCGTTTCACTGCGGCGGAAGATGCTCATGGTCACTTCTCCTTCAGGTACTGCCGCCACATCGAGCGCAGCACGAGGACGCAGATCGTCACTGCCACCGCCGTGAGTGCAACGGACACTGCAACGGCGGCCAGACCGAGCATCAGGAAGACTGCAACGGTACCGAGCACGGCGAGCGCGATCACGGCCAGGCAGCCGCCCGCGAGGTAGGCGCCCCACGGCCGTGCAGCGAGGGGCTGCAACGGTTGGGCGCCCCCCGTTGCAGGGGGCGTGGCAGGCGTGCCGTACACAGGCCGGCCGTACTCGTCAGTGCCCAGGTACTGCGGAGCCTGCGGCGGGGTGTCGTGGTGTGGCTGCCACGGCTGCAACGGGGGGTGTTGCATGGCGGTTCAGCCTTCGTCGGTGTCGTCGGGCTCGGGCGGCAGCTTCATCGAGAAGATGACGGTGAAGTCGCCGTCTTCCTCTGTCTCGATCTCTGCGCCGGTTTCTGGATTGATCACTTGGTCACCACCAGATGGATTCCTTCTTGGGCACGATCATTTCCGGGGGGCATCCGTTGTGCATGTGGTCCAAGCACGGCCCGCAGTCCTGGCCGGGGGCCAGGCGCCGGTGGATGGAGGAGTCATAGGCGTGTGCCCAGCACTGACGGCACTGACCGGGCGGCGGGGGGCGCATCAGGTCTGTATGGGGTGGTTGGGCTGCCAGGTACCGGCCTTGGCGTCTGCCAGCTCATCGAGGTACGAGTCAGCGGCGTCGTGCATACTCTGCGCCCGCGGCGACCCGACTGCGTCCAGATCCTTCGCGGCGCCGTGCGCAGAAACGATGTCGTCCTCGATGTCGGCGATCAGATCGGCCTGGTCGATGCTTCCGGCCTTCATGTAGTGGCGTGCGGTCACGGTGGCCTCTCCGGAGCGGGGACCCTCCCGGCTCCCCTCACCGCCGCTGCGAGAGCGACGGATCGGGCAACCGTCAGAGCCCCGCCTTGCGGGCCGCACGCTCAGCACGCTTCAGCGCCCCGTCGGCGTCGTTCTTGGCGATGCGCGCCTTGCGCTTGTCCTTCGGGGCAGCGGCATTGAGCTTGACCTTCGCCGCGGCGGCGGCACGGCGGGCTTCGTCCAGCTGCCTCTTCGCGGCGTACGCCAGGTAGCCGCCCTCTTCCTCGGCCGCCTCGTCGATCTTCTCGATCTCCCTCTGGAAGCGCGGATCGACGCAGGATTCCTCGCCCAGCGGGTCATCGGCCGCGGCCTGCTTGGCTATGCGTCCGCTGAGCCAGACGCGGCGGACCATCTGTGTCTTCGAGTAGTGACGGGGCATGGGTGTCCCTTCGGGTACGGGTTGCGGGGGTCTCGCAAAAGCCGTTCAGCGGCTGATCCGGGGGTGTGCGCGGCATGGTCGAAACCCGAAATCACTGCACGTCAGGTGCTTGATCACGGGGATATCGGGGTCGAAACCGATTTCGGGGCGGGGTGAAACCTCAACGCCCTTCCGAAACCGCTTCTTCGTCGTCCTCGCTGAAGTCCCGTGGGGCGGGAAGATCGGCGAAACGCACGCCCTTGGCGCCGCCGCAGCAGTCGCGAATGGTGATCTGACGGGTCGGAATCCTGTGCGCCTTCAAGGCGGCGGACAGGGCCGTCGACCGGACGACCTGGACGTCACGCACTTCGTCCGGGCCCATCTCGCTCAGCGGCTTCTCGGTCTGCATCCACGCGCCGTACAGCTCAGGCAGGTACAACGCGAGGGATTCGACCAGGCGGTGGGAGTGCACGGCTTCGGCGCCGTCGGGCCACACGGCGTGTACGTGGTCGGCGATCGTCGTGCGGTCGACCTTCTCGATCTGCTGGCCGACTGCCTCGCCCGACAGCGTCCCCGCCGCCGTGCGCAGGGCGAGCGCCCGCCGGGCGACCTCGCGCATCTCCAGCTGCGTGATGAAGTACGCACGCACGATCTTCGCGTTGGTCGCGGACCGTGCGAGCCATCCGGTACCGCTGTCCTTCGGGTCGTCGCCTTCGGCAGGCTCGAAGATTGAAGCTCGGACCCCACGCTTGTACATGCCGGTGCCGAGCACCAGGTCATTGGCGGTGTGGCCCGAGATCGCCAGGCAGAAGCGCACAATCGCGTTGTCACTGATCTTCTTCGGGATCGACTTGGCGTCCGGCCGCTGCGTGGTCAGAACCAGAATGATCCCGTATGCGCGGGCCTTGCGGATCAGCCGGGCGAACACCGCCTCGGCCTCCTTGCCGTACACCGGGTGCTCGAAGAGCGTGTGCACCTCATCGAAGATCGCGAGGATCGGATGCAGCCTCAGGCGCGGGTACTTCGATGCCAGCTTGCGCGTGACCTTGCGCCCGGTGGGGACGTCCTCGATCGGGAGTTCGGCGACGATCTTCTTGCGCCGCTTCATCTCCCTTTCCAGCAGATAGGCGCCGTCCAGTGCGGCTTCGCAGTGTTCGTCGTCGTCGCCCTGGACGTAGCGGTGACAGATGGGCTTCAGGCCCTCCATGTCACCGGAGCCCTTGAGTTCGTACAGGTGCTTTTCGCAGGTCGGATCGAGTGCCCCCGCGCAGGCGATCGTGCTGACCGCCGATGTCTTGCCCGATCCCATCACCCCGCCGATCAGCACGTTCGTACCGATGACGGCGAGCGGGACCTTGTCGCCCTTGGGCGTGAAGCCGAACGGGAACTCCCCGTAGAAGTCGACGGTGCCGCCGTCCAGCAGCGGCCACGGCCGCTTGATGGTGCGCGGATCTTTCTTGGCCACCCAGACGTTGGCGCGGCCGGGATGCTCAGTGCCGACCGACGGCCAGACGCACTGAAGCGGCCGGCGCATGGCGGCGGCCAGCTCCTTGCGCTTGTCCAGCAAGGTCTCCGCGAGCGTTGCACCGGGCAGGTCGATCTGCGCCAGCCAGCCTGGCCCGTCGATGGCGATGGGCCCGACGAACCGCGGTACGCCCTTGATGCCGACGTCCTCGATGGCTCGCGTCAGTTCTTCGCTGTCCAGCGGGCGTTGCAGGTGGATGGAGAGATAGCGGGTGACGATCGGCTTGTCCCCGCGGCGTCCGTGCGCGCCGGCCAGTGTCAGCAGAGCGGTCACCGCGCCCGCGCACCACAGAGGCACGATCAGCGCGGCGACCAGCAGGATCAGCGCAGCGAAGCAGCCCACCACCAGGGACGCGATGCGGCGGGGATGGACTCTGCGCGAGTGCTCCCGCGACAGGGCCAGCCAGGCCGTGATGTCGGCGGTCGCCGCCGCCCTGGCCTCCACCGGCCGCGCTTCGGTGTCCGCAACCCACTTGCCCCACCGGATGATGAGACGCCCCACGCCGCGGGGCGAGCACAGGAGCAGACGCACCAGGTAAACGGGCAGGCGCAGCAGGTGAAAGGCGCTGAGGTGGGCGCTGTAGGCCAGCGTCCAGTACGCGTTGGAAGTGAACTCCCGCATGCTGCGCAGCCAGGAGGGCAGTACCGCGGGCGCGTCTGCCAGGTAGGCCTGGCGCTCCTCGATCCATGAGCCGGTGTCCGCGGCCACTTCAGGGGTGTCCACGGGCTGCGGCGGCGCCTCGGGATCGAGTGCGTACGTTTCGCTCTGCTCTGTGCCCGTGACCTTGGTGAACCGCACCTTCTGCTCGGTGCCGTTGATGACGCTGCCCGTCGCGCCGTCGGGGATGCTCACGGCGCACCCCGCAGCTTCTCGACATCGCGGGCGTCGAAGAGGTGCGTGCCGCCGTCCGGGTCCGTTGCAACGGGGGTCAGTTTGTTGCGGCGCTTCCACGACCGGACGGTCTCCGGGCTGACGTTCAGCCGCTCGGCCACCTCGCTGGTCGTGAGCATCTCGCCACGCCCCTGCACCGGCACTGCCACGGGCGTTGCATCCGCCGCCACGACGGGCAGCAGGCGGACATCCGCGGGTGCGGCGCCGATCCATGCGGGAGGCCGCACGGTCACGGCCGCGCAGATGGCTGCAACGGGGGCGCGTTGCACTGCAACGGGGGGTGCAACGGGCCCCGTTGCGACGCGCCGCGCGATCGCCTCGTGCACCTGGCGCATGAGCGCGCCGAAGGCGAGCAGAGCGGCCACCGGCGGCACCGCGGCGACGACGTAGTCCATCGGTTCGGCGCCGACTCCCACCCCTGCGACGTTCAGCGCGATCGAGCCGAGCGATCCGGCGACGGACAGGGCGATGGCCCACCAGTCGATCCGCCGCATCAGCGAGGCGCGCAGGATCAGCACCTCACCGATCACGATGAACAGGTCGACGGTGCCCGGCCATGCCCACGCCCTGGCGGGCGAGTGCTTCAGGCCCTGCGCCGCCGCGACATCGTGAAGGTGTTCGTATGAAAGCCAGAAGGCGCCGCCCGTCAGGGCGACGGTGGCCACAGCCGCGATGACGGCCAGCAGGGTCAGGACGCGCGAGGCGTCGGAAGAGGAAACGGGAAACGTGTCAGAACTCTTGATCGCCGCAGGCTTTGCGGCCTTAACTGCTGTGCGGGCCATGGAGGTTGTGCTCCCTGGTCAAGTGCCCCGGTCGGCGACTGGCATCGTCGGCCGGGGTGCGCGGGTCGTGATTCCGCTCTACGCCCGCCGCTTCGAACGGGGCAAGCGGTGGGCGGTATCCGCTACCCCGCAACACCCCGGGTGGGGCTCGGGGTTGCGGGTGGGGCGCTGTTTCTCTCCTTCCTGTGTGTCATGAGGTTCCGACTCGCGGTCCGATGCGCGTCTGCCGGGGTGCGGAGGAGGGCGCGAGTCCCAGTGCTTCGAGCAGCAGGCGGCGGTCCGCCGGGAGCGGAGTCGCAAGGGCGACGTTGCGCGCCGTCCGCTTCTGCTCCTCGTCCCAGTCGGCGCGCTCGGTCGGCTCGGTGTAGAAGCGCTCCTTCCCGAACTGGACGGGCTTGCCTGCCGATCGGTAGTGGTTGCGCACGGCGGTGTTGTGAACTGCCCGGCACTCGTCGCACGGCTCGGTGCCGTCCCGCATGTGCTTGTCCCAGCCCTGCACCGTGCCGCAGTCGATGACGCGCGGGGGCGGCGGCCCGCCCTCGGGCTTGCCGTAGTGGAGCCAGCGCCGATAGCAGCGGCTGCACCATCCACGGGCCTTGTGCGTGGCCTTCTCACCGCAGTGGGCGCAGGTGATGACCGGGCGGCTCACTGTCCCTCCTTTCTCTGCTGGTTGCGGTACGCGCTGCGGATCGTTGCTTCCGCCTGGCGCTGCCCGCCGTCGCCGCTGTAGGCGGCGCTGAGTTCGTCGATGGCCGTCTCGATGGACACGCCGTCGGAGCACGCGGAGCGGGCAGCCCAGTACAGGGCGTTCGAGCGGTTCCCGGGGGCCGCGTTGCGGACGGTGTCGACCAGTCCGCCGATCGAGCCGCCGCGGCGTGGCTGTGCGAAGAGGGGCCGCGCGGGGGCGGGCTTCTCGCGGCAGAGTTCGACCAGCCAC
Organism: Streptomyces sp. NPDC054047; assembly: GCF_055585065.1. Taxonomy (NCBI): domain Bacteria; kingdom Bacillati; phylum Actinomycetota; class Actinomycetes; order Kitasatosporales; family Streptomycetaceae; genus Streptomyces; species Streptomyces sp. NPDC054047. Next base: position 104,341 of record NZ_JBVJKV010000006.1, on the reverse strand, counting down.
GGCGGGGCGTCGCGCACGGGCAGTGCGTTCTCTGCGACGTAGGGGCCGGCTGGGGTGCGCGAGCCAGCGCCCAGCACGTAGCCGCCGTGAAGCCCCCCGTTGCCACGTACGTCGACCAGTCCTTTGACGGGCGAGGCCTGCGAGGCTGTAATGCCGGGTGGCCACCGGGTGTGGATGTGGAGACCGAGCCGAGTGGTCTGCACCAGGTAGGTGTCCATGAGCTGGTTCCAGTTGCCGCCGTACTGCTCGCACATGTAGCGCAGCACGTCAGTGCCGTCGACCAGGGCGCCCAGCTTGGAGTGCAGCGCCTCGTACGGTGTGCCTTCGAGCTGGCCGGGTCGCTTCGGCAGATCGCAGTCGATGACCAGCAGACCGCTCGGCTTGCAAGCGACTCCGATGTTCGCTGACGGCGACCACGACCAGACTTCGATGACGCGATCAAGGTCGACGGTCGCTTCCTCCGACCACTTGATCGTGTAGGGCTGCCCCGGTCGCAGCCGGTGCGGCGTCTTCTCGCCGGGCTGGACGGGGAAAATATGGAACCCGCGCTGCACTGCGGCGATAGCGGGACCAATCAGGTTAGACATGCGTCCAGGTTTCTCGTCGCGTGATAGCGCTTATCTGCGCCTGCGTGACGCCGTACACCTCGGCCAGCATGGCTTGAGTCAGGATGCCCACTGCGTACTCGGCTCGAATATCCAGTACCTCGACTGCCGTCAGCTTGCATGTATTCACGGCTTCGCCTTTGGTCTGTCGACCACGAGAAAGCTTGTCTCGCATGTTGTCGGCTTCGGTTCCGCCTATGAGACAGCGCTCCCAGTCCACGCAGGCCGGGGTGTCGCAGCGATGCCTGACGACCACCGGTAGGTAGCCGTGCTTTTCCTGGAAGATCCACCGGTGGGCGCGCATCGTCCTGCCGTTCACTGTGAATAGGCCGTATCCGTCGGCGTCGGCACCCTTGGTCCAGAGAAGACAGCCTGAGATTGGATCACGTCTGACCTTGGCCATGAATCGAATCAAGGGATTCGATTTGCGGTCTATCGGAGCTGCAGGGCCAACTGCACCGTGTCGCTGTATTCGTTGATGATGCATGCCGCACCATCCGGAGAGTCGAGCCTCTTTTGGGCACCCATCCGGATGCTTGCACGGCGCCATGTCGCCTCCTTTCCAGGCACGCCGAGGGGCCCCTTCCGGAGCCCCTCTGGTTCAGCGCTTGGTGCACTTCGGGTACTTCGAGCCGCGATAGCAGTCGTCGTAGTCGTCGCTGGACACCTCGAACTCGTGCTCTGCGCCCTTCTTGTCGCGGGTCGCCAGCTCGTACTTGTAGGTCTTGGTCGACGGCTTGTAGTCGCGGTCCTTGTCCACGACCGTTCCAGCGGGCCCCTCGGGGTAGCTCGGCCCGCAACCGGCCAGGACCAGCGCGAAGGCGGCGAGGGCCGCGACGAACAGGCGCCGCATCACCGGACGATCCCCGCTGCCGATGCGGCGGCCAGCCAGCCCGCGTACTCGTGGGTGATGCCGTCGTACAGCTCCGCGTTGCTCACGGCGTGCGGGTCGGCGGCGTGAAAGAAGGACGCGTTGTCGACCGTCCGGCCGCGCAGATCGTCCAGCTTCTCCAGGAACTCGATGCGGTCGCCGAAGCCGACGAAGGACCAGAACAGCGGCAGTGCGGAAGCGTCCTTGAGGGCACGCTCCGCTTCGGGCCTGCTGTTGGGGGCGCCGTCACTCTGGAAGATGACCAGCGCCGGATCAGACGCACCCGACGACTGATGATGCTGGACGACGGCGCTCATTGCGGCGGCGTAGTTCGTGGTGCCCCACTGCACGGCGTGATGCGTCCTGTCGATCACTCCGGCGTAGTCGCTGAGACTGACGGGCACCGGACGCGATGCGCCGCCCGCGAAGTAGACGAGCGGCACCGTGCCGTCGTCGTCCAGGTTGGCGGACAGTCCGAGCGCCTGCTCTGCCAACCGCTGGACGCTGCCGTCGCTGTAGAACCGGCGCATGCTCCCCGAGTGATCGAGGACCAGGTACACGGCGGCGCGCTGGCCGGTGAGCCCGGACTTCTCCAGGCTGACGGCTGCCGTCTTGGTCAGGTTGACCAGTCCGGACGGGACCTTGTCGAGCGTGATGGCCGGACCGCTGCCGCTCGGGGCGGGCAGGGGTGCGTTCGTCTTCTTGCTGCGGAACATGCGGGTTCCTCTCGCGGGTCAAGGCGCAGCCGGGAGCCGCCCGGATGTAGCGGGCTCCCGGCTGCGGGCATAAAAAAAGGACGCGACCCGGTGGGTGCGTCCGTCGTGGTGCTGCGGTGGATCTAGAAGGGCGGCTGCTGTGACTGCGCCCCGAACGTCTGGGCGATCATCGTTGCCTGCTCGTTGGTCATCCCTTCGGGGTTCACGCCCTTGTCCCGGAGGAACTGAGCCAGTCCGGGATCAAGGGCGGTAGGAGCAGGCTGCGGGGCAGCCGGGGCCTGGTTCGCAGCCGGGGGTACACCCTGCTGTCCGCCCTGTGGCGGCGCTCCCCATGCAGACGGAGAGGCAGGGGGCGTCTGGGCAGGGGCTGCCTGCACTGAAGCGGCAGGCGCCCCCCACTGCCCCGGCTGAGGGCCCGCGGGAGCCGCCGCCTGCGTGCCCTGCCACGGGTCGTACGGCAGCTGTTGCGAGGCGTACTGAGGCTGCGCCTGCGGAGCCTGCTGAGCGGGCGCCTGCCCCCACGGTTGCGGCTGTCCCTGCGCTGCAGGCGCCTGCTGCGCGGTGGGCTGCGTGAACTGGTTGCGAGGGTGCGTCGCGATGTACTGCATCGCCATCTGCTGATCGGCGTCGGAGTACTCCGCGAGGTAGAAGGCGCCGGACTTCTGCCCCTGCGCGGCCGTCTGGGCAAGCCTGCCCAGCACCATGCCGCCGCCCGTGTGCTTCTTGATCTGCGGGACCAGCGCCTTGCCGCCGACACGGGCGTTGGACAGCACCGTCGGCTGCCCCGTCTCCTGGCTGATCAGGTCGATGATGACGATGTCCGCCTCGACTGCCTCGTACGGCTCGGGCTGTCCGTTCTGGCCGGTGCCCATCTGCTGGCTGACGCTGTCCGGGTAGAACAGGAACAGCTTGCCGATCCATTCGGGGTGGTCGCGCGGCACGAACCGGTCGCCACGGTCGGGCTGCGCGAACGGGTTCTGTGGAGTGGTCACTTGGCCTTCTTCCTTGTCTCTTACGGGAGTTCGTATCTCTGCGCCTCGCAACCGGCGCAGATCCAGTGCAGTGGTCCGTGAGCCGTCTCCGTCCAGCGGTGCAGGGCGGGGAAGAGGCGGTGCAGGGCCGCGAGGATCAGCGTCATGCCGCTTCACGCTCCTTGGTGCCGGATGCGAGTGCCGCGCGGATCTCCTTCTCGCGAAAGCGCCGGTGATTGCCCGGGGTGCGTACGGCATCAAGACGGCCTTCGTTGGCCCACCGGGCGACGGTGCGCCGGTTGACGCGGAAGATCGCTGCGACCTCGCCCGTGGTGAGCAGCCGCTCATAGTCGAGTTCCATATCTGTCACCTCCTGCGGGTGGTTGATGTCCTCGCCTGCCACGCCGTACCGAGCCTGGCCTTTCCACATCAAGCCCGGCCTGCCGGGGTCAAGCGGCTTCGTCCTCGATGTCGGCGCGCACCATGGCGGCGAATTCCTCGAAATCCTGGTAGCGGCGCTTCAGCGCCTGCCACTCGCGGGCCATGTCGGCGAGCACCAGGCGGCGGGTGAAGTCGTCGGCCAGAACGGTGTCGACCGGCTCGTACACGTGGCCGTGTTCGCGCCGCACCGCGTGGTAGGCGCGCACCGACTTGGCGGGGCCGTCCTCGTTCGCCTCGCGGTAGACCACCTTCACCGACCGGATCAGCTCGTGGGCCTGATGCTGGCGGTACTTCTCGCCCGCCACGGAGTCGTCCCACTCGAAGCGGTGATGCAGGGGGTGCGCTGTGTCGCGGGCCTCTTCGACGACCAAGGCGGGAGTCAGCTGCCCCCGCTGGTCGTAAATGACCTGCAACTGATCCCGCAGGCTCACGAGATGACCTCGACTTCCTTCGAGTCGTCCAGTCGGTAGCAGCCGAAGTCGCCGCCCTTCTCGGGGCGCCACTCCCCTACGCCGACACCCATGCCACCCGCGTCGATGAGCGATAGAACCGAGCCGCGCGTCAGCATCGAGGTCACGTAGGTGACGTCCAGCGAGGCCGTCCACTCCGGGAACTCCGGGCGGTAGCGCAGGTCATGGCCACCGCGACCGACCGTCACAGTGTCCTCGCGCATGTGCGGGGTTCCCTCGATGCGCGTCATCCCACGGCCGTCGTCTCCGATCTCTCCGCGGAAGAACATGAACTGCCGCAGCGCGGTCATGGTCACGCCCTGGTAGAAGCGGGCGCCGCCTATCGTCGCCGCCTTGAAGGCGATGACGGGGAAGCCGTAGCCACCGTCCTTCAGACGGTAGAACGCCGCCTCGTATTCTGCCTCAGGATTCTTCGGCTCCTTCGGCGACTTGCGTCCCTGCATGTTGTCCAGCATCTGACGCTTGGCCTTTTCGCTGAACTTGTGCACGATCAGCGGGGACGTCCCTACGAGAGGAACGCGTATGGTTTCCGCGTCGATCTTTTCGAGCTGGATTTCAGCACTCATGTGTTTTCCTTCGCGGGTTGTGTTTCCATGCCATGCCTGCCTTGCCGTATCGAGCCCTGCCTGAACGCGACTGGCCGCGCCCCGCCGAGCCTGCCGCGTCGCGCCAAGCCGCACGTCGCCCAAGCGCGCCGCAACTCGCCTCGCCTGCCTAGCCGCGCCAGACCGTGACTTGCCTGAACAGAACGCGCCCCGCCTATCCCTGCCTGCCGCGCCAAGACCTACCTAGACGTACCTAGCCCCGCACCGCCTCGCCTGCCGTGCCAAGAAATGCCGTGCCAAGCCGGAACAATCCACGCCCGGCCTGCCCTGCCCCGCCAAGCCTTAACGAGCCGTGCCTAATCGAGACTTGCCGCACCTGCCCGGCCTTGCCGAGCCTTGCCACGCAATGCCGAGTGGTGCCATTCCACGCCGCGACGAAACAGCCGAACAACGCCCCGCCATGCGGAACAAGCCGTGCCCTGACTGCCCTAACCAACCACACCTAGCCGGACCTAACCGGAGCGCGCCCGGACCTGCCAAGCCTGCCAGGTCAGTTCGGTTATCGACCAGGACAGCCGCGCGTCATATCCGGATCGCCGGGCGCATACCAATTGCAGAATTTGCAGTCATCAGCGATGGGGAATTGACGGGCAACTTCGAGTGGCGTAGTCGGCGAACCGAATGAAGCGGCCACCGTCTCCGCGATCCGATCGACTCGCGCCAAGGCATCGCGCGCCATCTGCGGGTCGTACCGATCAACCCAGACGCACAGGTCGTTCAGGCTGTTGCCCTCGCGTGGCCATCCGATGATGGCCACCTGGTCGACGACTTCGCCCTTGAGCCTCGCCCCGTACGCGTAGACGTTGACCTGGACGCGGTGGTGAAGAGGCGGTCCCTCGCGCTGGAACTTCTTGATGCCGTACGCGCTGAGCGACTTGTGATCCAGGAACATCGCGTACGTACGATCGAGCAAGTCGCCCGTTCCCTTGGGCACATTGGCCGACGGGAAGGTGAGAGGCATTTCCATCGCGTACCGGCCGGTTCCTGCGTTGGCCCACTCGAAAACTTCAGCCAGTCCGTTGTGGATGCATGTCCCGACGAAGCTCGCCCACTTGTCGATCCATCCCGGATTCACCGCAGGGATGTCGAGCAGTGTCATCGCTATGCGCCGGTCGCACGGTGTGCCGACTCCGCTTGGCCCCATGCTCTTCTGCCTGCTGCGCTCTGTGCGGTTGCAGTAGTCGAAGAACATCTGCTTCAGCCCGGCGGCGATTCTCTCAGCCTCCACTGACATCGGCACGGCGGCCGGTGTGGGTTCTGCCTTGCCGGGCTGGCTGAACGGCGAACCGGGCTGCGCGAACGGGCTACTCGAAGGCGGCGCAGTGGCTGGGGCCGTCGGGGTCGCAGCCGTCGAAGGTGCCGCATCCGGTACCGGCGTAGCGGCACCGTTCTTGTGGAGCGGAATCGGTGTCGCGTCGTACTCCACCGTCGCGCTCGGCATGACCTTCTGGACTTCCCGCGTCGCCGCTTCCAGAACACCCGCAGGCGCCGGGTCCGCAGGCTCCTGCGTGGTGCTGTCCGGGGTGGGGGCAGTCGGCGGGAGGCTCGTTGTACTGGACGGCGCAGCCTCCCTTGCAGCGGCAGCAGCCTCCGCAGGGGGCGCCTCCTGCGCAGGTTCCGTACGCACAGTCATCTGCGCAGGCTTCCCGGCGCACTGCGTGACCTTCTTCTTGTGCAGCCACCGGTGCGGCGGATGATCCTTCGCTATGTAGCACGGTGTCGGATCGGCTGCATCCTCGGGAACTGCACCGGTCGCTGACGATGCCGTCGGCGCAGGGGCAGACGGCGCCTGGGTCGAAGCAGTCGGGGTGCTCTCCGCACCCGAGCGTGCCTCGGGTGCGTCCGACGACTTCGGCGAGTCCTGCGGCGTAGGCGTCGACTCCGGGGATTGCCTGCGGTCCTCGATCTCTCGCGCTGTCCGCGCCCACTGGTCGATCATCTCCTCTGACTCGTTGGGGGCAGACGGTGCAGCGCATGCAGTGTCCGCCGATGCTTCCGGCTCCGGGGTGCTGTCGGCAGTCGGGCACTGTGTCTCTCCGCTCTCGTACGGCTTGCCGGACATCGGGCACTGCTCGCGCTCTTCCGGGGGCGCCGACACGTCCTTGATGTGGTCGACGAAGTGGCCCGTTGCGGCGTCCAGCAGCGGGGCGCGTTTGCACTCGGGGCACGGGGCGTAGTCCCGCCCCACGACGGGGCGTTCGTCATCCGGTGCGGTCTCCGGTCCCCGCCTGATCAGCCAGGTGGGAATGTCGCGCTTCGAGCGCGAGCATTCCACGCCCTTCTCGCGGTTGTGCTTGTGGTAGCGGTTCTCCGACGTCGCCATGATGTTCTTGCGGCAGGAGAAGCAGTGAAACCTATCGGCGGCCACGGCTGCGCCCCCTGATCCTCTGGCTGAAAGCCCAGAGCAGGACGCACAGCCAGAAGCAGCCCGCTCCGGTGGCGCCGATGTCGAATTGCGGGATGTCGGTCATGCCTCGCCTTTCAGCCGGCGTGCGGGTGGGGTGAACAAGTAGCGGTGCGCCCGGATGAAGAAGTCGAGTTCGTCACGGGCGTGGGCGAGCATCGAATTGCAGGGGCCGCACACCAGGCCGCGTACGCAGGCACCGCATGAGGTCGGCCCCGCGCAGCAGGCGTGGTCGTGGTCCACGGCCAGGCGTCTTCTGATGCCCTTGCCGCGGGTGCAGATCGCGCAGCGCCCGCCCTGGAGCCTCAGGAGCTTGTCGTAATCGCCGGGCGCCAGGCCGAAGCGCGTCTGTACTTGGTTCTCGGCCTTGACTGCCTTACGCCGCTTCTTCTCCTGGCGGTCGTGCGTCGTGCATCTCGGTCCGGGGTGCGGAGCGGGGCGGGGCCTTTTGAGGTCCGGCGGGCAGTCCTTGCAGCGGGGCTTCCTCTTCGGCATCGGCGCTCTCTTTCCATTTGTCTCGCGGGTCCATGAAGCCGGGACGCGGGAGGCCGCAGCACGTACACCAGTCGCACTCGATGACCTTGGAAGGAACCCCGATCAGGGAGTTCCAGAGGTGGCCCGCGGGCAGATCGTCCCGGCACATGGCAGTTCAGGCGGCCCGTCGGGCAGCCGCCCGCGCCTCGCGGCACGGATCGCATGCCGGGGTGCCGAGCCGGTAATGCGCTGAGGCCCCTTCGGGCGTCCCGCACCGGCCCGTCCAGTCAGGAGAGGCGGCCGGATCGTCGACGGTGTCGTCGTCCCAGGCGCCGACCGGCGCCCAGCGATTCGCCCGCGCCTGATTGCGGGCGCGGCTGTGCGCCCGGTTGTCGACGCCGTGCTGCCGGGGGTCGGTGCGCCACAGTTCTTCGTACAGGCGCGTGACCGCGCGGGCCGTGGAAGCGTGCACCTGGTCCGAGCGAATGGTCCTGCCGAAGTTGCCAGGGCTCATGTCCAGGCGCCGCGCCAGTTGTGCCTGTGGCCATCCTGCGGCGACCAGCGCCTGTAGGCGGCGCCGGGTGCCGGTTCCGTCGACACTGACACGCTCACCTAGCACATCTAGCGTGGCTGTCACTGCGAGGATCTTCGCGGCCGTCTCCGGCCGTATGCGCTTGGACGGCGCGAGGCCGCGTTGGGGATGTCCGTACAGGAGCTTGCTCATGCAGCCCGTGGATACGCCGGCCAGCCGGGCGATGCGCTTCCAGCCGAGCCCGCTCGCTTCGAGAGCTCGCACATGCTCCCGCACCGGTCCGGCGTCTACGTACGGCTGCCAGCGGCCGTAGAGCTGCATGCGGGTGCGGTAGTTCTCCTCGCGTCGGTTGGCCCGCTTGCACGGCGTGCACCGGCACTTCTCGACGGCGTACTTGACGCGCGTGCCGTGTGCCCTGTGACTGTCCGGAGCGACCCGGCCTGGCTTCATGTCCCGGTGGTCCGGCAGCCGCAGGGCACGGCGGGCGGCTCCCACCTCGGCGGGACGCACGCCCAGGCGGCGGGAGATCTCTGCATTGGACAGGCCCTCGCCCAGCAGCTCGGCAACATCCATGCGGATCTTCAACGTCCCCCCTCAGGGCATGAAGAAGCCCCGCGGCCAGGTGGCTGCGGGGCTCGGTTGGGTGTGGTCAGGCGGCGCGCTGGCGCGGTGTCTTGCCGCCCCACCCGCCGTGGCGGAGCCGGTGGGAGAGGTCGCCTTCGAAGCTGTCGGCGTACGCGGCGCATTCGAGCTGGACCGGGCACATGGCACAGATGCTCTTGGCCAGGTCGTAGGTGTGTCCGGTCTCGGGGAACCAGGGCTCGGGACCAACCTGCGCGCACAGCGCAGAGTCCATCCACGCGATGTTGACGGCCATGGGTCAGCCCTCGCCGAAGATGTCCCAGTAGGGACATTCCGGGGCGTGGTTGTCGTCCTTGGCGGACCGCTCCCGGTGGCAGAACGCGCAGTCATTGCGCACAGCGTTGGGCGGGGCGGGCTTGCCACGGGCCGCGGTCTGTACGCCCTGTTCAAGCAGACGTTCCACGATCTCCCAGCGGTCCGCATCCGGCGCGTCCTCGGTGTGCACGACATACAGGTGCTCCGCGTACCGGACCGGCGGGCCGGTGAACGGGCAGTCCTTGTCGAAACAGGTCAGTGAAGTCATGGCTCAGCCACCGGCCGACTTGATGGTCTTCACGGGGATCTTGCGCTCGGCTTCCGCCCACACAGCGGGGTAGCGCGTCTTGATGTAGTCGCGGTCGACGTCGGTCTTGTACGTGACGTCCACGGTGTACAGCGGCGTACCCGCCGCATCCACTGCCGTCCGCGAATCGGGCCGCACGTCGTCGTCGCTGTACCCGGTGGCCGCGAACAGCGCCGCCTTCCGTTCCTTGTGACGCTTCGTCCAGGCGCTGACGGCCGCAGCCGCCTCTCGGCATTCCTCGTACAGCCTGGCCACGTCGGCGCCGACCGTCACTGCGGCCGGCGAGGTCTGCTCGCTCATCATTCCTCCTTGGGTGTGCACTGCGGGGAGCGGCCGGACAGGCAGATGTCCTCGATCAAGCGCATCTGCTCGCTGGCTTTTTCGTCCCACTCGCAGCGGCGCTCTTCGCGCACGGCGTCCAGGTCGCTCCCGACCACGACGAACGGCGAGCCGGGATTGCCCGGCCAGCGGTCGCCGGTGACCGGGTCGAAGTGCATGTTGCGGTAGCCGAGCCGCGCCTGCCGGTGGACCGGGCACATGCCATCGGGGGCGCGGACGGTGAACCGCTGGTCCGGCGGGTAGAGCCGGTTCGTGTCGCGATAGCGCATCTTGCGCCACTCCGCCCCTTCCCACCGGCGCCACTGCTTCTTGATGTCGTCGGGGACCGGTGTCCCGAGGTAGGTATCAGGTATGGGGGGCTCGATACCGCTCACCGCTCCCCCGTCCTGCGCAACCACTGCGCGGCGGCCTCGCTGACGGCTCGTGCGCGCCGTGAGGCCCTCGCCGGGCGCTCGGTGTCCTGTGTGTCCGGGGCCGCCTCTGCACCCCTCTTGCGGGCGCGTGGCGTCTTCTTGAGCTGGACGCGTTGGCGGGTCATGGGGCACCCGCCTTACGGGTCAGCAGCTCGGCCGCATCCCGCAGGCCGCGGATGTACTCCGGTGACTCCGTGAAGTCGGCGTCGCATGCGCGGTCTTCGACGAGTGCGGCATCCTCGCGGCGCACTTCGGCAAACGCTTCGTCGGCCAGCTCCTGGCCGACCTTCTTCGCGACCGCTTCGCGGGCCGTATGCCAAGCGCTCACGCCGCACCGCCCTTGCTCCGCTTGCGTCGCGGCACCAGGTGCTCGGGGTGCTCGATGACCAGCGCCTGGAACGCGCGCTCGATCGGGTCACTCTCGTCCAGCACCGCCACCAGGTGGCGGGCGCGGCGGGCCTGTATGGGATGGATGAAGGATCGCGGGATGTGCAGCATGACGCCCCCTCAGGGCGGTGATGCGGTCATGAAAAGGGCGCCGTCGATGCGGCGCCGCGGGTCCCCCCAGGGGACGTGTCCTTTAGTCGGGCCCCCGGCGCGATTTGAACGCGCAACCTCCCCGTCGGGCGCTCTGCCTAGTTGAGCTACGGGGGCGGTCTAGAGGATCAGCTGCGAGGGCGCGAACGCATCGCGTCCAAGCTCACCGTCGTGTCGCTCAGGACTTCGTCGATCTGCGTGAGCACGTCTCGCCTGCATTCGGACGGTATTCCGTCGATGGCAGTGACGACTTCGTCCGGCACCGTGGCGGCGACCAGTGCGACGGTCTCCGCATGTCCGGCCTCTGCTTCGGCCAGGGTGCTGTAGCGCTCGGTGTGCTGGTCGCCCCTGTGTCCATCGTCGCTGTCGCTGAAGACCATGGTCTCGAAGAGCAGGGGCGGACCGTCACCGAACTGGTGGTTGACCCCGAGCCACACCGTGGAGACCAGAAAGCTGGCTGCCGCGTTGCTGTTTGACGCCACCACCGTTCGGCCCACGCACTTGTACTCGAAGTTACCGAGCAGTTCGTTCGCCGTCGCTGCGTCGATGGCGTTGCCGTCCTTGTCGAGCCAGAGTTCCATGACGCCCCCTTCCAGGGCTGTGAGTTGGCGGGCGCCCCGGAGGCCGAGAAGATGAAGCCTCCGGGGCGCCCTTGCTCCCCACGCCGTCACCCAGGGGCGCGGGGTCCCTGCCTTCCATCCCGGGTGACACCACCGGGCGGCCGGAGGGCAGGGGAGTTCAGGTGGGCGGGAGCGGATACGGTCCGATCTCCCATTCGTCCACGGTGAGGTTGTCGCCGCCGTACCAGCGGTTCGGCGCGAGGAACGCCGTCAAATGGTCGGCGGCCATGGCGCGCGAGTCCGCGCGCGAGACGTGGCAGGGGTGTTCCGGCCTGCCGTAGTCGTTCATGAGCGACCAGCCCCAGCGCGGCATGTCCTCGATCCACTCTGTGTACCGCAAGGTCATCCAGTCGTACGAGAACCTGAGCACCCGCCCGTGCGGGATCGCGTTGAACTCCGCTCGGGATATGGGGCCCTTGAAGACGGTCACCGTCCCCGGCGCCGGGTTCTCGTAGATCACTTCGCGGATCTTCCGGACCGACGGGGCGTCATGCCACGACGGGTTGTCCGGGGTCTGTGCGAGACCGGTACCGAACTTCTTGACCTTGCCAGGTTCGCAGCCGCGCGAGTGGTACGTCAGCCTGTACTGCCACCAAGGCCCGCGCCGCTCGCCGTCTGCCTCCGTCACTCTGCGCCCCACGCAGACGGTCATGAACGGCTCTTCGTAGTCGGGCGGCGTCCAGTCGACGACGCTCTTCCAGCCGTGAGCTTCCGCGTACGCGACCAGGTCGGTGACGATCTTCGGGACGGCGTATCCGTCCGGCGGGGTAGCGGTCATCGTGCGCCCCCTTCCGGGGCCGGGAGTTGAGGTGAGGAGACAGACGCCCCCGCCTGGGCATGGGGAGTAGAGGCGGGGGCGTCTGCCGGGGGACCCGCTCCGGACGCGGGGGGATTCGGTCCGGAGCGGGGGCTAGGGGTCAGGCCATCGGACGCGAGCGCATCGCGTCTTCACTGACGGTCGCGTCGTAGAGCACTTCGTCGATCCTGGCGAGCATGTCGCCTTCGACGTCAGGGATCTCTTCGTCGAACCTGCGCGTGAGTACGCGGTTGTTGACCACCACCAGTTGCCAGACGTCATCCGGGTCTTCGCCCTGAGCGCTGATCACGCCGTCCAGCACGTGATCGAACGTGAAGCTCGCGAAACCAGGAAGCGGGGAGGCGACAGCGCCCGGCTTCAGGAAGTGGTCGATCAAGTACTGCATCCACTCAGGGGCGCAGTAGAACTTCTCCCCTTGATCCCACTCCAGTGCGGCGCCATCCTCGGTCGGCACCCACTGGCACCAGAGTCCGGGCTGTTCTTCCGGCGGGCGGTTGAAGTCGATGACGTCGCCATCCCGTCCCTGCCCGGCGAAGCCAGTGCCGCCCACGAAGTACGGGCCCTTGCCTCGCATCATCCGGCGCGTCCCGCTGAACTTGGTGAGGTACGCGATCTCTGCCGGATTGAGCGGCGGGGAGATCGCAACCCATCCGGTGAACTCTGTGGTGTAGCCCATGATCTGCCCCCTTCTGGGACCGAGTGACGAAGTGGAGCCGACCGGATTCGAACCGGCGCATGACGATCGCTTTTAAGGCGTCCGCTCTGCCGCTGAGCTACGGCCCCTGGGGCCCGTCCGGGGAAGCGAGTCGGTGGTGCGGGTCGCATGTCCCCGGGCGGGGTTGGTCAGGACTCGGTACGCTGCGCCGGGATCTCCAGAAGGAGCATCGCGCCCAAGTCCGCGCAGTCGTCGGGAGCCAGCAGCAGCGCGGCCTTCTCGCCCGTCTCCATCTGGCAGAGCACGGCGGTCGTCTGGTTCGGGCCGCCCTTGAGCACTTCGTCGCTCCAGATCAACAACTTCGGTTTGCCTGACATGACTCCCCCTCGCGGGTTGATGGGGTGGTGCCGAGTGCCCCGGTCTGCCTTGCGGCGTACGTCCGTGGTGACCGGACCGGGGCGGGTGGATCAGAGTTCCGTCGCACTACCGGGGAAGAGGTTCGGGCCAAAGCCAGTGGTCGGCGCGCATCCGAACTGCTCGTAATGCCATTCGACGTACGCGACTTCATCGGCCTCGCGTCGCGCCTTTGCGGCGGCATCCACTTCTGCGACGGTGACGGGCTCATGGGGCTGGACATTCACCGCGCACGCCCCGTCCTCACGGTCGCCGCCACGGCCACCATGACCAGCGCGGCGGCGAGCAGCGCGTACAGGAACCAGTGGTCCCAGACCCAGACGACGATGGAGAGGATCATGACGGCTCCTTGGACTTCCGGTTTGCGCGCCATGCCTTGTAGTAGGCGCGCTTGCACGTGGCGCAGATGCGGTAGACGTCCTTGCGTCCATTCCTGAATCGATGGCCGTACTGCGTGTTCTCAGGCGTCAGTTCATGACCCTTGTCGCAGTGGTCGCGCTCACCGAACCGGGCGACCCAGGAGGCTGACGCTCGCCGCAGGTTCTCCCTGGTAGTCACTGGTTCCAGGTGCCACGGAAAGACGCAGCGCCTGACGCGACACAGGTGATCGAGCTGGAGCCCGTCGGGAATGGGCCCGATGAACGCCTCGTATGTCACGCGGTGAGCCATCGTCGCGCGGCCAGTCGCCGCATCCCGGATGTCTACGTAGCCGTCGCTCCGGGCGCGGCCAGTGAAGATCCAGCAACCGCCCCAGCCGGGCGTCACCTTGCTGATGATCCGCTCGATGGGAGGACGAGCAGTTCGACCGCTGTGCATAGGTGTGAAGTCATCGCTGGCCTTGAGTGCCTTGACGTGACGGTCGTAGCAGCGGCGACAACGCCCCCGAGAGCGGGGGGTCGCGGCCTGCGACCCGCACTCTGCGCAAACGCCGTGGTCAGACATGAGAGACACCTTCCGCATGACGCGTCCGGGGGTAGGCGGCGAACGCCTCGCTGAGTACGTGGGATTCACGACGCTTGAAGCAGTTGACACGGCGGAAGCGGCCATTGATCAGGCGGAAAGCCTTGCGCGGCTCGCGGCGGTAGATGTTGCGGTAGGTCTCGGCAGCGATGCGGCCGAACGGGGAGGCGTAGCGCCAGTCGGCGGGGAGGCCCCGGGTGACCAGGTACTCAGCGACGGTGGTCTTCATGGCGGACCGTCCGTGAACCGGGTGCTCTACTCGTCCTCTTCGATGGAGACCGTGAACTTCCGGAACTCTCCGGACGAGTCTTTGACGAGTACGCCGATCTTGAGCGGCTCTCCCGGTGCAGGACTGACCAGCTGGGTTCCGTAGACCACGTCTACCAAGTGCTTGTAGATCTCGTACCGAAGCTCGATGCCGTTCATCTCTTCTCCCGGAGCTGTTTCGGTTCCTGCTTGCCTATGCCTCCACTATCCACCCCAAACGCTTGGGATGCAATACCCCAAGCACTTGGGGTGTGATGATTCTTTGAGGACCCCAAGCCCTTGGGCTGTACCATGAGCGGCATGGCCGATGACGTGACACCTGACGAAGAGACCGCGAAGGTCTTCGAGAAGTACCGGCGCCACCTGAAGGCCGAACGCGACATGCGGCCCGATGTGATGGCCCGCGCACTGGAGTTGCTGCGCGCAGGCATGGGGACCAGGGCCCTGTCCGACCTCACCGGGAAGACCGACGAGACGTTCCGGACCCTGGCCCGCAGACACGGCATCGAGCCGCCCGCGGAGTACAAGAGCCGCTCCGAGAAGGCGAAGAGGCGAGCGGCCGGCGAGGTTCAGTAGGTCAGCGACCCGTCGCTCAGCCCCTGGACGATCTCGGCCTTGTCGGCGTCGGTGAGTCCGCCGTTCATCCACTCGGCCTTCATCTGCGCCATGTTGAAGCCGAAGAACTCGCGGACCAGCTTCAGCCCGGACGGCGCCTTGGGTGCGGTCGCGTCGGTCATGGTGATCACCTCTCTGATGTGATGGATACGCGACGCGCACCGACCGTTCCAGGTGCGCGCCGCGGGCATGGATAAGGCGCCCGGCTCGAAGTGAGCAGGGCGCCTTGGGTGTTACGGCTGGTCAGGTAGGCAGCGTCAGGGGGAACTTAAAGAGCACTTGGCTGCATGCTCGGCGTCACCCGCGTGTGGTTCAGCATGTCGCGCGACGGGCTGCTGCCGAAGTGGTTCGCCAAGACCCACCCGACCCGGCACGTGCCGACGCGCGTGACGTGGATCGTCGGGTTCGCGTCGGCCGCCATCGCCGGGTTCCTGCCGATCGGCGAGGCGGCCGAACTGACCAACATCGGAATCCTGTTGGCGTTCATCGTGGTCTGCATCGCGGTGATCGTGCTGCGCTACAAGCAGCCCGATCTGCCGCGCACGTTCCGCTGCCCCGGGATGCCGGTCGTCCCCGCCATCGGGGTCGTCTTCTCCATCTGGCTGATCACGTTCCTCCAGTGGCAGACGTGGGTGCGGTTCGCGGTGTGGTTCGCGGTCGGCCTGGTCATCTACTTCGCGTACTCGTACCGGAAGTCGGAGCTGGCCAAGGCCGACCGCGCGCCGTAGCGGGGCGGGTCAGGAGCTCGTCAGGAGCTCTGCTCGATGGACTTCTGGTACTCCCGCGCCATCTGCTCCAGGCCCTTGTCCCGCCACTGGGCCCAGAACGGCTTCCACTCGCTCAGCTTCTTGCGGCCGCCCACGATGTCGTTGACGAGGTCCTTGGCCTCGGTGGACATGCGGCCGTAGTGCTGGGTGTACGCGTCCGAGTAGTGGCCGACCGCCGGGTTCTGCACGGCGGTCTCGATGAGCTTCTGCTCGGCGGCGTAGACGTCCTTGACGTCCCGGGCGCGTTCGGAGCCCGGGAAGGTCGACGCGACGAGCGCGAAGGGTGAGGTGGTGGCCGTGGTCAGGCCGCTGAAGAGGCCTTCGACCTGCTTCTTGCCCGTCGTCGAGCGCTCCGGGAAGCCGTTCTTGTCGTAGCTGAAGTCCGCACCCTCCGTGCCGAATTCGAGGAACTCGCGCTCTTTGGTGCCGAACGGCGCCGCCAGGTAGTCGAGCACGCCGAGCAGCATGCGCACGCGCTTCTCGTCGCCCTTCTTGACGGCCGTGTAGCCGATCGTGCCGAGGTGGTAGTGGTGCTTGGGCTTGTTGCCGCCGGCGCCGAACGGGATCAGGATCTCGGCGGCGAGGCCGGGGTCCTGGACGCGGATGTCCTTGCGCGCGTTGAACGGGTTGGCGAAGACGACCGCGCCGATCGAACCCTGGGCCAGCTTGGTGTTCGCGTCGGCCATGTTGGGGTTGCCGGGGTAGAAGACGCCGGCCTTCTTCAGCTTGAGGACGAAGTTCAGCGCTTCGGTGTACTCGTCGGTCTCCTGCCACCAGGTGAGCGAACCGTCCTTGTTCCGGCGCCACTTGTTGGGTGCGCCGAAACACTGGCTCAGCACGCCGGCCGCGTTGACGTAGATCGGCTCCAGGGCCCAGACCTTGCCGCCCGTGACCTCCTTGCACTTGGCGAGGAACTCCTCGGGGCTGCTCGCCGAGAGGCCGTCCGCCTTCTCCCACACCTTCGGGTTTCCGCCGTAGACCTGGCCCACGGCCGGATACGGGCTGGGAGCGCCCCAGATCTTTCCGTTGACGACCGCCGTCTTCCAGTGCGCGGGGGTCATCGCGGCGAGGTTCGGATAGTCCTTCACCGCGTCGCCCGACACGTACTCGGTGATGTCGGCGCACTTGGCTTCCAGGAGTTCGGCGATGTGCTGGATGCCCTGGTTCGGCGGTATCCACATCAGGTCGGGCAGGTCGCCGCCCGCGACGACGGCGGAGAACTTCTCCTCGTAGCCGGGGTCGGTGCCCAAGATCGCCTCCAGCTCGACACCGAGCTCCTTGTTCACCTTCTTCCAGTGCGCGTTGGAGCCCGCCGGGGCCGGCGGCTGCGTCCAGATCTCGGTCAGCATCGTGATCTTCGATCCGTCGCCCGGGGGCTTGGGGACGCTGCGCACCAGCTTCTCGGGGTACGAGAGGAACCCGGCCGAGAGGCCCTTCGCGTTCGGCGGCAGGTCGGGCTTGACCTTGCCGAAGGGGACGTACGAAGGCAGCTTCACCTTCGACGATGCCGCCTCGCCCGTCTTCTTCGCGCCCGAGCCGCAGCCCGTCAGGGAGGTGGCGGCCGCGCCCGCCGCGACGGCCGTGGAGAGGCTGAGGAAGGTGCGTCGGGACATGCCTGTCATGGGAATCTCCGCGAAAGGTGTCAGGGGGCAGGGGTGTCGGGGGAAGGGAGTGGCAGGAGAAGGGGGTGTGAGGGGATGGACGTTCAGCCCTTGATGGCGCCGGTGAGCACGCCCTTGGTGAAGTACTTCTGCAGGAACGGGAAGAGCAGCAGGATCGGGATGAGCGCGATCATGACGACGGCCATGGAGATCGACTGCTGGGGCGGCATGTGGCTGACGCCGAGCTGGTCGCCCGAGATGGACTTGCCCTGCACCACATAGGTCCGCAGGACCAGCTGGATGGGCCACTTGCCCGAGTCGTTCAGATAGAGCATCGCGTTGAAGAAGGCGTTCCAGTACGTCACCGCGTAGAAGAGGCCGACGACGGCGACGACGCCCTTGGAGAGCGGGAGCACGATGCGGGTCAGGATGCGCCAGTCGCCCGCGCCGTCGATCCGCGCCGCCTGGTACAGCTCCTCGGGGATGTTCATGAAGAACGCCCGCAGGACGACGAGATTGAAGGCGTTGATCATGACGGGCAGGATCAGCGACCAGTAGGAGTCCAGGAGTCCGAGCTCCTTGACCACCACGTACATCGGCACCATGCCCGGCACGAAGAGCAGCGTGAAGAGCACCGCCAGGAGGATCGGCTTGCTGCCGGGGACGCCGCGCTTGCTGAGGCCGTAGGCGAGCGCGATCGTCGTCAGGAGCGAGAGGGCGGTGCCGACGAGGGTGATCAGGACGCTGACGACGACGGCGCGGGAGACGATGCCGCCGGAGAGGATCGTGCGGTACGCCTCCAGGGTCGGGTCCGTGGGGAAGAGGACGAAGCCGCCCGCCTCGGTGATCTCCTCGCGGGAGGCCAGGCTGGTGGAGAGGACCGTGAGGAACGGCAGGATCATCACGGCGCAGATGACGGTGATGACGACGGCCTTGGCGGTCGAACCGATCTTCGACGGGGGCTCTTCCCAGGCGGGCCGCTCCTCGCGGGTCCGCGGGGTGCGCAAGGGGAATCCGAAGCTGCTCATTTGCTGTACACCCCGTGCTCTCCGAAGGCGTGGGCGACCTTGTTGGCGCCGTAGATCATCAAGGCTCCGATGACGCCCTTGACCAGGCCCGCGGCGGCGCCGACGCCCCAGTCGCCGTAGACGACGCCGTGGTAGTAGATGTACGTGTCGAGGACTTCCGAGGCGCGAGCGCCGACCGCATCGCGCTGGAGCAGGAACTGCTCGAAGCCGACGGACAGCACGTCGCCGAGGCGCAGCACGAGCAGCATGATCGTGACGCCGCGTACGGCGGGCAGGGTGACGTGCCACATGCGTCGCCAGCGTCCCGCTCCGTCCACGGCCGCCGACTCGTACAGGCTCTGGTCGACGCTCGCGAGCGCCGCCAGGTAAATGATCATTCCCCAGCCGATGTCCTTCCAGATCACCTGGCCGGTGATGAGGAGGGAGAAGGTGTCGGGGTCGGTCATCACGTCCAGGGCGGACATGCCGTGATCGCGCAGATAGTTGCTGAACAGGCCCGCTCCGCCGAGTACTTGCTGGAAGAGCGCGACGACCAGGACCCAGGAGATGAAGTGCGGCAGATAGACGACGCTCTGCACGAACTTCTTGATGCGCGGGCTGACCAGGCTGTTGATGAGCAGGGCCAGGGCCAGCGGCGCCGGGAAGAAGAAGATCAGCTGCAACGCGGCGAACGCCAGGGTGTTGCGGACCGCCTCCCAGAACGCCGGGTCGGCGAAGAGCTCCTGGAAGTTGGCCAGGCCCACCAGGGGGCTGTCCTTGAAGCCGATGAAGGGCTGGTAGTCCTGGAAGGCGATGACGTTGCCGAGCATCGGCACGTAGAAGAAGAACAGGAAGAACAGCAGGCCAGGGGCCATGAGGGCGAGCATCACCCAGTTGTTGCGCAGTCGGACCAGGAGCGGGGCGCGGCGGTGGCGGGGCGGGCCCGGGGACTTCGGATCCGATCCGGGTGGTGGCGGCGACGCGGCGCGTGGCCTGCGTTGCGTTGCTGGGGATGTCACACGTACTCCCTGGCCTGGCGGCACGACGGAACAGAAAAGTGGCAGCCGACAGCCGGGACGGCCGTCGAGAGCCGGCCAATTAAGAAGCCAACTTGCCGAAAGAGAGCCACATCATCGAAGCGTGGCTCCCGCCCGTCAACCACCTTCGGGTCCTAGAGAGTTGGACTTTTCTGCGCGGCGTGATCGATGTGTTCCAGTGCGAGGCGAGCTGCCCCGATTGCGGTGGATTCCTCGCCGAGTAGGGAGGTTTGGACCGTCGGCCGGTAGGGGCAGAGCGCGCCGAGCCGCTCCGCGAACGGCTCGCTGAGCAGGGCGCCCGCACGGGAGATGCCGCCGCCGAGCACCACGGACTGCGGGTCGAGTACGGCGACGTGGCGGGCCAGGCTGTCCGCGAGCGCCTCGGCGAAGGCGCGCAGGGTGTACTTGGCGCCGCCGTCCCCCGCTGCGGCGGCGGTCACCACCGCGCGTGCGGCGTTCTCGCGGGTGGGCCTGTCCGCGCCCTGGTGTCCCGCGAACCAGTCGAGGAGCCGCTGGTAGCACCGCTCCCAGCCGTCTCCGGCGACCATCTCCCCCGCCGCGCCGCGGTGTCCGCGGTACAGCTCGCCGCGGAGCCACAGGCCGATGCCGAGCCGGTTGCCGACGTACAGGTACACGCAGTCGCCGGTGCCCACCGACACTCCCCCGGTGCACTCGGCGAGGGTCGCGAGCTGGATGTCGTTGCCCACGACGACGGGTCCATGGGCCGGGTCGGCGAGTTCGCGGGTGAGGTCGAGGCCGGTCCACTGGGGCAGTGAGTCGCTCTCCACCACCCGGCCGGCGGCGTCCACCATGCCGCTGGTGCCGACGCCGGTCGCCAGCGGGCGCACGTTCGCCGCGGCGGGCTTGCCCAGGCAGCCCGCGATCGCCTCGCGGACGGCGTCCAGGCGCCGGTCGGCGGGGAGTTCGGGCGTGACGGCGACACGCTGGGTGGCCACGGTGCGGCCGAGCAGGTCGGCGGCGTGCACCAGGATCTTGTGCGCGCCGATGTCCACGCCCAGGACGTGCGCGGCCTCGGCCCGAAAGCGGAACCTGCGGGCGGGCCTGCCCACGCTCCCGCTGCCCGGCGTCAGCTCCACCAGGCGGCCCTCGCGCAGGAGCTGGGCCGTGAGGTCCTGTGCCGTGGGCCTCGACACACCGATGAGGGTGGCCAGTTCGGGCACGGTGATCTCGTCACGCTCGCGCAGCACGCGCAGGGCCGCGGCCGCGTTCAGGCGGCGCAGCAGCGACGGGTCCCCACTCTTCACGGCGTCCCCCTTGACAGCGCGATCGGTTGATCTCCAGGGTGACCCGGAGCGATTGAGAAACTTACCTAATAAATAGCGCCCTTGGGGGAGCACAGATGGGTGAGACTGGTCATCCGGAGCTGGCATGCGGAATCGGCTCCTGGGACAGCGACGTCTACGGCAACCACCGCCTTCTCGTACGCGCCGACACCACCGACTGCACGGCCCCGGCCGTCGCGGCCGAACTGCCCTGGCGCCGCCAGGATATGGGCACCGGCGCGGTGGACGTGATCGTCGTCGGACCGTCCGGGGAGCGCGTGCGCAACACCGTGGCCGTGGAGGTGACGGACGAGACGGGGCGCATCGCCTTCGAACCGGCGGACGGTCCCGGCACCTACGCCGTGCACTATCTCCCGTACGCGCACACGGGCAAGCCCTACTACCCGCAGGCCGCCTACCGGCCTCCGACACAGACGGCCGACCCCGGCTGGGTGCACCGCTGCGGCCTGCACGGCGCCGACGGCTGGGAGAAGCTGCCGCGCGCCGAGGCCTTCGGCTACGAGGCGGCGAGCGCGGTCGACTCCTTCGCGCCGCTCGGCTTCGCGGCCACGGCGGACGAGCGCGCGCGACTCCAACAGGCCTACGCGAAGGAGCAATTCCTCCTCTTCGGCGAGGACCGCGCCCATCCGCTCGGCCGCTACCGACGGCTGCCCGCGCGCTGGGCGCTGGCCACTCCCTTCGCACCGCTCGACGTCACGGCGGACCGCGGTGAGTTCTACGCGGTGCAGGTCGGCGTGTACGCGTTCCAGGGGCTGACGGACGTGATCGGCGAGATCCGGGGGCTGCCCTTCGCCGTACGGTGCCTCAGCACGGGCGGCATCGACGCGCGCGGCCGGGCCTTCGAGCGGCGCGTGACAGTCGACGGGGGCCGGGCGGGGGCCCTGTGGTTCGGTGCCCAGATCCCCGAGGACGCTCAACCCGGCCTGTACGAGGGGGAGATCGCCGTCCGTGCGCCCGGCGCCCCGGAGCGAGTGCTGCCGCTGCGCCTCACCGTCGGCCCGGACCTCGTCGCCGACGGAGGCGCCGGTGAGCCGTGGCGGCTATCGCGGCTCGGATGGCTGGACTCGGCGCTCGCGCAGGACGACGAGCCGGTGGCCCCCTTCACCCCGGTCGAGGCGGCGGCGGACGAGGCGGGAGGGCAGCGCCTGACCATCCTCGGCCGCACGGTCGAGCTCGGCCCGCAGGGGCTCCCCCGGCGGCTCGTCTCCACCTTCACACCGACCGTCACGCGCGCCGACGGACCGCCGCGTGACCTGCTCGCCGCGCCCGTCACGCTGGACATCGGCCGCCCCCTGGAGCATGGGCCGCTCAGCCTGGACCGGCGCGGCCCGGCGCGGGTGGGCTGGTCGGCGCGGGGTGCCGGACGGGACGTACTCCTGCGCACCGAGGGCGAGTTGGAGGCCGACGGTTTCCTCGTGGTGCGCGCCACGGTCGAGGCCACCGCCGACACCGAGCTCGACGTGACGCTGGACGTGCCGGTCCGCGAGGAGGTCGCGCGGTACGCGATGGGGCTCGGCCTGACGGGCCGCGCGTGCCCGGCGGCGTACGACTGGAGCTGGGACACGCCCACCCGCAACCAGGACGCGTTCTGGCTCGGCGACCCGGCGGCGGGGCTCCAGCTCAGCCTGCGCGACGAGCACTACGCGCGGCCGCTCAACACCAACTACTACCGGGAGAAGCCCCTGCGCACACCGCACTCCTGGGCGGGCGACGGGGCGGGCGGGGTGCGGCTGCGCACCGGCGAGGGGGTGCGCACCCTCTCCGCCTTCAGCGGGCCGCTCGCGCTGCGCGCCGGCGAGAGCCGGTGCTTCGAGTTCCGGCTGCTCCTGACGCCGTTCAAGCCGCTCGAACCGGCGCGGCAGCTGTCCGAGCGGTACTTCCACGCGTACGCCTCTCCCCCGGAGATCGCCGAGTACGGCGCGAACGTCGCCAATCTGCACCATGCGACGCCGCCCAATCCGTACATCAACGACCCGCTCCTGGGCGCGGACGCCCTGCGCTCCTACACCGAGGAGGCGCACCGGCTCGGGATTCAGGTCAAGGTGTACGACACGGTGCGCGAACTGACGCGGCACACACCGGAGTTGCCGGTTCTCGCGTCGCTGGGCGACGAGATCTTCGCGCCGGGGCCCGGGGGCGGGCACGCGTGGCTGCGGGAGCATCTGGGCGGGGACTACGTGCCCGGGTGGGTGGCGCCCGACGTGGGGGACGTCGCGGTGGTCACGTCCGGCGACTCGCGGTGGCACAACTCCTATGTGAGCGGGATCGAACGGCTGCGGCGGGTCGTCGGGATCGACGGTCTCTATCTGGACGACGTGGCGTACGACCGCACGACCATGAAGCGCGTCCGCAAGGTCCTGTCCGCTACCGGCGGGACGCCCCCGCTGATCGACCTGCACTCCTGCAACCAGTTCCGCGAACCGGACGGTTTCGCGTCGAGCGCCAACCTGTACGCGGAGCTGCTGCCGTACGTGGACCGACTGTGGCTGGGGGAGCTCTTCGACTACGAGGGCACGGACGAAGGCTCGGACACGGGCGGGGCCCTGGGCGCTGATCCCGCGTACTGGCTCGTCGAGATCTCGGGCATCCCCTTCGGCCTGATGGGCGAGATGCTGGAGGGCGGCGGGAATCCCTGGCGCGGGCTCGTCTTCGGGATGACGGCACGGGCCCCCATGACGGACGTACGCCCCCTGTGGCGGGCCTTCGACCAACTCCGCCTGCCGGAGGCGGAGATGACGGGTTGGTGGGCCGCAGGAGCCACCACCACGCCTCCGGTACGAACGGGACGGGACGACGTCCTGGCCACCACCTGGGAGGGCCCAGGAGGGACCGTGACGGCACTCGCCTCCTGGGCCGGGAACCCGGTGGACGTGACCCTGTCCACCCCTTCGGGCCACACGGCCGCGTACGCCCCCGCGATCGAGGGCTTCCAGCCGGAACGGAGGTTCGCCCCGGGCGAGGCGATACGGGTGGAACCGGGACGGGGCTGGCTGCTGCGCCTCACCTGAAGCCGGGCGGCCCCGGCCGGGCCCCCGGGGAGAGCAACCACGCCCACGGCCACCCCTCCCGGCGGCCCGGCCAGGCTTCGGCCGCCCTGTCCGCCGAGGATGTCCAGCACCACCACGCCGACACCCCTGCCGCCCCAGCCACGGCCGCGACGCCACCCGAGTGACCCCCGCCCGACCCCAGAAGCAGCGGCCACGCCCGCTGCCACCTCTCCCCGCCGGTCCGGGGGGGGCGGCGCGCCTCGGCCGCCCTGTCCACCGCCACTGAGGAATGTCCGGCACCGCCACGCGACGCCCCCTGCCGCCCCACCCACGGCCGCGACGCCACCCGAGTACCCCCTGCCCGACCCCAGAAGCGGCGGCCACGCCCGCTGCCACCTCACCCCCGGCCGGTCCGGGGGGCGGCGCGCCTCGGCCGACCTGTCCACCGCCACCGAGGAATGTCCGGCACCGCCACGCGACGCCCCCTGCCGCCCCAGCCACGGCCGCGACGCCACCCGGGTGACCCCTGCCCGACCCCAGAGGCAGCAGCCACGCCCGCTGCCACCTCACCCGGCCGGTCCGGGGGGGGGCGGCGCGCCTCGACCGCCCTGTCCGTCGAGGGCCCGGCTGACCGCCGCCCGGTCGGGGCCCGGAGGGAGCGACCGCACTGCTGTCGCCTCTGCCGACCGGCCGGGGCCGACGCCCCCGGCCGATCCGCCCGTCGAGGATGTCCAGCTCCACCGCGCCGACAGCCCACCGTCGCCGCCACGGACGACGCCCACCCGGCCGACCGCCGCGCGGCCCCACAGGCGGCGGCCACGCTCACCGTCACCTCTCCCCGTCGGTCCGGTGGGGCGGCGCGGCTCCTTCGATCTGTCGGCCGAGGTCCCGGTCGCCCCTTGCCCGGCCGGGCCT
Organism: Streptomyces sp. NPDC054047; assembly: GCF_055585065.1. Lineage (NCBI taxonomy): Bacteria > Bacillati > Actinomycetota > Actinomycetes > Kitasatosporales > Streptomycetaceae > Streptomyces > Streptomyces sp. NPDC054047. Next base: position 79,793 of record NZ_JBVJKV010000006.1, on the reverse strand, counting down.
CGGGGCAGGCAACCGGGCTCGCGGTCAGCTCTCCCCGTCGGGGCGGGGGCGGCGGGCGATTGCGTCGCGCTTGAGGGCCCAGGCGTCCGCCACCGGGCCCATGTGGGCGAGCTTGTCGGGGTTGAGGACCGAGCGGATCGCCTGGATGCGGCCGTCGAGGATGTCGAGCACCATCGTGCTGACGACCTTGCCGTTCTCGTCGCGCAGTACGGCACCCGGCTGGCCGTTGATCCGGCGGCGCTCCACCACGACGCCGACCTGGGCGAACTGCGGGACGAGCGCGGCGAACACGCGGGCCACGTTCGCGGCGCCGACGATGCGCCTGGCGAACTGCGGGGCCTTGCCGCCGCTGTCGCCCACCATGGCGACATCGGCGGCGAGGAGCTCCTGCAGCCCGTCCACGTCCCCCTCCCGGAAGGCGTCGAAGAACCGCTCGGCCAGTTCGTCGCGCACCTTCCGGTCGGCCTCGAACCGGGGCCTGCCCGCGTCCATGTGACGCCGCGCCCGCACGGCGAGCTGGCGGCACGCCGCCTCCGAGCGCTCCACGGACGACGCGATCTCCGGGAAGCCGAACCCGAACACCTCCCGCAGCACGAAGACCGCGCGCTCCAGCGGGGTCAGCCGCTCAAGCAGCACCAGCGCCGCCATCGAGAGCGAATCGGCCAGCTCCGCCGAGCGCTCCGGGTCCTCGTAGGGGTCGGTCAGGAGCGGCTCGGGGAACCACGGCCCGACGTACGCCTCCCGCCGCACGCGGGCCGAGCGCAGCACGTCGATCGAGACCCGGGTGACCACGGCCGACAGGAAGGCCCTGGCCGACCGCGGCTCCGCCGGGGAGGCCTCCCAGCGCAGCCAGCTCTCCTGCACCGCGTCCTCCGCCTCGCTCACGCTGCCGAGGATCCGGTAGGCGATCGCGAACAGCAGCGGCCGCAGCTCCTCGAACTCCTCGGTCCGGTTCACCCGAGCCCCTCCCGGAAGCCCGGCCCGGCGCCCAGGCGCTCCAGCAGCCGCAGCCGCGTCCAGGTCACGCGCTGGGGCTTGAGGCGCCGTCCCAGGGCAGCCCCGGCCCCGCCGGCCACGAACACCCGCATGCCCATCACCCTCCTGATGTCCCGAACCGCCTCTCACATCAGAGACGAGGCGGCCCCGGACACCTGTGACATGCGGACGGATCCCCACTACTGGCCCCCACTACCGGCCCCCACTACCGGCCCCCGCTACTGGCCCATCACCAGGCCGGTCTTCCCCGCTCCCCTGCTCAGGACGATCCGGCGGATCCGGTCGCGGATGTCGGCGACGTCCGCGCCGCGGCCCAGCGCCGCGTTCAGGTTGGTCACGCGCCCCGTGCGCGTGTTGAACCACTGGGGGATGAACTCGGCCTTCTTGACCTCCCAGCGTCCGCCGGGAGCCGCGGGCGGGGCGAACGTGAAGCGGCCGAGGGTGCCCTGGTTGCCGCGGGGGTCGTTCTCGCCGGCGTGGTTGATCATGTCGCCGGCGATCTGGTCGCCCATGCCGTAGACGACCCAGGTCTTGTTGACCTTCTCGTACGCCTGGGGGACGTGCGCGTGGGTGCCCACGATCAGGTCGATGTCGGGGCGGCCCTGCGTGCGCGACGCGGTGAGCTGCTTGCCGAGGCTCAGCTGGCGGCGGTCCGGGGCGTCCTGCCACTCCGTGCCCCAGTGGACGGAGACCACGACCACGTCCGCGCCCGCCTTCCGCGCGGCGCGCGCGTCCGCGATGATCCGGCCGCGCTCCATGAGGTTGACCGTCCAGGGCCTGCCCTTGGGCTGGGGGTATCCGTTGGTGCCGTACGTGTACGCCAGCTGCGCCACCTTCGCGCCGCCCGCCCGCAGCCAGGCGGGCGACCTGCCCTCGGCGGCCGTGCGCCCCGAACCCGCGTGCTTGACGCCTGCCTTGTCCAGCGCGCCGAGCGTCCGGCGCACCCCCGCGGCGCCGTCGTCGAGGGTGTGGTTGGAGGCCGTGGAGCAGGAGTCGTAGCCGGTGACCTTCAGGGCGCGGGCGATCTGGGGCGGGGACTTGAAGCTGGGGTAGCCGGTGTAGTCGCCGTTCTCGCCGTAGACCGTCTCCATGTGACAGATCGCCAGATCGGCCTTGGACACGACGGGTCTGATCCCCTTGAACATCGGCACGAAGTCGTAGCCGTCGCCGCCCGCGTCGGTGTTGGCCCGCTGGATGATCGAGGAGTGCGGGAGCACGTCCCCGGAGGCGACGAGCGTGAAGGCCCGCTGTGCGTGCTGGCCGCCGCCGGCCGCGGAGGGAGCGGGGGGCGGAACGTCCCGATTGCCGTGTCGTGTGCCGTCCGGTTGTCTTTCGCTCTGCTGCTTCGGTCTCCGCTCCTGTACGGACTCCGTATTCGCCGTACAGGCGGCACTCGTGGCGAGAGTGGATCCGATCATTACGGCCGCCAGAACGGCTTTGCCCTGTGGTGTGCGCTGCGTCATCGACCAGGCTCCGTGAATGGGGGAAATTCGGCGAAACGAATCCACATTCGGACACAAGGTCGAGTCAAGCAGCAATGCCGTCATAGTCCCTGAAACGGACTTAAATCATCCGGCCATGTGACACGAAGAACACACCGCCTCCGACCTGCGACGAAACCGAGGGCTGAGTCAAGGCTCCGTAAAGCGCCTTGCTCAGAGCCCCCTTCGGGTAATCGGCTGTCCTCATCCGTGTTCCGGATTGGGGGCCAGAGGCCGGCGACGCGCACGGATCGGAGGAAGGCGAGACGGGATGCTGCACGAGAGCCGAGGAAACACGGAGGGCCCGCGCGGCGGCGAACTGGCCGTGCCCATGGCGTGGTTGTACGCCGAGTACATCGCGGACGAATTACTGCGTACCGGTGATTTGATGCCGCCGACATCTTTCGAATACCGCGCGGGGCGTGATGCTCTGGCCCTGACTATTTTCCTCTCCGACACGGAAAACGAACTGTCGGGCATCCGCGTGGTCTCCCAGTTGGAGACCTGGCTGTCCCTGACGGCCTACGACCAGCCGTGGCAGGACTGGGTCGGCGAGCGGATGGCCGCGCTCACGGCGGACGCGCTCATCTCCAGTGAGCCCGCGCCCGACCTGGAGCTGGCCGACCTGGCGTGGCGCTGGCTGGAGGAGACGGAGCTGCTCGCACCCGATCTGGACGCGGTGCCCGGCGGCGGATCGCCGGGCGGGGAGGACGACGGGCCCAAGGTCTGGACGGCGGCCTGGCGCCTGGGGCTGCCCCTGGGGCACCTGGCGATCCATCTGTTCTGACCGTTCTCACTGTTCTGACGCCTCGTGCGAGTGTTCTCGTCCCGCGTCTTGAGTGATTCGGCGGTCCGCTGCGTACGGGAGGGCAGAAAGCACCCCCTGCCCGACTCGTCACGCAAGGAACGCCATGAGGTCCCTGGAGCGGCATCGCGACGCGGGCGCCTATGCGCTCGGCGTCCTCGACGCGGCGGACACCTTCCGCTTCGACGACCACCTCATGGACTGCCTCACGTGCCGCGACCTGGTGGCGGAACTCGGCCCGGCAGCCGAGCAGTTGGCCGCCTACGACCGCGTCACCCCGCCGCACGTCGAACCGCTGACCGTGCCCGACCCCGGCCTCGCCGACCGGCTGCTCGCCGAGGCGGCACGGCTGCGCAGGGCCGGGCGCAGGCGGTGGCTGTGCGCGGTCGCGGCGAGCGTCGTACTGGCGCTCGCCGCCCCCGCGACGGCGGTTCTGCGGGCCGACGGGCCCGGCCCGGAGCAGATCACCGCCCGCGACGGCCGCACCGGCGTCTCGGCGACCGTGACCGCGCGGGGCCGCGACTGGGGCACGGACATCGGGCTGCGCGTCCGCGATCCGCACGGCGGCGCCCGCGTCTGCGAGCTCGTCGCGGTCGCCACCGACGGCTCCGAGCAGACGGTCACGACGTGGAAGGTGCCCGTCGCCGGGTCGGCGGGCGAGACCTCGGCCGGTCTGTCGACCCGGGGCGGCGCGGCCCTGCGCCGCGAGGACATCGCCCGCTACGAGGTGCGCACGACGGACGGACAGCGCCTGCTGACCTTGCGGCGCCCCTGAACTCCCGCTCATAGCAAGCCACTTCAGCAGCCGACCACTTCGGCGGCCGGCTACTTCGGCGGCCGGCTACTTCAGCAGCCGCGACATCCGCCGGTCCGCCAGCGGCTTCCCGCCCGTCTGGCACGTGGGGCAGTACTGGAGCGAGGAGTCGCTGAAGGAGACCTCGCGGATGGTGTCGCCGCACACGGGGCACGGCTCGCCGGTGCGGCCGTGGACGCGCAGGCCGCTCTTCTTCTCCGCCTTGAGGCGGCCCGCCGCGACTCCGCGCGAGCGCTCGACCGCCTCGGTCAGCGTGGTCCGCAACGCCACATGCAGCCCATGGACTTCCTCCTTCGTGAGGCTCGACGTGAGCTTGAACGGGGACATGCGGGCCACGTGCAGGATCTCGTCGCTGTAGGCGTTCCCGACGCCCGCGATCAGGGTCTGGTCCCGCAGCGCGCCCTTGATCTGGCGGCGTTCGCCCGCCAGGAGCCCGGCGAAGCGCTCCTCGTCGAAGTCCGGGGCCAGCGGGTCGGGGCCGAGGCGGGCGATGCCCGGGATGCCCGACGGGTCCTCGGTCACGTACACCGCGAGGCGCTTTTGCGTGCCTGCCTCCGTCAGGTCGAAGCCCTCCCCCGTCTCCAGCGCGACGCGCAGGGCGAGAGGGCCCTTGCCGGGGCGTGGCGGGCCGTCGGGGAGGCGGTCCTTCCAGTGCAGCCAGCCCGCGCGGGCGAGGTGGGTGACCAGGTGCAGGCCGTCCGCGTCCAGGTCGAGGAACTTGCCGTGGCGTGCCACGGCCGTGACGGTGCGCCCTTCGAGGGCGGTGAGCGGCGGGTCGTACGTCTTGAGGACGCTGATCGCCACGGGCAGCACCCGCACGATGTCGTGGCCGACGAGGTGGTCGGTGAGGAAGGCGCGCAGCGCCTCGACCTCGGGAAGTTCCGGCATCCGCTCACTCCTGACCCTGTTGGGGCGGCGGCGCCGTCCGCGCGCCCTGATCCTGTCGCGGCGCCCGCGGCGCGCTCCGGCCGCCCTGGCCCCGGCTTTCCCGCGCGGGCACGACGAACTCGCACCACACGCACTTGCCGCCGCCCCGCGACTCGACGCCCCACACGTCCGCGAGCATGTCCACCAGGAGCAACCCCCGTCCCGACACCCCCGATTCCCCGGCCTCCCTGCGGCGCGGCAGTGCGCTGGAGGAGTCCTCGACCTCGACGCGCAGACGCCGGTCGCCGCCGCTGATGACCCGCAGGGTGACGATCGCCGCGCCGTCGGTGTGCATCAGGGCGTTGGTGATCACCTCGTCCGCCACCAGCTCGATCTCGTCCGCGCGCTCGCGGGCGCCCCAGGCGCGCACCGCGGCCCGGATCATGTGCCGGGCCTCGGCCAGCGCCTCCGGATCGCCGGGGCCGACATGCTGCTGGAGACGTCCGCCGGACCGGGGCGTGTCGACGAGGCGGCGGCGCAGCAGCAGCAGCGCCGCGTCGTCCTCGCCGCCCCGCTCGTCCACGATCCCGCAGAGCCGGTCGGCGAGCTGCTGGAGGTCGCGCGGGCCCGAGCAGGCGAGCTCGCCCAGGGCCCGCAGACCGTCGTCCAGGTCGGCGCCCGGCTCCTCGATCAGGCCGTCGGTGAAGAGCAACAGGGTCTGGCCCGCGTCGAGTTCGAAGGTGGTGACCGGGTATTCGAGACGGCCGAACTCGGCCGAGAGGCCCAGCGGCAGACCGCCCTCGACCGGCACCCGGCGGCAGCTTCCGTCCATCCGCTGCACGAGCGGGTCGATGTGGCCGGCCCGCACCAGCTGGACCACGCCCGTCGACAGGTCGGCCTCCGCGTACAGGCAGGTGGCGAAGCGCTCGGTGTCCAGCTCGTGCAGGAAGCCCGATGCGCGGGCCATGACGGTGGCGGGCGTGTGGCCCTCGGCGGCGTAGGCGCGCAGCACGATGCGCAACTGGCCCATGACGGCCGCCGCGTGCGTGTCATGGCCCTGTACGTCGCCGATGACCGCCCCGACCCGGCCGCCGGGCAGCGGGATCACGTCGTACCAGTCGCCGCCGATGTCCCGGCCGAGCGCCGCCGAGCGGTAGCGCACCGCGACGTCGGCGCCGGGTACGCCCGGGATGGTGCGCGGCAGCATCGCCTGCTGGAGGCCCTGCGCGAGGTCCTTCTCCTGCTCGTAGAACATGGCGCGCTGCAGGCTCTGCGCGATGCCGCTGCTCAGCGCGACCAGGACGTTGCGCTCCTCCTCGGTGAAGCCGGTCTTGTCCTGGTAGAGCAGGCCGAGCACGCCGATCGGCTTGGCCTGCGCGATCAGCGGCAGATACGCGGCCGACGAGATGCCCAGCTTGTCTATGTGCGGCCACAGGTCCGGGTAGGAGGCGGCGAACTCCGCCTCCGTCTCGATGAAGCGCGGCGAGAGCGTGCGCACGGCGTCGCTCATCGGATACCGCTCGTCGACCCGCGTGAACTTGGTGCCGGGCACGAAGCTGCCCTCGGGCCCCTCCGCGACCAGGCGGATCCGTCCGGCCTCGACCAGGGCCATGACCAGGTTCGACGCGCCCAGGTGGGCCAGGCCGTGGGTGTCCTTGAGTACGTCGATGACGTCCCGGACGGTACGGGCGTGCGCGAGGGCGGCCGTGGTGCCCTGCACGATGCTCGTGCGGCGGCGCCGGTCCTCCTCCTCGTCGGCGCGCTGGTGGCGGGCCGTGCTGTCGCCCAGTTCCTGCGTGGCGTCGCGGACGACGCCGACGATGCGCCGCGGACGGCTCGTCCCGTCCCGGAGGATGTACCCCTGGGTGTGGGTCCAGCGCAGGCCGCCCGCGCGCAGCCGTACGCGGAAGTAGACGCCGTAGGTCTGGCTGCCGTCCTTCAGGGCGTGCGAGACGAGGGCGTCCAGGCGGTGCGACTCGACCGCGGAGACCCGGCTGGCCAGGCTCTCGGGGCGGCCGTCGTACTCGTCGGCCCGCATGTCGAAGACGTCCAGTGCCGCGGCATCGAGATGCAGCAGGCCGCTCTCGAGGTCCCAGTCGAAGCAGCCTGTGCGGTTGAACGCCAGGATCGACCGTGGATCCGCTGGCCAGTCGTCCGGCAGTGACGTGGGCGTCATGACACTTCATGATTCTTCGCTGTCGGGACCGAGCGCGCACGCTCAGCTCTGGAAAGTGCCGGGATCGCTGGTCAGCGGGGAGTCGCTCAGGAACGGGTCGTCCGGGGCGCTCTCCGGGCCGGTCTCGTCACCGGGGTCCTCCTGGGGCGGGGGCTGCGCCGTGTCGTCCTCGGGCGTGCTCGGCTCGGTCGGGGGCGAGGCGGGCTCGCTCGACGTGGGGGTGGGCGTGGGGCAGCCCGGCGGGAGCTCGGACGGGGTGCCGGTGGGCGGCTCCGTGCCCGTGGCGGGTGCGGGTGTCGGGCAGTCCGTGGAGGTGGTGCCGGACTCGCTGGGGGTGCCGCTTTCCTCGTCCGATTCGCTCGGACTGGGCGTCGTCGGCGTCGGGGTCGGCGTGGGTGTGGGTGTGGGTGTGGGTGTGGGGGGTGGCGGGGGCACCACGCGGTCCTCGTCGCCGTCGTGGTCGCCCGTCTTCCGCTCGATCCACGTGTTGTCGACGATGTTCACGATGGTGATGTTCACGATGATCTTCGGGGCCGGGGTGACCACCACGACCTGCGCCGGGCGGTAGCCGGACCACGGCTTGCCCTGGTGGCTGGGGGTGCCCTTGAGCGCGACCGGCGGCTTCAGCGGGTTCCCGCAGGCGCACCGCACACGCGGCAGTCCCCGGTTGTCGACGAGGACGGCGGTGCCCGTCTGGAGCACGGACTGGAAACTGGTGGCCCGGTCGTCGCGGTAGCCGTGGTTGGTGACACGCGTGTCGGCCCGCAGCACGACCGGCGTCAGGCCGCGCAGGAAGCCCGGGATGTCGGCCTGGGAGATGCCCGACGCCTGGGCGAAGGCGCGGCCCTTGCCCTGGTCGGCGGTGAGGAAGCGGACCTGGGCGTCGACGTCGCAGCTGCCCAGGGAGTGCGTGCCGCCGTACAGGCCCGGCGTGCCGCCCGACAGGGAGCGCGTGCCCTGGGCCGTGGGCGAGGAGGTTCCGGTCGGCGACGGCTGCGGCGAACGGGTGACGGGAGAGGGCTTCGCCGTGGATGTCGCGGTGGAGTCGGTGAAGGGATTGGGGCCCTGGGCGGCGGCCGGCTGCATGAACAGCTCGGGCCCGCTGTCGGCGGAGTTCTTCTCGCCCCCGCCGGAGCATCCCGCGACGGCGAGGGCCGCGGATATCGCGAAGACCGTCGCACAGGTCCTGGTGGACCCGTGCCGCCTGGTGGGCACACGCACCGTGCTCTCCCGCCTGTTATCGGACGCTTTGCCACCATTCTCCGGGCCAGGCGGAGCCGGTGCGCAAGCCGACAGGGGAGCCGGGCCGATGTGGGCGCAAGATGGCCTTGTGGAGTGGTTCACCGCAGATCAGTACTGGATCGGCCGCCTCGTCTTCCAGCGGGCGCTCGCCGCGGTCTACCTCGTCGCGTTCCTGGGCGCGGCGCTGCAGTTCCGGGCGCTGATCGGGGAGCGCGGCATGCTGCCCGTGCCGCGCTACGTCGAGCGCGTGCCGTTCCGCCGGGCGCCGAGCATCTTCCAGCTCCACTACTCGGACCGCTTCTTCGCCGTCGTCGCGTGGACGGGCTGCGGCTGCGCCCTCGCGCTGCTCGCGGACGCCGACGGCCTCCTCCCCCTGTGGGGCGGCATGCTGCTGTGGCTCGTGCCGTGGGCCCTCTACCTGTCGATCGTGAACGTGGGGCAGACCTGGTACGGCTTCGGCTGGGAGTCGCTGCTCCTGGAGGTCGGCTTCCTCGCCGTCTTCCTCGGCAACGACGAGACGGCGCCGCCGGTGCTCGTGCTCTTCCTGCTGCGCTGGGTGCTGTTCCGCGTCGAGTTCGGGGCAGGGCTCATCAAGATGCGCGGCGACGCGTGCTGGCGCAAGCTCACCTGCCTGTACTTCCACCACGAGACACAGCCGATGCCCGGCCCGCTGAGCTGGTTCTTCCACCACCTGCCGAGGCCGCTGCACCGGGTGGAGGTCGCGGCGAACCACTTCACCCAACTCGTCGTGCCCGTCCTGCTGTTCACGCCCCAGCCGATCGCGACGGCCGCGGCCTGCCTGATGATCGCCACCCAGCTGTGGCTGGTCCTTTCGGGCAACTTCTCCTGGCTGAACTGGGTGACGATCGTGCTCGCCGCGTCCGTCCTGGACTTCGGGGGCGCGGGAGCGCCGTCGCATTCCCCCGCTCCCCCGATCTGGTACGAGGTGGTGGTCATCGCTGTGGCAGCCCTGCTCCTGGGGCTGAGCTACCGGCCCGCACGCAATCTGTTCTCGCGGCGCCAGATCATGAACTACTCCTTCGACCCGCTCCATCTCGTCAACGCGTACGGCGCGTTCGGCAGCGTCAGCCGCGTCCGCCAGGAGGTCGTCATCGAGGGCACGGCGGATACGACACCCCGCCAGGAATCGGAGTGGCGGGAGTACGAGTTCAAGGGCAAGCCGGGCGATGTGCGCCGCTGGCCCCGGCAGTTCGCCCCGTACCATCTGCGGCTCGACTGGATGATGTGGTTCGCCGCGCTCTCCCCCGCGTACGCGAGGTCGTGGTTCGGGCCGCTGGTGGAGCGGCTCCTGGACGGCGACCGGGACACGCTGCGGCTGCTGCGCCACGTCCCCTTCCCGCAGGACGCGCCTCCCGCGTACATCCGCGCCCGGCTGTACCGCTACCGCTACACGACCTGGCGCGAGCTGCGCGCGACGGGCGCCTGCTGGGAGCGGACGTACGTGCGGGAGTTCCTGCCGCCGACGCGGATCAGCTCCCCTCGCTGAGCCGGAGGCCGTAGACGCGGGTCGCCGTCCCGGCGAAGAGGGCGGCGCTCTCGCCGTCGCTCAGCGATCCGGTCAACTGCCGTGCCACGTCCAGGACTTCTCCGTACGGCGCGACGAGGGTGCACACGGGCCAGTCCGAGCCGAACATCAGCCGGTCGGGGCCGAAGGCCTCAAGGACGGTGTCCGCGTACGGGCGCAGGTCGTCGACCGTCCAGGTCTTCAGGTCGGCCTCGGTCACCAGACCGGAGAGCTTGCAGACGGTGTTGGGCAGCCCCGCGAGCATGCGCACGGCCGTCGCCCAGGGTTCGATGGCGCCCGACGCGACGGGCGGTTTGCCCACGTGGTCGAGCACGAAGGTGAGTTCGGGGTGGTCCTGGGCGGCCTTGACACAGGCCGGGAGCTGGTGGGGCAGGACGACGAGGTCGTAGGCAAGGCCCGCCGCGCCGACCGCTGCCAGGCCGCGGCGCACGTCGGGCCGCAGCAGCCACTGCGGGTCGGGCTCGCCCTGGACCTGGTGCCGGATGCCCACGAGGTGCTGCCCGCCAGGCAGTTGGCGCAGCCGCGCGAGTGCGTCGGCGGCATCGGGGCGGGTGAGATCGGTCCATCCGACGACGCCCGCCACGAGATCGCTGTCCGCCGCGAGGGCGAGGAACTCGGGGGTTTCCTCCGCGACGGTCACCGTCTGGACGAGCACCGTCGCGGTGACACCGGCGGCGCGGGCCTCGGGCAGCAGGTCGGTCAGGGAGAAGTCCCGGCGGATCGGCGCGAGCGCCTCGCCGGTGATCCACTCCTGATCGCGTACGGAGAGGTCCCACACATGGTGGTGGGAGTCGACGACATGTGGTGTCACGGCAGCTCCCATACGACGGGCAGTCCCGCATCCGCGCCCTCGGACGAGTAGTCGTGGACGACGTCCAGGAGCTCGGCCATGCGTGCCTGCCAGGCGATGTTCACCGGCAGCTTGTCCAGCTCGGCGAGCATACGAGCGTAGTCCTCGCACTCCAGGACATGGAAGAGGTCGGTGCCACTGCGCCAGATCGTCCAGGAGGTGGCGCCCGCCGCGCGGATGGCGGCGACGAGCTCGGCGGGCACCTCGCGGTGCGCGGCGTCGTACGCGCTGACGCGGTCGGCACGGACCTTGGTGTGCAGGGCGATTCTCACGCGGGGTCCTCTCCGGGGACGAGGTGGCGCTCTCTGGGGACGGGGTGGCGCTCTTCGGGCACGGGAACGTGCGCGGGCAGCAATCCTTCGGCGCGGACTTCCTTCCAGAAGTCGGCGGGCACGGCGGACGCGAACTGCGCTGCCGCGTCCCGGACTTCGTGCGGCGAACGGGCGCCGACCAGGACGGTGGCCACCGCCGGGTGGGCCAGGGGGAAGGCCAGGGCCGCCGCGCGCAGAGTGGTGCCGTGCCGTTCCGCCGTCGCCTTCAGGTGGCGGGCGCGGTCCAGGAGGGTTCGGGGTGCGGTCGTGTAGTCGTAGGTCGCGCCGGGCCGGGGGTCGGCGAGCAGGCCCGAGTTGAAGACACCGCCGATGACCACCGCCTTGCCGCGCTCCTGGGCCGCCGGGAGCAGTTCGGTCAGGGCGCTCTGGTCCAGGAGTGTGTAGCGGCCCGCGCACAGCACGGCGTCGACGTCCGTGTCACGGACGAAGCGGGTGAGCATCGCCGTCTGGTTCATGCCCGCGCCGATCGCGCCGACGACGCCTTCGGAGCGCAGCCGCTCCAGGGCCGGGTATCCCTCGCGGAAGGCCTGTTCCGCGTGGTCGTCCGGGTCGTGCAGGTAGACGATGTCGACGCGGTCAAGGCCCAGGCGGGTCAGGCTGGCCTCCAGGGAGCGGCGGATGCCGTCCGCGCTGAAGTCCCAGACCCGGCGGTGCGTGGCGGGTACGGCGAAGCCGTGGGCGAGGTCGTCGCCCTCCGGCTCGACGACCGCTTCGAGCAGGCGGCCCGCCTTGGTCGAGAGCGTGTACGTCTCCCGGGGGCGGGCCCGCAGCGCCTCGCCCACCCTGCGTTCGGACAGGCCGATGCCGTAGTGCGGTGCCGTGTCGAAGTAGCGGATGCCCGCGTCCCATGCGGCGTCGATCGCCGCGGCGGCCTCCTCGTCGCCGATCGGTGTGTAGAGGTTGCCGAGGCCGGCGGCGCCGAGGGACAGCTCGGTCACCTCGACGCCGCCGGGTCCGATGGCGCGCCGGTCCACGCCGCTCACTGGCCCGCCGGTCGAAGCCGCAGGCCCTGCATCCCGCCGTCGACGGCGAGTGCGGTGCCGGTGGTGGCGCCGGAGAGCGGGCTCGCCAAGTAGGCGACGGCGCCCGCGACTTCGTCCGCCGACACCAGGCGGCCGGTGGGCTGGCGGGCCGCGAGCGCGGCGCGTTCGGCCGCCGGGTCGGGCGCGGCGTCCAGGAGACGGCCGACCCACGGGGTGTCCACGGTGCCGGGGTTGACGCAGTTGACGCGCACCCCCTCGCGTACGTGGTCCGCGGCCATGGCGAGCGTCAGGGAGAGCACCGCGCCCTTGGACGCGGAGTACAGGGCGCGCTGCGGCAGGCCCGCGGTCGCGGCGATCGAGCAGGTGTTGACGATGGCCGCCCGGGTGGAGACGCGCAGGTGCGGCAGGGCGGCGCGGGTGGTGCGCACGATGCCGAGGACGTTCACGTCGAGCACCTTGTGCCACTGGTCGTCGTCGTTGTCCTCGACGGTGCCCTGCGCGCCGATCCCCGCGTTGTTGATCAGTACGTCGAGCCCGCCGAGGTCGGCCACGGCGGCGGCGACGGCTTCGCGCACCGAGGCGTCGTCCGACACGTCGGCGCGGTAGCCGGTGAGCGGCTTGTCGACGGTGGTCGGGTCCAGGTCGAGCACGGCGACCCGGGCGCCGCGCGCGGCGAGCAGTTCGGCGGTGGCCCGTCCGATGCCGGAGGCTCCGCCGGTGACCAGGGCCCTCAAGCCCTCGAAGTCCATGGCGTCGGTCATGCGGCTGCTCCTTTGCCCTGAGCGAGGTCGGCGGCCCAGAAGGCGCCGTCCGGATAGGTGAATTCGGCGAGCGACTCGGCCCGCATGGTGGCCGAGAAGCCCGGTGCGGTGGGCGCCAGGTAGTGGCCGTCGCGCAGCACCACCGGGTCGATGAAGTGGTCGTGGAGGTGGTCGACGTACTCGATGACGCGGTTCTCGGTGGTCCCGGACAGCGCCACGTAGTCGAACATCGACAGATGCTGGACGAGTTCGCACAGGCCCACGCCGCCGGCGTGCGGGCAGACGGGGATGCCGAACTTGGCGGCGAGCAGCAGGATCGCGAGGTTCTCGTTGACGCCGCCGACGCGGGCCGCGTCGATCTGCAGCACGTCGATGGCGCCGGCCTGGAGGAGCTGCTTGAAGACGATGCGGTTCTGCACGTGCTCGCCGGTGGCGACCTTGACCGGGGCGACCGCCTTGCGGATCGCGGCGTGGCCGAGGACGTCGTCGGGGCTGGTGGGCTCCTCGACCCAGTACGGGTCGAACTCCGCGAGCGCCCGGGTCCATTCCACGGCTTCGCCGACGTTCCACCGCTGGTTGGCGTCGATCGCCATGCGGATGTCGGGCCCGATGGCCTCGCGGGCGGTGCGGCAGCGGCGTACGTCGTCCGCCAGGTCCGCGCCGACCTTCAGCTTGATCTGGGTGAAGCCGTCCGCCACGGCCTGGCGGGCGAGGCGGGTGAGCTTCTCGTCGCTGTAGCCGAGCCAGCCCGGCGACGTCGTGTAGCCGGGGTAGCCGCGCTCGCGCAGCAGGCCTTCACGCTCGGCGGCTCCGTGTCTGCCCGACTGAAGGATGTCCAGGGCCTCTTGCGGGGTGAGGGCATCGGCGATGTAGCGGAAGTCGATCTGGGAGACCAGCCACTGGGGCTCGGCGTCCGCAAGGAACCGCCACAGCGGCTTGCGGGCGCGCTTGGCCGCCAGATCCCACAGGGCGTTGACGACGGCGCCGATGGCCATGTGCATCACGCCCTTCTCGGGGCCGAGCCAGCGCAGTTGGCTGTCCCCGATCAGGTCGCGGTTCAACGTCCCGGGATCGGCGCAGAGTTCCTCCACCGACCGGCCGAGCACGTGGTGGCGCAGCGACTCGATCGCGGCGACCTGGACGTCGTTGCCGCGCCCGATGGTGAAGGTGAAGCCGTGCCCCTCCAGGCCGTCGTCCGCGTCGGTGCGCAGGACCACGTAGGCGGCGGAGTAGTCGGGGTCCGGGTTCATCGCGTCGGACCCGTCCAGCTCCCGTGAGGTCGGGAACCGTACGTCGTAGGTGTCGACCGCGGTGATGCGGGCGGAGGTCGGGGACACAGGAGGCCTTTCCGGAAAGGGGCAAAGAGGCGGGGAACCCGGAGCGGGGTCAGTCCTGTGCGCGGCCGGTGGTGACGCGCGCGATCATCAGGGCGACCAGGATGATTCCGCCGTAGATGGCCTGGATCCAGAAGGACGGCACCTGGGCGAGAGTGAGCAGGTTCTGTACGACGCCGAGCAGGAGTACGCCGGTGAGAGCGCCGAACATGGTGCCCTTGCCGCCGTCGAGGCTGATGCCGCCGATGACCGCCGCCGCGAACACGGTGAAGATCATGTTCTGGCCCTGGTTGGCGTTGATCGCGCCGACGTAGCCGGTCTGCATGAGTCCGCCGACGGCGGCGAGACACCCGGCGACGACGAACACGCCGAGCATCACGCGCTCGACGCGGATGCCGGCGGCGCGTGCCGCGTCGGCGTTGCCGCCGATCGCGTACAGGGCGCGCCCCACGCGGTGGTACTTGAGGACGAAGCCCGCGACGCCGAAGGAGACGGCGGCCAGCCACACCGAGAGCGGGATGGTCAGGAACGTCGACGTGGCGAGGGTGTAGAAGGCGTCGGGCATGCCGAAGAGCGTCTTGCCCTCGGTCGCGCCGACGAGCAGCCCGCGCAGCACGATCAGCATGGCGAGCGTGACGATGAACGCGTTGAGCTTGAGCTTCACCACGAGGATGCCGTTGAAGGCGCCGATGACCGCGCCGACGGCGACGATCGCGAGCAGGGCCACCACGGCGGGCAGCTCGGTGCCGAATCCGGCCTGTGCGGCGGGCAGCACGAGCAGGGCGCCGACGGCGGGCGCGATGCCGACGACCGATTCGAGGGACAGGTCGAACTTGCCGGTGATGAGGACGAGGGACTCGGCGAGCACCACCATCGCCAGGGCCGCGGAGGCGCCGAGGATGGAGATGAGGTTGCGCTCGGTGAGGAACGAGTCGTTCACCAGGGCGCCGAGGAGGATGAGCAGCAGGAGTGCTGGGACCAGGGCGAGTTCCCGTGCCCGGCGCAGGACAATGCTCTTCGCCGAGCGACTTTCGGCGGGGCGGGGCGCTGTGGAGGCATCGGCCGTCGCGACCGGGGTTTTGAGGTCAGCCATGGTGGTCTCCTTGAGTGTCGGCCGCGGGCCTGTGGGGGCTTGTCGCGCGGTTCCCCGCGCCCCTGGCGGGGCCCGTGTGGCCGTCACCTTCGATGCTCCCCGCGCCCCTGTCGGGGCCCACCCCTTCGATCGACGCGATCAGGTCGTGGTCGGTGAAGCCCGCCTCGTGTTCGGCGACGACCCGGCCGTGGAAGAGGACCAGGACGCGGTCGCAGCGCCGCAGGTCGTCCAGTTCGTCGGAGACGACGAGGACGGCGGTGCCGTCCTCGCGGGCGTTGTCCATCCGGGCGAGCAGTGACTCCTTGGACTTCACGTCCACGCCCGCGGTGGGGTTGATGAGGACGAGGAGCCGCGGGTCGGAGGCGAGGGCACGGGCCATGACGACCTTCTGGGCGTTGCCGCCGGAGAGATCGGACACGGGCTGGTCGGGCCCCTCCGCGTGGATGTCGAGGCGGTCGATCAGCTCCTCGGCGAAGCCGCGCTTGCGTTCGGTGCGGACGAAGCCGTACTTCCCGAGCCGGTCGAGCACGGTCATGGTGGCGTTGTCACCGATCGACATGCCGAAGACCAGGCCCTGGTCGTGCCGGTCGCGCGGGACGCAGCCGACGCCGGCCCGCAGCGCGGCGGTCACATCGCCGAACGGCAGCCGCTCGCCGTCGAGGTGGGCACTGCCGCCGGTCGGCGTGTGCAGTCCCGCGATGGTCTCGGCGAGGTTGATCTTGCCGCTGCCGCTGGATCCGGCGAGGCCGACGACCTCGCCCTTGCGGACGGTGAGGTCGACGTCCGCGTACGACTCGCTGGTGAGGCCCGTGACGTGGAGCATCACCGGGGCGTCGGCGGGCACTTCGGTCCGGGCGACGGACTCCTCGGCGGCCTCCTTCTCCCGCAGCGCCTCGCCCGCCATCGCCTCGACCAGGGCGGCGCGCGGCAGTTCGGCCACGGGCGCGGTGGTGATCCAGCGGGCGTCGCGCAGCACGGTGACGGTCTGGCAGACCTCGTACACCTCTTGGAGGTGGTGCGAGATGAAGAGGAAGGTGACGCCGGACTCCTGGAGCGCCCGCATGCGGGTGAAGAGCCGCTCGATCTCACGGTTGTCGAGCTGCGCGGTGGGCTCGTCCAGGACGATGAACCGCGCGCCGAAGCTCAACGCCCGTGCGATCTCCACCATTTGGCGGTCCTCGACCTTGAGGTCGGCGGTGCGCGCGTCCGGGTCGACGTGCACGTCCCAGGTGTCGAGCACCTCGGCGGCCTGGGTGCGCAGCTTGCGCCAGCTGATGAAGCCGCCGCGGCCTTCGGGCTGCCGGTTGATGAAGAGGTTCTCGGCGACGGTGAGGTCGGGCACCACCGTGGGCTTCTGGTAGACGCAGGCCACCTTGCGGCGCCAGGCGTCGCGGTCGGTGAGCGGTGGCGCGGGCTGGCCGTCGAAGAGGACGGTTCCCGCATCCGGGGCCTGAAGGCCGGTGAGGATGGTGACGAGGGTGGACTTGCCCGCGCCGTTGCGGCCGACGAGGGCGTGGGACTCACCGGGCACGACGGTCAGCTGTCCGTCCTGCAGCGCGACGGTGGGTCCGTACCGCTTGGCTATGCCGGTCGCTTCGACGAGCGCCGTCGGCCCCGGAGCCGGGGACTTGGTCATCGGCGTACTCATTTGACCGTGTTGCCCCACAGCTTGGAGTCGTCCACGTTCTGCTTGGTGACCAGCGGGGCGGGCAGCTGGTCCTCGAGGGTGCCGCTGGGCAGCTTCACGATGGTCGAGTCGTGGTCGGTCGGGCCCGGCTTGAACTTCTTCCCGTTCATCGCGGCCTTGATGTAGTACATCCCGTACTTGGCGTACGCGTCGGCGGGCTGCGAGACGGTGGCGTCGATCTGGCCCTTGCGGATGGCGTCGAACTCCTGCGGGATGCCGTCGTTCGAGATGACGGTGATGTGCCCCTTCTCGCCCGCCTTCTTCAGCATCCCCTTCGACTTCAGGGTCTGCAGGGTGGGCGCGAGATAGACGCCGCCCGCCTGCAGGTAGATGCCCTTGATGTCGGGGTTGGAGTTGAGCAGCGTGTCCAGCTTCGAGGCCGCCGTGTCGGACTCCCACTTGGCGGGGATCTCCAGGACCTTGAGCTTGGGGAACTTCTTCTTCACGCAGGTGCGGAACGCCTCGGAGCGCTCACGGCCGTTGACGGAGGCGAGGTCTCCCATGATCTGGACGACCTTGCCGGTCTTGACCTGCTTGCCGAGGTAGTCACAGGCCTTCTCGCCGTACGCGACGTTGTTGGCCCGCACCACCATCGCGACCTTGCCCTTCTCGGGGGCGACGTCGACGGCGACCACGGGCACGCCCTTGCGCTCGGCCTGGTCGAGACCGGCGGATATGGCGGCGCTGTCGAGGGGCGCGACGACGAGCCCCTTCACACCCTGGTTGAGCTGGTTGTTGATGTCGGTGATCTGCTGCGAGGGATCGCTGTTGGAGTTGACGGTCTTGAGCGCGTCGACGTCCTCGGACTTCGCCATCTTCGGCACGTAGTCGTTGTACGACTGCCAGAACGGCGAGGTCAGCAGGGGCAGGATCACCCCGACCTTGCCCTCTCCGCCGCCTTCGCCGCCCGCGGGCGCCGCGCTGTCCTTCGTACTGCCGCATGCCGTGAGCACGAGGGACGCGCAGGCCGCCGCGGCGGCGATCCGCGCCGTCCGCGAAATCCCCGTCCTGCTGGACCTGTTGCGCACTGTTCTGCCGGCCATCTGACGGCTCCTCATCGAGCGTGGAATCAAGCGTGGATGGAGCGTGGATCGAGCGTGATCGGACGAATTCCTAGCGAGTCCTGGCGAGTCCTAGCGACTGATGGGCGAATATTTATCAGACCACTTGGCGCTCACAACACCCCTCGGCGCCAAATTTCCCGGGTTTTGAGCCGTAGTGGTCCGACCACATCTCTGGTTAGACTGCGGCGCACTCGGCTAGTGGAGGAGCGTTACGTGGACCAGACGGCCCCGCAGAAGGGCACCGTGACGCAACGGGCCATCGAGCAGGTCAAGGCGATGATCGGCGAGGGACGGCTCGAACCGGGCGAACGCCTGCCGACGGAACGGGACTTGGCCACCCAGCTGGGCATCTCGCGCAGCTCCATGCGGGAGGCGATTCGCGCGCTGACGGTGATGGGGGTCCTGGAGGCCCGGCACGGCTCGGGCATCTACGTCACGCAGCTGGAGGCCGGGGACCTCCTGGAGACCTTCGGCGTCGTGGCCGACCTGTCACGCGGCCCGCGGCTCGTGGAGCTCCTGGAGGTGCGCCGGGTCCTCGAGTCCACGGCGACGGCACTGGCGGCGGCACGCATCTCGGCGGATCAACTGGCCGACGTGGAGAAGCACTTGGAGGCGATGAACGCCACGGAGGACCCGGAGGAGATCCTCTCCCACGACCTGGCGTTCCACCGCACGATCGCCCTCGCGGCGGGCAACGACACGATGGCGGCGATCCTGGAGGGCCTGTCGTCGCGCACGTTCCGCGCCCGGGTGTGGCGCGGCTACCAGGAAGAGGGCGCCTTCGAACGAACGCGCCGCGAGCACGCCCGCATCCACCGGGCCCTGGTGGCCCGCGACCCGGAGGCGGCGAGGGCCGCGGCGGCGGCGCACGTGGGAGAGGTGGAGGAGTGGCTGCGCACGCAGCTGGACGGCTAGGGCAGGCCGGCGCGGTCTCCTCCCGCGCACGATGACGGCCTCCCGCCAGTGTGCCCGCCGAGGGCTGCCGGGGCCGGGGCACCCACGTAAGCATCGTGAAGACGCCGGACGGGCTGGTGCATCAGCCCGTCCGGCGTGCGCTCAGCGAGCCGTCACGCCCGCGTCAGCCGCAGCGTCACCAGCTCGAACGGGCGCAGCGCCAGCGCGACGCCGTCGCCCGAGCGCTCGGGCGCCGCGGCATCGGTGAGGGGCCGCTCCAGCAGGTCCGTCACGTCGACGGAGCCGACCGGGAAGCCCGCGGTCAGTGTCGCCTTCGCCCGGCCGCCGCGCGACTCGTGGAAGCGCACGACCACGTCACCGCTGCCGTCGTCGGCGAGCTTGACCGCCGTGACGACGACGGCGTCGTTGTCGACCGTCACCAGCGGGGCCACCTCGGCACCGCCCGCGACCTGCCGCTCGGGAAGGTTGATCCGGTAGCCCTCCCGCACCGCGTCGCCGATCCCGGCCCCCGGGACCAGCGCGTGCCGGAAGCGGTGGACGCCCTGGTCCGTCTCGGGGTCGGGGAAGCGCGGGGCGCGCAGGAGTGAGGCGCGCACCGTCGTGGTCGTACCGGCGTCCGACGCACGCACCGCGCGCGTCACGTCATGGCCGTACGTCGAGTCGTTGACCAGGGCGACGCCCCAGCCCGGCTCCTCCATGTGCACGAAGCGGTGGTTGCACGCCTCGAACTTGGCCGCCTCCCAGCTCGTGTTGGTGTGCGTGGCCCGGTAGAAGTGGCCGAACTGCGTCTCCGAGGCGTACCGCTCCGCGTGGATGTCCAGCGGGAACGCCAGCTTCAGGAACTTCTCCGTCTCGTGCCAGTCGACCTCCGTGTCGATGTCCAGGCGCGGGGAGCCGGGCGCCAGGGACAGCACCTGCGTGAGCCGGGAGTCGCCGAAGCTGCGTACGACACGCACCGACGCACCGTCCTCGCCCGGCTCAAGTCCATCCACCTCCGTGAGGTCCGTGACCGTGTTGCGGTAGAACTCGTCGACGTCCCACGCGTCCCACATGTTCGGGAAGTCGGCGTGGATCTGCGGCAGGTTCGCCGCCTGGCCGGGGGCGACGGTCTCCCGGTCGGCCACGATGTCGTACGCCGAGACGACGAGACCGCGTGCGTCGATCTCGACCCGCAGCAGGCCGTTGTCGAGGACGTAGCCCCCGTCGGCACGCGAGGCGATCGCCGACTGGCCGTCGATGGCGGCGGGGCGTGCGCCGCCCGCCGGGACGCCGTCGCGGGTGTGCGGCGTGGAGTTGAAGACGAGGGTGCCCGCGCCGCCGTCCCCCGCCAGTGCGCGCTGGGCCGCGTCGATGATGCCGTTCAGCTCGTCGGCGACCTTCGCGTACGTCGCGCGCGCCTCCCGGTGCACCCAGGCGATGGACGAGCCGGGCAGGATGTCGTGGAACTGGTGGAGCAGGACCGTCTTCCAGATGCGGTCCAACTCGTCGTAGGGGTACGAGAATTCCTCCACGCGCACTGCGGCCGTGGCCGCCCACAGCTCCGCCTCACGAAGCAGATGCTCGCTGCGGCGGTTGCCCTGCTTGGTGCCCGCCTGGCTGGTGAGGGTGGCGCGGTGGAGCTCCAGGTACAACTCGCCCACCCAGACGGGGGCGTTGGGGTACTCCGCCTCGGCCTTCTCGAAGAAGGCCGAGGGGGTCTCCCACTTGACGGTCGCCGAACCCTCCAGGTCACGGAGGCGTCCCGCCTTCGCGATCATCTCGCGGGTGGTGCCGCCGCCTCCGTCGCCCCAGCCGGTGGGGGCGAGGGAGTGCCGGGCCACACCCTTGTCCTTGAAGTTCTTCGCCGCGTGGGCGATCTCGCTGCCCTTCATCGAGCAGTTGTAGGTGTCGACGGGCGGGAAGTGGGTGAAGATGCGGGTGCCGTCGATGCCTTCCCAGTTGAAGGTGTGGTGCGGGAAGCGGTTGGTCTGCGACCAGGAGATCTTCTGCGTGAGCAGCCACTTGGACCCGGCCGCCTTGATGATCTGCGGAAGCCCCGCCGCGAAACCGAAGGTGTCGGGCAGCCACGCCTCGTCGTTCTCGATGCCGAACTCGTCGAGGAAGAACCGCTTGCCGTGCACGAACTGACGGGCCATCGCCTCCGAACCCGGCATGTTCGTGTCCGACTCGACCCACATGCCGCCCGCGGGCACGAACCGCCCGTCGGCGACCGCCTTCTTGACCTTCGCCCACACCTCGGGCCGGTGCTCCTTGACCCACGCCCACTGCTGCGCCTGCGACATGGCGAAGACGAAGTCCGGCTCGTCCTCGATCAGCGCGGTCATGTTGGACGTCGTACGCGCGACCTTGCGCACCGTCTCGCGCAGCGGCCACAGCCACGCGGAGTCGATGTGCGCGTGGCCGACGGCGCTGATGCGGTGGGCCGAGGGCTCGGCGGGGGTACTGAGGACGCCTTCGAGCTCGGCGCGGGCCGCGGGCGCCGAGCCGTTCACGTCCTGGAGGTCGACGGCGTCCAGGGCGCGGCCGATGGCGCGCACGACGGCGTAGCGCCGCCCGGAGTCCTCGGGAAGCTCCTGCATGAGCTCGCCGAGGACTTCGAGATCGATGACCAGCTGCCACACGGTCTCGTCGAAGACGGCGAGGTCCATGCGGGCCAGCTTGTACTGGGGCTCGCTGCCTGCCGTCTCCTTGTCGCCGAGCTGGGTGGGCAGGAAGGGGTGGTAGTCGAGGATGACCGGGTTGGACGCGGCCTCGATGTGCAGGTGGACGTTCTCACCGCCGGTCGCCGGGGCGGCGATCCGCACCCACTGGTTGCGGGGGTTGAGGCCCTTCACCGGGGTGCCGTCGGGGCGGTAGACCAGGCCCTCGCACTGGAAGCCGGGCATGTTCTCGTCGAAGCCGAGGTCGAGGACGGCCTCGACGGTCTTCCCCGCCCACTCCGTGGGGACGGTGCCGGTCACCTGGAACCAGCTGGTGGCCCAGGGGGCGCCCCAGGCGGCCCCGACCTTCGTCGGCTCGGGGTGCGCCGCGAGCCCCTCCGCGACGGGCACGGGTTCACCCGGGGCGGTCCAGACGGCGACGTCGAGGGGGACGGACTCGGGGTAGACGGCGGGTCGGATGCGCTCGTCGAGGACGCGCTTGAGGCGGGCTTCTATGAGGGTGCGGTCGTCGTGCATGTTCTCTCCGAGGGTTGGTGCGGGTGGGCTGTACCGGCGCCTTGGTCGCCGTCCTCACCGGCTTCGCCGAGTTCGTCCTCTAACGCCGGACGGGCTGGAAATGCCAGCCCGTCCGGCGTTTGAGGACATCTTGTACGGGGTCTGGGGCGGAGCCCCAGGCAGGTCCAGGGCGGAGCCCCAGGCAGGTCCGGGGCGCAGGCATGGTTTTCGGGAAGGGGCGGGGTTGGGGAGAGGTCTTGTGGCTAGCCGACCTCTCCCGGCCGCACGACCTCCGTGATGCCCCGCGCGGCCAAATGCGCAGAGTCACCTACCCTGCTGGCCAGCACGGTGGTGGGCCGGACCCCGTCCGCGACGAGGCGGGCGAACGCCTCGAACACCGGCCCCCCGGGGCCGCACGCGGACCGCCGCGAGGTGGAGTCGTCGACAACGACCGCGGTCGAGCGGACCGCGGGCGCGTACTCCCGCCCCCGCCACTCCTTCACGAGACGGGCCAACACCTCACCCCCCGGCTTGACCCGCCCCTCGTTGGTCAGCAGACCCAGGCTGTACTCAAGCTCGGGGAAGTCCGCGAGCGAACGCGACACATCGTGCGAGCACCACCACGTCACCCCCCACACGTCCGCACAGTCGAGCGCCGCCTCCACCGTCGCCTCGGTGAAGGAAGCCGCGTGCTCCGCGGGGATGAGGGGAGCGGGCGCGCCCACCTCCTGGAGCCAGACCGGGCGGTGCGCATCGTCCGCCCACGCCTTCGACAGTTCGATCATGTACGCCGCGTGGTGCGCGGTGGCGACGCCCTCCCGCCCGTGCCGCTGGGCCGTGCCGTTGAACACCCAGGAGTGCACGGCGGTCGCACCGCCGAGCCGCGCGGCCTGGGCGGGGGTGAAGGGCTGGTCGTCCTGGTACCAGGCGGCGTCGTACTCGGCGTGCAGATGCAGCTTGCCGGGCGCCCCCTCCTCGCACGCGGCAAGCACCCGCCGCAGCCACTCCCCCGCCTGGTCCTCGGTGATCCGGTCGGGATCGGGGTGCGGGCCCGCCGAGAACTGGTTGACCTCGTTGCCGATGGTCATGCCGATGAAGTTGGGCCGGTCGGCGAGCGCGGCGGCGAGCGTACGCAGGTAGGCGATCTCCCCCTCCACCACATCGGGGTCGGTGAAGATGTTCCGCCGGTGCCACGTCTGCGTCCAGGCCGGCAGGAAGTCGAAGCTCGACAGATGCCCCTGTAGTCCGTCGACGTTGACGTCGAGCCCGCGCTCGGCCGCGGCGTCGGCGAGGGCGACGAGCTGTTCCACGGCGCGCGGCCTGATCAGGGTGCGGTTGGGCTGGAAGTACGGCCAGATCGGGAAGACCCGGATGTGGTCGAGGCCGAGCCCGGCGATCGCGTCGAGATCGGCGCGCACGGCGTCGATGTCGAAGTCGAGCCAGTGGTGGAACCACCCCTGGCTGGGTGTGTAGTTCGCTCCGAAGCGCGGCGCGTCGGAGGGAACACGGGTCGTACGAGTCATGCGAGTCCTGGTTCTCGGGGGTGCGGGGGGCATCCGGTGCGGGGCCCGGGGTGCGCGGTGAGGCGATCGGAGTACGGAGTGCTGCGGCGGCTCAGCCCTTGACCGCCCCCTCGCCCACCCCGCGGAAGAAGTACCGCTGAAGACAGGCGAAGAGCACGATCAGCGGAAGCACGGCGATGACCGTGCCCGCGGCGACGAGCCGTTCGTCGTTGGCGAAGGTGCCGTGCAGGTAGTTCAGACCGATGGTGAGCGTGAACCTGTCCGGGTCGCTCAGCACGATCAGCGGCCACAGGAAGTCGTCCCACGCGCCCATGAAGGCGAAGATCGCCACCACGGCGAGCGTGCCCTTGACCGCGGGCAGGGCGATCCGCAGGAAGCGCTGCCAGACGTTCGCGCCGTCGACGAACGCGGCTTCCTCGATCTCGTACGGCAGGTTCAGGAAGGCGTTGCGCATCAGCAGGACGTTGAGCGCGGAGACGCAGGCCGGCAGGAGCACACCGATGAGGGTGTTGTTCAGGCCCAGCTCCCGCATGGTCGTGAACTGGGCGATGATGATGCCCTCGACCGGCACCAGCATGGCGAGCACGAAGACGATCGTGGCCGCACGGCGGCCCCGGTAGCGCAGGCGCGCGAGGGCGTAGCCGGCGAGCGTGGCGCCCACGCAGTTGGTCACCACGTTCGCGGCGGCCACCTTCAGGGAGTTGAACGCGTAGTCCCAGACGGGGATGGTGTCGGCGACCCGCTCGTAGTTGTGGAAGGTCGGGCTGCTCGGCAGGAACGAGGGCGGGGAGCTGAAGATGTTCTCGTGCGGGCCCTTCAGCGATGTGGACAGCTGCCACAGGAAGGGGCCGATCATCAGCGCGAGTACGGCGAGCAGGAGTGCGTAGCGCAGGACGATCTCCCACACGGGCATCCGGCGGCCGTTCTCGTCGGTGATCCGCCCGCGCCTGCGGGCCCCGTCCTTGCGGGCCTTGCCCTTGCGGAACCTGCCCTTGCCCTCCGCCTCGCGGTCCGCCTGCTCGGTCTCGCGCGTGTCCGTCGCGGTGCTCACGCGTCCTCCTTCCGGTCCGCGCGCAGCACGAGCAGCATCAGCGCGACGGTGACGATGAAGACGACGACCGAGATGGCCGACGCGTAGCCGACGCGGCCGGTCAGGCCGGTGCCGACCCGTTGCACCAGCATCACGAGCGTGGTGTCCTCGCCGGCCGGGCCGCCGTTGGGCCCGGCCATCAGGTAGACCTCGGAGAACACCTTGAAGGCGGCGACCGAGGACAGTGCGGCGACCAGGACCATCGTGGAGCGCACGGCGGGCACGGTGACGGTGAAGAAGCGGCGCACCGCGCCCGCGCCGTCCACCGAGGCGGCCTCGTGCAGCTCGCGCGGCACGTTGGCGAGGGCCGCCAGGTAAATGATCATGTAGTAGCCGAGGCCCTTCCAGACCGTGACGGCCATGGCGCTCAGCAGGAGCAGCCACTGGTCGCTGAGGAAGCCGACCGAGCCGACGCCCACCGCCTCGAGCACCGCGTTGACCAGGCCCCGTTCATCCAGCATCCACACCCAGATCAGGCCCACCACGACGATGGACGCGACCACCGGCGTGTAGAAGGCGGACCGGAAGAAGGTGATGCCGGGGATGTGCTTCTGGACCAGCATCGCGAGCAGCAGCGGCAGCAGGACGAGCGCGGGGACGACTCCGACGATGTAGAGCGTGGAGTTGCGGAGCCCGATCCAGAACATGTCGTCGTGCAGCAGCTCCCGGAAGTTGTCCAGGCCGACGTACTCCCCCGGGATCAGGGTCCGCTTGTCGGTGAAGGAGTTGATGAGCGTGCTGACGAACGGATAGAGGATGAAGATGCCGACGATCAACAGCCCGGGGGCGGCGAACAGCCAGGGACTGGAGGGCAGCTGACGCCGGATGCGGCGGCGTGGGCCGCGGTCGGCGGCGGTGGCGGCACGGGGAACGGTGGCGGTGCTGGAGCTTTTCATGGTGGTCGGTGATCCCGTGTCGTCGTCTCAGCTCTGCTTCAGCAGCCGGTCGCAGTTCTTGACAGCGTTGTCAAGCGCTTCCTTGGGGCTCTGCTTGCCCTGCAGCGCCCGGGCGACGCCGTTGCGCAGCTCGATCTTCATCTGCTCGCTGAACAGCACGGGCGTGTAGTTCACCGCGGTCTTGATGGACTTGGCGGCCGCGACGCGCACGCGCGTGTCGTCGGTGCCGTCCTGCTTGGTGAAGTACGGGTCGTCGAGCGAGCCCTCCGTGCTGGGGAAGATCGCCACCTTCTTGGCGAAGGACATCTGGCGCTGCGCGTCCGTGACGTAGTGGGCGAAGGCCACGGCGGCGGGGGTCTGCTTGGTGCGGGTGTTCACCATCACCCCCATCACGTACATGTTGTCCTTGCCGGTGTTGGTGATCTGCGGGGTGATCCCGATGTTCTTGTAGAGACCGGGTGCGTCCTTCTTGAACTTGCCGAGGTCCAGGGCACTTCCGGGGTTCATGGCGACGGCCTCGGTGAGGAACTTCTTGCCCGTCGACTCGGGCGTCGCGGTGAGCGCCTGCCGGTCCAGGGCCTTCGCGTCGTACAACTCCTTGTACTTGGTGAGGAGTTCGACGCCCTTGGCGCTGTTGAAGGTGAACTTGGTCCCGTCCTTGTCCATCAGCGGGACGCCGTAACGCCCGAAGTCCTCGATGGTGGGGACGTTGGCGAGCGTGGCGGTCTTGCCGTCCGTCTCCTTCGACAACTTCAGGGCGTCGTCGAAGAGTTGGTCGTAGGTCGTCGGGGGCTTGTCGGCGGCGAGACCCGCGTCCTTGAAGATCCGCTTGTTGTAGAAGAGCGGTCCGGTGTTCAGATACCAGGGGAAGGCGTACGTCCCCTCCGTGCCCGGTATCTGGTGGCTCTTCCACGCCCCCGGCAGGTACTCCTTCTCGTACTTCCCCGCGGCCTTGTCGAGGTCGAGCGCGAGTCCGGCCTTGGCGAGCGGGGCCACCAGGTCGGGCGAGACGTTGACGACGTCGGGGAGGGTGCCTGCCGCGGCGTCGGCGCTGATCTTGTCGGCGTAGCCCTCGCCGGGCTGGTCGACCCAGTGCACCTTGGTGCCCGGGTACTTCTTCTCGAAGCCGTCGACGACGCCCTCGAAGTACGACTTGAAGTTCGCCTTGAGGTTCCAGGTCTGGAAGGTGATCTCGCCCTCGACCTTGCCGGAGGCGTCGGTCGAGCCGCCGCCGTCACCTCCGTCACCGCAGGCGCTCAACGGCAGGAGCACGGCGATGACGGCGGCAGCGGCGGCTGCCCTTCGGGGCATGCGGGGGTGGTGGGAGATGCGCACGGTGAAACGGCTCCTTTGCTCGGCCCAGCGTGAGGCAGACCTTGCATGGAACTCCGGTAAAAAGTCAATGGATTCGTGGCACATTCCTTGCTCAACACGCCAACTGTGCAGCTCAGGGCGTTGCGTTGAACTTCTTGCGAGGATCGACTAATGCGCTTTAGAGTGGGCTGGCTCAAGCGCATTAGTATGCGCACGACAGGAAAGGGGCAACACCGGTGCAAGGCAAGCGGTCCCCGGCACGCCGGCCGACCATGAAGGACATCGCGCGCCGCGCCGGAGTCTCCGAGAGCGCCGTGTCCTTCGCGCTCAACGACCGGCCCGGAGTCTCCGAGCTCACCCGCGACCGGGTCCGCAGGGTCGCCGAGCAGCTGGGCTGGCACCCGAGCACGGCGGCGCGCGCCCTGTCCGGCGAGGGCTCGGCGACGGTGGGCCTCGTGGTGGCGAGGCCCGCCGGGACGCTGGGCGTCGACTCGTTCTTCCTCCAGCTGATCTCGGGCATCCAGGAGGTCCTGGCGGAGCGTCGACTGGGGCTGCTCTTCCAGGTGGTGGAGGACGTGACCGCCGAATGCGCGGTCTATCAGCGGTGGTGGGCCGAGCACCGGGTGGACGGCGTCCTGGTCGTGGACCCGCGCACGGACGACCCCCGTCCGGCGCTCCTCGACGAGCTCGGCCTGCCCGCGGTGGTGACGGGCGGTGTGCCCGACCCGGAGGCCCACCACCCCAATCTCTCCACCGTCTGGGCGGACGACGCGGGCGCGATGGCGTCGGTCGTGGACCACCTGCACGCCCTCGGACACCGCCGCATCGTGCACATCGCGGGACTGCCCGGCCTCGCCCACACGGAGCGGCGGATCCGGACGCTGCGGGCCGAGGCTGAGCGGCGCGACCTGTCCGAGGTCCGCTCGGTGACCACGGACTACTCGGACGCGGAGGGCGCCGCGGTGACCAGACGGGTGCTCAGCGCCGCATCCCCGCCGACGGCTCTCGTGTACGACAACGACGTGATGGCCGTCGCCGGGATCGCCGCGGCGTCCTCACTCGGCTTCGCCGTGCCGGCGGACGTCTCGGTGATCGCGTGGGAGGACTCGGCACTGTGCCGGATGGTGCACCCGTGGCTGACGGCGCTCTCCCGCGACACGGTCTCCTTCGGCCGCACGGCGGCCCGTGAACTCCTCTCCCTCCTGGACGACCGCCCGGCGGCCACGGTCCAGGTACCGCTGCCCAGCCTCATCGAACGGGAGAGCACGGGGCCGGTGGCCGGGAGCTGAAGGTGCTCTCCACCCCGGGGAGCAGGCCTGACTGTCGTGCCCCGCCAGTACGGTGCCGGTGTGGCGGACATCTACGAACTCTCGATGGCGCTGGACCTGCGTGACGACGTCTCCGAGGAGGAGATCGCCGAACTGCGGTGGCATCTCGGCCTGGGCTCCCGGCCGGTGGGGCCGACCATCGTGCGCGAGTTCCCGGTCGTGGTGGAGGACGACCAGGGCGAGCTGGTCACGGAGGACGACCCGGTGCCGCTCCTGGGGCGCCATGAGGCGGCCTTGAAGGTGGGCGGCGCTCTCACCTCCGTGCTGCTCCGGCGCGAGGACGGCTGGGCGCTGACCGCCCGGCAGGAAATCCACCCGGACGACTTCGACCGCGTCGACGAGCTGCTCACCTGGCTGGCGACCAAGGCCGGGGACCACCACGGGCGGTTCGACGGCTCCGTCCACATCGGATGGATCAGGTTCTACGAGACGGAGGAACCCGATCCCCTGACGGTACGGAACGGCGGCGTCGCGTGGCCTTGCTGAGCGTTTCGCCCCGTCTGCTCGCCACGACATTCAGCACCGGCCTCACCCGTCGGCCCGTCCCTCACCCGTCGGCCCGTCCCTCAGCCTGGCAGCCTGGGGAGAGGGACCGTGGAGAGGCCGAGTCTTCCCTCCCGGGGCCCGATGCCCGACCGGGCTGCGCCTTGAGCGCCGACAGGCTCCGTGAAGGATCTTGAGTTTGGTGTAATGCCGGGGCGATGGTGAGCGCGGATGATCGGCGCGGCTCGGCGTGTGGGGCGGGGGCGGGTGGAGAGATGGCGACAGCAGAACGTCAGGGTCAGGGTGCCGTGAAGGGGCCGGCGCGATGGGACTGGGAGCTGATGCCCCTTTCAGGGGGCGTCGTACCAGGAGAAGGCCGTGATCCTCCAGCCCTCCGGGGTGCGGACGAATTGGATGGTCTTGGTGCCGCCTCCCTCGAACGGCTCGCCGTCCAGTGTTCCGGATTTGCGGTACGTGCCGAACCGCGAGGCGATGTCGCCCTCGATCTCGGTCCGTTCGGAGGTCTCCCACTCGGAGAACTCCACCAACCGGCCCTCCGTCAGAAGCCGTTGGCGCGGCTCGATGAACTCGTCCACCGTGTAGACCGTGAACTGCGGGCCGGTCAGGACGATCACACCTCCCGGGACGAGCAGCCGGCGGATGCGGGCCACGTCGGCGGTCTTGCCGCCCACGTTGTCGAAGGCGCCGAAGAACTCGGCGGTCAGGGCGTCGATCTCGTTCTTGGACATGGCCGGGACGGTAACACCGCGCCGTGCAGGCGTACTTCGCCGGCCTGAGGTACGCGGACTTCGCCGGCCTGAAGCACGAGAACCCGGGGCCGCGCTCACGGGCGAGCGCGGCTCCCGGGCCGGACCTCTACACCCGTGACCGGTACAGCCCGAACTCCGCCAGGCGCACCGTCCCGCGCGACCCCGTCACCCGAAGCCGCCACTCCCGGGCCCGCACCGGCGCGGCCAGCGTCAGGACCCGGCTCGCCCCCACCGTGTCCACCTCGGTCACCAGGGACCAGCCGGCCCCGGTGGACGTCCGCGCCTCGATCACCGCGCGCTCCAGCCGCTGGCCGCGCCTGATGTCCTCCCCGAGCCGGATCCGGTCGACCTCGCGCGCCTTGCCCAGGTCGACCGTGAGCGTCCCCCGGGCGGGCGCCGGACACACCCACGCCGTGTCCGGGTCGGCGTCCACCGCGCACGAGGGACGACGGCCGTCGCCGCGGGCCCGCGCACCCCGCGCCAGGTCCTCCGGCAGTTCGCGCCCGATCCGCTCGCGGAACTCCCGCAGCCGCGCCACGTCCGCCTCCGGGAGCAGGCCCCGCTTGTCCGGCGGAACGTTGAGGAGCAGTACCGCATTGCGGCCCACCGAGCGGAACCAGATGTCCGTCAACTGCTCGACGGATTTCGGCTGTTCGTCCTCGTGGAAGAACCAGCCCGGCCTGATCGAGACGTCGCACTCCGCCGGCCACCACTGCACGTACTGGGCGACCGCCCGCGACTCCGCCAGCGCCGCGCGACTGCCCTGATCCGGCGCGTCGTACTTCAGGGCGTAGTCGATGCTCCCGTTCCCCGAGTCCTTGACGGGGACGACGCTCCACTCGTTCTCGCGCGCGAGCCCGCCCTCGTTGCCGACCCACCGGACATCCGGGCCGCGCACCGCGACCGTCGCGTCCGGGGCCAGGGCGCGGATGACCGCGTACCAGCTGTCCCAGTCGTACGTCTCGACCTTCTCCGGCGGGATGCGCCCCTGGGCCCCGTCGAACCACACCTCGTCGACGGGCCCGTACTCGGTGAGCACCTCGTAGAGCTGGTTGAGCATGTGCGCGCCGTAGTCCGTCGCGTCGAGCGTGAACGACCGCACGGCGGCCTCGCCCGCCCGGTCGTCGCCCGCCACCGGTGTGGGAATGGTGCGCCGCGAGCGCGCGCTGCCGTTGGCGTAGACGCCGTACAGGTACTGGTTCTCGTCGGCGGGCGAGATGTAGACGCCCACCTTGATGCCGTGGCGGCGCAGCGAGTCGGCGAACGAGCGCAGTACGTCGCCCTTGCCGCCCTGCCAACTGCTGCTCACCACACTGTGCTTGGTGTAGCGCGAGGGGTAGAGCACGAAGCCGTCGTGGTGCTTGACGGTGAGGATGGCGAGCTTGAAGCCGCCGTCGCGCAGGGCCCGCGCCCACTGGTCGGTGTCGAGGCCGGACGGCTGGAAGACGTCGGGGTCCTCGTCGCCCGTGCCCCATTCCAGGCCGGTGAAGGTGTTCACCCCGAAGTGCAGGAACGCGGTCTGCTCAAGGCGCTGCCAGGCGATCTGCCGTTCCGTCGGCCGGACCTGGGAGGCCTTGGTGACGACCTCGTCCGGGGAGTCGTCCGGGCCGATCGGGATGCGGTAGGGCGGTTCAGGAGCGGCGGCGGCGGCCGTCCCGATGGAGCCGGACGCGGCGAGCGCGAGGGAACTGCTCGACGCGGCGACCGCCGTGGTGACGGCGGCGGCCACGAAAAGACGTCTGCTGACAGTCATGGGGGTGCGGTCTCCCTGTCGGGTCTCGGGCGATGGGATCAGCGGGCGGTCGCTCGGCGGGTGATCGCTCAGCGAGCCGTCAAGGTCCAGGTCGCCGGGGCCTGTTGATCCGCCGGGTACTGCTGAAGCCGCCCGTCGTCGGCGACGCGCACGGACATCCGCGTGATCGCGTTCGTCAGCCGGTAGCCGCCCGCCGCCTTCGCGAGCTGCCACCGCTGGAGGGTGTTCTTCGCCTCGCACGTCTCGTGCGTGACCGAACTGCCGGGCTCCAGCGGCACGTTGAGGGTGAGCTTTCCGCTGCGGGTCTCCAGGCAGGTGCCGTCGGCCGCGGACTTCAGCGTGACGTAGCCGTCGGCGGTGCGCTTGATCTCGTAGGCGGCGGGCTCCGCGTGCCCCTTGGTGTCCCGCAGGGTGTACGTGCCGTCCGCCACCGGTGGCTTCGTCAGATCACGCCACCCGGGCGCGTGCCCGACGGACCTGGCGCGCGCGGTGAAGTCGGCGTACGTCGGGTCCGGGTGCGCGGACCCCCAGGTGACCTGGGCGATGTGACTGAGCGGCAGCGCCATGGAGGCGGCGACCTCGTTCTCGGTCTCGCCCCGTCCGTTGTCCGGCCACAGGCTGATCTTCGCGCCGGTGATGCCGTCCCGCGACGCGAGCTTCTCGCCCTCGAAGCTGCGCGGGTCCCACGCCTTGTCGTACAGCGCCTTGGTGTCGGTGTGGAAGCCGCCGCGGACCAGGTAGAGGGAGTACGCGGCGTTCTGCAACGGATGGCCCTGGGCGATGAGCTGGCTCGGCTTCGTCTTCACGTCGAGCCAGTGCTCCACGCTCGTGCCCGCCGCGACCGGCACGGTGTTGTCGCCGGTCAGGCCGTCGTTCCAGATGCGCAGCTGCTTGCCCTTGCCGGTCGCGTAGGCGTGCACGCGGTTGATGAAGTCGACGAAGGCGTCCTGCGGGGTCGCCTGGTCGCCGTACTTCCTCTTCGCGTAGTCGAGGATGTGGGGGTACTTGGCGAAGTCGGAGCCGAGCATGTACTCGTCGGCGCCCATGTGCCAGGACTTCGCGGGGAACACCTCGGCGTACTCGTCGATGAGGCTCGTGTAGTACGCGAAGGCCTCGTCCTTGGTGATGTCCAGGCGCGACGGCTGCGGTTTGCCGTCGGAGTCGGTGAGCTGGAGGTCGGTGCGCTTCTCCAGCCACGGGTCCATGTGGCCCGGGGAGTTGATCTCCGGGACGATCGTGACGTGGTACTTCTCGCCGAGCGCGACGATGCGGCGGATCTCGCTCTTGGTGTAGTAGCCCCAGCTGTTGGCCTCGGGGTGCTTGTCGCTCTTCACCTTGAGTTCGAGGAGCAGCTGGTTCTGCTTGTGGTACGCCATGTCGCGTACGAGGTTCTCCAGCCAGGGCGTCGAGACGTGGATGTAGCAGGCGCAGACACCCACACCGCGCTCCTTGTACTGAGGGACGTCGACGGTGCGTCCGGCCGGTACGCGGTCGCTCTGGGCGAGGAGCTGGAGGAGGGTGCGGGTGCCGTAGAAGGCTCCGGCCTCCGTCGCGCCGGTGATCTCCAGGCGTTTGCCCGCGCGGAGTTCGTAGCCTTCGGCGCCGAGGGGTGTGCGCGCGGGGGCGACGTCGAGCACGATGTCGCCGTCGCGCGGAGCGCCGCCGGTGACCGGCACCCGGCCCTCGCCCGCCGCGCGCAGATCGTCGGCGAGGGCGCGGGCCACGTCGCGTGCCGCCTGCCCGTGCGCGACGATCCGGGAGCCGGGTCCGTACGCGTAACTCCCCTTTCCCGGCGTCCAGTCGGCCAGGGCGGGGACCGTGCGGGGCGGGTCCGCGGCGGGCCGCGACGCACCGGCGGCCTGGGCCGCCGGGACGGGCGCCGCGAGCAGCAGCAGGGCCACCGCGGCGCCTCTCAGCCGGTGAAACCGCGCACGGGGCGCGAGCATCATGCGCATGTCAGTCATGACATCCGATGATTCAAGCGCCCCGTGAGGGTGTCAATGCATTGCTCGCGGCGGAGACTTGGACATTTGCGCTGCCTTATGCCGACCCATCGGATGAATCCGCAGGCCGCCTGTCAGCCGGGCCCGCCGTCCGTCAGCCCGGCCAGGTGCCCGTCAGCCGGCGCGTGGCGACAGCGCCACCGCGGTCGACGGCCGCCTTGACCACGGCGAAGATCGCACCCTGGAGCGTCGCCGCCAGCAGGATCTCGCCCCAGCTGCGGTGCTCGTCGGTGGCGTCGGGCGCGTCCTCGTCGTGGCCGACCACCTTCCACGCCTGTTTGAACAGCCCGCCCGCGGCCACACCGGCGAGCGCGCCGAGCGCCATGCCGACCGGCTTGTACGCGATCTTCGAGGCCTTCACACCGCGCTCCCCTGCTTACGCCTGCGTCGCAGCAGTACGTACGTGGCCAGCAGCGTCGCGCCACCGGCCGCGAGGACGGCGGTGCGGTTGTTGCGGACCTGCGCGGGGGCCTTGTCCTGCCACAGCTCTCCGGCCTGTCCGGCCGCGGCCTTGACCTGGTCCGTGGCGGCGGCGGCCTTGTCCTTGACCTGGTCGGGCACCTTGTCCTGCAGCACGTGGGCGGCCTCGGTGGCCTTCGCCACGGCCTGCCCGCTCAGCTCCGCGGCCTTCGTGGCCGTCTGGCCCTTGATCGCGACCGCCTTGTCCTGCGCACGGGCCTTGACGTCCGCCTTGGCCGCGAGCGCCTCGACCGTCTCTCCCAGGTCCTGCCGGGTCTGCTCGACCTTCGCGCGCAGTTCCCCGGCCCCGGCGGTGTGCTTGTCGGGATGGTTCATCGCTGTGCACTCTCCTTGATCTCTGCGGCATCGGCCTTGACGCTGCCGATGGCCTGCTCGGGGATCGGCGGGGCGGCCCGGCCGACTTCCTTCTTGCCGGTCACGGCCAGTACCGCGGCGATCAGACCGAGGACGGCGGTGACGATCAGCCCCGCCGCCCACACCGGAAGCGGCACCGCGAGGGCCGCGATCGCGGTGGCGACGAGAGCCTGCAGGGTGAGGAAGCCGACGAGACCGGCTCCGCCGAACAACCCGCTGCCCTTGCCGTAGCGCCTGGTCTTCTCCTTCATCTCCGCCTGTGCCAGACGCATCTCGCCGCGCACCAGCTCCGTCAGCTGCTGCGACGCGCGCTGCACGAGATCGCCGAGCGGCTCGCTGCCGGGGGCGCTCGCTCCGCTGCTGTCACGGCCGGTGGTGTGCGGACCTGTCTGGGCCATCGTCATCAACCTCCTGTCTGTTCTGCGGCCGAGTACCCCGATCTCCGGGATCGGCACATGGTCGGGGACCGCGATCACGGCGAGCGGTGTTCACTCCTCCATGCGCCGCCGGTCCTGCTCGTCCCACGCGCGGGTGTCGCGGGGCGGTACGTAGGGCTCTTCCTCGGCGGGCAGACCCCCGGCGATGGCACGCTGCCGTGAGAGCTCCGCGTCGAACTCCAGGCCCAGCAGGATCGCGATGTTGCTGAGCCACAGCCACACGAGGAAAATGATCACTCCGGCCAGTGCGCCGTAGGTCTTGTTGTAGGAACCGAAGTTGCTCACGTAGAAGGCGAACCCGGCCGACGCGATCAGCCAGATCACCAGGGCGATCACGCTGCCGGGGGTGATCCACTTGAAGCCGCGGCCCTTCACGTTCGGCGTCGCCCAGAAGAGCAGCGCGATCATGCAGGTCACCAGCACGACAAGGACCGGCCACTTCGCGATCGACCACACCGTCAGTGCCGCGTCGCCGACGCCCAGGGTCGAGCCCACGGTGCGGGCGAGGCCGCCCGTGAACACCACGATGACCGCGCTGACGACCGCGAGGACCAGCAGGACCACCGTCACGCCCACCCGGACCGGCAGCACCTTCCACACCGGCCGTCCCTCGGGCATGTCGTAGACGGCGTTGGCGGTGCGGATGAAGGCGCCCACGTACCCGGAGGACGCCCACACCGCCAGCACGATGCCGACCACCGCCATGAGTGAGCCGACACCGCCCTGGCCCTCCAGCTGCCGCACGGCGTCGCTGATGATGTCCCTCGCCGAACCCGGCGCGAGCTTCTCCAGGTTCTCCAGCAGCCAGTCGATGGCCGACTTCCCCACGACTCCGAGGAGGGAGACGAGGACCAGCAGCATCGGGAACAGCGACAGCACCCCGTAGTAGGTCAGCGCCGCCGCCCGGTCGGTCAGCTCGTCGTCCTGGAACTCCCGGACCACGCCGGTGATCACTGCCCGCCACGACCGCTTCGACAGCTGCGTCAGTTCGTCCGGCGCGCGGTCCGCGCTGCGCTCGGCATCCGATGTCCCGTTCATACTCCCCGGAGTAACCCGCAACCGCCGGGCCATGCGCGAGTGGGCCGACCCACCCGGAATCCGCGGTTCGCACCGCCCCCGGGGCGCCCGACGGCACCGCGCACGCCGCGTGCCCCCGGCCGGGTTCGGCCGGGGGCACGCGGCGAAGCGGAGGGATCAGTCGATACCGGGGAGGATGTGCGGCTCCGCGAGGTCGTCCTCGTAGCCGGCCAGACGGATCGGGGCCGCCTTGGCCCACGAGTCCAGGTTGCTGAGCTTGCGTGGGCCGCCGGCCCGGTCGCCGCCGCTCTCCGCCGGTCGCTTTTCCTGCTTCGTCAGATCTGGTGTCACCGCGCACTCCTTTGTGTCGCGTAACGGAAGGACATGGGCTGTTCGGTCGCGGTGGCGCCGTTGTTCGGGCGGGAGCGCGGCCACGGTTGCAAGCCTGTCCCGGGGCGGCTGAGGGGCGCTTGTGGATCCCCTGAGGGCCGTCCGTTCGCCTCAGATTAACCAAATGAGCAGGCGCGCGCTCTATGGGTTCGGCCGAAGGGGTGGATTTCAGACAGTTGATACCGGTGTGGGGGTGGCCGCCGGGCCGAAATCTCTTCAACGGGTCGGCCTTATGGGCCTTTCCAGGCCTCCATGGGACCGTACGCGGATGACTTCTGCGCAGGCACGGGAGGGCGCGGTGGCTCTGGTGACCGGAGCCTCGCGAGGGATCGGGCTCGCCGTCGCGCGGGCCCTGGCTCAGTCCGGTCATCGCCTTGTCATCACCGCCCGCGACCCGGACGCCCTGGACGCGGCGGTGGCCGAACTGCGCGCCGACGGCACCCAGGCCGTCGGATGTCCGGGCGGCGTGGCCGATTCCGGGCGGGCGGAGGCGTGCGTGGCCCTCGCGGTCCGGGAGTTCGGGCGGCTGGACGTCCTGGTGAACAACGCCGCGACGAACGCCCCCTACGGCCCGCTGATGGACGTGGACCTGACCCGGTGGCGCACGGCCTTCACGGTGAACGTCGAGGCCGCTCTGCGCCTGACGCAGCTCGCCTGGCGGGCCTGGATGGGCGAGCACGGCGGCGCGGTGGTGAACATCTGCACCGAGGGCGCCTCCCACGTGGGTCCGAACGTGGGCGCGTACGGCACCAGCAAGGCGGCGCTCCTGCACCTGACCGCCCAGCTCGCGGGCGAACTGGCGCCCTCGGTGCGGGTCAACTCCGTCTCCCCCGGCCTCGTCCGCACCGAGATGGCCCGCTTCGTGTGGGACGGCGCCGAGGAGCAGCTCGCCGCGAGCCTGCCGCTCGGCCGCATCGACAAGCCGCAGGACGTGGCGCGGGCGGTGACATGGCTGGTCTCGGATGCGGCCGAATGGGTGACGGGCGCGGATGTCCTGGTGGACGGCGGGACACGGGTGCGGGCCGCCGCCGGTACGACCTCCCCGTACGCCGTGCACGAGCGGCTGCGGGAGGCAGCGGGCGGAGCCACGGACAAGGCCTGAGGCCGCCCGCGCGTGGCTACCACTTGCCGGGTGCGTAGTCCTTCAGGAAGACACCGAACAGGTCGTCGCCCGCCTCGCCCCGCACGATCGGGTCGTAGACCCGCGCCGCGCCGTCGATCAGGTCGAGCGGGGCGTGGAAGCCCTCGTCGGCCAGGCGCAGCTTGTCGTAGTGCGGGCGCTCGTCGGTGATCCAGCCGGTGTCGATCGAGGTCATCAGGATGCCGTCGGTCTGGAACATCTCCTGGGCGCTGGTCCGCGTCACCATGTTCATCGCGGCCTTCGCGGCGTTCGTGTTCGGGTGGCCCGCGCCCTTGTAGCCACGGCCGAAGACACCCTCCATCGCCGAGACGTTCACGACGTACGAGCGGCCGCTGGACGCCTTCTTCGCGGCGTCGGCCATCGCCGAGCGCAACGCGCTGATCAGGATGAACGGCGAGGTGTAGTTGCACAGCTGGGTCTCGAGCAACTCCACCGGGGAGATCTGCTCGATGGTCTGCACCCAGGTGTTGCTGTCGACGACGTCCGGGACCAGGCCGCCCGCGTCGATGGCGGTGCCGTCCAGGTGCCGGGCGACGCTGGCGTTGCCCGCGACGAGGGCGAGGTCGGCGACCTGCTGGGCGTCCAGGTTGCTGGTGCCGACGGGCAGCGCGGCCAGGCCGTCCACCGCGCCCGAATTGAAGGCGCCGATGACGGAGTGGGCGGGCAGTTCACCGGCGGGCAGCGGCGCGCTCTCGCCGTCGACCAGGGCGGCGTACGCGGAGGGCAGGCGGCGTACGGTCTGCGTCGCGTTGTTGATCAGGATGTCGAGCGGCCCCGCGGCGGCGAGCCGCTCGGCGAGCGCGACGGACTGGGCCGGGTCGCGCAGGTCGATGCCGACGACCTCCAGGCGGTGCAGCCACTGCGCGGAGTCGTCCATCGCCTTGAAGCGGCGGATGGCGTCCTTGGGGAACCGCGTCGTGATGGTGGTGTGGGCGCCGTCACGCAGCAGACGCAGCGCGATGTACATGCCGATCTTGGCGCGGCCTCCGGTGAGCAGCGCGCGCTTGCCGGTGAGTTCGGTGCGGGCGTCGCGCTTGGACCGGTTCAGGCGGGCGCAGTCCGGACACAGCTGGTGGTAGAAGTAGTCGACTTCCACGTAGCGCGTCTTGCAGGTGTAGCAGGAGCGGGGGCGCTGGAGTATCCCCGCGATCCGGCCCTCCTCGGTCTGCGAGGAGGGCAGCAGACCCTCGGTCTCGTCGTCGATCCGCTCGGCGGAGCCGGTGGCGGTGGCTTCCGTGACGGCCTTGTCGTGCGCCGTCTTGGCGGCCCTGCGCTCCTGACGGCGGCGCTGCTTCACCGTCCGGTAGACCCCGGCCGTGGCACGGCGCACCGCGATCGCGTCGGGGTGGTCGACCTCCAGCTTGTCGAGCTCGTCGAGCACGCTGAGGCAGACGGCGAGCCGGTCGGGATCGATGCCTGGGCCAAAAGACTCCGCGGCCTCCGGGCCGTCCTCTGTCACCGTCATCGCCACTGTCCTCGCGTCACTCATGCCGCGGCTCGTCTGGGTGACCGCGGAAGCTCCAAAGAAGAGAACTTTACGTAGCGACGGGCCCCTCTACCAAACGCGGACGGTCTACGCACGCTTCGACGAGCCCCGCGAGCTCCTCCCGCACGCTGCGCGCGAGAACGTCCAGGTCCGGTACGGCCGCCGCGTCCGCGACCAGACCGAAGTGCACCCGGCCCCGGTACGTGGACACCGCGACGGCGAGCGCCTGGCCCCGGGCCAGCGGCGCGAAGGGGTACACGGCGGCGAGCGGGCAGCCGCCCAGCTTCAGGCCCAGGCTGGGCAGCGGGACGCTGGTGACGAGGATGTCGAAGAGCAGCCGGGCGGCCTGCGCGACGACGGGACCGCCGATGCGGTGGCCGAGCGAGGGCACATGATCGGCGAGCAGGGCGACCGCGCCCGCGCCGCGGCTGGGACCCGCGTCCTTGTTGCGGTCCATGGCGGCCCGCACCGTCCGCAGCCGCGCGACCGGGTCCGGATCGCCGACCGGCAGCCGCACCAGATACCCGGAGAGCCGGTTGCCCGGCGGCTGCGCCCCGCGCGGCCTGCGCCGGGAGACGGGGACCAGGGCGCGCGGCGCCACGCCCTCGCTGCCGTCGCCCCGCTCGTCGAGCCAGCGGCGCAGGGCTCCCGCGACCACGGCGATCAGTACGTCGTTGACGGTGCCGCCCACGGTCTTGCGCACCCGGTGCACGTCGTCCAGGTCGAGCAGCACCCCCGCGGTGAGCCGCGTACCGGTGGCCTGCGAGGTGAGGGCGACCGACGACCGCACGCCCAAGGTGGCGCGGGCGACCGAGGCGCCGATGTCCAGGGCCTGCCCCACGTCGCCGACGGTGTCGCGGACCAGGCCGGGCAGCTTGCGCGGGTCGGGCAGCCAGGACCACCCGGAGGCCTCGGGCGCCACGGGCGCGGGACGCGGGGCGGGCAGCTCGACGGGGTCCATGACCGCAGCGGCGAGCATCAGGGCGCGCAGCCCGTCCGCGAGGGCGTGGTGGAACTTGAAGAGCACGGCGAAGGAGGTGCCGTCGTCCCCCGGCAGCACATGCGCCTCCCACGGCGGCCTGCCGCGCTCCAGGGGGCGCTGCATGAGCGCGCCCGCCGCGGCGTGGAAGTCCCGCACGGGCCCGGCGATGCGGACGTGGTCCAGCGGGTCGAAGGCCGGCGCGGGCGCCCGCGCGGCCCCGCCGACCGGCAGCCAGACCGAACGTATCCGAAGCCGCAGCCCGGGCACGGTGGTCGCACGCGAGGCGAGCAGCTGGGCGGCGCGCTCGGCCGCTCCCGGCGAGTCGGCGTCGAAGACGCCAAGTGCGCCCAGATGCATGGGGTGTTCGGCGGACTCGATGTTCCAGAAGGCGAGATCGAGGGGTGCGAGCAGGTCGGATGGCTCAGTGGTCAGAGTTTTCAACGGGCTGCTCTCGCGTCGAGGACGATGCGGGGGATGGCATGGACGTGCAGTCAACCGCCGTTCCGCGATTACGGTCAAGTACGATCAAGCTACGCACAGTTAACAACAGGTTAAGGCCCGCCCCTCTGGGAGGGACGGGCCTGGCGGGACGTAAGTGGCTTATGTCTTACGTCACTTCAGCGCGGGCGGCGCCGCCTGCCGCGACGTCCCCCACTGCGAGGGCTTGTCGCCCACGGTGAAGGAGAGTTCACGGGTGTCACGGATGTCGTCGGTCGTCAGGTACGTCTTGCCGTAGTCGGCGCCGTCCGTGCTCGCCGACTGGATGTACCGGTTGGTGTCGGAGGTGCCCTGCGCCTTCACCGTGAGGCGCCCCTTCGGGTAGTAGCGGCGGTCGAGGGTGAGGTCGACGCGCTCGAAGACGGGCGTCGACAGACCCCACGTGTCCGTGCCGGGCTGGACCGGGAAGACACCGATCGAGGAGAGGACGTTCCAGGCGGACATGGTGCCGAGGTCGTCGTTGCCGGTCATGCCCGTCGGGGTGTCCGTGAAGAGCGTGAGCGCGGCGTGCACCACGTCGGTGGTCTTCCACGGCTGGCCCGTCGACAGATACGTGTACGGGGCGATGAGATCGGGCTCGTTCTGCGGGTTGTACTTGTCCGCGTTGTAGTAGTCGTAGGGGCCGTTGACCCACACCTCGCGTGCGGTCTTCGCCGGGTCCTTCAGGAGCTGCTCGTACGCGAAGAAGGAGTCGAGGCGGTCGTTGGTGGCCTGCTTGCCGCCGATGAGGTCGACCATGCCGGGCAGGTCCTGCGGGACCAGCCACTGGTACTGCCAGGACGTGCCCTCGTGGAAGCCCTCGCTCTTGGCCGGGTCGGCGGGCCCGGTGAAGGCACCGGCCGCGTCCCGCGCCCGGAAGAATCCCGTCGAACCGTCGAAGATCTTCCGGTAGTTCTGCGCACGGTCCGCATACCGCTCGGCATCGGCCTCGTGCCCCAGTTCGCCCGCCATCTCACCGAGCATCGCGTCCGAGAGGGCGTACTCCAGGGTCGCGGACGCGCCGTGGTCGTAGTCCGAGTCGCCGGGCTTGGCGTGCGGACGGCCCTTGATGTACGGCGCGAAACCGTCGCTCAGATACTCCTTGTTGGCCTCGCGGCCCACGGGCGCCGAATCGGCGGGCGGCACACCGTCCGCGTTCTTCTTCAGCGCGCGGTACGCCTTCTCCTCATACCCCTTGAGCAGACCCTGCTGGTAGGCATTGGTGAGGAACGGGGTGACCGGGTCGCCGGTCATGATGTTCGTCTCGACCGTGCCGTAGCCCCACTTGGGCAGCCAGCCGCTCTCCTCGTCGATCTTCAGGACGGAGAGCGCCATGTCACGGGACTCGTGCGGTGCGAGCAGGGACAGGAGCTGCGCCTGGGTGCGGTAGGTGTCCCACAGCGACCAGTTCTGGTAGTACGTGAACCCCCCGTCAGCAGAAGCGCGGTGGACCTTCTGGTCCCAGCCCGTGTACCGGCCGTCGACGTCGCTGCCGATGTTCGGCGCGAGGAACGACCGGTAGAGGGACGAGTAGAAGGTGCGGCGCACGGTCTCACTGCCGCCCTGCGCCTTCACGTCGTCGAGCCGGTCCTCCCAGGCCGCCCGAGCGGCCTTCGCGACACGGTCGTACGAACGCCCGCCCTCCGCGCGGAGGTTGAGTGCGGCGCCCTTGGCATCGACGTACGACAGAGCGGTGGTCGCCTCGACGGTTCGGTCCTTGGAGGTATCGAACCGGACGTACGCGCCGTTGCGCTCATCGCCCGCCGACGACGTCTTGGAGCCCGCGGTGACGGTGTCGCCCTTCCAGGTGCCCGACGTGGCGAAGGGGCGGTCGAAGCGCGTGATCGTGTAGACCGTGTACGGCTTGGTGTCCTGACAAAAGCCGCTGC
The DNA here is from genome assembly GCF_055585065.1 of Streptomyces sp. NPDC054047. Lineage (NCBI taxonomy): Bacteria > Bacillati > Actinomycetota > Actinomycetes > Kitasatosporales > Streptomycetaceae > Streptomyces > Streptomyces sp. NPDC054047. The sequence continues at coordinate 37,879 of NZ_JBVJKV010000006.1, read as the reverse complement.
CGGTGATCGCCGTGCGGACCGTACGGCTGTCGAGGATCTCGACCTTGGTGCTGCCCGTCTTGTGCAGTGACTGGCCCGCGTTGAGCAGGACGTTGGCCTTGTCGGTGGCGGGGAAGGTGTAGCGCTGCACGCCGGTGCGCTCGGTGGCGGTCAGCTCGGCGTCGATGCCGGACTTGAGGCCGACCCGGTAGGCGCCGGGGCTCGCCTTCTCGTCGTCGTGGCTGAACTCCGCCGCGTACTTGGCGTAGTCCGTCTCCTTGACGTCGCCCGTGGTGGGCAGCACCGGCAGGTCGCCGCCCAAGCCGCAGCCCACGCCCGAGAGATGGACGGTGGAGAAGCCGCGGATGTGCGTGTCGGAGTGGTCGTAGCCGGTGTTGTGCCCGGTGTCGGGCGAGAACTGGACCATGCCGAAGGGCACGGCGGCGCCGGGGTAGGTGTTCCCCTCGTTCTCGGTGCCGATGAACGGGTTGACCAGATCGGTCAGCTGCCCGTCCCCTGCCGGGGCGGCCTGGGCCGCCGGTATGGCGAGGGCTCCCCCGAGGAGCGCGGCCGCGGCCACCGCCACCCCCGTACCGCGTAGCCGTTGGGTCCATCTCATGGGTGGGAACGCCTCCTTGGACAACGTTGTCACAGCGCGGAACGCGATCATTCTTCGGGGGTGGTGGCGTACACGTCAAGAGGTGGGAGCCGGCGGCGGCCGGGTGGCCGGGGTGGCCGCCCGGCTGCTCGCGGGGCGGCCACCCCGGCCACCCGAGGCCCCGCGTCAGCCGGTGTGCAGCCACACCCGCAGCCGTCCGACCGGGGTGAACCCCTGGCGGACGGCGGCGTCCAGGCTGGTGCCGCTCTCGTATCCGACGACCGGCAGGTCCGGCCAGAGCCGGGCCGTCCGCGTCAGGCAGCCCGCCCAGGCGGACTCCTCGTCGGCCGCCGGCCCACCCGCCGCGAACAGGTTGGAGACACCGACCACGGACGCCCCGCGGCTCGCGATCGCGCCCGCCACGATCCGGCCGTCGGAGGAGGTTCCGGCCAGGAACGTCGTTTCTCCGGTGAGCAGTTCGGGACGGAACAGGCCGTCGCCCTCCTCGCCCTCGTTCCACGCCCTCTCCCAGGCGGGCAGCGAATCGGCGCTCTTGAGCGGCTCCCAGACGACGTCCGGGGCCATGGCCCCGGGAATCGCACTGCCCGCGTCCCGGTAGATCCATTGCGCCTCGAAGAGCACCTCGAAGCCCAGCGGCTCCAGATCCAGGCACGCGAAGCTGTCCTTGACGGAGCAGCCCGGTGACGCCGTGTCGATCCGCGCCACCAGATCGGCCGCCGACACGTCGGGGCTGAGCGTGACGGCGTCCGGATACAGCGGCGGGGTCCGTCGCGCGCTGCTCCAGGCCCCGGCGCGGAACTCCCCCGGTGTGCCGTGTGCGCGGCACACCTCGTCGCACCACTCGGCGTTGTTGCGGGCCGCGGCCCCGGCCCACTCGCTCTCGTCGATCACCGGGAGATCGTGCCAAGCGAACGGTCCTGCGTCCACGGGAAAAGCGCTCCGGCCCACCGGGCCGGAGCGCCTTCGCACCGGGTCAGGAACCCGAGCACCCCGCCGGGTCCGGCCGCGACGCGTCGCTGATCAAGGCTTCATGTGCCGCCTTGAGCCGCTTCACGTCGGGCTTGACGACCCTGCGGTCGTAGGTGAGCAGACCGTTCAACTCGCCCTCCACATCCGAGATCTGGGTGTAGACGGCGCCGTTGCCGCCCTTGCAGGCGAGCTTGTGCACCTCGTCGAGCTTGGTGAGGTAGTCGTCCGTGTACGTCGCCGGGTCCACGTCGACGTAACTCTGCTGGACCGACCAGGCGTGGCCCGGTACCGCGAGTCCGAGTCCGCCGTACTCGCCGTTGATCTGCGCCCGCACGCCGTCGGGCTTGGGCGGCAGGGCCGGGCTCGGGTAGCCGTGCTCGTCCATGATGTCGCCGGTGCCGCCGTCGCGCCCGAGGTTGAGGCCCGACATGCCGTTGACCAGGCGGGTCGGGTCCCAGGACTTGGCCTGGGTGGCGATGCGGCCCTCGTCGTACTGGCCCCAGCCCTCGTTGAAGGTGACCCACATGACGATCGACGGGTGGTTCGCGTGCTCGTCGATCATCTGCTTCATCTCGGACTCGTACTGGGCCCGGGCCGCCGTGCTCGGGTTGCGGCCCGCGCTCATCGAGGGCATGTCCTGCCAGACCATCAGGCCCAGCTTGTCCGCCCAGTAGAACCAGCGGTCGGGCTCCACCTTGATGTGCTTGCGCACCGAGTTGAAGCCCATCTCCTTGTGCATCTTCAGGTCGTACGCGAGCGCCTCGTCGGTCGGCGCCGTGTGCAGCCCGTCCGGCCAGAAGCCCTGGTCGAGCGTGGCCATCAGGAACTGCGGCTTGCCGTTGAGCATCGTGCGCGGCGTGCCGTTCACTTTCTCCACGGCGACGGTCCGCATGCCGAAGTAGCTCTTGACGTCGTCGCGCCCGACGGTGACCTTCAGGTCGTAGAGGAAGGGGTCGTCCGGCGACCACAGGCGCGGCTCGGCGATCTTCAGCTTGAGCGGTGTGCCCGTGCGTCCGCTCGCCTCCGCGACCTTCTTCTTGCCTTCGTACGCGACTGCCCTGACCGGCACTCCGTCGCGTACGCCCTTGGGCTCGACGGTGACCTGCTTGGCCGCCACGTCGGGGGTGATCTTGAGCGAGTCGGCGTGGTCGGCCGCCACCGGCTCCATCCACACCGTCTGCCAGATGCCGGACGAAGGGGTGTACCAGATGCCGCTGGGGTCCAGGCGCTGCTTGCCGACGGGCGGGTTCTCGCCGTCCTTGCCGTCGGTCGGGTCGTAGACGCCGACGATCAGTTCCTGGGTCCTGCCCGGCTTCAACGCGTCGGTGATGTCGGCGCTGAACTTGTCGTAGCCGCCCTTGTGCTCGGTGACCTTCTTGCCGTTGACGAACACCTCGGACTGCCAGTCGACGGCACCGAAGTTGAGCTTGAGGCGCTTGCCGTCGCCGACCTTCCAGCCCTGGGGGACGGTGAAGGTCCTGCGGTACCACATGCGGTCCTCGTGCCGTTCCAGGCCGGAGAGCTGGGACTCCACGGGGTAGGGGACGAGGATCTTCTCGGCGAGCTTCTTGCCGACCGGGGGCTTCTCGCCCTCCTTCGCCGAGGCGAACTGCCAGGAGCCGTTGAGGTTGCGCCAGGCGTCACGGGTCAGCTGGGGGCGCGGGTACTCGGGCAGCGCGTTGCCGGGGCCCACCTCGTCGGCCCACTTGGTGCGCAGCTGGTGCTCGGAGTGGTTGGGTCCGCTGCTCCAGAACGCGGCGACCGCCTTGCCGTCGTCGCCGCTCAGGCCGCCCTTGCCGTCGTAGCGGAGGTCGGCGGTGCCCTTCGCCGTGCCCTCCTTGTTGCCGACCACGGGCTCCTTGAGGCCCACCAGGAGGGCGCGCGGGTCCTTCGGGTCGGCCTTGACCGTGCCGATGGGCCACTTGGCGCCGCCGATGACCGCCTCGATGTGGGTGGCGAGGCCCGCCGGGGGCGCGGCCAGCTTCTGCGCGAAGTCGAGCTTCAGGGTGCGGCCGTCCTTGAGGACGGTGGCGGAGGTGGCGCCGTCGTAGTCGAAGCCGTCGGGGAGGCGGAAGGCCGACTGCGGGATCGCTTCCTTGGTGCCGCCGGGCTCGGTCCAGCGCAGGTGGAGGTTGGAGCCGCCGTAGTGCTCGAAGTACTCGACCTTGATGTCGTAGGCCTTGCCGGCGGTCAACTCGACCGGCTGCGCGGTCTGTTCCTTGTCCCAGTCGTCGACCCAGTGGTCGATGGCGAGCTTGCCGTCGACCCAGAGCCTGAAGCCGTTGTCGCCGATCATGGAGAAGGTGTGGGAGCCGGTCTTCTCGGGGACGACCTTGCCGGTCCAGCGGACGGTGGCGTCATCCGCCTTGCCGGTGGCGAAGGCCAGGCGCGGGTCGAGGTTGTCGAAGTCGATCTTCTGGTCGAAGCCGGTGGCCTTGAGCTCGTGGAAGTCGAAGGCTCCGGGCGCTGACTGGGTGTAGTACTCGCCCTTCAGGCCGTGGACCTCGGGGGGTTCGTCGGCGGCTGTCGCGGCCGGCACGGCGGTGAGTCCGGCGAAGGCGAGGGCGACGGTGAGCAGCAGTATCAGTCGCTGCCTGACGCGTCTGGGTCGGTTGGGGCGCACGGATCCTCCTTTGCTTGAAGCGGTGCTTGAAGGCTGAGGAAGGGGGTGGCGGCTCGCCGCCGCAGTCTGTACAACGAATCTGTACAACGTTGGAAGGAACGGCAGTTGGCATGACAGCACGCTCCCCGGCGCGCTGTCCAGGGCCATGACAAACACCCCAGGACAGGGGTGCACCTAGACGCAGGGAGCTGCACGTGCGGGTAAGCCTCAAGGACGTCGCGGAACGCGCGGGCGTCTCCATCAAGACCGTCTCGAACGTGGTGAACAAGTATCAGCACGTCACCCCGGCGATGCGGGCACGCGTGCAGGAGGCCATCGACGAACTGGGCTACCGACCGAATTTGACGGCACGTCACCTACGAAAGGGCCGTACGGGGATCATCGCGCTGGCCGTCCCCGAGCTGGGCAACCCCTACTTCGCCGAACTGGCGGGCGCGGTCATCGACGCGGCGGCCGAGCACGACTTCACCGTCCTCCTCGACCACACCCGCGGCGAACGCGAGCAGGAGGTCCTGGTCAGCCAGGGCTTCCGGGCCCGGGTGATCGACGGCCTGATCCTCAGCCCCCTCGAACTGGAGGCGGCCGACCTCCTGGGCCGCGAGGACGACGTGCCGCTCGTGCTGCTCGGCGAGCGCCAGTACGACCTGCCCTACGACCACATCGCGATCGACAACGTCGCGGCGGCCCGCACGGCGGTACGCCACCTCATCGGCCGCGGCCGCACCCGCATCGCGTATCTCGGCGCCCGCACGGACTCGGCGAACCAGCCCGCGAACCTCCGACTCCAGGGCTGGCGCGAGGAGTTGACGCAGGCCGGGATAGCCGCGCCGGACAACCTGGTGGGCCCGGTCGGCGGCTGGAACCGCTGGGACGGCGCGAAGGCGATGGCACGGATGCTGGACGCGGGGGTGCGGCCGGACGCGGTGTTCGCGTACAACGATCTGGTGGCCATCGGCGCGATGCGGGTGCTGCACGAGCGCGGTCTGCGCGTGCCGTGGGACGTGGCGGTGGTCGGCTTCGACGACATCGCCGAGGGCCAGTTCGGGGCGGTCACCCTCACCACGGTCTCGCCGGACAAACAGGCCATCGCCCGCCTCGCGGTGGCCTCGCTCCTGCGGAGTCTGGAGGGCGCGGGAGAGCCCGAGGGCCGTGAACTCACCGCGGAATTCCGCCTGGTGGAGCGCGAGAGCACGCTGGGCCGACGCTGAGCGCTCGGCGGTCTTCGCTTGCGCGGAGGGTTTACAGCCCTCTTTCAACGATGTAAAAAGCTCCCCGTACCGCCGAGTTGACCGTAAGTGCCGATCCTCCCGTGAGCGCTCTCAGCGCCGGGGCCGTGCCGTTTTGGGGACTCCATGAAGCCGACCACACGCCTTAGCCGCACCTCAGCGAGGACCCTCCTCGCCGCCGGCCTCGCCGCGAGCCTCGCGCTCGCCACCGGATGCGCCAAGTCCGAGGACGACGGCGACAAGAGCTCCGCGTCGCAGGACCAGGGCGACTCGGGCCAGGTCGTCTCGGAGCCGAGCGCGGGCAGCGGCCCGACCTGCGCGATAGACGCCTACGGCGGCAAGAAGCTCGACCTCGCGTCCGCCACCGTCGGCTTCTCCCAGTCGGAGAAGGAGGCCAACCCCTTCCGCATCGCGGAGACGGCGTCCATCAAGGCCGAGGCGAAGAAGCGCGGCGTCAAGCTGCTCACCGCCAACGCCCAGTCGCAGTTCTCCAAGCAGATCAGCGACGTCCAGGACCTCATCGCCAAGGGCGCCGACCTCCTGGTCATCGCACCGCTGAACTCCGACGGCTGGGAGCCGGTCCTCCGCGCGGCCTCCGCCAAGCACATCCCGATCATCACGATCGACCGCAAGATCAACGCCAAGGCCTGCAAGGACTACGTCAGCTTCATCGGCTCCGACTTCGTCGAGCAGGGCAAGCGCGCGGCGGACCAGATGATCAAGACGACCGGCGGCAAGGGCAAGGTCGCGATCCTGCTCGGCGCCGCGGGCAACAACGTCACCACCGAGCGCACCAAGGGCTTCGAGGACCGCATCAAGGAGAAGGCCCCCGACCTGAAGGTCGTCTTCAAGCAGACGGGCGAGTTCGCCCGGGAGAAGGGCCAGCAGGTCACCGAGCAGCTCATCCAGTCCAAGCCGGACATCACCGGGATCTACGCCGAGAACGACGAGATGGGCCTCGGCGCCGTCAACGCCCTCAAGGGCGCGGGCAAGAAGGCCGGTGACGTGAAGATCGTGACGGTCGACGGCACGCGCAACGCCGTGCAGGGCATCGTCGACGGCTGGATCGACGGCGTCATCGAGTCCAACCCGCGCTTCGGCCCGCTCGCCTTCCAGACCCTGGACACCTTCACCAAGGGCACGAAGGTCTCGCAGGACATCGTCATCAAGGACAGCGCGTACACGAAGGCCAACGCCAAGGCGGACCTCGGCAAGGCGTACTGAGATGACGGACGTCCTCTCGGTGACCGGCCTCACCAAGACGTTCCCGGGCGTACGGGCCCTGGACGGGGTCGACTTCACCGCGCGCGCCGGCGAGGTGCACGCCCTGATAGGCGAGAACGGCGCGGGCAAGTCCACCCTGATCAAAGTCCTCACGGGCGTGTACGCACCGGACGCCGGTGACCTCACGTACAAGAACCAAAAGGTCGGTTTCGCAACGCCCCTGGACGCCCAGCACGCGGGCATCTCCACCATCTACCAGGAGGTCAACCTCGTCCCCCTGATGAGCGTGGCCCGCAACCTCTTCCTCGGCCGCGAGCCACGCGGCCGCCTGGGCCTGATCGACTTCCGCCGCATGCACCGCGAGGCGGCCGAGGCCCTCAAGCGCCTCGGCATCAGCGTCGACGTACGCCGCCCGCTCCGCGAACTGGGTGTCGGCACCCAGCAGATGGTGGCCCTGGCCCGAGCGGTCTCGGTGGACGCGCAGGTCGTCATCATGGACGAGCCGACCTCCTCGCTCGAACCCCGCGAGGTCCAGACGCTGTTCGGCGTCATCCGCATGCTGCGGGACCGGGGCATCGCGGTGATCTACGTCAGCCACCGCCTCGAAGAGCTCTACGAGGTGTGCGACACGGTCACCGTCCTGCGCGACGGCAAGCTGGTGCACACGGGGCCGATCGCGGAGCTCGACCGCCTCCGCCTCGTCTCCCTCATGCTGGGGCGCGAGGTCGGGGAGGTCCGCGAAGAGGGCGTGACCAAGTTCTCCGGCGAACACGCGCCGACGACACAACCCATCCTCCGGGCAACCGACCTGACGATGCGCCACCACCTGCATGGTGTCTCCGTAGACATCCGCCCCGGCGAGGTGGTGGGCCTGGGCGGCCTCCTGGGCTCGGGCCGCAGCGAGACGGCAAAGGCCATAGCGGGCGCGCTGGCGCCGGACTCCGGACGCGTAGTGGTAGCCGACGCCCCCGTCCGGACCGGCTCGCCACCCGCCGCGATCCGGGCCGGGATCAGCCTCCTGCCCGAGGACCGCAAGGCCGAGGGAATCGTCCCCGGCCTCTCGGTCCGCGAGAACATCGCACTGGCCGCGCTCCCCGGCCTCTCCCGCTTCGGCCTGGTGGACGAGGCGGCGATCGACAAGGTCGTCGACACCTTCATGAAGCGCCTGCGCATCAAGGCGTCGGGCCCCCACCAGAAGGTGGGCGAACTCTCGGGCGGCAACCAGCAAAAGGTCCTCCTGGCCCGCTGGCTGGCGATGAACCCCAAGGTCCTCCTCCTGGACGAGCCCACCCGAGGCATAGACATCGGCGCGAAGGCCGAGGTCCAGAAACTCATAGACGAGTTGGCCAACGACGGCCTGGCCGTACTCCTCATCTCCTCCGACATGGAGGAACTCATAGAGGGCTCGGACCGAGTCATCGTCCTCAAGGACGGCAAGGTGATCGAAGAACTCACCGGTTCCAAGGTCACAGAAGACGCCCTCATGCGGGCGATAGCCACCACAGGGGGCCCCGATGAGTAACCCCCAACCCGCCCGCGGCCGCCGAACCGGCCGGAGGGGACGTGCCGGTATGTCCGCCCGGAGCATGGTTCGCGGCGCTCCGGCGCCGAAGTCCCCATGGGGCCCCCGGACGATAGCGAGGACGGACATACCGGCACGTCCCCGCCCCACCGACAAGCCAAGGCACTCCCGGAGCAGCCGGAGCGCTCGGAGCACCCATGACTGACCTGGCCCTGGGCGGCAAAGCCGCAGACCGTGACCGCATCCTCGTCTACCTGCAGAACTACGGCGTATACGTCGGCGTAGCCGTACTCCTCCTCCTCAACATCGCCCTGACCCCCCACTTCCTCTCCGCCGAGAACTTCCGCACCCAGGCAGTCCAGGTGGCCCCCGTCCTCATCGTCGCCCTCGGCATGGCGCTGGCCATCGGCAGCGAAGGCGTGGACCTCTCCGTCGGCTCGGTCATGGCGCTCTCCACCTCCCTGCTCTCCCTCTACCTCGGCTACGGAACATGGATCGCGCTCATCGTCGCGATCATCGGCGGCGCGGCCATCGGCCTCGCCAACGGCTCCCTCATCGCGTTCATCGGCGTCCAACCCATCGTCGCCACCCTGGCGTTGATGGTCGCGGGCCGCGGCCTCGCCCTCGTACTCCTCCCCCAGCTCAAGGACGTACGCGACCCGACCATGGCAAGCCTCGGCTCCGGCGCGGTCCTCGGCATCCCCTACCTCGTCCTCATCGCCGCCGCACTCGCACTCCTCGTGGCCTTCGTCGTCCGCCGCACCACCTTCGGCCGGCAACTCCTCGCCATCGGCGACAGCCGTCCCGCCGCCCGTCTCGCAGGCCTCCCCGTGCGGCGCGTCCTGATCCTGGTCTACGTCTGCTCCGGCGCCCTGGCCGCCGTCGCGGGCGTCCTGGCGACGGCCCGCCTCACCGCCAGCGACCCCACCTCGCTCGGCAACCTCATGGAACTGTCCGCGATCACGGCCGTAGTGGTCGGCGGCACCCCGCTCAGCGGCGGACGCGTACGCATCGGCGGCACCGTCGCGGGCGCCGTACTGATCCAGCTGCTCACCGCCACGCTCATCAAGCACGATCTGCCGCCCTCATGGACCCAGATCGCCCAGGCCGTAGTGATCATTCTCGCCGTCTACGCGGCACGGGAGAGGGGCAAGCGGTGACCGGCACCGTCCTATCCGAGGCCAAGCCCATGAAGAAGCCGCCGGGCGGGCAGACAGGCCCGAGCCGCTCCGAGCGCGTCAGCGCGCTCGCCCAGCAGCACGGCGCCCTGGTCACCCTGGTGGTCGCCGTCATCGCGGCGTCGCTCAGCTTCGACACGTTCCTGACCGGCGACAACCTGGAGAACATGGCGGTCTCCTCCGCGTTCCTCGCGGTCGTCGCGCTCGGCATGACGTTCGTGATCATCACGGGCGGCATCGACCTCTCGGTCGGCTCGCTCTTCGCCCTCGGCGGGGTACTGGCGGCCTGGGGCTCCCAGTACGGAACGGCGGTGGCGCTCCTCCTGCCGCTGGCCGTCTGCGGACTCATCGGCCTGGTCAACGGCCTGCTCATCGCCCGCTCCCGCCTGGCCCCCTTCATCGTGACGCTCGCCGCGATGCTGGGCGCACGCGGCATCCTCCTGTCCATCACCGACGAGGGCTCCAAGACCTACCTGGTCGACAAGGACTCGTTCTTCGCGACGCTCGGCCAGGGCAAACTCCTCGGAGTCGGCGCCCCGGTCTGGATCACCCTCGCCCTCTTCGTCGCCGGCGCCGTGGTGCTGCGCCGCAGCCGCTTCGGCCAGTACGTGTACGCGGTCGGCGGCAACGAGGACGCGGCGGCCCTCATGGGCGCCCCCGTGGCCCGCACCAAGGTCACCGTCTACACCCTCTCCGGCCTCTGCGCGGGCCTGGCGGGCGCGCTCAACGCGGCCTGGCTGGTCTCGGGCGTCACCATCCTCGGCTCGGGCATGGAACTGGAGGCGATCTCGGCAGTCGTCATCGGCGGCACGCTGCTGACGGGCGGCTTCGGATTCATCAGCGGATCACTGGTCGGCGTACTGCTCCTGAAGGTCATCCAGAACGTCATCAACCAGATCGGCTCACTGGACTCCGCGTACCAACAGGTGGTCAGCGGCGCCTTCTTGGCCCTGGTCGTGATCGCCCAGACGTGGCTGGGCCGCCGACGCCGGGTGCTGTAGGAAGCGCGGCTGCGAGCGAGGGCTACATGGGCACGGGCTGCCCCTTCCCCAGCGCGATCACGCCTCCCTTCGACACCGTGTAGAGCTCTTCGTCCCGCTCGGGGTTGACCCCGATCGTCGCCCCGGGCGGGACGTCCACGTTCTTGTCGAGGACGGCGCCCCTGACCACCGCGCCGCGCCCCACACGGACGTTGTCGTGCAGCACCGACCCCTGCACGACCGCCCCGTCCTCGATCGTCACGCCCGGCGAGAGAACGGAGCGTGTGACCTGCCCGCGGATGACGCATCCGGGGCTGACGATGGACTCGCTGGCGATACCGGCCGCGCAGAACTTGGCGGGCGGCAGACCGCCCGAGTGGGTGTAGATGGGCCAGCGCCGGTTGTCCAGGTTGAAGACCGGCTGGTCGGAGATCAGGTCCATGTGCGCTTCGTAGTACGCGTCGAGCGAGCCGACGTCGCGCCAGTAGCCGTGGTCGCGCGCGGTCTCCCCCGGCACGTGGTTGTCATCGAAGTCGTACACCTGGGCCAGGCCCCTCTCGGTGAGCATGGGCAGGATCGAACCTCCCATGTCGTGCACGGAGTTGTCGTCCTCGGCGTCCTGCTGGATGGCGTCGACGAGGGTCTTCGTGGTGAAGACGTAGTTGCCCATGGAGGCGAACACCTCGTGCGGCGATCCGGGCAGGCCCGGCGGATCGGTGGGCTTCTCCAGGAAGCGCTCGACGCGGGTGCCGTCCCGGGCGGGCGTGATGATCCCGAAGGACGCCGCGTCCGAGCGCGGCACCCGGATGCCCGCGACCGTCACCCCGGCCCCGCTCTCGAAGTGCTGGTTGAGCATCTGGCGGGGGTCCATGCGGTAGACGTGGTCGGCGCCGAACACCGCGATGTAGTCGGGCTGTTCGTCGTGGACGAGGTTGAGGGACTGCAGGATCGCGTCCGCGCTGCCCAAGTACCAGCGCGGGCCCAGGCGTTGCTGGGCCGGGACCGGGGTGACGTAGTTGCCGAGGAGGCTGGACATCCGCCAGGTGGTGGTGACGTGCCGGTCCAGGGAGTGCGACTTGTACTGGGTCAGGACGCAGATCCGCAGGATGTCGCCGTTGACGAGGTTGGAGAGCACGAAGTCGACGAGGCGGTACGTGCCGCCGAACGTGACCGCTGGTTTGGCCCGGTCGGCCGTGAGGGGCATCAGGCGCTTGCCCTCACCGCCCGCCAGGACGATTCCGAGCACCGAAGGTCCACCGCGCATCGCGCCGCCCCCTTAACTGGGATCACTTGGACTCGAGTAACTCCTCGTACACGTCGGTCGTGCGTCGCGCGACCGCGTCCCAGCCGAACTCCCCGACGGCGCGGTCCCGTCCGGCGGCGCCCATGCGGGTCGCGGCGCGCGGATCGGCGACCAGTTCGTTCAGGGCCTGCGCGAGCCGCGCCTCGAAGGCGGCCGGCTCCTTCTCCTCGTACGGGACGAGGAGTCCCGTGGTCCCGTCGGCGACGACCTCGGGGATGCCGCCGACGTCGGACGCCACGACCGGGGTGCCACAGGCCATCGCCTCCAGGTTGACGATGCCGAGCGGTTCGTATACCGACGGGCAGACGAACACCCGGGCGTGTGTGAGGAGTTGGACGATCTGCGGGCGCGGCAGCATCTCCGGTATCCAGTGGACTCCCCCGCGGGCGCGGCTCAGCTCCTCGAAGAGGGTGCGGAACTCGGCGTCGATCTGCGGGGTGTCGGGGGCTCCGGCGCACAGGACCAGCTGGGTGGCGGGGTCCAACTCCTTGGCGGCGCGCAGCAGATGGGGCACGCCCTTCTGCCGGGTGATGCGTCCGACGAACAGGACGTAGGGCCGCTCGGGGTCGACGCCCAGGCGTTCCAGGACGTCCGTGCCGGGGTCGGGGCGGTACAGGCCGGTGTCGATGCCGTTGTGGACGACGTGCACCTTCGCCGGGTCGATGGCGGGGTAGCAGCTGAGGATGTCGGCCCGCATGCCGCGCGAGACGGCGATCACGGCGTCCGCGGCCTCGACCGCGGTGCGCTCGGCCCAGCCGGAGAGGGCGTAACCGCCGCCCAGTTGCTCGGCCTTCCAGGGGCGCAGGGGCTCCAGGGAGTGCGAGGTCATGACATGCGGGATGCCGTGCAGGAGCTTGCCCAAGTGGCCCGCGAGATTGGCGTACCAGGTGTGGGAGTGGACGAGGTCGCACCCCGTGAGGGCTGCCGCCATGGACAGGTCCACGGAGAACGTGCGCAGGGCGTCGTTGGCGCCGTCCAGGGCGCCCCAGGCCTGGTGGCGTACGAGTCCGTCGTCGGCCCCCTGGTTTCCCCAGCAGTGCACGTCGACGTCGACGAGGGCGCCCAACTCCCGCGCGAGGAACTCGACATGGACTCCGGCCCCGCCGTAGACATCCGGCGGATACTCCCGGGTGAGCAGTCCCACTCGCACGCAGCACCCCCCGTCCGTCCGCCCCAGCCGCCGGTCGCCCGCCCCCTCATGGTCACCCAGAAGTGTCCGGTGGGGAAGAGGCCCGTACCGACCTCTGCGGCGGGCGGTCGAAGCAACAGTCCCCGCACAGACCGCCGTTGGGGCAGCGGTAGTAGAGACAGCAGCTGCGGCGGCGGAACGCGGTGCCGCGCAGGGTTCCGGTGCCGCGCAGGTCGGGGTGGTCGAAGAGTTCGGCGGCCAGGGCCCGCGCGCGCTCCCCCACGTCGGTACGTCCGGTGCGGCGCGCCCAGGTGTCCAGTTCGCGGGCGGCTCCGGCGAGCGCGGAGCCCGCGTTGCCCCACAGCAGCGGCGCGGAGACGCGGTGGCGCGTGCGCAGGGCGCCGGCCAGGGGTGCCAGGTGGCCGTCCTGGACGACGTCCCGGATGCTCGCGGCATCACCCGGCCGCGTCGTCGCCTCCGTCAGCCACAGGTCGTCGGGCGAGGTGCCGTCCGCGTCCCAGTTCAGCAGCGCGGGGTCGAGGTCCGGCACCCGGCCGTGCAGTGCGGCCGAGCCGAGCGCCACGGACCACAGCCGCGCCGCGAGCCCCAGCTGGGCCACCGACACGGCGACGCGCGCGTCGGGCGCCCCGAGCCGGGCGGCGACCTTGTCGACGCGGAACGCGAGGGGCGCGTCGTCCCCCGCGTACACCCGTGCCAGGGTCGTCACGTGGGCGCCGCCCGGCGGCGCACCCGTGCGCAGGGCGAAGAATCCGCCGACGGAGCCGAGTTCTGTCAGGTCGAGTGGGGCTGTCACGAGAGCAGAGCCTAGGCGTCCTTGCGGAACAGGGCCGTCCACAGGAAGGGCTCGCCGAAGTGCGCGGAGTCGGCCGGTTCGTCGCGCATGCGGCGCAGTTCGACCTCCGTGAGGTCGGAGAAGATCCAGCGCAGGGACTCCGGCGTGTAGGCCAGGCCGCCCCGGAGTCCGGACGCGCGGTAGAGGTCCGCGTCGGGCAACTCCGAGCCGGAGCCCGCCTCTCCGGCCGCGAAGCTGGTGAGGGCGAGGTGGCCGCCGGGGGCCAGGGCCCGGTCGAGCAGGGAGAGGTAGCTGACGCGGCGGTGGGGCGGCAGGTGGTGGAAGCAGCCGGAGTCGTGGATCAGGTCGTAGGGGCCGCCCAGTTCGGCCGCCGTCAGCGCGAAGGCGTCGCCGCGGTGGAACCGGATGTCCGCCCCGGCCTCGCGGGCCCGCTCCTCGGCCCAGGCGACGGCCGCCGGGGAGAGGTCGACGGCGTCCACCCGGAACCCCTGGGAGGCCAGGTACAGGGCGTTGCGGCCGGGGCCGCAGCCCAGATCGAGGGCGCGGCCCGGGGCGATCAGGCCCCGGTCGACGTACGAGGCGAGGTTCTCGTCCGGTTTCGCCACGAAGAACGGCACCGGCCGGTCGCGGTCGGTGTAGAAGCCGTCCCACCAGCTCGCCGCGTCGTCGGTCCAGCGGTCGGCTTCTGGCGCGAACAGGCCGTCCATGAGCTTCAGGACGTCGTCGACACTGCGTACGTTCCGGTTCATCCGGACCCCTTTCCACGGGGGTCAAGAATACGGTCGTCCGCCATAAAAGCCCAGGTCAGGCGGTATGGCGGGAAGGGCGCAGGCGCGCATTCGAGGCAGCGGGAGCACACTGGAGGGGCAGTACCCCCAAAGGGGTGAACAAGCGCGCCCACGCCGCGCCCAGTGGCCTGGACGGGGGCGTCGCGCAGGTCGCCCACGCAAGGATTTTCGAGTTCTTGGATGATTCACCGACCCGATACGTAACCCACCCGGGGGAGGACATCTGCCCGGTAGTACTCCATCGGCAGTAGGACCCAATGCCTGCTGAGGTACGACGACGTGGAGCGAAATCCGCGAGATCGTAGTGACTATGGAAGCCGACCGTTCGCCGCACCGGACGCCCCGGGCCCACCAGGGGGCGCACCGCATGCCGTGGAGCACCTCATGAGTGCCCTCACGCTCGCCGTGCTGCTCTCTCTCGTCTCCGCCGTGGCGTATGCGGGCGGGGCCATTTTGCAGGAGCGCGTGGCCGTGAGCACGCCGGAGCGGCGGTACGCCCCGATGTGCCGCGGCGCCTGGTGGGTCGCCATCGCGCTGAACGGCCTGGGTGCGCTGCTGCACGTAGTGGCGCTCGCGTACGGGCCGCTGAGCGTGGTGCAGCCCCTGGGCGCCCTCACCATCGTCTTCGCCCTGCCGATGGCCGCCCTCTTCGTGCGCCGCAAGGCAGGCGCCACCGCATGGCGCGGCGCGATCATGGCGACCGTGGGTCTGGCCGGGCTGCTCTCGCTGACGCAGTCGGCCGACGCGCAGTCCCTGGACGACGCCGAGCGGGTCATGGTGGCGCTGGTGACCGCGGGCGCCGTGGTGACGCTCATGGTCGTGGCGCACGCGGTGCACCGTCATCCGGTGGTGCGCAGCGTGCTGCTGGCCAGTGCGGCGGGCGTCGCCTTCGGCATCGCCTCGGTGTTCACCAAGACGGTGGCGGTGGACTGGGACGCGAACGAACCCCTGACGCATCAGGCGCCCAGCCTCGCCGTGATCGCGGTCCTGGCGATGGCGGGTGTGCTGATCTCGCAGGCCTCGTACCGCGGCGCGGGCCTGGCGGCGCCGCTGTCGACGGTGACGGTCGTCAATCCGGTCGTGGCGGCCGCGGTGGGCCTCACGCTCTTCGGCGAATCGTTCCGCTACGGCTCGGCGGGCACGGCCGTCGCCCTGGGCTTCGGCGTCGTCGCGGCGGGCGGTCTGATCCTGCTGACCACGGAGCGGATCGGCGCCGCGCAGGTTGTCGCGGCGTCGACGGTGCCGGTGGCCAAGGGCGGCCCCGGGGTCGCGGACCCGGTGGTTCCCGAGGCGCGGCCGGAGGAGCTGCCCGCGGTGCCCTCGCAGCCCGCGCCCGGGCCGCACCGGCGGGTGCTGTTCCGCCATGGCCATGGCCGCGGCCGCGAACGCATCGGCTCCTGAGCTCGCTGCGGCCCACCGAGGCCCGCACGGCCCGCCGAGGCCCGCACGTCCTGAAGCCCCCGGGGATTTCCCCAGGGGCTTCGGTCGTTCGGAGAAGCCTCAGATCCGCACGCCGCCGGCCCGCAGGTACGCGAGCGGATCGACGTCGGAGCCGAAGCCGGGGCCCGTGCGCACCTCGAAGTGCAGATGCGGGCCCGTGCTGTTGCCCGTGGACCCCGAGCGCGCGATGCGCTGCCCCGCGCCCACCTTCTGCCCGGCCTTCACGGTGAGCGCCGAGAGATGGCCGTACTGGGAGTACTTGCCGTCGGCGTGCCGGATCACCACTTCGTAGCCGTACGAGCCGCCCCAGCCGGCCGAGACGACCGTGCCCCCGGCGACGGACTTCACCGAAGTGCCGGTGGCCACGGGGAAGTCGACCCCCGTGTGGTAGCCCTTCGACCAGGAGCCGCCCGCCGCGCGGTAGGGCGTGCTGGGCGATGCGGCCACGGGTGCGGAGAAGCCCTGCGACGCCTGCGCGGGCTTCGCCTTCCTGGGCTCGGCCTTCGGCTGCTGCTTGGGCTCGGCCCGCTGCTTCGGCTCGGCCCGCGGCTTGGGCGCGGCCTGCGGCTGCGCGGCCTTCTTCTGCGAGGCCTGCAGCGCGAGCCGCTGGCCCGGCGTGATCAGGTCGGGGTCGCCGCCGATCGCCTTGCGGTTGGCCTCGTACAGCTGCCGCCAGCCGCCGCTGACCCGGCGCTCCTCGGCGATCCCGGAGAGCGTGTCGCCGCGGACGACCGTGTACATCTGGCCGCGGCCCGCGGTGGACTGCGGGGTCACTTCCGGCTTGACGTCCTTGACGTCGCGCTGGGGGGCCTTCGACGCCGCCTTCTTGGGCGCGCCCATCGGCGTGACGTCGGGCGCGTCGCCGCCCCGGGTCAGGCCCGCACGCTCCGAGCAGACCGGCCAGGCCCGCGGGCCCTGCGCCTTGAGGACCTTCTCGGCGACGGCTATCTGCTGGTCCTTGGTGGCGCGGTCGGCGCGCGGGGCGTACGCGGTGCCGCCGTACGCCTCCCAGGTGGACTGCTTGAACTGGAGGCCACCGTAGTAGCCGTTGCCGGTGTTGATGCTCCAGTTGTTGGTGGACTCGCACGCCGCGACCTTGTTCCAGGTGTCGACGTCGGCCGCCTCCGCCGTGCCGGTGCCCATCAGTGGCAGCGCCATCCCGGCGCCGCCCGCCGTGACGGTCAGCGACGCACGGTTGATCCGGTTCGGCTGATACCGGCGGTGCCGACCGCGTACGGCCATGGGAGCCCCCTCCGTCACACACTTCTCAGTCACGTCAGACACACGACAAGGCGGCAAGTTAGCCGCTTGGACCAAGCCGTGACAAGGGCGCGTGACCGAGGGGGCGGCGCACGGATCAGCCCTTCAAGTGCTCCGGGATCCACTGGAGTTGGACACTCTGCTGGTAGGGGCCACCGCCCTCATGATCATTGAAGGCGTACACCTCCATCGAACGCTCCGCACCGGCATAGGAGTTGTGCGCCGCGAACACGGTGGACGGCGGGCACGTCATGTCCTCCAGAGCCGCCGAGAAGAGCGCGGGCGCCGTGCCCCGGGCCGCGAAGTGCACGCCGTCGAAGTAGGAGAGCGTACGGAAGACGCGGTCCTCGACGCCCCGCCTCGCCTTCATGTAGAGCGCGATCTCGCGGTAGGGCGGCCGGTCGGTGATCGTCGTGGAGCGCGGGAAGTCGCACAGGAAGGGCACGTCGGCGGCGATCGCCGCCAGGTCGGGGACGAGCCCGCCGACGGCGAGCGTGATCCCGCCGCCCTGGCTGCCGCCGACCGCGGCGACGCGCGAGGAGTCCACCAGCGGATGGGAGCGGGCCGCCTCGACGGCGCGTACGCCGTCGGTGAAGACGCGCCGGTAGTAGTACGCGTGGGGGTCCTCGATACCGCGCGTCATGTAGCCGGGGACGGCGGGACCGCTGCCGACCGGGTCGGGGGTGTCGCCCGCCGAGCCGCCGCTGCCCTGGCCCCGGGTGTCCATCACGAAGTGCGCGAAGCCGGCCGCCGACCAGAGCAGCCGCTCGTGCGGCAGGCCGCGGCCGCCGCCGTAGCCGATGTACTCGACGACGGCGGGCAGCGGTTCGGTCGTCCCGGCGGGCAATATCAGCCAACCTTTGACCGGGTGACCGCCGAACCCCGCGAACGTCACGTCGAAGACGTCGACCGTGCTCAGGTGCGCGTCGTAGGGAACGAACCGGGCGTCCAGGTCGTGCTCACGTGCGGCCGAAAGGGTCTTCTCCCAGAAGGCGTCGAAGTCCTCCGGCTCGGTCGCTTCGGGCCGGTAGCGGCGCAGTTCGTCGAGCGGCATGTCGAAATGGGGCACGGGCGGCTCCTCCGTCGGACACAGTGTCGGGATGTCACGCTACGCCGCGGGGCAATACTGGCGGACACCACCGGCACTTCCACATCCAGGAGCCACGGCATGAGCAGCACGTCAGCCCAGATCGGTGTCACGGGCCTCGCGGTCATGGGGCGCAATCTGGCACGCAACTTCGCCCGCAACGGCTACACCGTCGCCCTGCACAACCGCACGGCGGCCAAGACCCACGCGCTGGTCGAGGAGTTCGGCCACGAGGGCGAGTTCATCGCCACCGAGACCGCCAAGGAGTTCGTCGCGGCCCTCGAACGCCCGCGCCGCCTCGTCATCATGGTGAAGGCGGGTGAGCCCACGGACGCCGTCATCCAGGAGTTCGCGCCGCTCATGGAGCCGGGCGACATGATCATCGACGGCGGCAACGCGCACTTCGCGGACACCCGGCGCCGCGAGCGTGAACTGCGCGAGCAGGACATCCACTTCGTCGGCACGGGCGTATCGGGCGGCGAGGAGGGCGCGCTGCTGGGCCCGAGCATCATGCCGGGCGGCTCCCCGGAGTCCTACGCCTCGCTCGGCCCGATGCTGGAGAAGATCTCGGCGAAGGCGAAGGACGGGTCCCCGTGCGTCACGCACGTCGGCCCGGACGGCGCGGGGCACTTCGTGAAGATGGTGCACAACGGCATCGAGTACGCGGACATGCAGCTGATCGCCGAGGCGTATCAGCTCCTTCGCGACGTGGCGGGCTACTCCCCCGCGCAGATCGCGGACATCTTCCGCACCTGGAACACCGGCCGCCTCGACTCCTACCTGATCGAGATCACGGCTGAGGTCCTCAAGCACGTGGACGCCGCGACGGGCGAGCCGTTCGTGGACGTGGTGCAGGATCAGGCCGAGCAGAAGGGCACCGGCCGCTGGACCGTGCAGATCGCCCTCGATCTGGGCGTGCCGGTGTCGGGCATCGCCGAGGCGGTGTTCGCGCGCTCCCTGTCGGGCCACACCGAACTGCGGGCGGCGTCCAAGGAGCTGGCGGGCCCGACGGCGCGTGCGCTGAGCGAGGCCGAGGCCGGGGCGTTCGCCGACCAGGTCGAGCAGGCGCTGTACGCCTCGAAGATCGTGTCGTACACGCAGGGCTTCCACGAGGTCGCCGCGGGCAGCGAGGAGTACGGCTGGGACATCGACCTGGGGGCGGTCGCCGCCATCTGGCGCGGCGGCTGCATCATCCGCGCCGCCTTCCTGGACCGCATCCGCGCCGCGTACGACACGCGCGCGGACCTGCCGAGCCTGCTCTCGGACAAGACGTTCGCGCAGGAGATCGGCGCGGCCCAGGACGACTGGCGGGCGGTTCTGGTCGCGGCCACCCGGCAGGGTGTCCCCACGCCGGGCTTCTCGGCGGCCCTCGCGTACTACGACGCGCTGCGCGCGGACCGGCTGCCGGCCGCGCTGACGCAGGGACAGCGGGACTTCTTCGGGGCGCACACCTATCGGCGTACGGACCGCGAGGGGTCGTTCCACACCCTGTGGGGCGGGGACCGCTCGGAAGTGCGGGCCTGATCCGAACGAGAGGACGTCTCGGCCTCCCCCGCCGTCAGACCGGCTTGGGCTCGGTCTCGGGCTCCGGTCCCGGCGGCGGGAGCGGGGTCGGCGGCGGATCCGGCGTGGGCCGCGGCACGGGGCCGGGACCCGGCCCCGGCACGGGGCGCTCGGGGTCGGGCACCGGACTCGGCCCGCCCGGGTCGGGGATCGGGCTGGGCGGCGTGGGCTCGGGGTACGGGACGGTCATGTCTCCTCCAGCGGGTCGGAGATCGGTCGTGTCCACTCTCTCCCGCCTCGCGTGCCCACGCCTGCCGAGTTAACGCGTCCTCGTGACGTCCGAACTCAGTCCTGGGTGCGGCGCAGCCGCACGACGGGGATGTCGCGATCCGTCTTGGCCTGATAGTCCGCGTAGGGGGCGAACAGCTCGACCAGGCCCGGCCAGACCCTGGCCTTGTCCTCGGCCGACAGAGTCTCGGCGCGGGCGGCGAACCGTTCCTCGGTGCCCACGCGGAGCCGCACGTCGGGGTTCGCGGCGAGGTTGCGGTACCACAGGGGGTGCTCGTCGGCTCCGCCGTTGGAGGCCACGATGAGGTAGTCGTCGCCGTCGCGGCCGTAGATGAGCACGGTGCGGCGCAGCTGCCCCGTGCGCTGTCCGCGGTAGTCGAGCAGCAGGCAGGGGGCGCCCTGGATCCGAGCGCCCTTCTTTCCGCCGGACTCCTCGTACAGGCGGGCCTGATCGGCCACCCAGCCGGTGGGACTGATCACGGCCTCTTCGTCCTGCTGCGCCATGTCCGCTCCTGTGAAGTCGTAGGGGTGAGCGGGAGGTGAGCGGTCACTCACCTCCCGCGATCAGCCTACGACGTGACACCCGCCCCGCACCGGTCAACTGCCGCGCGCAGTCCGAGCCTTGGGCTGGAGAGCACCGGGGCACGCAGGGTGGTGCGGTCCGCGGCGGACGCCATGGACGCCTGCGCCAGCAGGACGGCGTCGACGCCGTCCAGGGCGTCGACGGCGGCCACGATCCGGTCCACATATCCCTCGTGGTCACCGGCGGTGAAGCACTCCCAGGCGCCGTCCACCAGGACGGTGGTGACGTCGACGGGGTGCCCGGCGCGGGCGGCCTCCTCCTCGACGAGGGCCACGGTCGGCCCCAGGGTGCTGGCCACGGTGGCGACGACGGCCACGGACCGCCCGGCGGCCACGGCGGCGGCCGCCATCGGCCTATCGACCCGCAGCACCGGCACTCCGACGGCGGCGGCAGCGGACTCGGCGACACCGCCGATCGTCGAGCAGGTGCAGAGCACGGCGCTCGCCCCGTCGGCGGCGGCCCGTTCCAGGAGCTCCTGGACGGCGCCGGCCACCGCGTCCGGCCCCTCGGCACGGGCCCGCGCGAGCAGCTCCTCGTGGACGAGGTGGCGCAGCGCCACGCCCGGATGGTCCTCGTCCCGCAGCTCCTCGAAGACGGGGACGTGCACGGGCGAGGTGTGCAGCAGGGCGAGCGCCGGCGTCACCACGCGGCCGGGTCCGACTTCACCTTGTCCAGGGCTGCGGCGACCAGTACCCCCGAGGGGACGGGCGCCTCGTCGGGGTGCCGCTCGGCCCACTTCACGACGTACGGACACAGGGGCGCCACGGCGACGCCTTCCCGCGCCGCCATCGCGTACAGCTCCCCGGCCAGCGAACCCGCGATGCCCTCGCCCTCGTGCGCGGGCACCACTTCGGTGTGCACCGGCACCAGGGCGGACTCGGGGGCGTCCAGCGTGAAGTAGACGATCTGGCCGACGACTTCGCCGTCGGCGCGCGCTTCGAGGACGCCGCGCGCCCGGTCGTCGCGGATCTCGATCCCACTGCTCATCGGCTCTCCTGGAGTGCTGACACGGCCTGCGGGCTGCGCGCCATGTCGTCGGCGCCCGGCACCGGAGCCGCCGCGTCGTCGCCGAGGGCCACGATGCGGTTGTCCGCGCCGTCGACGTGCACGACCTTGGGCCGCAGGGTGCGTGCCTCGGCGTCGTCGACCTGGGCGTAGCTGATGATGATCACCCTATCGCCGGGGTGCACGAGGTGCGCGGCCGCGCCGTTGATGCCGATCACGCCGCTGCCGCGTTCGCCCTCGATGGTGTAGGTCTCCAGGCGGGCGCCATTGGTGATGTCGACGATGTGCACGAGCTCGCCGGGCAGCAGGTCGGCGGCGTCGAGGAGATCGGCGTCGATGGTGACGGAACCGACGTAGTGCAGGTCGGCCTGGGTCACCGTGGCGCGGTGGATCTTGGACTTGAATAGAGTACGCAGCACTTTGGACTCCTGAAAGACGGCTCCCTGCCAGCTTTTTGCAGGTCAGGGGCGCCTTTCACTGTACATCGGCCACCGTTCGAATCTAGGACTTTCCACAACATCGTGCGCTGCGGCGAGCAGGCTTGGAATGTTCGGCCCCGAGGCGCACTCAGCGGTCCACGCGCTTCTCGTGCGGTCCTGTGTCCGGGACCTCGCCCACCTCCGCCGCCGCAGGATCGAGTACGCGTGCCAGGAACGTCCGGGTCCGCTCGTGCTGCGGGTCGCCCACCACACGTTCGGGCGTGCCCTCCTCGACGATCACTCCGTCGTCCATGAAGACCACCCGGTCGGCGACCTCGCGCGCGAAGCTCATCTCATGGGTGACCACCAGCATCGTCATCCCCTCCTGGGCGAGCGAGCGCATCACCGCGAGTACGTCCCCGACCAGTTCGGGGTCGAGTGCGGAGGTCGGCTCGTCGAAGAGCATCAACTCGGGGTCCATGGACAGCGCCCGAGCGATCGCGACCCGCTGCTGCTGCCCGCCGGAGAGCTGCGCCGGATAGGACTGTTCCTTGTCGACGAGGCCCACCCGCGCGAGGTTGGCCCGCGCGATGCGCTCCGCCTCCTCCTTGCCGCGCCGCAGCACACGGCGCTGCGCGATGGTCAGGTTCTCCAGCACCCTGAGGTGCGGGAAGAGGTTGAAGGACTGGAAGACCATGCCGATCCGGCGGCGTACGCGATCGATGTCCACATCGAGGTCGGTGACCTCCGTGCCGGCCACCGTCACCGTGCCCGACGTGGGCTCTTCCAGGAGATTGACGCAGCGCAGCAGGGTCGACTTGCCGGAGCCCGAAGGGCCGATGACACAGACCACGTCACCGCGCCCGACCGTGAGGTCGATGCCCTTGAGCACCTCCAGATCGCCGAACGACTTGCGCAGCTCGCGCACCTCGATCGCCTGGCCCGAAGGTGCGGGCGCGTCGGGTGCCTTGTCCAACTTCATGGTGCTCACCTGGCTTTCGCCGTACGGGCCTCGAGCCGCCGCACCAGATGGCCGAGCGGGAGGGTGATGACGAGATACAGCAGTCCGGCGATCAGGATCGGGGTCAGGCTCTTGTGCTCGTTCAGCGCGTCCCGGCCGAAGTTGGCCAGCTCGAACTGGCCGAGCGAGAGGCCGAGCAGATACACCAGTGAGGAGTCCTTGGTGAGCAGGATCAGCTCGTTGGTCAGCGGCGGCAGCACGATCCGGAACGCCTGCGGCATCACGATCGACACCATCGCACGCCCCGGTGACATGCCCAGCGAACGGGCCGCCTCCGTCTGCCCCTTGGGCACGGCCAGAATGCCCGCGCGGATCGTCTCGGCCATATAGGCGGCGCCCACCAGGCCCAGGGACAGCATCACCGTGATGTTCATGTCGAGCGCGACCTCGAAGGCCAGCGGCACACCGAAGCCGAGCGCGATGAACACAAGCAGGGACGGAACGCCGCGGAAGAACTCGATGTAGGCGATCGCGATCCAGCGGTACGGAGGCACCGTGGACAGCCGCATCAGCGCGAGGACGACGCCGAGCCCCAGGCCGAAGCCGAAGCCGAGCAGCGTGTAGTAGGCGGTGTTGACCAGCGCGGTGGTGATCACCTCGGGGAACAGCGCCTTGGCGATCTCCACGTCGAAGAACGCCTGGCGCAGTGTCCCCCAGTCGGCCACCAGCGCGAACACGGCTACGGCGATGAACAGCACGGCGTACTGGACGCCGCGGAACAGCCGTGCCCGCCGCCGTCGGGACATGGACATACGTGCAGAACTCCTCTGGTCAGCCGTTTGAATGCTCGAGGTCAGCTCTGCGGAGTGGTACCGAACCACTTCTTGTAGATCTTGTCGTAACTGCCGTCGGCCCGGGCCTCCTTGAGGACCTCGTTGACCTTCGTACGCAGTGAGTCGTTGCCCGTGCGGAAGCCGATTCCGTACTTCTCACCGGTGTCGAACTCCGCGGTCACCTCGGTGTCCGGGTTGTCCTTGATGTATTCGAAGAGCACGCCGTTGTCGTTGATGCCCGCGTCGACTTTGCCGGCCTTGACCGCCGTGAGCAGCAAGCCGACGTCCTCGTACTCCACGAGCTCCATGTCGAGGCCCTTGCTCTCCTTCTTGGCGTAGATGCCGCCGGTGGTGGCCTTCTGGTAGCCGAGCTTCTTTCCCTTGAGATCCTCGAAGGTCTTGTAGGGCTGCCCCTTCTTGGTGATCAGCGCCTGGGTGGCGTTGAAGTAGGGGGCCGAGAAGTCCATGACCTTGTCGCGCTCGTCGGTGATCGTCATGCCTGCCGCGGCCAGGTCACACTTGCGGATGTTGAAGTCCTGGCCGGTTTCGATGCCCTCGAAGGGTGTGTTGACGATCTCCTGCTCGACCCCCAGTTCCTTGGCGACCAGGTCGACCAGATCCACGTCGAATCCGACGATCTTGCCGTCCTTCTTCGACTGGAACGGCGGATAGGGCAGATGCGTGCAGGTCTTGATCTTGCCGGACGAGACGAGCTTGATCCCCGAGGCGCCCTTGTCGCCGTCGCTGTCCGACTTGGTGCTGGTGCAGCCCGTCATCAGCAGGCCGGCGACTGCGGTCAGGGCTATGGCGGCCACCGGGGAACGAACGGACTTCGGGGGACGAGCGGACACAGGACCTCCAGGGCAGGCTCGAACCAGAGCGCGAGCGAGATCAACAGCGCTGTGTGCTGCGCAAGCTGCGGTGCATCCTGCCACCGGCCAGGGCTCTTGTCCCGCCCTCGGGATTGCGTATGGGTAACACACTCGATCTCCACCGCATCAACTCCCCTGTGTGAGCGGCAGATTGCTCTGCGTCAGGTTCCGGGTCGACGCCGAGCCCGTGAGGGGCGGCGTCCGTCAGGATCAGCGGCGCCACGAGCCGCATCGAGATCCCGGTCACGCAGACGCGCGACGGAGGGCCATGCGGGAAACGGAGGGCCATGCGGGAAAGCGATCAGGATCGGAGAAGCACCGGTCACCGAGCCCGCCTAGCGTGACGGACATGACCTCCATCGACTGCATCACCCTCGAGGTGGCCGACCCCACGGCCGCCGAGCGCTTCTACACGGACGCCTTCGGGCTCGACAAGCAGGTACGGCTGCGGGCCTCGGAGGCCCCGACGTCGGGCTTCCGCTGGTTCACGGTCTCGCTCGTGGTCTCCCAGCCGTCGATCGTCGACGGTCTGTTCGGTGCCGCGCTGGCCGCCGGGGCCACGGAGCTGAAGCCCGCGAAGAAGTCCCTGTGGGGCTACGGCGGCGTCGTACAGGCCCCCGACGGGACGGTCTGGCAGCTCGCGAGCTCGTCGAAGAAGGACACCGGCCCCGACAGCCGGAAGATCGACGAGATCGTTCTCCTGCTGGGCGTCTCGGACATGGCCGCGACCAAGCGGTTCTACGTCGACCGCGGCCTCACCGTCGCCAAGAGCTTCGGCAGCAAGTACGTCGAGTTCGACGGTTCGTCGAGTCCCGTCAAACTGTCGCTGTACCCGCGTCGCGGCCTGGCCAAGGTCGCCGGTGTCCCGCCGGAGGGCAGCGGTTCGCACCGGCTCGCGATCGGCGGCGACGCCGGGACCTTCACCGACCCGGACGGATTCGCGTGGGAGCCCGCGGCCTGACGCGAACCGGCCGCTGAGACCGCCGGGCGCGCACAGGGATCCCGCCCCGTCGTAAGCCGACGGAGCGGGACCGCAGGAGCCGACGACGATCCGCTCGCCTACACCGCCACCGCCGTCTTCTCCGATGTCCCCGCCGTGCCCGCGAACTGCGTGCGGTACAGCTCCGCGTACCGGCCGCTCACCGCGAGCAGTTCCTCGTGCGTCCCGCGCTCCACGATCCGCCCGGCCTCCACGACGAGGATCTGGTCGGCGGAGCGCACCGTCGAGAGCCGGTGCGCGATGACGATCGCGGTGCGGCCCTCCAGCGCTTCGGCCAGCGCCTCCTGCACCGCCGCCTCCGAGGTGTTGTCCAGGTGCGCCGTGGCCTCGTCGAGGATGACGACCCGCTGCCGGGCGAGCAGCAGCCTGGCGATGGTCATGCGCTGGCGCTCGCCGCCGGAGAGCCGGTAGCCGCGCTCGCCGACCACGGTGTCCAGGCCGTCGGGCAGGGAGCGTACGAGGTCTTCGAGGCGGGCCCTGCGCAGGACGTCCCACAGGTCGTCCTCGGTGGCCTCGGGCCGGGCCAGCAGCAGGTTGGCGCGGACCGACTCGTGGAAGAGGTGGCCGTCCTGGGTGACCATGCCGAGGGTCTGGCGCATGGACGCCGCCGAGAGGTCGCGGACGTCGACCCCGCCGATGCGTACGGCCCCGCCGTCCGTGTCGTAGAGGCGCGGAAGCAGTTGCGCGATGGTCGACTTGCCCGCCCCCGACGATCCGACGAGGGCCACGGTCTGGCCCGGCTCGGCGCGGAAGGACAGGCCGTGCAGGACCTCGTCGCCGCCTCGGGTGTCGAGGGAGGCGACCTCTTCGAGGGAGGCCAGGGAGACCTTGTCGGCGGACGGGTAGCCGAAGCGGACGTCGTCGAACTCCACCGTCACCGGGCCTGCCGGGACCTCACGGGCCTCCGGCTTCTCGTCGATCAGCGGCTTCAGGTCGAGGACCTCGAAGACCCGCTCGAAGCTGACGAGCGCGCTCATGACCTCGACCCGCGCTCCGGCCAGGGAGGTCAGCGGCGCGTAGAGGCGGGTCAGGAGCAGGGCGAGGGAGACGATCGCGCCCGCTTCCAGGGTGCCGTTGAGCGCGAAGTAGCCGCCGAGGCCGTAGACGAGCGCCAGGGCGAGGGCGGAGACCAGTGTGAGCGCGGTGATGAAGGTGGACTGCGCCATGGCCGTGCGGACGCCGATGTCCCGTACCCGGCGGGCCCGCGTGGCGAACTCCTGCGACTCTGCGCCCGGACGCCCGAAGAGCTTGATGAGGGTGGCGCCCGGAGCGGAGAAGCGCTCGGTCATCCGCGTGCCCATCGCCGCGTTGTGGTGCGCGGCCTCGCGCTGAAGCTTGGCCATCCGAGAGCCCATGCGGCGCGCCGGCACGACGAAGACGGGCAGCAGGACAAGGGCGAGGAGCGTGATCTGCCACGAGAGCGTCAGCATCACGGCCAGGGTCAGGAGCAGCGTGACCACGTTGCCGACGACGCCGGAGAGCGTGTTGCTGAACGCGCGCTGGGCGCCGATCACGTCGTTGTTGAGGCGGCTGACGAGCGCGCCGGTGCGGGTGCGGGTGAAGAAGGCGACGGGCATGCGCTGTACGTGGTCGAAGACGGCCGTGCGCAGGTCGAGGATGAGCCCCTCCCCCAGGTTCGCCGACAGCCAGCGGCCGAGGAGGCCGAAGCCGGCTTCGGCGAGGGCGATGGCGGCGATGAGCAGGGCGTACCGGACCACGAGGGAGGACTCGCCGTCCTTGACGATCGTGTCCACGACGTTGCCCGCCAGGACGGGGGTGGCCACGGCGAGCAGCGCGGTGACGACGCTCAGGAGGACGAAGTAGACGATGCGGCGTTTGTGCGGCCGGGCGAAGGTGCCGATGCGGCGCAAGGTGGCGCGGGCGAAGGGACGGCGGTCCTGCTCGGCGTGCATGACGCTCTGCAGCTGGGTCCAGGCTGTCGTTTCCATGCTCATGAGAAGAACGTAGAACCTCAAGTTTCCTTGAGGTCAAGCGTCGGGGAAAGGACCACCGAAACGAGACCCCCGCGCGTCCCTGCCGCGTCCCTTGACCCGCATGTAACAGGAACGTACTTTCGCTTCAACTCTTGTGGCCATCACAGAGGTTGTCGACTTCCTGACGCGAGAAGGCGAACACATGCGAGAGCTACGAAGGCGTACTCTGCTGTCCGCGATCGGCGGCACGGCCGTCGCGGGAGGCGGCTTCACCGCCGCGGGCACCGGAATCGCGCAGGCCGCGCCGGAGCGTCCGAGCCCCGTCGACCCGAAGATCAAGAAGCTGCTCGACCGTATGACTGTCGAAGAGAAGCTGGGTCAGTTGCAGCAGCTCCCCTGGGCCGTCAGCACGGGCCCCGGCGGCAGCGAGACCAAGGACGTCGAGGACGCGGCACGCGCCGGACGGCTCGGCTCGGTCCTGAA
Source organism: Streptomyces sp. NPDC054047 (assembly GCF_055585065.1). Lineage (NCBI taxonomy): Bacteria > Bacillati > Actinomycetota > Actinomycetes > Kitasatosporales > Streptomycetaceae > Streptomyces > Streptomyces sp. NPDC054047. Next base: position 9,857 of record NZ_JBVJKV010000006.1, on the reverse strand, counting down.
CATCTTCGGCGCCAAGAGCAGCAACGCCCTGCAGCGCATCGCGGTGGAGGAGTCCCGGCTCGGCATTCCGCTGCTCTTCGGGCTCGACGTCATCCATGGACTGTGGACGACGTTCCCGATCCCCCTCGCCCAGGCGTCGAGCTTCGACCCGGAGGTCGCCCGGCGGGACGCCGAGGTGTCGGCGAAGGAGTCCCGCTCGAACGGCGTGCACTGGACGTTCTCGCCGATGATGGACGTCACGCACGAGCCGCGCTGGGGCCGCGTCGCCGAGGGCTGCGGCGAGGACCCGTACCTCACGACGGCGTTCGCCGTGGCCAAGGTGGAGGGCTACCAGGGCGAGAAGGGTTCGGGCCTCGACGCCAAGGACCGCGTCGCCGCCTGCGCCAAGCACTTCGTCGCGTACGGCGGGGCCGAGGGCGGCAAGGACTACAACACGGTCGACGTGTCGGAGTCGCGCCTGCGCAACCACTATCTGCCGCCGTTCAAGGCCGCGTTGGACGCGGGCGTGGCCACGGTGATGGCCTCCTTCAACACCATCAGCGGCGTCCCGGCCCACGGCAACTCCCACACGCTCACCGACGTGTTGCACAAGGAGTGGGGCTTCGACGGCTTCGTCGTCAGCGACTGGAACGGCGTCGACGAGCTGATCGCGCACGGTTTCGCCGAGGACGGCGCCGACGCGGCCCGCCTCGCGCTGAACGCCGGCGTCGACATGGAGATGGCGAGCACGGACCTGGCCGAGCACGGCAAGAAGCTGCTGAGCGGCGGCAGGATCAGCAGGAAGCGTCTGGACGAGGCGGTCACGCGAGTCCTGCGCCTGAAGTTCGCCCTTGGGCTCTTCGAGCATCCGTACGTCGACGAGGGCGCCGCCATCGACAAGCCGTCCGCCGATGCCCGCAAGGCCGCCCGCGAGACCGCCGCCCGCTCGATGGTGCTCCTGAAGAACGACGGCGAGGCGCTGCCGCTCAAGAAGTCGACCGGTTCGATCGCGGTCGTCGGGCCGTTCGGCGACTCGGACGACCTGCTCGGCACGTGGACGTTCCCCGGCGCGGCCAAGAGCTTCCCCTCGGGCAAGATCCTCGCGGCGGTGCGGGCCGCCGCCCCGCAGGCGAAGGTGACGTACGCGAAGGGCGTCGACGCCGATGGCACGGACACCGGCGGCATCCCGGCCGCGGTCGCCGCGGCCGGGAAGGCGGACGTCACCGTCGTCGTGGTCGGCGAGCCCCCGGCGATGAGCGGCGAGGCGGCGGCGCGCAGCGACATCAGCCTGCCGGGCGGGCAGGAGAAGCTGATCGAGGCGATCGCCGGGACGGGCAAGCCGTTCGTGGTGGTCCTGGTCAACGGGCGCCCGCTGACCGTCGGCGACTGGCTGAAGTCCGCGCCCGCCGTCCTCGAGGCCTGGCACCCGGGTCTCGAGGCGGGCAACGCCATCGCCGACGTGCTGTTCGGGAAGGTCGATCCGGGCGGCAAACTGCCCGTCTCGTTCCCGCGCACGGTCGGCCAGATCCCCGTCCACTACAACCACGAGTCGACGGGCCGCCCCTACAACGCGGACAACAAGTACACGTCCAAGTACCTCGACCTGCCCCCGGACCCGCAGTTCGCCTTCGGCCACGGGCTCTCCTACACCAGGTTCGAGATCGGCGAGCCGAAGCTGAGCCGCGACAGCGTGTCGGCGCGGGCGCTGCGCAAGGGCGACACGCTGGAGGTCTCGGTCACCGTCCGCAACACCGGTGACCGCGAGGGCGACGAGGTCGTCCAGCTGTACGTCCACGACATCGCGGCGAGCATCACGCAGCCGGTGCGCAAGCTGCGCGGGTTCCGCCGGGTGACCCTTGGGCCGGGCAGGTCGAAAGCCGTCCGCTTCCGGCTCGGCGCCGACGACTTCGGGTTCTGGACGAACGCGCAGAGCGGTGAGTTCCGTGTCGAGGAAGGGGCCGTGGACATCTACGTGGGCAACAGCTCCGAGGCCGAGGCGAAGAAGAGGCTGACGATCACGTAGCGGCAGCGGAGCGGAGGGCCGGGTCCCGGTTGGCCCGGCCCTCACCCGTCAGCCGAGTTCGAGCGTGGTCACGCCGAAGACCCGCTCCTGGGCCAGCTCGCGCACGGGCCCGGTGTACATGCGGGCGGTCTCGAACGTGGGCTTCATGCCGCGCGCCTCGGCCAGGGCCACGGCATGCGGCTGGGACTCGGGGACGTCGATGACGACGGGCACGTCGTCCGCCTCCGCCGTCAGCGCGTCGAAGACCTCCTCCGCGTCGGCGCGCGTATCGGCGAACAGGGGCCCGACGCGCAGGGCGCCGTGTGCCGGGCGGAGCACCCCGTATCCGGTGACGCGGCCGTCGACGATGCGGGCCAGGGCGCGGTGCCCCGGCGCGGTGAGCCAGGACTCCAGGAAGCGCGGACGGTCGGCGGGGTAGCACGCGGCGTCGTACGCGGTGATCGCCCGCAGGCCCGCGGCCTCGACCGGCAGGATCCGCGGGGGTCGTGGGAAACCGCCGGGCACGAGACCCGTGTAGCGGATGGTGCGGTGGGCGAACTCGAAGCCCGAGCGGCGGTAGTTGTCCTGCTGGGCGACCACGCCGTCGAGGCCGACGGTGCGGTTTCCCGCGTGGGCGATGGCGGTCTGCCAGGTGGTGATGCCGTGGCCCCGGCCGCGCAGGTCGGGGCGGACGAGGTAGAAGCCCAGGAAGGCGTACAGCTCGTCGTAGTTCACGACCGAGATCGCGGAGACCGGCTCGCCGTCGATGCGGCCGATGAAGAACCCCTCCGGGTCCTGCACGAAGAAGGACGGGCCGTCGCGCAGTCCCGGGTTCCAGCCCTCGTCCGCCGCCCATCCGCTGACGATCTGCCAGTCGTCGAGCGTCGCCCGCGAGATGGTGAGCCGCCCAGGGGCCGAGTCTGTCATCGCTGCACCCTTCGTACGGCGGCCGCGATCATCGGCCGCACCGCCATCATCCTGCCCGGGGCACGGCTCCGATACCCGATTCATAAGCGCTCCTTTCAGGGGTGCTCGGCTCCGGTATCGGGATGATTTGAGCCGGATATCTGCCGTGCGAGGAATTTCCGGAAGAGGCCTGGAAGGCTGGTCCGCGGGTGCGGGATCCACTGTCCATTCATTTCCGGCCTTTTCTCGACGAGCCCTGACAAACGACCACTTGCGGTCATGGAACAACGCGAAGACGATCGGCGCCGGATGCCGTCACGGCAGCCAGCAGAAACCGTTCTTCCAGGAGGTTCCAGTGAACGACCGGCTCGCACTCGGCCCGGATGCCGCACGGCAACTGGCGACGACCACCAAGACCACTCCGCAGATGCGCGGCATCACCCCGCGCTATCTGCTGCGCGCCCTGCCCTGGGTGGATGTCGAGTCGGGCACCTACCGGGTGAACCGCCGCCGGACGTTCGTGCTCGGTGACGACCGCATCACCACGTACGAGGAGAGCGGCTCGCAGCGCGTCGTCCCGGGCGACTTACGCGAGGTGCCCTACCTCCGCGACGCCGACGACGCCCTGCTCGCCGAACTGGCCGGCGCCTTCACCGAGGTCACCTTCGAGGCCGGGCAGGTGCTCGCCCAGGAGGGCGACCCCGCCGACCGGCTGTGGGTGATCGTGCAGGGCAAGGCCGAGAAGCGGGTGACCGGGCGGTACGGCGAGGACGCGCTGCTCGAAGTCATCGGCGACGGCCAGTTCTTCGACCTCGGCGCGTGGACCCGGACCGCCGCGATGCCCTACCGCGTCAAGGCGCTCACCCCGGGTGTGGCGCTCTGCGCGGACCGCAGCGCGCTCGCCGGGCTCGCCGACCGTGACGAGGCGCTGGGGGGTGCGATCACCGCGTACTGCGACGCGGACCCCGACACGCCCGGCGCCGAGGTGCCGGTGGACCTGAGCGCGGGGCACGTCGGCGAGCCGGACCTGCCGGGGACGTTCGTCGACTACGAGGACGCGCCGCGCGAGTACCACATGACGCTCGCGCAGACGGTGCTCCGCGTGCACACCCGGGTCGCCGACCTCTACAACGGGCCCATCGACCAGACCCGCGCACAGTCCAACCTCACCATCGCGGCGCTGCGGGAGCGGCAGGAGTCCTCGCTCCTGAACCACCCGGAGCACGGCCTGTTCCACAACGTCTCCGCCGGGCAGCGGGTCCAGGCGCGCACCGGCGCCCCCACCCCCGACGACCTGGACGAGCTCCTGACGCGGGTCTGGAAGCAGCCCGGCTTCTTCCTGGCCCACCCCAGGGCGATCGCCGCCTTCGGCCGTGAATGTACGCGGCGGGGCGTGCCCCCGGTGACGGACAGCCGCTTCGGCAGCCCGCTCCTGACGTGGCGCGGTGTTCCGCTGGTCCCGTCGGACAAGGTGCGGTTCTCGGGCGGCACGGGCGCGGGCCTCGGCACCACCGAGATCCTGCTGATGCGGACGGGCGAGGCCGAGCAGGGCGTGGTGGGGCTGCGTCCCGCGGGCGTCGCGGACGAGGTCGAACCGGGCCTGTCCATGCGGAACATGGGCGTCGACCAGAAGGGCATCACGTCGTACCTGATGACGGCGTACTTCAACACGGCCGTGCTGGTCGAGGACGCCATCGCCGTCCTGCAGAACGTCGAGGTGTCGAACTACCATGACTACTCCTGACGCCAGGGCGCGAGGGCTGGGCGTTCCGGGGCTGTCGAACCTGCCGGGTGTGACGGGGGTGCCGGGCGCGACGGGGCTGCCGGATCTGTCGGGTCTGTCGGGCCTGCCGAATGCGGCAGGAGCCCCCGGCGCGACGGGAGTTCCGGGCGTGACGGGGCTGCCGAGCTCGACGGGAGTTCCGGGCGCGACGGGAGTCCCGGGCTCGACGGCGGTGCTGCCGACGGCCCCCGCGGAATCCGCTCTCCCGGCCGCGACCCCGACCACCCCCGGCGCGGGCGCGCTCCCGCAGCTCCAACCCCCGGGGTTCACACCGGAGTCGGCCCGCCAGGACATCCCGATCCTGCACCGCACCGTCAACGGCCACCCCCTGGTCTGGCTCGACAACGGCGCCACCACGCAGAAGCCGCGCCAGGTCATCGAGGCGCTCGGCGCCTACTACGGCGCCGCGAACTCCAACATCCACCGGGGCGCGCACACCATGGCGCGCGAGGCGACGGAGATGTACGAGGCGGGACGGTCCGCGGTCGCCCAGTTCCTGGGGGCCGGGTCGCCGGACGACATCGTCTTCGTACGCGGCACGACCGAGGCCATCAACCTGGTCGCCCAGAGCTGGGGGCGGGACAACCTCGGTCCCGGGGACGACATTCTGGTGGCCGTCCTCGAACACCACTCCGACATCGTGCCCTGGCAGCTGATCGCGAAGGAGACCCGCGCCCGGGTCGTGCCGATCCCCCTCACGCCCGAGGGAGCGATCGACCAGGACGCGTACGCCGATCTCCTCTCCTCCCGCACCCAACTCGTCGCCGTCAGCCACGCGTCGAACGTCCTCGGCACGGTCCCGCCCGTGAAGGAGATGACGGCCCTCGCCCACCGCTACGGCGCCAAGGTCCTGGTGGACGGGGCGCAGGCCGTCGCGCACTTCCCGGTGGACGTGCAGGACCTGGACGCCGACTTCTACGCCTTCTCGGGGCACAAGCTCTTCGCCCCGACCGGCATCGGCGCGCTCTACGCGAAGCCGGAGATCCTGCGGGCCATGCGGCCGTGGCAGGGCGGCGGCAACATGATCGACTCGGTCGACTTCACACGGACCACGTTCGCGCCGGTCCCGCACCGCCTGGAAGCGGGCACGGGCCACATCTCGGGCGTGGTCGGCCTGCTGGCCGCCCTGAACTGGTTCACGTCCTTCGACCGGAACGCCGTCGCAGCCTACGAGAGCGCGCTCATGACGTACGCGCAGCAGGCCATGGCCACGGTGCCGGGCCTGGAGGTCCTGGGGTCGGCGCCCGAGCGGATCGCGGTCCTCACCTTCACGCTCGCGGGCCACGATCCGGCGGGCATCGCGGAGTGGCTCGACCGCGACGGCATCGCCATCCGCGCGGGCCACCACTGCGCCCAGCCCGCGCTCGCCCACTACGGCCTGGAGTCGGCCGCCCGCGCGTCGCTCGCGCTCTACAACACGTCCGAGGAGGTGGATCAGCTGGTGGCGTCCCTGCGGCGGCTTCAGGAGGCGCCACAGACGGCCGGGTAGGAAGGGCGTCGGGGGTCCGGTTTCCCGTACGGCATGGTCGGATAGGCGACGTACATCGACTGAGCTTCGGGAGGCAGGATGTTCGTCCCGTTCGGGGCCCTTGATTTTCTGGACCGCGCCACGGCCGTGTACGGGGACCGGGTCGGCATCGTCGACGAGCCCGATCAGCCGGCCGAGCCCTGGGAGGGGCTCACCTATCGGCGCGTGGGTGAGCTGGCGCGGGCCCAGGCCGCCGGTCTCGACGCACTCGGGGTGCCGCACGGCGCCCGGGTGGCGGTGGTCTCGCACAACAGCGCACGGCTGCTGACGTCGTTCTTCGGCGTCAGCGGCCACGGCCGGGTGCTCGTGCCCGTCAACTTCCGTCTCTCGCCCGACGAGGTGAGCTACATCGTCGCCCGGTCGGGGGCGAGCGTCCTGCTGGTGGACCCCGAACTGGAGGACCGCCTCTCGGAGGTGACCTGCAAGCACCGCTACACGCTCGGGGCGCGGGCGGACGAGGAGCTGTACCGCTTCGACACCGAGCCGGAGCCCTGGGAACACGACGAGAACGCCACCGCGACCATCAACTTCACCAGCGGAACGACCGCGCGCCCCAAGGGCGTTCAGATCACGCACCGCAACATCTGGGTGAACGCCCTGACGTTCGCGCTGCACGCCGGGGTCACCGACCGGGACGTCTATCTGCACACCCTGCCGATGTTCCACGCCAACGGCTGGGGCATGCCGTTCGCGATGGCGGGCATGGGGGCGCGCCAGATCGTGCTGCGCAAGGTGGACGGCGCGGAGATCCTGCGCCGGGTGGCCGAGCACGGGGTCACGGTGATGTGCGCGGCGCCCGCGGTGGTCAACGCGGTGCTCGCCGCCGCGCGGACGTGGAAGGGGGAGATCCCCGGCCGGGACCGGGTGCGCATCATCGTCGCGGGGGCTCCGCCGCCCACCAGGACGGTCGCCCAGGTCGAGTCCGAGCTGGGCTGGGAGTTCATCCAGATCTACGGCCTCACCGAGACCTCGCCCCTGCTCACCATCAACCGCACCCGCTCCGAGTGGGACGACCTCACCTCGCAGCAGCGCGCGGAGAAGCTGGTCCGGGCCGGGGCGCCCGCGCTGGGCGTGACGCTGCGGACCTCGGACGAGGGCGAGATCCTCGCCCGCTCGAACGTGATCCTGGAGGGGTACTGGGAGCAGCCGGAGGAGAGCGCTCAGGCGCTGGAAGGCGGCTGGTTCCACACGGGCGACGGCGGTTCGATCGGCGCGGACGGCCATCTGACGATCAGTGACCGCAAGAAGGACGTCATCATCACCGGCGGTGAGAACGTGTCCTCGATCGAGGTGGAGGACGTGCTGTTCAGCCACCCCGCGGTCGCCGAGGTCGCGGTGATCGGGGTGCCGGACGAGAAGTGGGGCGAGACCATCAAGGCCCTGATCGTCCTGGCCTCCGGCGCGCACGCCACGGAGGAGGAGCTGATCCGGCACTGCAAGGAGCACCTCGCGGGCTTCAAGGCGCCGACCTCGGTGGAGTTCCGCGCCGAGCTGGCCCGCACGGCCACCGGAAAGCTCCAGAAGTACAAGCTGCGCGGGCCCTACTGGGAAGGGCGCGAGCGGGGCGTCAACTGACCGCAGGCCTTGCCGGTAGCGCCACCTGCCGAAAGCCCCACCGGAAGCGCTACCAGTCGGTGCTCGTGTGCGTCTCGCAGAGCTCGAAGACGGCCTCCCCGGTCTCCGGATCGGACCCGGCCACGGGCCGCACACGCGCGCCGACCCACACCAGATGCGGTGATGCGCCCACGACACGGCAGCGGAACACGAACCCTTCGGGGAAGCGGACGAGGGACTCGTTGCGCGCGGTCCCCGTGTAGCGGTTGACCACGCTGGACTGGACGACGACGCCTTCGCCGTCGCTGCGCTCCGCCTCCAGATCACTGGACGCGCACACCGGACACAGCATGCGCCGGAAGGACGCGGTGCCGCACCATCGGCAGCGTCGGTAGATCAGGCCGGTTCGCTCGTGCTCTGTCGGCGCGACGCTCAAATCCTGCTGGGACACGTCTCGACCCCCTGCATTCGGCTCGGATGCGCCGCGCTCGGCGTCGACGCCTTCGCACCATATGGCACTGAGTGCCAGCAGGTAAAGGTACTGAGTGCTGCTTTCCGGAGTTCAGTCCTGGCCGAGGGCCGACTCGACGCGCTGCACGACCCGCCACATGGGGGCACGCTTCGACACCACCATCACGACGACCTCGTCGTCGGTGTCGGCGGCGGCCTCCCCGTTCGCCGCGGCGCTCCCCCACCCGTTCCGCACCAGTTCGAGCGCGTGGTCCACCGCGGCCTCGGCGTCACCGTCGCCGCCCGAACGCAGCCAGGAGCGCAGCGCGTTGTTGTGCGCGGCGACCACGGCGGCGGCGATCACCTCGGCGCGCAGGGAGCCGTCATCGGCCTCGGCGTAGCGGCCGCGGAGGTAGCCGGCCATGGTGCGTTCGTAGCGGCGCACCACCGACAGTTCGTACGTACGGAGGCCGGGGACCTCTTGGGTGAGGCGGTAGCGCTGCACGGAGAACTCGGGGTTCGTGGCGTACATGCGCAGCACGATCCGGGCCGCGTCGCACACGGCGTCCACGGGATCGGCGCCGTCGGCCGCTTCGAGGAACGCCGTCATGTCGGCCAGGCAGCTCTCGTGGTCCGGAAAGACCGCGTCCTCCTTGGACGGGAAGTACCGGAAGAAGGAGCGGCGCCCGACCCCGGCCCGCGCCACGATGTCGTCCACCGTGGTCTGCTCGAAGCCGCGCTCCAGGAACAGCTGGAACGCCGCCTTGGCGAGCACCTCTCGCATGGGGGCCTTCTTCGCCGCTCCGCGTGCCTCAGTCATGCGGGGAACGTAGCACCGTGACGGCACATCTGGCACTACGTACCTTTACAGGGGGTACTGAGTGCCATACCGTCGTCCTAACGAACCACACCAGGTAGGAGAGCCGGCGTGAGCTTGAGGATCGTTGTCACCGTGAAGTACGTGCCTGACGCCACCGGCGACCGGCACTTCGCCGATGACCTGACCGTCGACCGGGATGACGTCGATGGCCTGCTGTCGGAGCTGGACGAGTATGCGGTCGAGCAGGCGTTGCAGATCGCGGACGAGGCGGACGACGCGGAGATCACCGTGTTGACGGTGGGTCCGGAGGATGCCAAGGACGCGTTGCGCAAGGCGTTGTCGATGGGTGCGGACAAGGCGATCCATGTGGCGGACGACGATCTGCACGGCACGGACATCCTGGGGACGTCGCTGGTGCTGGCGAAGGCGATCGAGAAGGCCGGCTATGACCTGGTGATCTCGGGGATGGCGTCCACGGACGGCACGGCGGGTGTGGTGCCGGCGCTGCTGGCCGAGCGGCTGGGGGTGCCGCAGGTGACGCTGCTGTCCGAGGTGTCGGTCGCCGAGGGTGTGGTGCGGGGCCGCCGGGACGGTGACAGCGCGAGTGAGCAGCTGGAGGCGGCGCTGCCGGCGGTGGTGTCGGTGACCGACCAGTCGGGCGAGGCGCGCTACCCCTCCTTCAAGGGGATCATGGCGGCGAAGAAGAAGCCGGTGCAGGCCTGGGACCTCTCGGATCTGGACCTGGAGGCCGGGCAGGTGGGCCTGGAGGGTGCCTGGACGAAGGTCGAGTCGGCCACCGAGCGTCCCGCGCGGACCGCGGGCACGATCGTCAAGG